>JAFQOG010000057.1 GCA_017420755.1 Clostridia bacterium | reverse complement strand
TAGCTCAATATTCGCTCTTTACTTAAAATTACTTGTTTCGAGTATTTTCTTCTAAAAACCTAAAAGAATTTCAGAGTTCCGTCTTTTGTACATTAGTTCTCTTTTTCTAATTAGTTCATTGTTCAATTTTCAAGGATCTTTCTCAGGAACCCCAAAACTCAGCTTCGTTCGTTTCGAGGACCCCTCATAAATTCCCCAAGCCTGAGATGCTAACGGCTCGGGGGCCCCAGCAGCTGACTAGGATTTTTACTAAGCATCAAACCTCTTTTCAAGGTTCTGTTTTAGGCTCCGCGCTACTCTTTTTCACACAGTGCCTTGCTATTATATCAAACCACTTCCACTTTGTCAAGTACTTTTTTAAAGTTTTTTCATTTTTTTTGATTTTTTTACAATTATATTATTGATTTAACTAATTATTAGTATGTATTTTTCTAAATAGTTAATTAGATAATAATTATATGGCTACTGTATTTATTAGAACAATTATTGTTTATTTTGTGTTTATTGTTGCAATTAGGTTGCTTGGCAAGCGTCAGGTAGGCGAGCTTGAGCTTTCGGAGCTTGTTATCACCTTTATGCTTTCCGAGCTTGCAACTGCACCAATTTTCGACCCTTCAATTCCACTCACCTACATTTTAATCCCATTGGTGATTTTAATTTCAAGCGAGATTATATCGTCGTTTTTAGTAACAAAATCATCGTTTATGAAAAAGATTCTGATTGGAAACCCCAGTTATATAATTAGGAAGGGAAAATTAAACGAAAAGGAGCTTTCCAAATTACGAATGAGCTTGCCCGAGTTACTTGGCGAATTAAGACTTAAGGACATTGGCGATATTTCAGAGGTGGACTATGCAGTTTTAGAGGAAAACGGCAAGCTTTCTGTTTTAAAAAAGCAGGACAATTTTTCACACGCGATTATTCTCGATGGCAAAATAAACCAAAGCAGCTTAGAGATATCGGGGGTTAAGAAAAAGTGGATTTTGGATTACTTAAAATCGCAAAATCGCACACTTGATGAGGTTTTTTTGCTAACATATAGCGATAATGGGGATATAAATATAATATTAAAGGAAGAAAAATGAAATCTTTAATTTTTTCAACGTGCGCTCTTATTTTGCTTGTCGGCATAATAATATATAATGGCATTTATATAAAAAATGTTACAAGTGATTTAATAGAAAAGGCAGAAAATATAACTTATGAAAACAAAAAAAGCACAGAGGAATTTCGCAAGCTTTGGGAGGAAAACGAGCATAAAATCTGCATTTCTGTTTCACATAAGGACATTGACAATATAAATTTAGCTCTTTCCGTGCTTGAAGCCAAGCAAAAGAGTGGCGAGAGCGATTCTTTCAACGAATATTCTGCTCTTTTGAGAGAATATATAAATGAAATAAAGAACAAGGAGCGATTGCACATTGACAATGTTGTGTAACGCTATTGATGAAGAAAAAGCCGACGCAGTGTCGGCTTTTTTCTATTAATTTACTTTAGAGTGTTTTAATTAGTCCCTTTTCAATGAGGGATTCATTATCCTCATATGGATACAAGGACTTATAATCAACCTCTTGTGCTTTCTGGTTTTTCTCCATTTGGAAATTGCTCATAACAAGGTCAATGATCTCCTTCGCGCGTCTGACATTCAATCCGGCTTTAATTTTAAGAAGCGTTGGAACGTCTGCAAAGAGCTTATTATCAATTGCGTCATGACGATATTTTGCCTTGTCTATTGACTCGGGATCAACTGCACAGTAAAGAAGTATCGTCTTTCCACGAAGCTTAATTTTAAAGAATGGATTTCTGCCCTTGTTAAAGGTTTCAAACTTCCAGCTAAATCTGGATTTAACTCCCTTGAAGGACATAATGTAATTCTTAAGCTCGTTATAATATTCCTTAACTGTATCATCACTCTGGATTAGATTAGCCTCAAACGAACGGCTGTATCTGATTTCAAGCTTGTTTCCATCGTTATCGAGGTATGATAGGATTGGAGCTATTTTCTTCTCCGGCTCTCTTTGAATTATTTCTTCTGTTATTTGGGGGATTTCAGGCTCAGCTTCATTTTCATTTTCGAGCTTTTCTTCAATTACTTCCTCGTAAAGGACCGGACTTTCGTCAAGAGTTGGCTCGGAAACGATAACGACTTCAGGCTCAGCATAAAAATCCACTGTTTCGCTGTCACGCTCTAATTCTCGCTCGGAAAGCTCATTATCAAGACTTTTTTCTTGTGTATCAGCATTTCCATATATTTCATCGTAGTTTTCAACCTTGATTTCAAACAAGTAAACAATTTTGGTATTTGTTAAAATGAAGAATCTGGAGCGCGTTTTGTCCTCATTTTCATTCATCAAAATAGGTGCGCCGATTGTGTCGCGAATTTCGAGCATTTCCCTAAACGTTTCAACGTAAAGAAGCTGATAATCCGTCGTGTCGATTTCGTTCATTATCCTTTGAATATAGGATTTATATGACGAAAGAATCTTTTTAACCTTTATTGTATAGTTAATATCATAGTTTCTAGATTTGTAAACAAATATGATTAAAACAGTTATTACAATAACCTCAAGTATAGAGGAAATCACCGCTGAAAACTTAAATATATTTTGGTTAACATTATTGTTGTACGCTAAGGTTTTGCCCACGCCAGAATTGATACTTGTCATTGTAGTAACCTTGGTGGTTTGGGTTGCTAATGGAATATTGAGTGAAATGAAGTAAGAATTGTCGTTATTCTTTTTAAATGATGTGCCATTTCCCGCAACATCCACCTGCATACGTACATTTAATGATGCTTTTGCGTTTTTGATTTGATATGTCTCGATAAAGCTTGTAGCAAGCTTGTTATATTTCTTGAAATCTAAGGTTGGGCTATATTGAAGCTTTGAGTTCTTATCTATTTTCTCAGTATCGATTTCAAGCTCCTCGCCGCTTTCTTGGGTTTTAATGGATGAGCACGCTAAATTTTCAGTTTCGCTATATAGAAGGTCGTTGTCGCTGTTTTTAACCTCAACAATGGCATCTATAAAATACCTATAATTGTAATCTACATTATTTGAATCCATTTTAAGCTTGTAGTTAAAGTTGATGTTGATTGCATCTATAAGCTCGGTAACATATGCCTGACCACCGTCTAAAATGCCTTCATCGTAGAACTCGTTTTCTTCAAGGAGCACATAGTATTCAGCGAAGCCGTCTTCGGTATATTCAACATATTGACTCTTATTAAATTGGTAATAAGTAAATAATGACAATATTATATCAAGTGCCAACACAACGGCGACAATAATTTGAACGATAATCCATGTACGTCTGTTTTTGACATAATCTTCTCGTTTTTTCTTCTCAGCCTCTGACATACCATTCTCCTTTCTTTATTATTTATATCTTGGTTTTATCTTTCAAACAGGCCTCTTAACCACAGGGTTGGATAGCCGATATATGATATTTTAAATTTAGTAATGCCGATTAAATCCCCCTCGGTTCTATATCCCGAGTCTGGTGAGTCATTAGCATCACCCTTTGTGTAGTATCTTGTAACGCCATCAATACGCTCTATATTTATAACTCTATGAATAACGGCAACATTATCCTTTTCAAACACGATAATTTGACCATTTTCAATTTTTTGACCGTTATAGCTTTCGTAAATTATAGTGTCGCCAACGTTAATTTCACCCGTCATACTTTCCGAGCCAATAACGAGGGCGCCGTATTTAAATTTGCAAGAAATAAGCATTGCTATTGAAATCATAACAACAGCTATGGCTGCATATGCAGCGAAGCGCCACTTGCTCTTTTTCTTCACCGCCTTTTGTGGTTTTTTCTCAAAAAGTGACTTGATAAAAATGTAAAGCACAATTGGAGTGAAAATATTCATCAACGCAAGCAGAACATCTGGAATATTGGCAATCCTTAAAAAAATGTAAGGATATAGCGTTATTATCAATCTATAAGGAATAACTGAAGCTGCACCGTATCTTTTCGACAAATACTGGTAGAGTATGGAAGAAAAGATAGCTGGAAACAACGCCAAGCCCACCATGTCCATAAATTCATTAAAGCTGTTGATTTGTCGTATATTTGACACAATCAAAAGCTCTGCAAGTAATGAAATTAAGTAAGCGAAAATATCGGTGAGCCTTTTTGACTGTGCCAAAAGAGCCCTTCTTATGATTTCGACAGAAATGATTACTACCGAAATAGGCAAAATAAATTTAAAAAGTGTATCAACACTAAATCCGACATACTTGTAAAATCCAAAGTAAATGCCGAGTATAAAACTAAGCATAACATAAAGGAGCGCTGAAACAACCATAATGAGTGTAACAGTTCCTTTATTAATTGATAAAATGCCTCGTTTTTTTAGTAAAAGCAATGTTAACACCATAGCTGGCAACAGCAGAACAGCAGCAATTATCCTACTGTTGCCTGTGCTTGGCACTAAAAACGTAATTAGAAGGGCGCAAAAAAGCCCAATTGAAAGAAAATACGATTTTCTTGTATCAGGGGTCAATTAAGAGCCCTCCTTCCCTTCACTAAGCCTTTATTAAAAGCTTATGCATTAACTGCCTCCGCTTTTAATTCAACGATGAATGAACCACTTATTGATTCCTCTGGTGTGCTTTTTAAGGAAACAGTAACAGTGATTTCTGCTTGTCCACCAGCTGCTAAATCTTGAGCTTCATCCCAGCTTGTACTAATTTCAAAAATACTAGTATCGCCAATAGAAACTGAGCAAGCAGTTACGCTGATTTTAGCATCAAGGTCACCATCATTCTTAACAATATAAGTAAATGATGCACTGTCACCCATACCACTTAGGTTATTAGCGGTAAAGGATGCCTTGTTGTCGTCATTTGGGTTTACTGTTGCTGTGTTGCCGGCATCGTTAGCTACTGCTGAATCAAAATAGATATCTTGCTTGAATGCAGCATCAGGATTAACATCTGCCTTACCTGTGATATCAAGTGTGGTTGAAACTGCTGCAAAACCAACACCGAGAACCAAAACAGCTACGAGCAAAAATGCGATAACAATACTTCTTCTTGCTTTCATCTTGAATCCTCCTTCCAGAACTCATATAAAAATTAGGCACTTGTATGCCCGTTAATATATGGTATTTCCATTATATCACTTAAATAACTTATTTTAATTTTTATTTCAAATTCGAATGATTTATTTGTTGACATAAAAATTAATATTTTCAGCTAATTCTATGCAGTTGACCCAACAGGAAGAGGACAGAGAATGTTTTTACACTCTCTGTCCTCTTTTTTGCAAATGTTATTATATGTTATTTCAGCTTGTGCCAAATCCACATCATAACTTGGTGTAGCCAATTATAGCTCTAAGCTCACCACAGGCAATCATAAATGCGTGGCGTCTGACACTGCGCTCGTTGTTATAAATTTTCTGTTAGGCTTTTTAAAAGTGCGATTTCACGTGCATAGCCATCAAGCTCGTTTGGCGTTTCCAAAATAATTGGCAATTTAGCGACAACGGGGTGGGTAATCACCTTAACTATTCCATCAAGAGTTAGGTGCCCCTCTCCTATTTTTTCGTGTCTGTCCTTATGTGCGCCCAAAGGATTTTTTGAGTCGTTTAGGTGTATTGCTTTTAATCTATCAATACCGATTATTTTGTCAAATTCCTCTAAAATTCCATAGAATCTATTTGTAACATCGTATCCACCGTCATTTATGTGGCAGGTGTCAAGACAAACGCCAACTCTGTCCTTGTTTTCTGTTTTTTCAATTATGCTTGCAATTTCCTCAAAGGTCTTACCAATTTCGGAGCCCTTGCCTGCCATTGTCTCTATAAGAGCCATTGTTTTTTGGCTTTTATCAAGGATTGAATTCAAGGTATCAGCTGTCTTTATAATTCCAACTTCTGCGCCCTGCTGAACGTGTGAGCCCGGGTGGAAATTGTAAAGTGCGCCAGGAATTTTATCAAGTAAAATCATATCCTCTGCCATTGTGCGCTTGGTGTAATCTCTTATTCCCTCGTCAAGTGCGCAAGGATTGAAGGTATATGGTGCGTGGGCAACAATGGGAGCAAAATTATTTTCTTCCATTATTTTAATAAGCCCAGCTATATCCTCATCAGATGGAATTTTTACCGAACCGCCACGTGGGTTTCTTGTGAAAAACTGAAATGTATTAGCGCCTATTGAAACGGCAGTTTCTCCCATTTTTGTGTAGCCACCTGATACTGAAAGATGGCATCCTATATTTAATTTCATATTAGTCTCCTTGTTTTAAAAATGGGAGGAGCAAGCCCCTCCCCAAAATTTATTTTTAGGTACCCTGTGTACGATTTTTAGATTTAGATTACGAAATCGAACTCGAAATCATACATAGCAACAGAGTCGCCATCCTGACATCCTGCTTCCTTTAATTTGTCAATAACTCCACTTTTTAGAAGCACTCTTTGGAAGAACATAAGCGATTCTCTATCCTCAAAGTTAACCTGTCCAACAAGGTTATAGAGCCATTCGCCCTCGACAACATATGTTCCGTCAGAATCCTTGGTAATTGTAACGGCATGGTCGTCATCCTCGTTATACATTGCATCCTCCTCGGTGTACTCAGCCTCATAGATAGTAAGAGGTGGAAGCTCCTCAAGCATTTTTGCAATTTTATCAACAAGAATTTCGGTGTTTTCACCGGTATATGCAGAAATATAGATTAAATCCCAGCCGTTTTCCTTAACAAATTTTTCAAATGCCGGCACATCAACAATTTCTCTATCCAAGGAATCAACCTTGTTTGCAACAATTATACGAGGTCTTTTTGCAAGCTCAGGCGAGAACTTTTTCAGCTCCTCATCAATTGTCACAATATCATCAACTGGATTTCTGCCCTCGATGCAGGAAATATCAACAACCTGAACGAGCAAGCGACATCTTTCAACGTGACGAAGAAATGCGTGTCCCAGTCCAGCGCCCTCTGATGCGCCCTCAATAAGTCCTGGGATATCAGCCATAACAAAGCCATATCCCTCTCTTATTTTAACAACACCAAGATTTGGAGATAAAGTTGTAAAATGATAGTCTGCAATTTTAGGATTAGCATCGCTGACTGCAGCCAAAAGCGATGATTTTCCAGCGCTTGGTAGTCCAACAAGACCAACATCAGCAAGCATTTTAAGCTCAAGAGTTAATTCCCACTCCTGTCCCTTAGTGCCACTTTTTGCAAACATTGGAATTTGTCTTGTTGGTGTGGCAAAGTGCTTGTTTCCCCAGCCACCTCTGCCACCCTTGGCGCAAATCCAGTCCTCACACGATGACATATCCTTTAAAATTTTGCCTGTTTTTTCATCTTTTATAAGTGTTCCCTCTGGAACCTTGATTATAATATCCTCGCCATTTTTTCCGTGAAACTTGGCACCCTTGCCATCTCCACCATTTTCAGCGACGAACTTTCTTTTATATCTAAAGGAAAGAAGCGTGTTTGTACCCTTGTCGATTTGAAAAATAACATTTCCACCGTGACCACCGTCACCACCGTCAGGTCCACCCTTGGCAACGTACTTTTCGCGTCTAAATGAAACGCAACCGTTACCACCGTTTCCCGCCTTTACATAAATTTTAACCTTATCTATAAACATTTTTCTTGCCCAAACGACTATACTCTATCGTCGTCATCCTCGTCATCGTTATCAGTTGTTTTTTTCTTAGTCTTTATTTTTAAATGATGAATTTTGTTGTTTATTTTTGATTTTAGCTTTCTTGGTGCGCGAACATACTTTCTGCCTAAAACGTACTCGTGATATTCGTCATCCTCAAGCTCAATATCAACGGATGCTTGTGAAAAATCATTTCTTACAATTTTTTGTGCATTAAGCTCACGCTCAATTTTGATGTATGCAAAGGAAAGCGCCATACAAACAATGCTCAAAAGCATTATTTTTTGATCCGTCCAAACATTTTCGAAAATTCCAGTAACGAAAATTCCGAAAAGTGCGCAAAGTCCTGCTGAGCAATAAATTTTTCTATGCTTTCCCTTCTCCTTAGCGCAGTATGAGAAAACAAGACGAGCAAACATAATAATACACATTGCAAAAAGAACTGCCATTACTATTCCGTAGTCAAGAAGAAGCTGAATAAGCAAGCTATTATGCTCACCTGAAGCGCCAATTCCAAGTCCCCAAGGAGATTCACGCCAAAGATTGAAGCCCGCCTTCAATTCTTCAAGCTTGCCAGCTGGATCCATTGCCCTAAATGCATCGAAGGTATTTAGGAAATTGAGAACCGGCTCATTATTGCGCAAGGTGAAATAAAGAACAATTGGAGTTACTATTGCAAATAGTGCAAGATACATATAGTTTCTGTGGCGAATGAGAAGCAAAAGCAAAACGCCAAAGAAAATTCCAATAATTGCAGGATTTGAGCGTGCAACAACCAAGCCGAGGGTCAAAATCATAGCGATAAAGAAGCCACCGACCTTTTTTGCCTCGCGACGCTCTGCGAAAATATGAATCAATGCAAATGGAATTGCAATAACCATATAGTAAGCAAAGGCTGTACTGCTTGTAAAGAGCGAATTTGCGCCGTTTAAATATCCTGAGCAATCACCGAAGAGTGGCAAATTCAAACTCAAATATGCAGAAAGAACACCCAAAAGCACCTGTACAATACCTACGATAGCACAAATAAATGCTGATGAGGTAAGTGCGAAAATGCATCTTTTAAACCAATCCTTGGATCTAATTAGGTTTGCAATTAGAAAATATGAAATTAAAATTATTAGATTGCTTCCAATAGTTGGCAATGAATTTTTTGGGTTTTGATAGTCAATGCCACAAAAAATCATACCTATTATCGCTAAGGTTGGCCAAATATCAAAATATTCAAAGCTGATAACTCTTTTGTGAAGAATTAGTTTAAGGGAATATGCAAGTGCAACATAAAGAATAATCCACTTTATGATAAGCATATCAACAAAAGGCATTGTGAATATGGTTAAAATAATTCCAATTTCAGGTGTTTTAATAATTGCATACGCAAAAATCAAAATCGAAATACCAAAAAGAACATATTCAGGCTTTTGTATAAAGTACGAAAGTGCGCCAAGTCCTCCACCGATAAGGAATGCAAGCATTGTGCTGGAAACTCGATTTTTTACTGCACTATCTCTTACCGCCTCGTAATCCGCACCAAAGAACTTAAACACAATAAAGTTGAGTGGGCGATTCGTTAAAAAGGATTGTGCAAGTGATTTTCTTGAAAAAAGATATGGTATTGGAAGAATTATCAAAATCGCCGGTAAAACAAACATTGTTTCTGTCGCTTTAAAATTACCAAGGCTCCATACACCTAAATAATTAAGAATATACATAGTCAAGGAAACTGCGCCCATACCAACAGCGACGGTTGCGTAATTTGAAACCTTGATTCTTAAAAACGCATGGTAAATGCAAGGGATAATTCTTGCAAAAACATTATTTTCAAGTGCTTTTGCTAATCTATTTTTACGTGGAGTGTGTGTCTTATTTACTTCTTTTTTAGTGATTTTTTCGAATTTATCGTTGGCTTTTTCATAGCTGGTAAAGAACTTACCTATAAAGCTTTTATTAAGCATTTTATAGCACCACGCGCTGAATTTACCTAGTGCGGTACGTTTTTTACGCTTAATTACCATTTAAATCACCTCCGTTTGTCTTTTCTTCATTTCTTTTCTTCATTTATATATTTTTCGTAAAGGTCTGGGCGACGCTCCTTAGTCAATTCCAAGGATTTTTCAAGTCGCCATTTATCAATATTCTCATGATGTCCAGATAGTAGCACCTCTGGCACTTCCTTGCCACGAAATGTGCGTGGGCGAGTATATTGTGGGTATTCCAAAAGTCCGGACGCTATGCTTTCCTTCTCGTAGCATTCCTTATCGGAAAGAACGCCAGGAGCGAGTCTTGAAACAGCATCAACTATGATGCAGGCAGGGATTTCACCACCTGTCAAAACATAATCACCAATAGAAATCTCCTCAAGGGAAAGCTCCTCAATAACTCTTTCGTCAACCCCCTCATAATGTCCGCAGAGGATGATCAAGTTGTCATACTGGGAAAGCTCCTTTGCAACCTCGTGATTAAAAATTCGTCCACGGGGTGAGGCGTAAATTGCTTTTGTTTTGCCGTTCAGCTCCTTTGTAACCGCCTCAAAGCAGTCAACAATAGGCTGGGTTGACATAAGCATGCCCTTGCCACCACCATATGGTGTATCGTCTGTTTTTTTGTGCTTATCGAGTGTGTAATCTCGAATGTTATGCGAATTAACCTCAATATATCCATTTTGGGTAGCGCGTCCGATAATGCTTGAGCCAAGAACGGCATCAACCACCTCAGGAAACAGCGTTAAAATTTCAAATCTCATTTAGTCAAGCATCCCCTCAATAGGTGTAATATAAATTGCCTCGTCAAGCTTGATTTCCTTGACAAATTCGTTAACGCAAGGGATATATGCATCCCCCTTGCCATCTCTTTTTACAACGTAAATATCCTGCGCACCTTGATTTATAACTTCCTTAAGTGTGCCATATGTCACGCTTGTATTTGCGTCAACAACTGGCAAATCAATAAGGTCCACGATGAAAAAATCGTTTTCATCCTTTAAAATATCTTCTCTTTTTGCGTAAAGATAGCTACCACGCAATTTGGTAACCTCCTCAGGAGTTTCAATGCCATCGATGGTCAAAAGCACGCTTGTCTTATATGGCGCGCATTTTTCCACCTTGTATTCTATAAAGGAATCGCCACTTTTTAAATAAATCCTTGAAAGCTCGCAAAAAACCTCATAGCTATCGCAATATTGATTTATAATCATAGCGCCCGTAATCCCATGTGAGCGCATAATTTGTCCACAAACTAAATATTCGTTTTTCATAACATCTCTCTTTATTCAATAGAAATTCATTATATATTTTAGCACAATTGTTTTCAAATATCAAGAGATTAGTTAATCTTATTATATAATATATTTTAAAATTTTTTTCAAAAAAGTATTGACAAGTGCAAATTCTTATGGTAAAATGTTTTCACCTCGCGAAGGGGTTCTTTTTTTGCGTCGTTTTTTCGACAATAAAAAGGAGGGTGATTTCCCTTCTATCGAGGGAGGTACTGTGTACAGCGTACACAAATAATATTTAGGAGGTGCCGAAAAATGGCTAAGAATGAGGCAAGAGTTAAGGTTACTCTCGTTTGCTCAGAATGCAAACAACGTAACTACGACACAAAGAAAAACAAGAAGAACGACCCAGATCGACTTGAAATGAACAAGTTCTGTCGCTTCTGTCGTAAGCACACCTTGCACAAGGAATCTAAGTAAGGAGGAAGTTATGGCTAACAACGAAACAAAAATCGAAAAGAAGGACAAACGTCCTGGCAGAATTAAGCGCTTCTTCTCTTGGATAGGTAGAAAATTTAAAGAGGTCAAATCAGAGTGGAAAAAGATTTCTTGGGCTTCCCCAAAATCAACATTTAAAAGCTTCGCTCTTGTTTTGGTTATCGTGATTTGCTTTGCAGTAGTAATCGGTCTTGTTGACTATCTCTTAAGAGAAGGTGTTGGCGGTATCAACGTACTATTCAATAAGTTCGTACCTGACCTAATAGAAGTAGCACCTGACACAATAGAATAATTTTTCGAGGTGAGCTATGAGCGATTTTAACGAGCTTAACGTTGGACCTAGATGGTATATCATTCACACATATACCGGTTATGAAAACAAGGTAAAGGCTACTATTGAAAGAGTAGTTTCAAACAGAAATCTTTCGGATTTAATATTTGATGTTAAAATTCCGGTTATCACATCCACCGTTGTTGATGCAAAGGGTAAGGAAAAGATTGTTGAAGAAAAATTACATCCTTCCTACGTTTTCATCAAAATGGTTATGAACGATCAAACTTGGCACGCTGTTAGAAACATCAGCGGTGTTACAGGCTTCGTTGGCCCAGGATCACGCCCTGTTCCACTTACTGACAAGGAGGTTCAAGACCTTCAGGTTGAGGAACAAATTAAGCACGCATTTGAAATCGGTGATGAGGTTGAAATTGTTGACGGCTTCTTAACTGGTCACAAGGGTACTATCAGCGAGATCTCTGATGACGAAACCGAGGTTACAGTTATTGTATCTACTATCGGCCGTGAAATGCCGGTTAGCTTAGATATCAAGGCGATTAAAAAAATCTAATTAAAATAAACGACGAAGCGACTAAGTCGCAAATTTCGTGGGAGAGGGAAAAATATTTCAATTCTCTCGTACAGAACCACATAGGAGGAAATTTATAATGGCTAAGAAAATTCAGGGTTATATCAAACTTCAAATCCCTGCTGGTAAAGCAACACCACAACCACCTATCGGACCTGCTCTCGGTCAATATGGTGTATCAATTCCTAACTTCACAAAGGAATTCAATGAAAGAACAAAGAACGATATCGGTTACATCATTCCTGTTGTAATTACAGTTTATGCTGACCGTTCATTCACATTCATCACAAAGACTCCACCTGCTCCAGTTCTTATTAAGAAGGCTGCAGGCATTGAGACTGCTTCTGCTGCTCCTAACAAGACAAAGGTTGCAAAGCTCACAAAGGAACAAGTTACTAAGATTGCAGAACAAAAGATGCCTGACTTAAATGCTGGTTCTTTGGATGCTGCCATCAGCATGATCAAGGGTACTGCTCGTTCTATGGGCGTTACCGTTGAGGACTAATAGGAGGTAGTTTGAGATGAAACAAGGAAAGAAATATATCGCAGCTGCTGGTCTTATCGACGCAACAAAGCTTTACGACCCAGCTGAAGCAATGGAGCTTGTTTGTAAAACAGCTACTGCTAAATTTGACGAAACTGTTGAAGTTCACGTTCGTCTTGGCGTTGACTCACGTCACGCTGACCAACAAGTAAGAGGCGCTGTTGTTCTCCCACACGGTACAGGTAAGAAGGTTCGTACTCTTGTATTCGCTCGTGGTGACAAGGCTACTGCTGCTGAGGCTGCAGGTGCTGACTACGTTGGTGCTGAAGACTACGTTGAAAAGATTACTAAGGAAAACTGGTTTGAATTCGACGTTGTTATCGCAACACCTGATATGATGGGTGTTATCGGTCGTCTTGGTAAGGTTCTCGGTCCTAAGGGACTCATGCCTAACCCTAAGGCTGGCACTGTTACAATGGACACAGCTAAGGCTGTTACAGAGGCAAAGGCTGGTAAGATTGAATACCGTCTTGATAAGACCAACATCATTCACTGCCCAATTGGTAAGGCTTCATTCGGTACTGAGAAGCTTGGCGAAAACTTCTCTACTCTTCTTGGCGCTATCATCAAGGCTAAGCCAGCTGCTGCAAAGGGACAATACATTAAGAGCTGCACAGTAGCTTCTACAATGGGCCCTGGTATCAAGGTTAACTCATCAAAGATTGACTAATTATCGAGGGCGCAATAGCGTACCGAGAACGAAAAACACAAAATATTAATGGGAGGCAATTTGCCTCCCATAATTTTATTTAAATAATGTCATTGGAAAGACAGCTCACATCAGATATAGAATATAAAAAAAGGACACAGGGTGTCCTTTTTTGTTATTTTATAGGTTAAAACCAGCTTGTAATAAAGATTTCAAGACCGATAAAAATTAAGATTGAGCCACCGAGTATTCCTGCCTTGCCGCAGAGCTTTGTTCCCGCCTTTTTGCCGATAAACACGCCACACATACAAATAATAAATGTAACTATACCTATTAGTGTGCAAGCAAGGAGTGCCTCTGCCCAGTTGTAATCAGAGATTGTAAATCCGACAGAGAGTGCATCTATTGAGGTAGCAAGCCCTTGCAAAAGTAGTGCCCCTACCGAGGTTAGCGGCTTTGGTATTTCACATTCCCTATTTTTTATACCCTCATAAAGCATTTTTCCACCGATATAGGAGAGCAAGCCAAGAGCAATCCAAGGGATGAATTTTTCAAAAACGGAAAACCAATCAACGAATTTCCACACGCAAAACCAACCGATATATGGCATCAAAAGCTGAAAGATTGCAAACGTACCGGCTATTATGCACATTTTTCTGGTTTTCATCTTAGGCTCGCCAAGTCCGTTGGCTAAGGAAACGGAGAAAGCATCCATAGCTAGACCTATGCCAAAAAGAATATTTGTAAAATAAAAGCTAAAATCTAAATCCATAAAGCATCTCCTTTCTTGAATAGTGCGAGTTTTATTATATCACTAAGCGATCAGCTTGTCAATATAGTATATTTTAATGTAACTAAAAAAAGAACGGGAGGGCTAAGCCCTCCCTTGTTTTTCGCCGTCAAGCCTCTACAGGATGTAGGTTTTTGAGTGATAAATCAAGAATAGGTGCTGAGTGAGTTAAAGCACCACTTGAAATAAAGTCAACACCAAGGTCGGTAAGGCGCGCAATATTTTCCTTTGTTACATTGCCAGAAACCTCAACCTCTGCTCTGCCATTTATATACTCAATAGCCTCTTTTAGCTCTTCGTGAGTCATATTATCAAGCATAATGATGTCAGCACCAGCCAAAACTGCTTCCTTTACCATATCGAAGTTTTCTACCTCAACCTCAATTTTTCTAACGAATGGTGCGTATTCCTTTGCCATTTTAATAGCATTCTTTACGCTACCGGCAGCGCCAATGTGGTTATCCTTTAAAAGAACACCGTCAGAAAGGTTGTATCTATGGTTTTTGCCACCACCAACGCGAACTGCATATTTTTCAAAAATACGATTGTTTGGTGTTGTTTTTCTTGTATCTAAAAGTGTGGTTTTTGTGCCCTCGAGCAGGCTTGCCACTTGTCTTGTGTAAGTTGCAACGCCACTCATTCTTTGCATATAGTTAAGAGCTGTGCGCTCGCCGGAAAGAAGAACGCGAATGTCTCCTCTAATCTTAGCAATTAGCTCCCCCTTTTTAATGTCATCGCCGTCATTTTTATAGAAGGTAACCTCGGTTTTTTCATCAATCAATGTAAAAACGCGCTCAAAAACCTGACTACCACACAAAACGCCGTCTTGTTTACAAATTAAGTCAACCTCTCCGAGCTGATACTCTGGCATTACGCTATTAGTTGAGACGTCCTCACTTGTGATATCCTCGTCAAGTGCGCCTAAAATTAGTGGGTCAACCTTTAATTTTAATGTAGCATTATCAAACATTTTTCAATCTATCCTTTTCTATTTCTTCAAGTACTCTTGCCTTGCGACCTTCCTTTAATTTTGGAATATCGTCATACTTTGACATATCAACCTCAGGCAAATCTATATATTCCTTAGGATTTTTAATAATATCAAGCGCTGCGCGCTTAGCAAAAACGAGGCTTTCAAGAAGCGAGTTAGAGGCGAGTCTATTTTTGCCGTGAACACCATTGCAGGCAGTTTCACCAACTGCATAAAGTCGCTCCATTGTAGTTTTCGATTCATAGTTTACCTTAATCCCACCCATAAAATAGTGCTGGGCAGGAACAACAGGAATACATTCCTTGAAAACATTATAGTCAAATGAATGGCAGTGGTTTACTATGTTAGGGAAATGCTCCCTTAGTTCCTTTTTAGGAATGGTTCTTAAGTCCTCCCATACGTGGTCGGTGCCGTCCTTTGCCATTTGCTCCTTAATTGCTTGAGTGAGTAAATCTCTTGGCAAAAGCTCGTTAGTAAAGCGCTTCATATTCTTGTCATAAAGCTTAGCACCCTCACCGCGAACGGACTCGGAAATTAAGAATCTACGGCGCTCTGGCTCCTCGGTAAAGAGGGTCGTTGGGTGGATTTGTATGTAGCTTATGTTCTTTAGTTCAACACCATGCTCAAGTGCGATAGCCAAAGCATCGCCTGTTAAGTGCCTAAAGTTTGTGGAATGACGGAAAAGACCACCGACACCACCACTTGCAAGCACCAGGTACTTACATTGAACAGTTACAAGCTCCTTTTCTGGAGTTAAAAGGATTGCGCCAACGCATTCTCCATCCTTCTCTATTATATCAATAATCGGGGTGTATTCAAAAAACTGAATGTTTTCTCTTGATTGTGCTTCTAAAAGCAGTTTGCTTGTGATTTCCTTACCAGTCATATCCTTGTTATAAAGGATACGTTTTTTGGAGTGTGCGCCCTCTTTTGTATAGGCAAATTCGCCATTTTCATCCTTGGTGAATTCAACACCAAACGAGAGCAAATCATTTATAACCTCGCGCGAGGAATTTATCATAATTTTGACACTCTCTCGGTCGTTTTCATAGTGACCAGCCTTTAATGTGTCCTCAAAAAACGAGTCGAAGTCGTCATCGTCACGTTGAACGCAGATGCCACCTTGTGCAAGAAATGAGTCGTTTCTTTCAGTCATAGATTTTGTAATTATTGTGATTTTATAATCTCTTGGTAGGTTAAGTGCACAAAAAAGACCTGAGCAGCCACAGCCAACTATCAAAACGTCGGTTTTTATCATAGCAAAAGTCCCTTTCCTATAATAATTTTTCAATATTATAACACAGTTTTTTCCATAATTCAACATAAGTTGAAATTTTTATTGACTTTATGCATGTTTTTTATTATAATATCATTAATCATTTGAAAAGGAGTGTTTTTATGCTAAATACTACCGATTTACAAAAGGAAATTTTAAGGCTCAAGCACGAAAAAGGTGTGTGCATTTTGGCGCACGCATACGAAACGCATGATATTATAGAAATTGCTGACTACGTTGGGGATTCCTTTGGACTTAGCAAGCAGGCAAAGGACGCAAAGGAGAACACTATTTTAATGTGTGGTGTTCGCTTTATGGCGGAAACTGTTAAAATTTTATCTCCCGAAAAGAAGGTTATTCTCTCTCATCCGGATGCCGGCTGTCCTATGGCTGAGCAGTTAAGCGTTGACGAGCTTAAAAGGCTAAAAAAGGATTTGCCAAACGCAAAGGTTGTCGCTTACATAAACACAACGGCTGCTCTAAAATGCGAGTGCGATATGTGTGTAACATCGGCATCAGCTGTCGAGCTAATGAAAAGTCTTGACTCCGACGAGGTGCTTTTTATTCCCGACCCAAATCTTGGTTCATTTGTTAAAAAAGCTGTACCAAATAAAAAATATCACTTTATAAACGGTGGCTGTCCTGTACATATGGGCATTTCCTACGAGGATGTTGCAAATGCTAAAGCGAAGCACCCGAATGCAAAGCTACTTGTTCACCCAGAATGCAAAAAAGAGGTCACCCAGTGTGCAGATTACGTGGGTAGCACAACGGGTATTATGGGATATGTTAAGAATATCGACGAAAACGAGTTTATTATAGGCACAGAAAACTCAATTGTTGAACATCTAAAGTTTGAATACCCAGATAAAAAGTTCTACCCCTTGTCTAAAAAATGCATCTGCTCTGATATGAAGCTAACAACCTTAGTTGATGTTTATAATTGTCTTTTAGGCATAGGTGGCGAAGAAATAGTCCTTGATGAATACACTTTAAAGAACGCAAGGCGTGCTATTGATAATATGTTAAACTAAAAAAAGACCCATTTGGGTCTTTTTTGTTATTTGTAATATTCATAATTGATTTTTGCTTTTTGAGGCTTTTTCTCATTATAATAAACAGATATGGATTCTCCAACGGTTGGAACTCCCTTATAAGCGCTAACCCATTTCTTCTTTGTATATGCCTTATTGTCAACTGTGTATTCAACTTTTATTATATGAGGAAATATTGCTCCATCAAAAGCATGTGTGCGAAAAGACTTTGTATTAATTTTCAACCACCATTGCTTTTTTACTGACACAATAGTGCCGGTTGCTTTCTTTTCCATCTATGCCTCCTACTTAATAATTTAGTATATTATAGCAAAAAATATACAAAAGTAAATACATATTATTTAGTTAAAATATTGTCTTATTATACTTTTTGATTGCAATCAAGGTAATGACAAGTCCGACAGCCATGCCGACAAGCATTATAATTAAAGCGATTGAAATTAATGACGGCAAGGCGACAAGCTCGGAAATAAACATAAGCACACCGTAAATTAAAAGAGAAATACCAATAATAATCATACCAATACCAACGCACCTGCCAAGCGACTTTTCGTTCTCTTTACTTACATTGTTTCTGTGATAGGAATGAAGGAGTGAAATATTGCCAGTTAAATTTATTGCGCCCAAAACAATACACAAAATGCCAACGGATATTGATATTACCACACCTAAAATCATAACTACTCCCCATTCTTATTTATACTGAACATAGCAATTGAAGCAACGAGCATAACCACACCAAGCGTAAAGCACACGGCACCAACAACCGTATTCAACTGGTTTGCAAAGAAACCAATCATTCCACTACCTACTGCGCAGAAAATAACTTGAAGAACTTTTTTCATACCATAAACTCCCTTTATATTTTATCAAATTCAAATTTATGATTAAACATCTAATATAATTATAGCACACATTAGTTGGAAAGTAAACATAAAATAAAAATCCACCAGCTTAGCTGGTGGTTTTTCATTTTCGGGCATAGCCCTCATATTACAGGCTACGCACAAGTGCGTATATGACGACCTGCCAGTCACGCATGATGTTACTGGCTACCCATTAAATGGGTCGCGCGG
>JAFQOG010000056.1 GCA_017420755.1 Clostridia bacterium | reverse complement strand
TGTAATTACGCATATAAACCTCGCATTACGATATTTTATCGATAGCTTTATTATATCATCAATTTGATCCTTCGTCAAGTTCAATTTGATCATTTTTTGTGAAATGACTAAATTGAAATGAAGATTGATGCATTGAAACATTGTCTAATCTTCAGAATCTTCTCATATCTACAGAAGTTTTCCATCTTATCCACTTCCAAAGTATCATTTGATACTTTGGAATCTCATCTTTGGCACTTTGGAATCATAGCCTCATTAAGATAACAGATAATCTTTGATTACAGTGGAGCAGTTTTTGACCTGCGAGGACGGTTATGTTTTCATCTCCAACGCCAAAAATATGCATAAATCGCGGTTTCGACTATCCGGAAATATGCATAATTTGAGATTTTGACTATCCTAAAATATGCATTATTTCAATTTTCCAATATCCTAAAATAGGCATAACAGTTGAAAGGGACGGAAAAATCAATCGTCTTATCCGTTTTGATGAGCGGGGATTTGATTGCTCATCTCATGTAATCTTTGATTACACCGGTGCAAATTTTGAGCCATAAGCCTTGAGCTTTTTGAATTTTTATGGTATAATGGATGTAACAAACGTAGTGTTTTGAATAATTTTAAGCGGTCGCTTGGATGATAAATACGGATTTGACCACTTACAGAAAAAGTGTTCTTGAAATCTGCTTTAGCTAAATGCTTATGCTTGAGAAGAAAAATTTTCTTTGTTTTCAGTGTATCAATTTTTGAGGGCTGACCGACGGTCAGCCCTCTCCTCATTTACACCGTTTTCGTTTTTGTTATTGTGGATATATTTTTATTTGCACAGTGATTCAATGGCCATCTTCATGCCGAGTTTGAAAGCATATTCGAATATTGCTGCTTCACTTAAACTCGTATATTTATTCCAGCATTCTTGAAATTTTTGGAAAATATCCTTTTGTTCATCCGTCATATTTTTCTCCGAATATTATTAGTAAATTTTTGTTTTGTCCTATGATAGGACATTATGTTGTTGAAAATAATATATCATAATTATTGTCCTATGTCAAGACAAAAATAAAAAGAGGTAATAATGTAATAATATGGCAAGAATGATTGACGGAGAATATAACAATATGATTGGAGAGAATGTAAAGAAATACAGAAAAGCAAAAAAATTAAGTCAGCAAGCGCTTTCCAATCAATTGGAACTGATGGGCGTTTATGTTTGCAGAGGTTCTGTTTCTCGCATAGAGGACAGATCGCGCACGGTTACGGATATTGAGCTTTATGCGATTGCTAAGGTTTTGGATGTTACTGTTAATGAATTATTTGAGGGCTGACCATCGGTCAGCCCTCTCCTCATTCACGCCCTTGCTATCCTCGCCTTTTCCGCTGCGATCTCCGCTTTCTTTTCTTCAATCATCACCGCGAGCGCTTGCTCGCATTCTTCCTTTGTCTTGGCGTAGACGTTGAATTTCTTCCGTTTACCGTTCGGCATTTTCGGATAGAAGCTTCCTCCCCACAGATTTTCATTGACCTGATACAGACAGCCCGTTCCGCTCTTGCGTATCTTGGGCACGTACGGCTCAAAATGCTCGTTAACATGGAGGGATTGGGTTTGTTTGGCTTCGGGATTTTACCTCCTTTTTATGAAAAACCATACACAGTTTATATCTGCAAAAATATAATAATAAAGGAGGTGCAATATGAACTCTGTTGTATTTATGGCGCTGATTGCAACACTTGGCACGTGGTTTGTGACCGCTCTCGGTGCTGCAACAGTAGTCTTTTTTAAGTCCCCTAATCAAAAAGTGCTTAACCTTATGCTTGGATTCGCCTCCGGCGTTATGATTGCGGCGAGCTTTTGGTCGCTTTTGCAGCCCGCCATAGAGCGAGCAGAAGCAACGTCAGATTTGCCTGCCTGCTTTGTAGCAACGGTAGGTTTTCTGTTCGGTGCCATATTCATATGGGCAAGCGATAAAATCATATCGCTCACAAGGAGGAGGATAACGAACACGCAAGAAAGCCAAAATACGCGTTTTGGCAGAATTATAATGCTGATTTTGTCGATTACGCTTCATAATATACCCGAGGGTTTGGCGGTCGGTGTCGCCTTTGGCGTTCTGCAAAACGGCGCTTACGACTTGGAAGCCCTTATGGGTGCCATTACTATAGCCATCGGGATCGGATTACAAAATTTTCCCGAGGGCGCAGCGGTTTCCGTTCCTCTCCGAAGAGAGGGCTTCTCAAGAAAGAGGAGCTTTTTGTACGGTCAGGCTTCGGGCATGGTTGAGCCGATTGCGGGCGTGATAGGTGCGCTATTGGTCGTTTACGTGGAAGCAATTCTTCCGTACGCACTCGCGTTTGCTGCAGGAGCAATGATCCTGGTTGCGGTACACGAGCTGATTCCCGAATGCCAGAAAAATCAAGAGGCGCATCCTTATTTTGCGACTACGGGAATCGTTCTCGGGTTTGCGGTTATGATGCTGCTTGATGTTATGTTAGGATAATTCAATAAAAAGGAGCGTTATCTTCCGCGTTCCAATTTTTGAGGGCTGACGATTGTTTTCGTCAGCCCTCGATGTTTATTATCATTCCGACAAATTGGACTTTGCCATTGATTCTTATAAAAAGTAAATGCGGTTGCTCTGTCTTTTCCTTGTTTTTTGTTGACAAAAAGAGAAGAAATTGCTATAATGAATATATTAGGGCTTGTTTGAAAAATGACAACACGCCCAAAAAGCGGTTATTTTTCCGCATAACTGCGCTTATTTTTTTTGAAATACATATCGTATTTCTGCAAAAAATCAGCTTGTTCTACGAAAAAATTCCTCACTTTTGGTCAT
>JAFQOG010000055.1 GCA_017420755.1 Clostridia bacterium | reverse complement strand
GCCTCGCTCGAGCTCGTTTTCGCAGGCTACGCCTACGAGGGAGAGGATAAGACAAATATCCAAGTGCTCCAAAAGGAATACCTCGGCACACAAGATATCCCCGTTGACTCACCTATGGCAAGTAAGGTTACAAGAGGAAATAATGTCCTCTATACAATAAAGCTTCAAAGCGTTCTTACCCCAACCCAAATCACAACAGGCAAGGAAGACCTGTTAGAATTCTAAAACACAAAGGACACTCTTTCGAGTGTCCTTTTGCTTTGCTGGTGTGAGTGTCAACCGTGATAGAATCCTATAATCACATAATAACCGATAGTCTAAGATTATTTTAACATGTGCAATTAGATGGGCTTTTTCATCATAGATATCTGTTAATATTTTCATCAACAATCAAACGCTTTAAGTTCGTTAAAAAATAACAGCTGTGGGTTTTGCTTGAAAATTTATTAACAATAGAACAAAAGTCAACCTTGGTTTATAGAAAAGCTTATTACTTTATGTATTTCTATGCTCCAAAGGTGTTTTGCCATATTTTTTCTTATACATTTTACAGAAATACCCAACATTAAAAAAGCCGCATCTATTTGCTACATCCGTTGTTGTTATATCAAAAATATTTTGCAAAAGAGCATGTGCATGCTCTAATCTTATATTCATAATATACTCAAACACAGAAATGGAGAAAATTTTTTTGAAGCTATGGCAAAGCTTGGATACTGATACATATGTATGATGTGCAATTTCATCAAGTGTGAGCTTTTTATCAAAGTGCATATTAATATACCTTACTGCTTCATTTAGCCATTGCGGTATATTGGAATCACGTTGCGACAAAAAATCTACAAAAAATGAATATGCCTGAACGGAGAGCTTCCCTTGGTCACAGTCATTATGATAGTCAAATAATAATTGCTTAATTAAGGAAATATACTTTTCGAGATTTGAATTTTCTACAAAAAGTAAGCCGTTATCGGTAAATTCCTCTGAAAGCTTGTCAGCAGCTAAACCCTTTACAGTCAAAAAAGCACTGATAAGTCCACCGTCATTAGTATATGCGGTCGGGGTGTGCTTTGCCGTGAAAAAAGCACAGCCTCTTTTGAGTGGGTAGCTTTTATCTCCAAAGTGCAGCGTTCCTTTTCCATCTAAAACCAAGAGTATTTGATGAAATGGCATATTTCGTCCTTCTACATTTTCCTGTTCATAATAATCGTTAGCAGTGAAAAATGCGATGGGGTAAGCAAGGGCGTCTTGTATCCCCATATTTAGTGTAAATCGTCTCACGAGTGCTCCTTTGCAATATAATTATATCTTTTTGCAACATAATTTATTTACTGTGATATATTTTTGCAATATAATTATATTAACATACATTGCAAGATAAGTCAAGAGCAAACTTTTGTTCTAAGGAGGTTTTTGTGTTTGAAATTGTAAAAGACTTTCATTTTTGGGAGCGTGTAAGGAATGATACAGCATATGCCCGCCACAGAAATGAAATAAAGGGAAAATACGAGAGGGTTTTCAAACAAAGACCAAGGGCGCACAGTGCTTGGGAAATTTTAGACTACCCCAATGTGCCTGAACCAAACGACATAAGAATATGGCACAGTCAGCTTCAAGTCTCTGCACTTATGACCTTAATTTATCCGGACAATGAGGAATATTATAAAAGTTTAGTTGAAACTATTTGGGAAATTTGCAATGAATATTCCTGGGCACCCTTAGGACATTATAATAATTATTACAATAGGACTCCTCAGGATTTTGATCCGGGACTAATTGATATTTTTGCGGCTTCTATTGCGTTCTCCTTAGCTGAAATCAAAAGCTTATTGGGACATAGATTTCCAAGGCTGTTAAACGATAGAATTTCGTATGAATTAAGAAAACATACAATAGAGCCATATCTTACTCGAAAGTTCTTTTGGGAAACGCACAACAACAATTGGACTGCTGTTTGCACCGGTGCAGTTGGCAGTGTTTTGATGTACGAGGACCCACAGGAATTCAAAAGACAGCTTCCACGCTTACAGGCATCAATGGAATGCTATCTTAACAGCTACAAGGATGATGGAATGTGCGTTGAGGGCACAGGATATTGGTGCTTTGGCTTTGGATTTTATTCTGTTTTTGCTATGCTACTTTCTGAGCATACAAAGGGAGAAATAAACCTGTTTGATAATCCAAAGGTGAAGAAAATCGCACAATTTTTGCAAAAAATGTACCTTCAATCCAATGTGCTTGCTATGTTTAGCGATGTGAATGTTAAGGAGGGCTACCTTTTGTTCCTGCCACATATGCTAAAATCCGTTTACGGCGATGCTATTGAAAGCCTTCCATTAGATAGGGCAACTGTTGTTGCCAATGGACACTGGGCATTTGCCATCCGTGCCGTAGCATATTACAATCCGGATTATGTGTCCGACAGACTTGAAAACAAAACATATTATGCACCGAATTCTAACTATTTTGTAAAAAGAACGGACAACTATGGCTTTGCCTTTAAGGGCGGAAATCAGTGGGAAAGCCACAACCACCAAGATGTTGGTTCCTTTATTCTTGCAAGAAACAACAAGCAAATTTTTTGTGATTTTGGTTATAGCGGGCCTTGTAAGCAGAGCCCATCACGGTATGAAAACTTCCATCCCTCCTCGTTTTCTCACAGCTTACCGTATTTTGACGGTAAGGGTCAAGGGGGAGACGATGAAAATAATGCAAGGGCAGTTTACGATGAAAAAACAGGTTGGGTTTATATGGACTTTACCTTAGGGTACAGTAAAAATGACCATCCGAGCCTTGAAAAAGCCGAAAGAAGCTTTAAGCCACAAGATGACAAAATTGAAATGCACGACAAATTCACATTTAGTAGTGATGTCAAAATTACAGAACGCTTTGTAACGACAATTAAGCCTAAAAAAGAAGGTACTACTGTAATCATTGACGATGTTAGATTAAGCACACCAAGCAATGTGACTTTAGATATTATCGAACAGATATATGTTGACCAGCTTCCAAATGAAAATGGTAGTTATGATAAGATTTGTTATCTTATTGACTACACTTTAAATGGTGATACCACCGACTTTTATGCAACAATAGATTTTTTAAAATAAAGGAGAAAAAGAATGAAAAAGAAATTATTTTTACTTGCATTAATGGTAGCCCTTTTTGCTTGTGTCCTTGTAATTTCAGTTAGCGCTAAGGATATAGCTACCGGTTATTACGACAGTAACGGAAACGAAATAGTTGTTCCGACCTATGATGAAAACGGAGAAGCACTTCTTTGGATGCGTAGAGATAAGTCAAAGGGTGCGCCAACTACACAAGCGATTATGTATTACGAGTGTACCGACGAGGACGGTACGGAGTACTATCTTTTCAGCAGAAAAACAAATGACTCTATAAGCGTTAGTAGTAATTATTCATTTTCCTTTAAATCAAACATAGGAATAACAACTGGTAATGTTGTAATTATGAATCTTGACGGAATTGCGCATTCTGATGGAACAGGGGTTCAACGCTTTGCTTTTACAATGCAAAATAATACATCACTACAATATGTGTTTTTTCCTGCGAGCCTTACTTCTACAAAAAACATAAACGATAACAAACAGGTATTTTTAGGAAATTCAGCCTTAGAGGTGGTTGAATTTGCGCCCGGGTCCCAAATAACAGAGCTTGGTCCCTCTGCGTTTAAGTCTTGCGCTATAACCGAGATTGTTTTGCCTGAAGGGCTTACGTTTATAGACGAGAGAGCCTTCGATGCTTGTACAAGCCTAAAAAAGATTTATATTCCAAGAACAGTTACATTCATTGATGAAATCGCGTTCAGAGGGGTTACAAATGCAGAATATTATTTCACAGGTGTTGAGGAAACAACAAGCGGATGGGAAATCACCGATGAAATCACATATGTAAACCATTGCGATGTTTATTATGGTGGAGAGCATGCTTGTGAGGATGACGGGGATTGTACAACACCGTTAATTTGCGACACTTGTGGTAAGGTATTTGAAGCCGATATAAGCATACACAAGCTTCAAGTGGAAGTTAAATACGATAATGGCTACGCAAACGAGGGCTATAAAAGAAACGCATGCACAATATGTAATTCCTTCGTTGCGAGCGAAGAAAAGTTGGCACCAATCTTCACCTGCCTCGGCTACTCAACAAGTGAAGATAATAGCGGAATTGCAACGGGCTTTGTAGTAAATCAAGATAGCCTTCAAGAGTACGAAAGTACCGGTAAAAAGATTACCTTCGGCGTTGTAGTGTTCAACCCAAAATACCTTAATTCCGACACAGTGTTCACCGCAGAT
>JAFQOG010000054.1 GCA_017420755.1 Clostridia bacterium | reverse complement strand
TAATTTGCCTGCAATTTCATAGGATGAAATTGTCGATTGTTGTTTCAATGAATGTAGTACAAAAATCCCGTTGTGGATTTTTGTTCGGCTAACGGGTTAGCCGCGAAAAGGCTTTTGCCTTTTCGACAACTATATTTATTACTACGACGAGGATTTAAGTCTGTATTATCTTCTTTCGCGCTATTACGACTCCAACACAGGCAGATTTATCTCGCCTGATGACGTATCCTACCTCGGCGCAAACGGAGACCTAAACAGTTATAATCTGTATGCGTATTGCAGTAATAATCCCGTAATGCATAGCGATCCAAGCGGGCATTCACTTATCTGTATTTTTGTGTGTATGGCAATCGGAGCCGCAATTGGCTTTTCCGCAACTGCATATGTTGATTACAAAGATGACGGCGAGGTGTTTAACGGTAGTGTAGGAGTTGTCGATTATGTTGCAAATACGCTCGTTGGTGCTGCGGTTGGTGCTGCAGCTGGTTATGCGGCTCCTGGCATCGCAAGTAGCATTGCATCAAGCGGCGCTGCAGCAGGTGCAACTTTAGCAGGCGGTGAAGCTGTTGCTGTTGCGGTTACCGGCGAACAAGTTGCCGGAGCGGCAGCTGCTGCGGGAATAATAGTAAATTCGTTTGCTAATCCATCAGGAAAGGAAATGGCCTCTGATAAGCCTGGGTGGGTTAATCGAGAAATGGTGGATCCCAACAAATCAGCACAACAAAATGCCTTCGATATATTAAATAATAAATACGGAAAAGGCAACTGGAAAAAGGGACCAACAACAGAATACAACAAAATTGTTAAATGGATTACCCGAAAACTTTTCAGAGGAAGGTGAAGTACTTGAGAAGGTATTTTTACGAAGTTAATTATAGTTATATTGATGCGCAAAACGGTGCACAGTATTTTTCGATAGGATACTTTTCTGACCGAAAGAACGCTTTGCAAGCAATTGAAAATGTTAAATACAAACCAGGATTTAGAGATTCAAAGGGCGCGTTCCATATAGAAAAATTTGCGGTTAATTTTCAACGAGAAATAAATAAAAATGAAGTGGTTTTATACGAACTATCTCACGAATATTTGGATTCTGACGGTTATGATTGTTTCGCCATTCTAGGCATGTTTGCCACTGAAGAAGAAGCAGATAATAAGCGCGCAAAATTAGAGCAACAGCATCCTTATTCCGAAAATGTGGAAGGCTTTTTGATATCCGAATGCAAAATAAATGTATGTGGGTGGACCGAAGGCTTCACGAAGTGGTAAGACATTAGCGCTCAAAAAGGCATAAAACTGCAAAGCAAATTTTAGGAATCAAATTCACAGGTTTACCTCGGGGCGACCACATATCTACGTAATTGAGAAAGAATGTTTGGAAGGTAACTGATATGCGAAAGAAGAAAAAGAAAAAAATCGCTTGCGCCGATTTTTTAAAAAGTCTTTTTGTATTTTTGCTTATTCAAGCCTTCCTTGTAAGTTTGCTTTGCACAACTCTTAGTTACGAGGAGTATCCCACGACAAAGGTGGAGACAGTTGTAGTCGAACGAGTGGAGCGCGAACACGATTTCTATAAAACACGTACACGAATTTATTCCAATCACGGAGTATATAGGTTTTGTGATTTGATAAACCGATGGGATCAGCCATACACCCCAGTAGAGCTTCGCAATATGCTTAAAAAGGGCGACGAAATAACCATAGGCTCATACCAAACGAAAGATGGAGAGCATATAATTGTATCGCTTTACAAGGATGGCGAAGCTATGCATACCGCTGAGAATTACGCAAAAGCAGTACGGAGAAATGATGTTTTGGGCTGGATAATAGTTGGAATTGTTGGCCCGATTCATCTTGTTATACATGGATTTCTGTTATATATAGAAATATCCCTCCTGGTACCTTCCTCTAAAAAAAAGAGACGTAAAAAAATCAAGGATGATTAGCAACACCCCACCCGTGTGAATTTCCACACGGGTGGGGACAACCCCCGACAACCTACACCTACGACGCCTGGGGCAACTCAACCGAAACGGCTATAATATCTGACACAAACGCGCTTTACAACAGCCTGCGTTACAGAGGCTACTAAAACACCAATCGATAGCCGAAATTATTGAATTTCGGCGGCAAATCTTTAATTTGCCTGCAATTTCATAGGATGAAATTGTCGATTGTTGTTTCAATGAATGTAGTACAAAAATCCCGTTGTGGATTTTTG
>JAFQOG010000006.1 GCA_017420755.1 Clostridia bacterium | reverse complement strand
GTTGAAAAATATAACAATACATTAAATGGCGAAACTATTAAATATGGAATAATTGTTGGTGGCGCAGGCTCAGAAACTCCAGTTAATGCAGACGGTACAGTAAACGGAACTTATGCAGTGTGCAAGTTCGACGGTACAAAGTACGCAAACGTTGAAATGAAGATTAGCGGAATTAAAAGTGGCGCATTTGCAACAAACCTATACTGCGCAACATACGTTATTTTAAATGGTGAGGTTTCATATCTAACTGACGGCGCAATAAGCAAAACAGCACAAGCAATCACATTTAATGATTTCTTAGGAAATGAATAAAACAAAAAAAGAACCGCAAACGCGGTTCTTTTTTTATTCAAATTTGTTTTCACCAAATTGCTTAACAACAATAATTTCCTTTGTTCTATATGCTTCCTCAACAAGCTCGTCAAATGGCAGATGGTTTTGCTCCTCGATTACCTTTTCAAGCTCTGGTCTTGTCTTTGGATGGCGTGGGGTAAATACCGTACAGCAATCCTCGAAAGGCAAGGTTGAGGTCTCAAAGGTGCCAATTTGTCTTGCAATTCTAATGATTTCTTCCTTGTCCATACCGATAAGAGGACGGAAAATCGGAATATCAGTCATTGAGTTTGTTACGTTTATCGCCTTCATTGTCTGGCTTGCAACCTGACCCAAGCTTTCGCCCGTGATAATAGCCTCGCAATCGTAATCATGCGCTAATTTAAGTGAAATTGCCATCATATAACGACGAAGCATAAGGGTGAAATAGTCCTCCTCGCAGTTGTCGCGAAGAAGCTCTTGAATTTTGGTTAAAGAAACAACGTGCACACGAATGCGCATTGTGTAATTAGTAAGCGCCTTTGCAAGGTCTAAAACCTTTTCCTTCGCGCGCTCAGAGGTGTATGGATAGCTTTCAAAGTGAATTGCCTCAAGCTGTACCCCTCGCTTAGCCATCATATAGCCGGCAACAGGGGAGTCAATACCACCCGACAAAAGGAGAAGTCCACGCCCACTCGAGCCGTAAGGAATACCACCAGCACCCTTTTCCTGACCTGCGTGAACAAAAGCCTCGTGCTCACGTATTTCAACGCGCACAATAACCTCAGGGTTGCGCACATCAACCTTAATTCCAGGCACGCTTGAAAGCACAGCGCCACCAACCTCGCCGGAAATTTCGGGAGATGTCATAGGAAAGCGCTTATCTGAGCGCTTGGATTCCGCCTTGAATGTTTTATAGCCTCTTAATTTAGGCGCAAGCTCGGTTTTAACAACCTCTAAAATGGTATCAATATTCTTTTCGCAAGCAAACGCACGGGAAACACCAACAAAGCCAAAAACGTGCTTCGCTTGATAGTACATTTCGTCAATATTGTCAATTGCTTCCTCGTCAAGTGGCTCAATGTAAACTGTGCTTTGCGAGTAATAAATCTTATAGTTGCCTATACGTCTTGCTCTTTGGCGAAGCTGCTTTAGCATTTTTGCTTCAAAATCGGAACGATTAGCGCCCTTTAAAATGACCTCACCGTATTTACAAAGAATTACTTCCTTCATCTGATTTGTCCCTCGCCCTTTATTATATATTTTTGGGTGGTAAGCGCACTAAGTCCCATAGGACCGCGCACGTGTAGCTTTTGGGTGGAAATGCCGATTTCAGCGCCCAATCCGAATTCACCACCGTCAGTAAATCGGGTTGATGCATTAACATAAAGAGCTGCTGAGTCAATTGCGCGAACAAAATAGCTTGCGTTCTCATCATTTCTTGTAATAATTGCCTCGCTGTGACCGGTTGAATACTTTCTTATATGCTCAACCGCCTCATATACGTCCTTAACAACCTTAACGCTTATAATATAATCGTCATATTCGGTGTTGTAGTCGTCAGAATTTACAGCGGTAGCGCCCTCTAAAATAGCGCAAGTCTTTTCACAACCACGAATGTCAAGTGCGAATTTTCTTGTCGCCTCATAGAACATAGGCAAAAATCTTTCCGCCTCAGCTTCATTAACCAAAAGTGTTTCAATGGCATTGCAAACGGAAGGACGTTGGCATTTTGCGTTTAAGGAAACGGTGAGTGCCATATCAAGATCAGCACCCGAGTCAACGTAAAGGTGACAGTTGCCGGCGCCAGTTTCAATAACAGGCACGCGTGAGTTTTCAACAACGTTTCTTATAAGCCCCTTGCCACCGCGAGGAATCAAAACGTCAATGTATCCACGCATAGCCATAAGCTCATTTGCGCTGTCACGTGTTGTGTTTTCTATAAGTGAAACACCACGTCTGTCAAATCCACACGCTTCAAGTGAATCACCTATGATTTTAACCATACATTTGTTTGAGTTGATAGCCTCCTTGCCACCACGCAAAACAACAGCATTGCCACTCTTTAAGCAAAGGGTGGCAGCATCGGGAGTTACATTTGGACGCGCCTCGTAAATCATACCAACAACACCAATAGGCACACGATGGTTTTCAATAACCAAGCCGTTTGGACGTGTTGTAACCTCGCATCCTGCCAAAGGGTCGGGCAATTTGACGATTTCCAAAATAGCGTCAGAAATTGCGTCAATTCGAGCCTTATTAAGCATAAGTCTATCAAGCATAGCATCGGGTATGCCGTTTTCCTTAGCCTTAGCTAAATCTATTTTGTTAGCCTCAATAATAGGCTCCCAATTTTTGCGCAAATTTTCGGCAATGTTAGTAAGTAAATTGTTTCTTTCGTCGGCTGAGGCAAGTCCGATTTTTAGGGAAGCCTCGCCAGCGCCTTGGCATAAAGCCTTTATTTCTTCGTGTAGTGTCATATTTTCACCTTTATTTCTTCTTTGCAAAGTATGTTCCAACATGCTTGCCATCTAAAATATCATAAAGAATACGTGGGTTTTCACCATTCAAAATTATCATAGGAATTCCGTTTTCAGTTGCGATTTTAGCCGCCTTGATTTTGGTTAGCATACCACCTGTGCCACGCTCAGTACCAGCGCCACCTGCATATGCAATAACCTCGTCGGTAATTTCGTCAACTCTGCTGATAAGAGTGGCATTCGGATTCTTTCTTGGGTCTGCGTTATATAAGCCATCAATGTCGGAAAGGTTAATTATAATATCTGCATCGCAAGCGATAGCAACGTATGCAGAGAGCGTGTCATTACCGCCAAAACGAATACCATCACAGGAAACTGAGTCGTTTTCGTTAACGATAGGAATACAGTTCATTTTTAAAAGTGTATTAAAGGTGTTTTTAACAAGTGATAGACGATGCTCGTCATCAACAACATCCTTTGTCATCAAAATTTGAGCGATTGTGTGCGAATAATTCGCGAAAAAGTTTTCGTAAATCTTCATTAGCTGGCTTTGACCAACTGCCGCACAGGCTTGCTTTTCTTCAAGCGTTTTTGGATATTCAGAAAGTGCAAGCTTAGCATATCCTGCACCAACAGCACCAGAGCTAACCACAACAACCTCGTGTCCGGCATTTTTGAAATCGGCAATAGTTTGTACCAAAACCTCAATTCTTCTAAGGTTTAATGACCCATTAGGATAGGTAAGAGTAGAGGTGCCGATTTTTATTACTATTCGTTTACAATTTTTAATCATAATAATGCTCCAAAAAGTAAAATTTGTCTTGATAATGGTCCCAAAATAATATATAATTATCTTGTAAGTTATATCTTATTATAGCCTCTTGATTTGAAAATTGCAAGAGGTTTAGAAAGGAAAAGGAAAATGAAAGAAAAGATTTGTGTTGAAATTGCTGGAATTAAGCTCAATATTTTGAGCGAGGACGGAAGAACCTATGTTGAGGAGGTTGCCAAAAACGTTGAAGACGAGATTATGGAAATCTTAAAAAACAAAAAGGGATGCACCTTGATTGAGGCGGCACTTTTCTGCGCTATGACTCACTTAGGTCAGGGTGGAGAAAGCTCAGTAAAGGTTAGAAATTTGGAAACACAAATCGCTCTTTATCAAGCAAACCTAAATAGATTAAAGAAGGAAAATGAGGAGCTTCGAGAAAAGCTTGGATATGAATACTAAGATAGAAATTCTTGCGCCCGCTGGAGACTATGATGCCTTGGTGGGTGCAATTTATGGTGGAGCAGATGCCGTTTACCTTGGCGTTTCCGAGTTTAATGCACGAATTCGCGCAAAGAATTTCACTATGGAAACAGTAAAGGAAGCTGTTCGCTTGGCACACGCACACGGTGTTAAGGTTTATATAACCTTAAACACTGCGCTTTACGACAGAGAGCTTTCAAAAATGCTTGAGTATACCTGTGAGCTTCATAATTTAGGCGTTGATGCATTTATTGTCGCAGATTTTGGCGTAATGAGCCTGATTAAAGCCACATATCCAGAAATTGAGGTGCACGCAAGCACACAATCGACAATACATAATTTAGATGGTGCTAATTTTGTAGTTGATACTCTTGGAGTAAAAAGAGTTGTTTTGGCTCGCGAATTAAGCAAGAAAAATATAGAATATGTTTCAAAAAACGCAAAATGCGAAACGGAAATCTTCGTTCACGGCGCACATTGCATGTCGGTGTCTGGTCAATGTCTGATGAGCTATTTTCAAGGTGGAAGAAGTGGAAACCGTGGCGAGTGTGCTCAGCCATGTCGTTTGCCATATACAATCAATGGTAAAAGCTCATATCATCTCAGCCTAAAGGATATGTCTCTTGCATCAAATGCAAAAGAAATTTTAGATTTAGGCGTTGCCTCACTTAAAATTGAGGGAAGAATGAAAAGCGAGGATTACGTCAAGGGTACAGTTGAGGCTTGGCGCAAAATTATTGACGAAAAGAGAAACGCAAAAAAAGAGGAAATTAAGACACTGGGTGACCTTTTTTCACGTCAAGGCTTTACCGATGGCTACTATAAATCAAAAATAGATGCTACAATGCTCGGAATCCGAACACAGGAAAACAAGGATACAACAAAATTACAGGCTGAAGAAAAAATTGTTCTTCAAAAGCCGAGCGTTGATATTTGTGCAGAGTTTTATTTAGGCAAAGAATCAAAGCTTACCTTGAAGGTGGGAGAGAAGGAAATCACAGTCCTTGGCGACATCGTTGAAGAAGCGCAAAATGCACCAATTTCAAGGGAAGACATTATAAAAAATCTTTCCAAGCTTGGTCAAACTCCATTTTCACTTGGCAAAATAGAGGTTTTAAAATCTGATAACATAATGGTTAGGGTTTCAAGCATCAACGCCTTGCGCCGTCAAGCCGTTGAAAAATATTTTGAGGTTGTAAGAAAGCTTGAAGTTAAGGAATATAAAAGACCAGAATTAAAGGAGCCAAAAAAGATAAAAACAGCTGTGTTTAGATGTGAGGAGCAAATCCCACAAAACGTTGACTATTTCGATGTTGTTTTCTTGCCAATTGATAAATACAAAAATGGCTCGCGTGCAAATGGAATTCAGCTGCCACCAGTTATATTTGACAGCGAATGGCAGGAAATTGAAAAAATGATGGATAACGCAAAAAGCGGCGGAATAGAGTGGGCACTTATTTCTAATATCGGTCAAATTGAAAGAGCAAAAAAGCATGGATTTAAGCTTATTGCAGACTACCGCTTTAACGTTTTTAACGCATCCTGTGTCGATTTTTTGACTAAAAATGGTATAGAAAATATTATTTTAGCCCCTGAGCTTTCCTTAGCTCAAGCAAGAAGCTTCAAGGGATATTCCTTAATTTCATATGGTAATATTCCAGCGATGACAACACATAAGTGTGTTTTAAAGGATACTGTGGGCTGTGAAAAATGCGAGGGGTACATGACCGATAGACAGGGGGCTAAGCTTTTTGTTCATGGAATATACGGACACCGAAACTTGATTTACAATAGTGTTCCAGTTTATATGGCAGATAAGTTAGGAGATATAAGCGATTTTTCAAACCACTTTATTTTCTCCTCGGAAACAAGAGATGAGTGCGGAAAGGTTATAAACGCATACAAAAACAAAAAAGCGCCAAACGGCACTTTTAGAAGAATAAAATGAGGTAATTATGAAGCTTGTTTTGGCATCAAAATCTCCACGCAGACGAGAGATTCTTTCAATGGTAACGTCAAATTTTGACATTCGTGTTAGCGGCGCTGATGAAAAAATCGACGCTGATATAGATTTGTACGACGTTCCAAAAATTCTTGCCGAAAGAAAGGCAGAAGCAACGCCAATATATGAAAACGAGGTTATAATCGGATGTGACACGGTTGTTATATTGGGTGATGAAATTATGGGGAAGCCAACTGACAAGAACGATGCTATAAGAATGCTAAGGTCACTTTCCGGAACAGTTCATTATGTTGTTAGTGGAATTGCAATAAAAACTAACGAAAAATTATATTCAACAAGCGTTACAACCGCTGTTAAGATGAGAAAATTAATAGACAGTGAGATTCTTTCCTATGTTGAACGCTTTAATCCTGTTGATAAGGCCGGCGCATATGGAATTCAAGAAATGGCAGGCGCATTTGTCGAAAAAATCGACGGAGATTTTTATAATGTTGTTGGATTACCACTGTGTGAGCTCGTGGTGATTTTAAGGGACGAATTTGGTATAAATTTAAACTAAAAAGTATAAAAATGCGAGAGGAGTGTCTGAAATTTGACTAAAAACGAGAAAAAAGCCAAAATGAAAAAGATAGTTGAGCTTCTTAAAATTCAATATCCACAGGCGCTGTGCTCGCTTGAGTATGAGGGCGACGGATGGAAGCTTATGATTATGGGCAGATTGAGTGCTCAATGCACAGATGAAAGAGTAAATATTGTCTGTCGTGACCTTTTTAAGGTATATCCCGACGCAAAGGCTCTTGCTGATGCACCTCTTGCCGACATTGAGGAGATTATAAAGCCCTGTGGGCTCTATAAAATGAAGGCTAAAAGCATAAAGGAGGAATCAAGAAAGCTCCATTACGAATATGACGGTGTTGTACCCGACACGATGGAGGAGCTACTAACCTTTGAGGGCGTTGGCAGAAAAATCGCCAATCTTTTGCTCGGTGACCTTTATAAAAAGCCGGCAATTGTTGCTGACACTCATTGTATGAGAATTTGTGGCCGTCTTGGAATGTATAAGGAGGGTGTTAAAGATCCCCTGAAAACGGAAATGATAATGTCTGAGCTTATAGAGCCAGCTGAACAAAGTGATTTCTGTCACAGAATGGTGCTTTTTGGACGTGAGTTTTGCACTGCAAAAAGTCCAAAATGCGACACGTGTCCCCTAAAAATGCTCTGCAAGGACGAAATTAAGATTGAAAAGCTTGGTCAAAAGCGCATTGACGAATGTCTTGACCTCGTTTGGCAGGTTTTCTCCGAATTTGAGGTTCCAGTTTTTCCACCCGAGGGTGGACCTGAATATAAAAGAATCATAGAGGAAACACGCCAAAGGAAAAATATATCCTTCTATGGTGCCTTGGCAAATGGAAAGGTCGTTGGTGTGCTTGGTATGCGCGAAAACAATCATATAGGCTATTTTTACGTTGACAAAAGATACCATAAAAGAGGCATCGGTCGTTCGCTTTTTGAAAGAATGATGCGCGACTATGATTTAAAGGAATTTACTGTTAATGCAGCGCCATATGGCGTTCCAATTTACACGCGGCTTGGCTTTTCGCCAACCGATAAGGAACAAAATGTAAACGGGGTTATTTTTACTCCGATGAAATATGAAAGCAATTAAAAAAGCACCCCCCAAATGCTCATTCGAAGCATCTTAACGGGTGCTTTTTAATTTTTATTTTCGGCTGTGCTTGCTTCGCTAACTGTCGACTCTGCGACTGGTTCATCGTTTGATTTCGGCACATTAACGGCAATCGGTATTTGCGTTGCCCTTAATTGCTTTTTTTCCATACGCTCGCGCATCAACTTTTCGTGTATAGCAAGGGTAGCAAAATAAACCTTTGTTACAACGTCCTTCTTGCTTGTGTAACAAACAAAGGTGTTGTCGGCAACCGAGATTTGTATGCATGGATCTCTGCGCTTAAAGCAATAGTTATATTCAATGTGAATATTATATAGACCTCGTGATGGACGGGAAATTTTATAGCTGTGGTTGTTATAAAAGCCATCAAGCGTCATACCATTTTCAAGCGAATGCTTTAAAAATCCCTTACCGAGTGGAATAAATTGCTTTGGGTTAGGCATAGAGAAGACATCAACCTCGTCGTCAAAGTGATATTCGCCAGCCTCAACCTCCTTGCGCACATTTTCCTTTTCCCAGTTATACCAGTCTGGAATATGAGTGAATTCGGTTTTTCCGTTTTGTGCACGCAATTCGCCAAGTTCAGTCATTACCCAACGCTTGCCACAGTTCATACACCAAAGGGTGATGCCACGGGAAAGCATTTGATGCTCCTTTTTACAGTGTGGGCATTGATATAAAACCTTGTGCAATCCTTCTGCGCGCCAAGGCTCATCAATAACTATGTTGTTTTCCTTTTGGTATTTGTATTCGTTATAGGATAGCTCCTTGCGAATAACATCCATAATTTCGTCGCTTGTCATACGCTCGATATCCTCGACATCGAGAACCTTTTTCATTGTAGTATAGGTCTTGACCTTGCGCTTTCTTTCCCAATCCCAAAATGGCTGTCTTAGATAATTTCCTCTATGTACAACAATAACAAGTGGCTTTTTGAGCTTCTTTATAAGCGCACCATATGAATCGGGAAAATCAGCCGTAATTCCTACATTTGAATATGCCGCCTCGGGATAGATAGTTAAAATATCACCATACTCGTTAAGAATCGTTTCGCACGAGGAGATAAGGTGTGGGTCGGTTGTAAATCTTCTTTTTGGAATGCATCCAACACGCTTCATTAGCCAGCCACGAATTCCGCAAAAGCCATAATATCCCTCAAGACTTGTTATGCTGTGAAAATCATAAGGATATGTCAAAATCGCATTAACCTTCATATCGCTAAAGGTTTGGTGATTTGAAAGAATAATAAAAGGCGGCTTTAAGCCTTTCATGTCTATTCTTTCAAGCTTTTTAACCTTGCCACGCATTAGATGACGGCTGAGCTTGTTTACAAACCAAGTGAGAAAATGCCATGATTTACATGGCTTTTCAGAAGTATCAAGAGGCTTTACGTGTCTCTTATACTTTACCTTATTAAGCTCCATAAAGCCCTCCTTACTTCAAGATTAGTTTGATGGTTATATTACTGTTTTACAGTGCCGTCAGCATTGAAGAGTGGAAGCTCCTCAATATAGTATAAGTCATCGCGGTCGATGGCGTCACCCTCGGCAAGAATACACATTCTGCCAACAACAGTGCCACCAGCTGCACTAACAAGTGCCTCGAGTGCTTTCAAGGATTCGCCAGTTGAGATAACATCATCAATAATAAGAATTCTTTTGCCCTTCATAAGATCTGCATCCTTGCCGTCTAAGTAAAGCGTTTGCTCCTTAGCTGTGGTGATTGACTTAACAGTAGAGGAAAGAATATTTGTCATGTAAAGCTTTGGACCTTTACGCGCGAGCATGTATTTTTGGTTGCCTTGAAGCCTTGCCATCTCGTGAATAAGCGGAATTCCCTTAGCTTCAGCTGTAATCATATAATCGTACTCGGGCGCATTATCAAGTAAATTTTGCGCGCACGCAGTAGTGAGCTCTGGATCGCCAAAAATAACAAAGCCAGCAATATAAAGGTCGTCGGTTACGCGACAGATTGGCAATTGGCGCTCAAGCCCTGCGATGTTCATTTTATAATATTTCATAGTGACCCTCAAATTATTTTTTAGTGATTATGGTTTTGCCACCCATATATGGCTGCAAAGCAACAGGAATATTGATTGAGCCGTCAGCGTTTAGGTTGTTCTCAAGGAATGCAATAAGCATACGAGGTGGAGCAACAACTGTATTATTAAGCGTATGCGCGAAATATTTTTTGTCCTTTCCGTTAACTCTGATGCGAAGTCTGCGCGCTTGCGCATCGCCAAGGTTAGAGCAAGAGCCAACCTCAAAATATTTCTTCTGTCTTGGAGACCAAGCCTCAACGTCGATTGACTTAACCTTAAGGTCAGCCAAGTCGCCTGAGCAACACTCAAGAGTTCTAACTGGAATATCAAGAGTTCTAAAGAGGTCAACAGTGTTTTGCCAAAGCTTGTCAAACCAAATAGGGCTTTCCTCTGGCTTGCAAACAACAATCATCTCTTGCTTTTCAAACTGATGGATTCTATATACACCGCGTTCCTCAATACCGTGTGCGCCCTTTTCCTTACGGAAGCAAGGAGAATAAGAGGTTAATGTATGAGGCAAGGATTCCTCAGGGATGATGGTGTCAATAAATTTACCAATCATAGAGTGCTCACTTGTGCCTATTAAATAAAGGTCCTCTCCCTCTATTTTATACATCATAGCGTCCATTTCAGCAAATGACATAACTCCAGTTACAACTTCGCTTCTAATCATGAAAGGAGGAATGCAGTAGGTGAAGCCTCTGTCAATCATAAAGTCGCGTGCATAAGAAATAATAGCTGAGTGAAGTCTTGCAATATCACCCATTAGGTAATAAAAGCCATTACCAGCAACCTTTCTTGCACTTTCAAGGTCAATGCCACAAAGGCCCTCCATAATCTCGGTGTGATATGGAATTTCGAAATCTGGCACTAAAGGCTCGCCATATTTTTGAACCTCAACGTTTTCAGAATCATCCTTACCAATCGGAACTGATGGGTCGATGATGTTAGGAATAATCATCATAATGTTTTTGATTTTTTCTAAATATTCCTCTTCAAGCTTTTCAAGCTCAGCCAAGCGAAGAGCGTTAGCAGTAACCTGCTTTTTAACCTCCTCAGCTTCGTCTCGCTTGCCTTGTCCCATAAGCATACCAATTTGCTTTGAGAGCTTGTTTCTGCCACCACGAAGTGCGTCAGCCTCGTTTTTGTAGGCGCGGTATTCTTGGTCAAGCTGAATAACCTCGTCAACTAATGGAAGCTTTGAGTCCTGGAATTTATTTCTGATGTTTTGTTTTACAATTTCAGGATTTTCTCTTAAAAATTTCAAGTCTAACATAATTTTTCTCCTATAAAATGCACGTAAAATAATATATAAAGATTATAGCACTAAAAATTATAGGTGTCAAGTAATAATTCTTGGTTCTCTTGCATAAAGTTGTAGAGAAAAAGTGGCGTTGCCATAAAACAAAGAGAAAAAGGAGAATAAAATGGAAAATTCCACAAAAGATAGAAGCGATATGGAAAAGCTTTTAAAAATTTCGGACGATACCCAATTAAATCACGAGGTGAGTGAGGAATTTTCCTTGCCTGACTATGTGCCTGAAATCAGAAAGCTACTCGTTGTGCGTGCATGTGCCTTGCCCGAAAGTAAATATATTTCGCAAACATCAGCGCCTCCAATGCTTGAAATTGCTGGAACAGTAACATACTCAGTAATTTACACAAGCGAGGACGGGGAGCTTTGTGCATTGCCACTAAACAGCTCCTACGAAGCAAAAACACCAATCTCCTCAAACGGAAGTGTATTTGTTGACACAGAGGTTGAGAGCTGTAATGCAAGGGTGATGGCGAAAAGAAAATTGAATATAAAAACCAAGCTGAAGAGCAGAGTGCTTGGATTTAGCGAGGAAGCAGTTGGCGAAACGATAACACCACGCTCAAGTGCTGATGAAATGTATATCGAAAGAAAAACAAAAGAGGTTGAATCGGTGAGCGTTTTGCCAATAAGCCTTGAGCATATTAGGATGAGCGATAAAATCGACACAACCGGACTATCAAGCGTGAAGCCCATCTGGTGTGATGCATCAATGGCTTTAAATGATGTAAGAATACAAAACGGCTCTGTGTCTGTTAGAGGTGAGGCGACTGTAAAGTGCTTGTGCATGTCGCTTGAGGGAGAAAAGACCTTGTTGAAAAGTGTGCCAATTGTCGAAGAAATCGAGGCAGAGGGGGCAATGCTTAACGATTTTGTGTCTGTTGTTCCTCGATGCGTTTCACTTTCAATATCAAATTCTGAAAATCAAGAGGGAAATGAGTTGTTTTTCGACCTTGAATGTGAGCTTGTTGGTGAGGTGCTAAGAAATAGCGAGGCTGTTTTGACGACAGATGCTTATTCAACTAAGAACGAGATGGAAACAGCATACAAGGAAATAGATTTATATAGGGGAGTTAAGAGCCAAAATGCTTCCGTAACTATTAGCGAGGCGATGAAGCGCGAAAAGGCTGAAATTTCAAAAATAATTGAGATAATAGCCGACCCAGTGTACGAAAAATCGGAAATTAAGGGTAACAAAATCAACTTGTTAGGCAAGCTTTTTACATCAATTGTTGGCAAGACCGAGCCCAATGAGCAAGGGGAGTGCGAATACCTTTCTGAGACCTATGAGCTACCAATTAAATACGAAGCGGATTTAGGCAAGGTAAACGGTGAAATTATAGCAAGGTGCACATTTTTGTTAGGTAATCTCAGCGCAAGATATGATAATGAACGTATTTATATAACAGCCGAGGTTATGCCCGCTTATTCTATTTATGAAAGAACAAAGGATATAGTTCTTGATAAGGGAATTATTAACAAGGATGTTGAATATAAAAGGGATTCAGCCTGCGTTTACGTGACCTTCCCAAGAGAAAACGATAACTTATGGGATGTTGCAAAGAGATATCATATTTCGGTTAATAACTTAGCACAAAAAAACGGAATTTCAAAGGATGAAATATCACTTCCTAAGAGTCTAATAATCTGAAAACATCGACACAGGGTACTGAAAATACAAAAAAACGGAGCAAAAATGCTCCGTTTTGTTTTTGTTAGTCCTTATAGTCGTTTAATGCCTTTTTTATATAAATTCCGGTATAGGATTTTGGATTTTTTGCAACCTCCTCAGGCGTACCTGATGCAACAACCGTTCCACCATTGTCGCCACCCTCAGGGCCGAGGTCGATAATATAGTCAGCAGTTTTTAACACATCTAAGTTATGCTCTATAACTATGATGCTGTTGCCACCATCAACCAATCTTTGAAGAACATAAATAAGCTTCTTTACATCGTCTGTGTGCAAACCGGTTGTTGGCTCGTCAAGGATATAAATTGTTCTTCCTGTCGAGCGCTTTGCAAGCTCGGTTGCAAGCTTAACTCTTTGCGCCTCACCACCTGACAATGTTGTTGATGATTGACCGATTTTAATGTAACCAAGTCCAACATCGCAAATTGTTTGAAGCTTCTTTGAAATTGATGGGATTTCACTAAAGAAAACAGTACCCTCCTCAGCAGTCATTTCAAGAACATCTGAGATGCTCTTACCCTTATATTTTACCTCTAAGGTGTCCTTGTTGTAGCGCTTGCCCTTACACACATCACACTTGACATAAACATCTGGCAAGAAGTGCATTTCTATCTTCTTAACGCCATCTCCCTCGCAAGCCTCACAGCGTCCTCCTTTTACGTTGAAAGAAAATCTGCCGGGGCCAAACGAACGCATTTTTGCGTCTGGAGTTTTAGCGAATAAATCACGTATTTCTGTAAAAAGACCCGTATACGTGGCTGGATTTGACCTCGGAGTGCGTCCAATTGGGGACTGATCAATCGCAATTATCTTGTCAAGATTTTCATATCCCTCAATGCGTGAGCATTTACCGGGATATGTTACTGCACGATTCAATTTTTTTGCAAGGCTTTGAAGCAGAATTTTGTTAATTAAGGAAGATTTGCCTGAACCGGAAACACCGCTGACAGCAACAAAGCATCCAAGTGGAATAGTAACGTCAATATTTTTTAGATTGTTTTCTTGAGCGCCAAAAATTTTAAGTTCAGTACCGTTACCCTTGCGCCTTTCTTTAGGAATTTCAATCTTTTTTCTGCCACTTAGATAAGCACCGGTTATTGAATCCTTACTTTCCATAATTTCCTTTGGAGTGCCACACGCAACAACCTCACCACCGTGCACGCCGGCGGCAGGACCGATGTCGATTATATAGTCCGACTCAAGCATAGTTTCCTCATCGTGCTCGACAACTATAACGCTGTTGCCGACATCACGAAGATTCTTTAGAGTCGCAATAAGCTTTGAGTTGTCGCGCTGGTGAAGACCGATGGATGGCTCGTCAAGTATATACAAAACACCCACAAGTGATGAGCCAATTTGAGTTGCTAAACGGATTCTTTGCGCCTCACCACCTGATAAGGTAGCACTCTTTCTTGCAAGAGTTAGGTATTCAAGACCTACACTTTTCATAAAGCCAAGACGAGCGCGAATCTCCTTTAAAATCTCTTTAGCAATTTCTGCCTTTCCACCCACAAAGTGTAGTGATTCGACAAATTCAAGCGCATTTGAAACAGACATTCGGCAAAATTCATCGATATTTTTACCACCGATACGCACCGATAAGGCTTGCTTATTAAGCCTTTGACCATTACAAACAGGGCAAGGCGTTTCCTCAATAAACTGCTCATAATATTCGTTGCCCATCATTGCCATTCTTTGCTCAATTGTCCTTATTACACCCTCAAATTTTACTGTTTGACGGCGATGCTGCTTCGCAAAATATCTGTCAATTGTGTAGTATTCGTCACCTGTACCATATAATATTGCATTTAATTGCTCACTTGTGAAATCCTTAACGGGAGTGTCAAGTGAAGCACCAATCTTTTTACAAACAGCAGAGAAAAGAGGCCAAGTCCAGCTTTCCTCGTCTATTGTTTTAAAGCCATTTACCTGAATTGCGCCCTCGCTTAAAGAAAGGGAATCGTCAGGAATGATTTTTGCAGGAGAAATGTTTCTCATCTCACCAATGCCAAGGCAGTGAGGACACGCACCAAAGGGGTTGTTGAACGAGAATGAGCGTGGCTCAAGCTCTGGGAAGCTGATTCCATGCTCCTCACATGCATAGTTGGTTGAAAACTCATATAATGATCCCTCGCCCTCGGCTGGAACTGTTAAAATATTAACCTTTCCGTCACTTGCGCGCAATGCACTTTCAACAGAGTCAGCAAGACGTGGGCGAAGGTCATCTTTCATTACAAGACGGTCAACAACAATATCAATATTATGCTTTTTAGTGAGCTCAAGCTCAATATCCTCGCTTAAATCATAGGTAACACCATCTACAAAAAGCCTACCGTAGCCGTTTTTACGTGCGTCAGAAATGACCTTTTCATGTCTGCCTTTTTTGCCACGCACAACAGGTGCAAGTACCAAAAAACGCGTTTTTTCAGGCAAGGTAAGAATCTTATCAATTATTTGGTCAACGCTTTGCTGCTCAATAACCTTGCCACATTCAGGGCAGTGAACAGTGCCCAAGCGCGCATATAAAAGTCTTAGATAATCGTAAATCTCTGTAACTGTCCCAACAGTTGAGCGTGGGTTTTTCGAGGTTGTTTTTTGGTCGATTGAAATAGCAGGTGAAAGCCCTTCAATTGTGTCAACGTCGGGCTTGTCAAGCTGACCTAAAAACTGACGCGCATATGAGGAGAGTGATTCAACAAAGCGCCTGTGTCCCTCAGCATAAATTGTATCGAACGCAAGAGAAGATTTACCAGAGCCCGAAAGACCCGTTAAAATAACGAGCTTATCGCGAGGGATGGTAACGTCAATATTCTTAAGATTATTAACTCTTGCACCTTTGATTTCTATTTTGTCCTTCATTATTTTTTAGTAATCCTTAGTTCTTTTATTTGGTCGCGTAGGTATGCTGCCTTTATTCGAGCCTTCTCCAGTAGGAGAAGGGGGACCGCACAGATGTGCTATGAACAAGAGCAAGCAAACAAAAGCGGTGGATGAGGTGTAACTCAAATGTTATTTTTTAGTAATCCTCAGTTCTTTTATTTGGTCGCGTAGGTATGCTGCCTTTTCAAATTCCAGCTTAGCAGAAGCTGAACGCATTTCCTTTGTAAGCTCTGCAATAAGCTTTTCCTTGTCCTCTTTAGACATTTTGGTTTTTGTCTTTTCGGTCTTTTTACCAAGGTCAATGATGTCGTGCACGCCCTTAGTGATTGTCTTTGGCACGATGCCATTTTCTTCGTTGTAGCGCATTTGAATGTCGCGACGACGGTCGGTTTCATTTATTGCACGCTCCATCGAGCGAGTAACCGTATCAGCATACATAATAACCTTGCCCTCGGCATTACGTGCAGCACGGCCAATTGTCTGAATTAGCGATGTTTCAGAGTGGAAAAGACCTTCCTTGTCAGCATCTAAAATCGCAACGAGTGAAACCTCAGGAATATCAAGTCCCTCACGCAATAGGTTGATACCAACAAGTGCATCAAATTCACCAAGACGTAGGCTTCTTATAATCTCCATACGCTCAATAGTATCTACATTGTGGTGAATATATTTCGCCTTTAAATTGTTTGCATTTAAAAAGTCTGTCAAATCCTCTGCCATCTTTGTTGTCAAGGTTGTGACAAGAACCCTTTCGCCCTTTTCAGCTCGCAATTTTATCTCACCCATAACGTCATCAACCTGCGTTTTTATTGGACGAATTTCGATTGTTGGGTCAACAAGACCAGTTGGGCGAATGAGCTGCTCTGCAAAGGAGGTTGAGTTTTGTCTTTCAAATTCGGCAGGAGTAGCTGACACAAAAATTGTTTGATTGAGCTTTGATAAAAACTCCTTAAAATTAAGGGGTCTATTGTCGTAAGCTGATGGCAAACGGAAGCCGAAATCTATAAGATTACGCTTTCTTGCAAGATCGCCACCGCTCATTCCACGAACCTGTGGAATTGAAACGTGGCTCTCGTCAATAAACATGATATAATCGTCGGGGAAGTAATCAAGCAATGTGTAAGGGGTCGAGCCCGGCTCACGGCCAGAGAGAATACGTGAATAGTTTTCAACACCGGAGCAAAAGCCGATTTCTCTTAGCATCTCAATGTCATATTTTGTTCTTTCTTCGATTCTTTGAGCCTCTAAGAGCTTGTTTTGAGATTTAAAATATTCCACGCGCTCAACCATTTCAGCGTAAATTTCTGACAACGCCGCCTCCCTTTTTTCGTCGGAAACAACATAGTGGTTAGCAGGAAAGATAGCGGTGTAGGAAAGATGTCTTAAAACCTCACCTGTTAGTGTGTTTATTTCACAAAGCTTGTCAATTTCATCGCCAAAAAATTCAACACGTATAGCCTTATCGCTTGATGAGGATGGGAAAATTTCAACCACGTCCCCGCGTATTCTGAATTTATTACGCACAAAATTAACGTCATTTCTTTCGTAGCTTAGGCTGATTAGCTTGCGCACTAATTTGTCGCGAGAAATCTCCATTCCCTCGCGCAAATCTATAAGCATATTGTGATATTCATTAGGGTCACCAAGGGAGTAAATGCACGAAACACTCGCAACAATAATGACGTCACGGCGCTCAAAAAGCGCGCTTGTCGCACTGTGACGAAGCTTGTCTATTTCCTCGTTAACCAAGGCATCCTTTTCTATATACATATCCTTGCCAGGGATATATGCCTCGGGCTGGTAGTAGTCGTAATAGGAAACAAAATATTCAACGGCAGAATCGGGGAAAAGCTCGCGCATTTCGGAGCAAACCTGAGCTGCCAAGGTCTTGTTCGGCTCTAAAATAATGGTAGGACGGTTGAGATTTTTTATTACGTTTGCCATAGTAAATGTCTTACCGGAGCCGGTAACGCCAAGAAGCGTCTGCATTTTTTCACCGCGCAAAACACCATCTGTTAGCTCTTTTATTGCACGTGGCTGGTCGCCCGTTGGCTTGTAGTTGCTTTTTAAAACAAATTCGCTCATTACGTCCTCCTTTTTAGTTTAGATAAAAAATGAGCGTTGTCGCTCATCTTTTTTAGTTGTCAAATAGCTTATCTATATCGCTTTTTGTAAATTTGTAGGTGCTGTCGCAGAAGTGACAGGAAAGCTCAATATAATTCTTGCCTTCAGCCTCTTGCTCACTCAAAATCTTTAATGCCTCGCTCTTGCCGATGGAAATTAGCGCCTTTTCGGTGCGCTCACGAGAACAGTTGCACTTGTAATCAACCTCAAGCTCGTCAAAAATATCAAACTCTATATTGGTTAATGCAATCTTTAAAATTTCTTCATTAGTCATTCCCTTGTCAAACATAGCTGATACATTGTTTAAAAGAGGAGCATTCTTTTCTAACTGAGAAATAACCTCCTCGTCAGCAAATGGAAGGAGCTGAATCATAACCCCACCGGATGCACGACAGGAGTAGTCGGTGTCAACCAAAACACCGAGAGCACAAAGTGTAGGTGTTTGCTCGCTTGTCGCATAGTAGCTTGTGATGTCCTCAGCAACCTCGCCAGAAACCAATTCAACATTTCCATTGAATGGAACCTCGTCCCCAACGTCCTTTGAAACGGAGAGAATACCACCACCAACAATTCCGGAAACATCAAGCTTTCCGTTTGGCTTTAATGGCAAATCGGCATAAGGGTTTTGAATATATCCCTTAACATTACCCCAGTAGTCTGATGTACAAAGGGTTGTGCCGGCAATTCCGTTGCCTCTTATTGCAACGGTCATTGTGCAACCATCCTCAGGGAGCATAGTTCCCATAATGCTGGAAGCTGTCAAAAGTCTGCCAAGAAGAGCCGTGGCGGTTGGGGCAGTTTTATGATAGTGAATAGCCTTATTAACAATATCAGTTGAATTTATAACGTAAGCACGGGCACTGCCGTCTCTTGTCATAGCACGTAAAATTTTAGACATTTAGAACCTCTTAAAATTTATTTTTTACATCTTGCAACAAAATACCACTTTTCATCGGTATTTTCTGCAATTTTTTTATCAGTGTCACCATAAATGGTGATAATTTCAAAGCCACATTCCAAAAGCGCCTTTTCAATTTGCGTTTTTTTGTAGCATTTTTCCTTTTGAATTTCATCATAACGACTGTAAGAGCCGTCCTCGTTTTCTTTGAAAATGCTCAAATAAAACTTGCATATTTTTGTCTTTTCGTTATATTCATTTTGCCAAGCACAGAGCGAGGATTCGTTTTCTAAAACGAAGTCGTTACATCCATAAATTTCCTTAAATCTGAATGGAGTATTTATGTCAAAAACAAAAATTCCATCTGGGATAAGGTAGTTGTGGACAAGAGAGAAGCACCTTTTAACATCGCTTATTTTTGTCAAATAGTTTATGCTGTCAAGTGTGCAAACGCAGGCATCAACCGTGCCATAAAGCTCAAACTCGGTCATATCCTGACAAAGAAACAAAACGTCGCCAATGCCGTTATTTATTGCGTATTCGTGTGCCTTTGAGAGCATACCACTTGAAAGATCAATTCCTGTCATATCGTAGCCATATTCACGAAGCTTAAAGGTCAATTTGCCAGTGCCACAGGCAAGGTCTAAAACCAAAGAGGTAGGCGTTTTTTCGTTTTCCTTGATGGTATTGCAAAGAAAACGCGCTAAGGAATCATAATCGTATGACTCATTCAATTCATCATAAACGCTGTATAGCTGTGAATATTGCTCCATGTGCCCTCCATATGAAAATTAGATTTTCACATATTATAGCACACACGAAGAAAAAAGTAAATAAAAAGCGCAAAATTATAAATATTTTTTAAAATTTGTAATATTACCCGCGCCTAAAAGCAGAATGACATCCGCGTCGGTTTTGTTGGCTTTTTCTTTTAACTCGTCAAAGCAGGATAAAAGCACAGCGCCTGAATCCTTGGCAAAGCTTCCCTCGTCAAGACCAAAAATGTTTTCCTCTCTCGCCTTAAAGGTTGGCAAAAAGTAAAGCTCATAAGCTTCCTTAAATGAAGAAACGAACTCGTTATATAAGTAAAAGCTTCGTGAGTATGTGTGGGGCTGAAATACACAAAAAATTTTTTTGTATCCCATAGCCTTGAGCGATGAAAGAGTAGCCTTGATTTCTGTTGGATGATGGGCGTAATCCTCAAAAACAGGCAGGGATGTGTCTAATTTTCCTATATATTCAAGTCGCCTTTTCACACCTTCAAATTCGGAAATTGCACTACTTATAACGGATGGCGAAATGCCATTCTGGTGCGCTACAGCAAAAGCACATAAAAAATCATAAACAAGGTGCTTCCCCTTGAATTTTGGCTCGCATTTTGCGATTTCCTTGCCAAGATATTTAACTAAAAAGCCATTACCTTCTATAACCGCTTGATAAGTAGCTTCGTTATCAATTCCAAAGCTAATTACATCGCGCTTAATTATATCCATTGATGCATTGTCGTCGGCATTTATATATACCTTTTTGGGGGATTTTGACAGCTCGGAAAATGAGTCCTTCAGCTCGCCAAAGGATTTAAAAAAGTCTGGATGGTCATACTCAATATTTAATATTGCAAGCTCACACGGTATCATATAGTGAAAGGAATTCATATATTCACAGGCTTCAAAAATACAGGCGCTTCCTTGTCCCATGTGTAGAGCACCACCAAAATCCTTCATATGTGCGCCACAAAATACGGTTGGGGAAAGACAGGCATAGTCGAAAATTTTACCAAGAATTGAGGTTGTCGTGCTTTTGCCGTGTGTCCCTGCTATTCCTATGCTTGTTTTGTATGTTGAAGCTATATATCCAAGCAAATTTGCGCGGGAGAGTGTCGGTATTTTTAGCTTTTTTGCCATTTTATATTCAAAATTGCTTTCGTCAATGGCAAGAGAATATACGATCAAATCCATATCGCGCACTCGGTCTGGAGTGGAGTAGTATTTTATTTCTGCAATTGCTTCAAGCTTTTGACAGGCTTCGGTTCTTTCCTTGTCGTATCCATAGATTTTAGCGCCTTTAAAATGCAAATACGTGGCTAAGCTGCTCATACTGATTCCGCCTATGCCGATAAAGAAAATGCGTTTGGATTTTTTTAACAATTCGTTAATTTCTTGATGCGAAAAATTAGTGTTTTGAAGAGCCATATGACAAAAAACCTCTAAATTTTATTAAAATTTACAATATTTCACAAAAATTATTTAACATCTTCACAAATTTATTTCATTTTGTACTAAAATTGTTCACATTTGATTGGTATAATTTAATTGTCAAAAAATTCAAGGTGACTTTCACCTAACATCACAAGAGGAGAAAAAAGATGATTATCACGGACATTAAAATTAGAAAATTTTTCAACGAAGGACCAATGAAGGCAGTTGTTTCTGTTACCTTTGATGGAGCACTTGCAGTACACGATATCAAGGTTATCAATGCAAGAGATAAGTTCTTTATCGTAATGCCAAGTCGCAAGAATCCAGACGGAACATACAGAGACATTGTTCACCCAATCAATGCTGAATTTAGAAGCGAGCTTGAGGGCGCAGTCATCAAAGCATACTTTGATGGACTCGAGACAGCTGAGTTTTCCGATGCTATCGAGGAAGCGCAGGTTTAATTTGATATTAAATGTCGGCTAAAAACCGACATTTTTTATTTTCTCACCTCAAAATATTGACATAAACGTTAAACATTGCTATAATATAGTGTAATCTTATTATATTTTATGCGTGTAAAGCTGGACTGTGAGGTTAAAATGGCAACTAAAATTCAAAAGCCAAGAGGCACGATGGATATTTTTCCAAAGGATGCACTCGTTTGGCAGAAAATAGAAAATAAAGCAAGAGAGGTCGCATCCCTTTACGGCTTCGGTGAGGTTAGAACCCCAACGTTTGAGGAGCTCGCGCTCTTTAAAAGAGGCGTTGGCGAGGTTACTGACGTTGTTCAAAAGGAAATGTACACCTTTGAGGATAGAGAGGGTAGAGTGTTTGCACTTCGTCCTGAGGGCACAGCCTCCGTTGTTCGTTCAATTATCGAAAACGGTAAGACCTCAGATGCTATGCCACTTCGCTACTACTATTTAATAAACTGCTTCCGTTACGAAAAGCCACAGGCTGGCAGAAGCCGTGAATTTTTCCAATTTGGAACCGAAATGTTCGGAACTCAAGATGCAAGTGCTGATGCAACAGTTATCGCCCTTGCTAATGAGCTTATAAATGGACTTGAAATTAAAGGCGTTTCACTCCATATCAACTCAATAGGATGTCCAAATTGTCGTCCAAAGTATAGAGAAGCATTGGTTGAGTATTTTAAATCTCACGAGAGTGAGCTTTGCCCAACCTGTCAAGAAAGATTGAAAACAAACCCACTTCGCGTGCTTGACTGCAAGAGCCCAATTTGCTCCGAGCTTGCAAAGGGCGCACCAAAAACAATAGACCACCTTTGTGATGAGTGTAGTGATCACTTTGAGGATTTAAAGGGATATCTTGAGGCACAGGGCATTGAATATACAGTTGACCCAAAGATTGTAAGAGGTCTTGACTATTACACAAAAACAGTATTTGAATTTATTTGCGATAGTATAGGCGCACAAAGCACCATCTGTGGTGGTGGTCGCTACGACGGACTTATGGAGCAGCTCGGTGGCCCATCACTTCCCGGCATAGGATTTGGAATGGGACTTACCCGTCTTATCTTGGCAATGGAGGCGTCAGGCACTTCCAATATAGAGGAGAAAAAGCCACTTTTATATATCGCACCTATGGGTAAGGATGCAAGAAAGAAGGCACTTTCAATTGTTGCAAAATTAAGAGGCGAAAATATTTACGCTGAATGTGATATAAGCGCAAGAAGCTTGAAGGCGCAAATGAAATATGCCGACAAAATTGGTGCAAAATACACCTTGATTTTAGGCGATTCCGAGCTTGAAAGTGGTAAGGCACAGCTAAAAAATATGGCAGAAAGTAGCCAAGAAGAAGTTGAAATAGACAATGTTTGCCAAATTTTAATGGGCAAATAATGGAGGAAATATGGACATTTTTGAAAAGAATGATAAGCGCACACATTATTGTGGCACGCTAACTAAAAACGATATCGGTAAAAGAGTAACTGTTCTTGGATGGGCTCAAAAGCAAAGAGACTTGGGCTCACTCATCTTTATCGACCTACGTGACCGCACTGGCATTGTACAGCTCGCATTTGATGAAAACACAGAGAAGGAAATCTTTGACAAGGCATTCGTTGTAAGAGCAGAGTTCGTTCTTATGGCAAAGGGCATTGTTCGTGAAAGAGCGACAATAAACAAGAACATCCCAACGGGTGATATTGAAATTGTTGTTGACGAGTTTAAAATTCTCAACAAGGCTCAAACACCACCATTTGAAATTACCGATAGTGGTGATGTTAAGGCTGAGCTTCGTATGAAGCATAGATATTTAGACCTTCGTCGTCCTTCAATGCAGGGCAATATCATTGCACGCTCAAAAATTACAAACCTAACAAGAAACTATTTTAATGAAAATGGGTTTATAGACGTTGAAACTCCAAACCTTATTCGCCCAACGCCAGAGGGCGCACGCGACTACTTAGTTCCAAGCCGTGTTCATAAGGGCAATTTCTATGCACTTCCACAATCTCCACAAATTTACAAGCAGCTTCTTATGTACTCAGGCTTTGACCGCTACATTCAAATCGCTCGTTGCTTCCGTGACGAGGATTTACGTGCAGACCGTCAACCAGAGTTTACTCAAATTGATATGGAAATTTCCTTCACTGATGAAGAAGAAATTATGACAATCAATGAAGGCTTCCTCGCCTATATCTTTAAAAACTTTATGGGCAAGGAGCTAAAAACGCCATTCCTTAGAATGACTTGGCACGAGGCTATGGAAAGATATGGCTCAGACAAGCCTGATATCCGTTTTGGCTTCGAGCTTAATAACATTTCAGATATAGTTGCAAATAGTGAATTTAAGGTGTTCAGTGGCGCAGTTCAAGGTGGTGGCTCTGTAAGAGCAATTAATGTCAAGGGTGGCGCTAAGTTCTCAAGAAAAGAAATTGACCAGTTAACAGAAAAAGCAAAGCATTACCACGCAAAGGGTCTTGCTTGGCTCAAAAACAATAATGGTGAAATTTCCTCGTCATATGCTAAATTCTTAACCGAGGCAGAAAACAATGCGATAAATGAAAGACTCGGTCTTGAAAACGGCGACCTTATTCTCGTTGTTGCCGATAAAAACAAGGTTGTTTTTGACACCCTTGGTGCGCTCCGTTGCGAGTGTGCTAAGCGCTTAGGACTATGCGACCCATTTGATTTTAAGTTCCTTTGGGTTACTGAATTCCCACTCTTTGAGTATAGTGAGGAGGATGGCAGATTTTACGCAATGCATCATCCATTCACCGCTCCTATGGTTGAAGATTATCAATATATCGACAGCGACCCGGGCAGAGTAAGAGCGCGCGCGTATGACATCGTTCTTAACGGAACTGAGCTCGGTGGAGGCTCTATCAGAATCAACACAACAGAGATGCAAGAGCATATGTTCTCAGTTCTTGGCATTTCCAAGGAAGACGCACAAGAGAAGTTTGGCTTCTTGCTTGATGCGTTCAAGTATGGTGTTCCACCACACGGCGGACTTGCATTTGGTCTTGACAGACTCGTTACCTTGCTTCTTGGACTTGAGGATATTCGCGATGTTATCGCGTTCCCGAAGGCACAAAACGCATCAGAAATCATGTCAAAATGCCCATCCTTTGCGAACCCAGATGACTTAAAGGAGCTTGGAATTGCTATAATTCCCGAAGAATAATTAAAAGGAGTATGCCACCTGCAAAAACAGGTGGCATATTTAAAAATGAATTACGTATATTTGCTTGAATGTAGCGACGGCACACTCTATTGCGGCTGGACAAATGATATAGAAAAAAGGCTAAAGGCTCACAATTCTGGCAAGGGCGCAAAATACACACGCTCGCGTTTGCCTGTTAGACTTGTATATCTTGAGGAGCATGAAAGCTCTGTCGAAGCGCAAAAAAGAGAATATAGAATCAAAAGGCTGTCAAGAAACGAAAAGCTAAGTTTAATAAATAAAAAATCGGACGAATAACGTCCGATTTTTTTAATCCTGTGAATAAAGCTTATATAGATCAGCGTACTTGCCGTTCTTTTCCATAAGCTCCTTATGGGTTCCGCTTTCTTCTATTCCATTTTCGCTCAAAACCAAGATTCTGTCTGCGCTTTTGATTGTAGTCAATCTGTGAGCAATAGTGAAGGTTGTCCTTCCCTTGGCGAGCTTTTCAAGAGAAGCTTGAACAATTCTTTCACTTTCATTGTCAAGCGCACTTGTTGCCTCATCTAAAATAAGAATAGGAGGATTTTTCAAGAAAACACGCGCGATTGAAATTCGTTGCTTTTGTCCACCGGAAAGCTTAACGCCGCGCTCACCAACATAAGTGTCATAACCATCTGGCAGAGAAAGGATAAATTCGTGTGCGCCAGCAAGCTTTGCAGCCACGATAACCTCATCGTCGGTTGCGTTCTTTTTTCCATAAATAATGTTTTCCTTAACACTACCGGAGAAAAGATATACGTCCTGTGCTACAACACCAATGTTTTCGCGCAAGGATTCAAGTGTGACATCCTTTATGCTTGTCCCGTCAATTTTGATTTCTCCGGAGTTAACCTCATAAAATCGAGGTAAAAGAGAACAGAGTGTGGTCTTGCCACCACCGCTTGGACCAACAAGTGCAATTGATTCACCAGCAGAAACGCTTAAATTGAGGTCAGTTAAAACATCCTTACCATCACTTGTATATTTAAAGGTTACACCGATAAAATCGACACGTCCCTCTACATTTTCAAGTTTTTTGGCGTTTTTAGAATCTTTGATTTCCGGCTCAATATCCATAATTTCAACAAAACGGTCAATTCCGGTAATTCCACGCTGAAATTGCTCGGAGAATTCAACAATTCTGCGTATTGACGTTAATAGGGTTGATACAAAGAGTAGGTAAACAGAATAGTCAGCGATTGAAATTTTGCTGTGTGCAAGGAAAAGACCGCCCGCAACCACAACAAGAATATACATAAGACCATCAGATAGGCGAGTGGATGATTGGAAGCCGCCCATTGTGTAATATGCCTTACTCTTGATTTTTAACAGCTTTTTGTTACTTTTATCAAATTTCGCTTGCTCAACGTCCTCGTTTGCAAAGGACTTTACAACTCTTATACCGAGAAGGCTGTCCTCAATTTGTGAGTTGATAAGACCGGTTTGCTCACGTGATTCCTTAAATGCGTTTTTCATTCTTTTTCTAAAGAAAATAAGCGATAAAACCATAAATGGTATTGAGGCGAAAATAATAAGAGTCAATGGAACATTGATTGTACAAAGAATTATAAATGCACAAATGAGCTTGATTCCGGAAATGAAATATTCCTCGGGGCAATGGTGCGCAAATTCTGTTATATCAAATAGGTCAGAGGTCATACGCGACATCAAGGTTCCTATTTTTGTGTTATCATAGTAAGAGAAAGAGAGCTTGTTTAGGTGCGAGAATAAATCGTGGCGCATATCGGTTTCGATTTTTGTACCCATAATGTGACCAACTGATGCCATATAAAAATTCGCACAGGTGTCAATAATCCTCAAAATTATGTAAAAGACACCACAGGCAACTATCAATTTAATAAAGTCCTCTTTAACAAATGAGACACCGATGTTTTCTTCAACATAAGAGGTTATTTTTCCAACAATCAGCGGCAAAACAATTTCACAAACGGTAGTGAGCGCCGCACACAAAAGATCCAAGAATAAAATCCACTTATATTTTTTATAATAAGGAACAAATCTCTTTAAAAGACCAAACTTGCTTTTTTTCATATAACCTCCTTTTTAAAATTGATATATAATATAATATCACAAAAAACTCTATTTGTGTTAAAATTGTAATAATTTTGCTTGGAATTTTAGAAAAAATATAGTATAATATAAAAGTACAAGCTTGAATTTAAGTAAAAGGAGGGCAAAATGGAAATATTCGACCTTAAAACGATGGCAAAAGTGGATATAGTAGAGAAAACAATAGTTGCCCTCGGCACATTTGACGGCTGTCATATAGCGCATAAAATGGTATTGACAAATGCGTTTTATGAGGCAAAAAGGCTCGGGGTCAAATCAGTCGCTTATACGTTTTCATCAACGCCACGCAAGGGTGCGAAGCAAATTTACACTCTTGAAGAAAAAATCAAGGCAATTTCAAAGCTTGGAATTGATTATCTTGCGCTTGAGGACTTTGAAAAAATCAAGGATATGACATCAAAGGAGTTCTTTGAAGGTGAGCTTTGTGGTAAGTTGAACGCCATTGGTGCTTCGTGTGGTTACAACTATAAATTCGGCAAGGGTGCAAGCGCTAACGCAAGCACTTTGAATGAATATTTTTCAGAAATTGGTTTAGGGAGTGTCGTTATTTGCCCAAAAGCAACAATTGAAAACGAGACCGTCAGCTCCACGCTTCTGCGTTCGTTTTTAGAAAACGGTGAGGTAGAAAGGCTCTACAATTTCGGCTCAAATTACAGTGTTTATGCAAGGGTTGAGTTCGGGAAGCAGCTCGGCACAAAAATCGGTTTTCCGACAATAAATCAAAGGTTCCCAAGCGATAAGGTTGTTCCAAAAAAAGGTGTTTATATTACCGAATGTGAAATTGGTGAGGATGTTTATCCTGCAATAACCAACGTGGGTGTACGTCCGAGCGTTGACGATGAGCACGAGCTAAATTTGGAAACCTATATAATCGGTTATGATGGGCTTCTATATGGCTCATATGTAAGAGTCAATTTTTATAAGTTTTTAAGGGAAGAGAAGCGCTTTGATTCTCTTGAAAAATTGAAAAATCAAATTGCTAACGATACAGAGGCTGCAAAAAAATATTTCATATAAAAAAGGTCGTTGTAAAATCCTTAAGGATTCAGCGCCCCAACGGGGTCAGCGCTATTACAATGACCTTATTTATATTATATGCGCGCGTTCGCATTTTATACAATTAATGAAAAATTTACAAAAAAGACTTGTATTTATGTCTAATATATGGTAAAATACACAATAGAGAAATATTATAAAGGTACAAGGAGTACATATGAAAAAGAAAATTTTAGCTGCAATTTTGTGCGTTCTTATGATTCTTCCTTGCTTCACTTGGATTATATCCGCCGCTGACGGGGCGGCAACTGGTCCAAATGGCGAGACTATATCTAACATCGCACCTAACGGAAAGACATACCAGTCAAGTAACTGGAACCAAGACAGCTCGGCTCGCTTTATAAACAACGGTCAGCTTTATAGCTCTTGGCAGTTCTGGCGTCCGGGTTCTGTTGAACGTCCTGACACTCCTGGTATTGACGACACAGTTCAGCATGTTGGTATGAAATTTAACAACTACTATACCTTTAATGAAGTTACCATTTATGCGCATAAGTATGGTACATATGATGGTGCATTCTGTGGTAAGTGCGGATATGAAAACAGAGCAGATGGATATCTCCAAAACTCCGATATCTATGATGTTCAAAAGAAGGATGGCATTTATTTAGTATATACATATAAGAATGCTGCAGGCAATGACCTCAATGCTTATTATAACAAGGATAATGGTAAATACTACAAAGACAATCGTGGAATGAACGAAATTGACTCTAGCGTAGTAAACTCAACAACATTTAAACCTGTTGTAGACCATAGAGAATGCAAAACCTGTAAAACTCCAGTTCTTAAGTTTAGCAACGATAGAAATAATATCAAGTTTACAATAAAGGTTCTCGTTCAAGGTAAATGGATTGAGGCTGGTCATGGCTACAACAACGATATGGAGTATGTTGTTCAAGGCGAAGACAAGAACTACCAGGTTCTTGGTGAAGACGTTGCTGTTTTGACAATCAAGCTTGATAAGGTTCTTCCTGCTTATAATGCAGAAGGCGATATTATCGTTGATGAAAACGGTAATCCAATTTATACAGATTACGCAACAACAAAGAATGTAAAGGTTGAATTTACCGAGTACGGCGCTTACGCTTTACGTGGAACAACATCTGAAATTGGCTTTGTGTATTCAGGAAATGAAGTAACACACGTTAACTACAAGGGTGTTAAGTATCCAGTTACAAAGGATGAAGAAGCAGCTATTCCTACATATAATGCGACAAAAGACGGTCTTCCATTAGTTTTCACAGTAAATGAAAAATTCGGTGGAGCTGAATTTCCAATCGTTCAAGCTGAGACATTTATTGATACCGGCAAAAAAGATGATGATGGAAATCCTATCTACCACAGTGAAAACAGAGATAGATACTTGTTTGAATATGATTCAAATGGTAAAGTAGAAATCACACAAAAGCTTGCATCAACTCACGACTGGTGGCTTGTTCCACTTGTTCAAGAGGTAGAAATAAACGGTTTTCAAACTGTAAACAAGCCAAGATTTGACGTTCCAGAGGGAGCAGAGGTTGTTTCAGATGCGGCTCTTGGTGGCATGGCAGGTGCAACAACATCAGCGCTCAGCCAATACCCACTCCTTGGTAATGATAAGCTATCGACAACACAATGGCAAGCAGCTGACTATGAGGGTCAAAGCTATTGGATTGATTTCGATATGGACTACAAAATTAAAGAGGTTAAATTCGATTTTGGTAGTATGCCACAAGGCTATGCTGGTTCAAAATATGAGTTTAATGTATATGTTAAGAAAAACGGTGAATGGACATTGTTTGCTGAAAATCAAAAGGCAGACGCAGTTTCCACACTTTTAACTGACGAGCAACGTACCAAAATTGCAATAGAGGATACTATTGGCGGTGTTAAAATTGAATTCACATCTTCTACATTAGATGGTGAGCCAGTCGAACCTCGTATTACTGAGGTTAGTGCTCCTATTATGGATGGTAAGCAATGCGTATTCCTTTCATCTTACCTTGACTTCTTTAGAGCTTCATCCTCTGCGCAGGGTAACTTGGCTTGCTATGGCGAAGCTTACTGCTCATCCTCATTCGACTATGCTAACGTTTCCGATGTTAACTACTTGATTGATGGTCAAGTTACAGACGATGCGTTCTCATGGTTCGCTAATGACTTTACAAAGGGTACATACTGTGGTGTTAAGTTGAAGGACACGGAAGAAATCACTAAGGTTGTTCTTTACTTCAACGATGCTATCACAGGTGGCAATTACGATAAGCACGTTATGACATATGACGTTGAAGCACTTATTGACGGCAAGTACGTTAAGGTTGGTGAAGGCGCTTCATACGATATAGATACAAAGAAGCCAGTTGTTGCTATTGAATTTGAAGCAGTAGAAACCAATGATATTCGTATAGTTTTCAAATCCAGTGCTATGGTTTTCCCATATTGCAAGGAGCTTGAGGTTTATGCGGGTGAAAAGGTATATAGCGCATATGATGGCTATATGCTTGACACATCAACAAGAACACTTCACGGACGTTATCCAACTATGAACTTCGGTGAAAGAACTATAATTGGACGCGCTCCATATATGAATTTGATTGCTCCTTATGCATATCTTATTTCAATCGAAGAGCTTGTTCTTGCAATGAACTATGGTATAGACTTAACAAAATAATTAAATAATAAAAAGCCACTCAATTTTGAAGTGGCTTTTTATGTGTAAAAGAAAAAGGCTACGAATGTAGCCCTTTCTTATTTTTCAAATTTTACAGTTTGTCCAAGCTCTGCGGACTTGAATGCGTATTCCATAATTTTCATATCAAGACGCATCTCGTCGTGTGTAACAAGCTGGGTCGCCTTTCCATCAATAGCTTGACAGAAGTTGCGATAGAAATCGTGCACGTCGCTCTTTGGAATTTCAAGCTCGTATGTGTCAAGTGTAACGCTATCACGTGGAGCCATTGTCTTTGTAAGACCTGCAGCGGTTTGAACAGGTAAAACATCGTTTTCGTGCCAATATTTGCACTTAGCAACCTTTGTCTTTTCGCGCCAGTCAACAATAAGAGCAGAGCCCTTTTCTGCTTTCATATAGAATCTTGGAAGCGCGATAAAGTTGTAAGTGCCGACCTCAACGAAAGCAACCTTGCCACTCTTGAATTTGATTGTAAGATAAAATCCGTCATCAACCTCTTTGTTAGTAATATTAGTTACCTCACAGTTGATTGTGTCGATTTCTTCATTTTTATATATAAGCATAAGCTGGTCGATTAAGTGGATTCCCCAGTCGAGAATCATACCACCACCGTGCTCCTTTTCGCCTCTCCAGTCAGATGGAATGCCGCGCGAGCCGTGAATCCTTGATTCAATTCTCAATGGTGCACCAATCTCACCAGAATCAGCAAGCTGCTGCATAGCAAGATAGTCAACATCAAAACGTCTGTTTTGGTGAACAGTGAATAGCTTGCCACTCTTTTTGGATGCCTCAATCATTTTTTCAAGGTCGGAAGATGAAAGAGCAACAGGCTTTTCACAAATAACGTGCTTGCCGCCTAAAAGACATCTTACAACCGTGTCAAGGTGCACGTCATTAGGAATAGCTATTGTAACTAACTCAACGCTTTTATCATTTATAAGCTCATCAAGTGATGAGTATGAATATATGCCTAAATTCTTAGCCTTTTCTTGCTTTTCTACATCAATATCGTAAATTCCGGCAAGCTCTAAAACATCACTTTTTTGCGCGTGATTAACGTGCCAAGAGCCCATACCACCAAAGCCGATAATTGCAATTTTCTTTTTCATTTTGTACCTCGCATTTTAGAAAAATTACATTATCACTATTATATCAAATATAATTTAAAAGTCAATAGATAATTAAAAAAAGACAGGCGTTTTGCCTGTCTTTTAATATCTTAGTGAATGATGTATCTTTGTGTGTCTTTATCGAAGAGGTGAATTCTACCGGCTTCAATAGCAACTTGAATCTTGTCACCTGCGCGGGCTTGTGAACGGGATGAAACCTTAGCAATAGCGTTTTGCTCGCCAATATTGATGTAAAGGTAAATTTCAGCACCCATAAGCTCGGTGATTTCAACGTTAACGTCGATAACGTTTTCCTTCATTGTTTCAAGGAAGATTGGCTCGTCATGGATAAGCTCTGGACGAATACCGGCAACAACCTCTTTGCCAATATACTCTTGGAGCGCTGGGTTTGAAGCCTTTTCGTCTGGAAGTCTTAATGAATTGCCCTCGAAGCAGATGTATGTTCCGTCATCCTTCTTTTCAAGTGTAGCATTGATAAAGTTCATTTGAGGTGTACCGATAAAGCCTGCAACGAACATATTAACTGGCTTATCGTAAAGTGTTTGTGGAGAGTCAACCTGTTGGATAAAGCCATCCTTCATAACAACGATACGGGTAGCCATTGTCATAGCCTCAACCTGGTCGTGAGTTACGTATACGAATGTTGTACCAACACGGTTATGTATCTTTGTAAGCTCAGTTCTCATTGTTGCACGGAGCTTAGCGTCAAGGTTTGAAAGAGGCTCGTCAAGCAAGAATACCTTAGGATTTCTAACGATAGCACGACCGAGCGCAACACGCTGCTTCTGACCACCTGACATAGCCTTTGGCTTTCTGTCGAGAAGGTGAGTGATGCCGAGGATTTCAGCAGCCTCTTCAACACGGCGCTTGATTTCCTCCTTTGGTGTTTTACGAAGCTTAAGGCCAAATGCCATGTTTTCGTAAACTGTCATATGAGGATAAAGAGCGTAGTTTTGGAAAACCATCGCAATATCTCTGTCCTTAGGTGCGATATCGTTCATAAGCTTATCGCCAATATATAATTCACCCTCGGTGATTTCCTCAAGACCTGCAATCATACGAAGAGTTGTAGATTTGCCGCATCCTGAAGGACCAACGAAAATAATGAATTCCTTATCTTTAATTTCAAGACAGAAATCAGAAACGGCTGTAACGCCACCGGGGTATTTCTTGTAGATGTGCTTCAAAGACAAACTTGCCATTTTAAAATTCTCCTTAGATGTGCGATTTTTGCATCAAAAAGTGCTTTTTGACACAAATCCCTTATTTTACATTAAATATTATAGCAGAAACCATTTAAAAATTAAATATCTTTTTTTAACAAAATTTTCGAGTCGCATTTGTGCAATTCTAACAAAAATAGCTAAATATCTTTAAAGTTGCACAAAAATATGACTTTTGTTTTGTTCAAATTATCCAAAATTAGATATTACATTTTCATTGTTAGGCTGATGCGCTTTTTGTTTAAGTCAACGCCCTTAATTTTAACGGTTACAATATCACCAACACTAAGCGCCTCACTTGGGTGCTTGATGTATTTTTCAGAAATTTCTGAGATGTGAACAAGACCATCCTGGTGAACGCCAATGTCAACAAAAGCACCGAAGTCAATAACGTTACGAACAGTACCTGTCATAACCATACCTTCCTTTAAGTCCTCCATGCCAAGAACGTCGTCGCGAAGGATAGGAAGTGGAAGTGAATCACGCACGTCACGACCTGGCTTTTCAAGCTCACCGATGATGTCAAGAAGCGTAGGCTCACCGATTTCAAGCTCCTCAGCTAATTTCTTTGTGCCATATTTTGCACATTTCTGACGTAGGTCGGAAAGACCTGAGCCAACGGATTCAAGTGTATATTCAAATTTTCCAAGAAGCTTCTTTGCAGCCTCGTAGGATTCCGGATGGACACCTGTGTTATCAAGAATTTCCTTTGAATCTGGCACACGAAGGAAGCCTGCGCATTGCTCGTAAGCCTTTGCACCAATCTTTGGCACCTTGAGAAGCTCGTTTCTCTTAGTAAATTCGCCGTTTTCCTCACGGTATTTAACAATGTTTTTAGCACTTGTCATATTGATACCAGAAATGTAGGAAAGTAGAGAATATGAGGCTGTATTTACGTCAACGCCAATCTTGTTAACGCAGTCCTCAACAACGCCACCAAGCGCCTCGTCAAGTCTTGCTTGCTTCATATCGTGCTGATATTGACCAACACCAATAGATTTAGGGTCAATCTTAACAAGCTCAGCAAGTGGGTCTTGTAGACGTCTTGCAATAGAAACAGCTGAACGCTGTGTAACGTCAAAGTCAGGGAATTCCTCAGCGCCAAGCTTGGAAGCAGAGTAAACTGAAGCACCGGCCTCGCTTACCATAATATATTTTTTGTCGCCTGCGATATCCTTTAAAACGCCAGCAATGAAGATTTCACTTTCCTTAGATGCTGTACCGTTACCGATAGCAACAACATCAACACCATATTTCTTGATAAGTCTTGTTACAATAGCCTTTGAGCCCTCAATGTCCTCGCGTGGCTTTGTTGGGAAAATAACTGCAGTATCAATAACCTTACCTGTTTTATCAACAACCGCAAGCTTGCAGCCTGTTCTATAACCAGGGTCGTAGCCAAGAACAGTTTTGCCCTTGAGTGGTGCGCCCATAAGAAGGTTCTTTAAATTGTCAGAGAATAGCTTAATTGCACCCTCGCTTGCATTGTCAAATAGAGAGGTTCTAATCTCTCTTTCAACTGAATGAGCAATAAGACGGTCATATCCGTCAGTTATAGCCTCGGCAATATAAGTCTTTGCTGGACTTGATGAATTTGTAATTAATTGTGAATATAAATAGTTAAGTATGATTTCGGAGTCGATTTGAACACTAACCTTTAAGAATTCTTCCTTTTCGCCTCTGTTGATAGCCAAAACTCTATGTCCTGGAATCTTTTTAACTGCTTCGTTATAGTCATAATATGAGCTGTAAACTGAGTCCTCATCCTTTGCCTGCTTAGAAACAATCATGCCGTGGTCAGTTGTCAATGCTCTTATGGCCTTACGGAAATCAGCATTGTCGGAAATATCCTCAGCGATGATGTCCTTTGCGCCGTTGATTGCATCCTCAGCAGTTTTAACGTGAAGCTTTTTATCCTCGTTTTCGGTTGTAATAAAGTCCTTAGCTACCTCGTCGATTGAAGGAGAGTAGGAATCTCTTTGCTCCATAATGAGATTAGCAAGTGGCTCAAGCCCCTTCTTTCTTGCAAGGGAAGCACGTGTCTCTCTCTTTGGCTTGTATGGACGGTAAATATCCTCAACCTCAGTAATTGTTTGTGCCTTGTTAAGAGCCTCTGTAATTTCAGGTGTTAATTTGCCCTGACCTTCGATAAGAGAGGCAACCTCAGCCTTTCTTGTCTCTAAGTTTCTTAGGTATTTAAGACGGTCATCAAGATTACGTAAAACAGTATCATCAAGTGAGCCTGTAACTTCTTTTCTATAACGTGCGATAAAAGGGATGGTGTTGCCGTCGTCGATAAGTCCAACGGTTGCTTCAACCTGACTTACCTTAAGTGAAAATTCTTTTGCGAGTGTTTCAATAATGTTCATTTTTTGTTTCTCCGTTTTTGCATCTTTTGGGTATAAATTTATTTTTCAATATAATCTTTTACGAAATAAGTATGTGTATGTGCGCTATTTCCAAACTTGTCACGGATTGTAACACGGAAATATACGTCACTTTCACGTAGCCAAAACTCGTCGTGGGTTAGTCCTGGGGAGTCGTCATCGTGAGTTGTGTGTCTATCTGAACGGCAGTAGCCATTCACAATTATGCTTTCAACTGGTGTGCACTCAATTTTGAGCATGTTGTCCTCAACATAAAGTGCCTTAAACTGTGGTGGGTTATCTCTGCCTGATGCACAGTAAATATTACCATTTTCCATAGCCTCAATGATTTGATCGTACTTTAATTCCTTAGCGCCAATGAAGGTTGAGCCACCAAAGGACTCACGAAGTCCTGCGTGGTTGTGATTGTCGTCACCCATTGTGCAAACGAGGTTGTACATACCATTTCTAACCATATCATCGTAAATATATGGGCAATATTCGCTTCCTGTTTCAAGCTCAGTTGCATAGTTCAATATTTCAAGACCCCATAGCCCTTCCATATTTATATAGTCTTCACGCTCGTTGAGTGACCAATATGGATGGTTGAGCTGTACCAAAAATCCTGCATCGTTACAGCGCTTTATAATCTCATTTATGTTTTCTTTGGTGAATTCACGAATAAATCCGTCGCACTTGGTGTCAGGATATCGCTCCTTTAAAATCCAGTTTTGCTCAATAGCTGTCGCTGGCATAAAGGTGTTGTGTGGGTCCTTTGAGAATATGTTTAGGTGCACACACTTTTTGCGAACCCAATCGCTTGTATCAATGTCAAATAGCTTTGGAAATGAAGCCTTTGAGTCGTTTATTGCATACTCGGAGCTGGTCAGTGCCAAGAAGCCCTCGTCGTTTAGGTCGGAGTGGTCAAGAAGCACATCGTGGTCTGAGTAGGCCACAATAGAGTAGCCGTGGTTTTTGTATGCCTCCTTAACCTGTTCTGGCGTTAAAGCACCATCAGAATGCTTTGTGTGGCAGTGAAAGTTGGCTCTATACCAATTTAATTCTGGTGATATTAGAAACTTTTTCATATATTTAGCTCCTTGTTAAATAATCTTCAACTTTGTAATAATGCGTATGGGCATTATTTCCGTATTTATCTCTTACAGTAACGCGGAACATTATATCCTTTGGCTCAAGCTTGAATTCAGCGTGAGTAATTTCCTCATCCTCACTTGGATAGTGGCAGTGATTTCTGCCAAGACCTGTGACAAAAATATCCGTTGCAGGTGAGCAATCTATTTTGAGGATATTATCTTCCACATAAAGAGCATTGATTTTTGGTGGATTTTTGCCACTTGCGCAATAGAAATTACCATTTTCAAGAGCTTCTATTACTTGGCTGTATTCAAGTCCCTCAGCGCCTATAAATGTAGAGCCACCAAAGGAGTCGCGTAAGCTGCCATCTGTGTTGTGATTGTCATCGCCCATAACACAGTAGAGATTATACATACCCTGTCTTACCATGTGGTCGTATATATATGGACAATATTCGCTTCCTGTCAACCTTTCAGTTGCGTAGTTTAAAATTTCAAGTGCCCAAAGCCCATCTATATTAAGGTAGTCCGTCATATCATTAAGCGACCAGCTTGGATGGTTTAAGGTGACTAAAAATCCATTTTCGTTAAGCCTTCTAACCATTTCGTTAATGCTATCGATGGTGTACTCCCTATGGTAGTTGTCACACGATATTTTGCCAATATCACGCCCCTGCGCGCGCCACCACATATCAAAAAGGGTGTTGTCGGTTGCTGGGTGAAAAATGTTGTGTGGATTTTTCGCATAAACTCCTATGTGAATAACCTTGCGCGCGAACCATTCCTCGGTGCTTTCACCATTCGGCAAAGCAAAAGATGGGGATGTGTCGTCAATTGAAAACTCACTCGCTGTGATTGCCAAAAAGCCATCATCATTCAAATCGGAATGATCGCGAATTAGCTCATGGTCGCTATATGCCACAATAGAGTAGCCCATTTTCTTGTACACTTCTTTAATTTCCTCTGGGGAAAAGTGCCCGTCGGATATGGTAGTGTGACAATGCATATTGGCGCGATACCAATTAAGCTTTGGAGAAATAATATATTTTTTCATCAGCCTTCCTTAGTCTATAAGGTCACTAACCTTATAAAAATGTGTATGTGCATTGTTGTTATATTTATCGCGAACAGTTACACGGAACAAAATGTCCTGCTTATCAAGTCTAAACTCTGCGTGGGTGATTTCCTCACCGTTTGTATTTGCATAACGGAAGTTTCTTCCCATGCCGGTTACAAAAATATCAGTCGCTGGGGAGCAGTCTATTTTCAGTATATTATCTTCAACATAAAGAGCGTTGATTTTTGGTGGATTTTTACCACTTGCACAGTAGAATTCGCCCTTTTCAAGTGCTTCCATTACTTGACCGTATTCAAGCTCCTTAGCACCAATTATTGTTGAGCCACCAAAGGAATGGTCAAATGAGCCACCACGATTGTGGTTATCGTCACCCATATTGCAGAATAGATTTCTGTTCTTTCCATTTCTTATCATATGGTCGTAAATATAGGGGCAGTATTCAGCACCGGAGATGCGCTCAGTTGCGTAGTTCAAAATTTCAAGTGACCAAAGCCCCTCGAAATTAAGATAGTCGTTCATATCGTTTAGTGACCAGTTTGGATGGTTAAGTGCAACTAAAAAGCCCGCTTCATTTAAACGCTTAATGGTTTCGTTAATACTCTCAACGGTGTAAACTCTTTGATATCCGTCACACGTTGCGCCTGCCATATCCTTGCCCTGACTTTTCCAATAGTTAAAGGTGCCTTCATCAGTTGCTGGATGGAAGGTGTTGTTCGGGTCTTTAGAGTAAATGCCCAAGTGAATTACCTTTTTGCTTCTCCATCCATCCATATATTTTCCGTCGGGAATTTCAAAGCAAGCCTTTGAATCGTTGATAGAAAATTCCGAAGAGGTGATTGCCAAAAACTCGTCATCTGTCAAATCGTTGTGGGTTTTAATGATTTCATGGTCGGTATATGCTACAATAGAGTAGCCCATATTTTTGTAAGCTTCCTTGATTTCCGCAGGAGAGTAGTGACCGTCGGAAACGGTTGTGTGGCAGTGCATATTGGCACGATACCAATTCACACCGTCAGGTAAAAGAAATTTTTTCATTTGAATATAACCTCCTCCTCGCTTGTTAGGTATCGCCATTCGCCTCTTTTAAGAGTAGGGTCGAGCACAATACCGCCAAAGCTGATTCTTTCAAGATAAGTAATTTTATTATTAACCGCCTCAAGCATACGCTTAATTTGATGATATTTGCCCTCAGTCAAGGTGATTTCGCCACTCGTTAAATTACTATATAATTTAATTTTGCAGGGCTTGGTTAAATAGCCACCAATGTCAACACCACTTTCAAGTGCCTTAATATCATTCTCCGACAAAGGGAATTTAGATTCAAACTTATACACCTTTGAAACGTGATGCTTAGGGGAAAGCACCTTATGTGCACCGTCACCATCATTTGTCAAAATCACAAGACCCAATGTGTTTTTGTCGAGCCGTCCGCAGGGGAAAAGCCCTTTTCGTCTATCCTCGTCACTGACTAAATCTAAAACGGTTTTCTCCCTTTCGTCATCAGTTGCAGAGACGTACCCCTCGGGCTTATTTAACATAATGTAGGTAAATTTTTTGTAGGTGAGCACCTCACCAAGAAGAGAAACCTCGTCCTTTAGAGGGTCAATTTTATGGTCTGGCTTTTTTATAACCTCGCCATTAACAGTAACCTTGCCCGAGCGAATTAGCTTACCACCCTCACTTCTGGTGGCCTTGCCAAGCTCGGAAAGAAGCTTATCAAGACGCATAAAATCCCTCCCAAAAAAATTCATCTTACATTATAACATATATAATATAAAAAGTAAATAATATTTTATAAATAATAACCAAAAAAATCGTAAAAATTGCTCGTTTTTTTAAGTTAATTTCAAAAAATAAAAAATTTAATAAAAATGTTGATTTTGGTCGTTAAATACGATATAATATATACGAAAAATTTTTATAAGGAGAAATACATATGATTTATTCACATGAAGTAGAACAAATGTGCTCCGTTGCCAAGGGACCAAAGCACGGTCCAGCTCCAATTCCAGAAGAGGGCAAATGGGTACAAGCAAAGCAAATCACTGATATCTCAGGTTATACACACGGTATCGGTTGGTGCGCACCACAGCAAGGTGCTTGCAAGCTTTCATTAAACGTTAAGGATGGCGTTATTGAAGAGGCTCTTGTTGAAACTATCGGATGCTCCGGTATGACACACTCTGCAGCTATGGCGGCAGAAATTCTCCCAGGCAAAACACTTCTTGAGGCTCTTAACACAGACTTGGTTTGTGATGCTATCAACACAGCTATGAGAGAGCTTTTCCTACAAATCGTTTATGGCAGAACTCAATCTGCATTCTCAGAGGGCGGTCTTGTTATCGGTGCTGGTATGGAAGACCTCGGTAAGGGTGCTCGTTCAATGGTTGGTACAATGTACGGTACAAAGGCTAAGGGTGTTAGATACCTCGAAATGACAGAGGGCTACTGCACAAGAATGGCTCTTGATAAGGACAACCAAGTTATCGGTTATGAATTCGTTTCACTCGGCAAAATGACTGACTTCATCAAGAAGGGTATGGAGCCAAATGAAGCATACGAAAAATCTAAGGGCACATATGGTAGATTTGCTGAGGCTGATCACTATATCGACCCAAGAAAGCAATAAGGAGGTAGAATATAATGGCATTATTTGAAGGATACGAGCGCAGAGAAGCTAAAATTCTTGCGGCTCTTAAAGAATATGGTATCAATTCTATCGAGGAGTGTAAGGAAATTACACTCGCTAAGGGTATCGACTGCGATAAAATCGTAAGAGAAACTCAACCTATCTGCTTTGAAAACGCAGTTTGGGCTTACACAGTAGGCGCAGCTATCGCAATTAAGAAGGGCTGCGTCAGAGCTGCTGACGCTGCTGCCGCTATCGGTATTGGTCTTCAAGCCTTCTGTATCCCTGGTTCAGTTGCTGAGAACAGAAAGGTTGGTCTTGGCCACGGTAACCTCGGCAAAATGCTTCTTTCCGAAGAAACAGAGTGCTTCTGCTTCCTCGCAGGTCACGAATCATTCGCAGCAGCAGAGGGCGCAATTAAAATTGCTCTTAACGCAAACAAGGTTAGAGTAAAGCCACTTCGCGTTATCCTTAACGGTCTTGGCAAGGATGCTGCTATGATTATTTCAAGAATCAACGGCTTTACATATGTTGAAACAGAGTTTGACCCATATGCTGAAGAAGTTAAAGTAATCTCTGAAACACCTTACTCAAACGGCCCAAGAGCTAACGTTAAGTGCTATGGCTCTGACAGCGTTCCGGAAGGCGTTGCAATTATGAGACTTGAAAACGTTGGTGTATCTATCACAGGTAACTCAACTAACCCAACAAGATTCCAACACCCAGTTGCCGGTACATATAAGAAATGGTGTAACGAAAACGGAGTTAACTACTTCTCAGTTGCATCAGGTGGTGGTACAGGTCGTACACTTCACCCAGATAACATGGCTGCTGGTCCTGCTTCCTACGGTATGACTGATACAATGGGTAGAATGCACGGCGATGCTCAATTCGCTGGTTCTTCATCCGTTCCTGCTCACGTAGAAATGATGGGTCTTATCGGCGCAGGTAACAACCCAATGGTTGGTATGACTGTTGCTGTTGCAGTTGCTGTTGAAGAGGCTTCAAAGTAAGAGGCTGTCAGATACGGGTAAAACCGAAATCACACTTATAGTAACGAATTAATATAGTAGGGGAGGGGCTTGCTCCTCCCGTTCTATTTAACGAAGAAATTCTAAGGTAGAAAAGCACAGTGATATGTGCTTTTCTTTTTTTTATGTGATTTCTATACGCGACTATCGCTCCGACGTACGCAAGTACGCCTCTCACTCTATTCGCGCATTTTTCCTCCGCCCTGAAGCCTCTTTAATAAACGCTAAAAGTGCCACCTTGAGTGGCACTTTTTCACGCTGAGGTTTGATTATTTGTAGGGGAGGTGATTCCCCTGCGAGGGGAAATGTCGCTTGCGACAAAAGGGTTGCTGTCCTGCAAGGAATTGCTCCTCCTATTATATTTAAAGAAAAAAGCAAGACACATCATTTTGGAGAAATCCCCAATGATGTGTCTATATTTTTATACAATTTGGAGGCTTTTGACAATGAAGAAAATGAATATGAAATCATGCCCCATTTTAGTTTTCCTAACCATTATTTGTTGTAGCAGAATGTAAAGTCTTCCCAAGGAATATTGACTTTCATCTTTCTGCTGATAATATCGTCCACGTGACAAAGAAGTGGAAACGCCCCTATTTCAAGCTTGCCTAGTTTATGCGCAACGCGAATTGCTCTTGCAACTCGTTCGGCAACAACAAGAGATTCCAGGGTTACTCCGTTCAGTTCTTCCTTCGCTTCATCAATATTCATGCCTCTTCCAAGCAGAATTCCTACAAGCCTTGTTCTGCCGCCGTAGACCGTAACGTATAGATCGCCGTAGCCGACACTCATATTTTCAAGAGTTGCCGCCCCCTGATAGTCAAGAAGCTTGTACATTTCTTTGACCGCCTGACCGAAGATCGCGGCTTGAGAATTAAAGTGAAGCTCACTGTCAATACCAAACTCCTTCTGGTTCAGACCGATGGTGAGTGCGATTCCCAAAGCATAGCCGTTCTTTAAGGCAACCGCGCTCTCGATTCCCACTACGTCGGTCGAAAGGCTGATATGGTAATACTCTGTAGCCATCATTGTCTTAAGCCGCTTAAGTATTTCGATATCTTCTCCGCAGAACGCTACCTCCGTTTGATCGTGCGCAACAAGTTCATAGCTTGTGCAAGGGCCACCGATCGCATTAAGAGAGAGCTTTTTCCCCGACTTCTCAAGCATTCTGCGCCAAACCTCAGGGTATGTTAGAAGCTGCCCGTCCTCGGTATCCATAAGTCCCTTGGTTACGGTAAGCACAGGGACACTCTCGGGGATCTTGGGGAGAACGACTTCTCCAAACCAATCAACACCAAAGCTCGATACACCGCCGATGATCATATCCGCACCTTCGATCGCTACGTCAATCTCTTCGATCTGAAAATACTTGACTCCTTTTGGAAATTCCTTGTTGAATTTGGGGTGCTTATCACTCCTCTTGCATTCCTCAATAATTTCTCTGTCTAAATGAGTTCCCACCAAGCGAACCTCATTCCCATTCTCTCTCGCGGGAAAAGCAAGCGCGCTTCCCATCATGCCCGCACCAACAATTGTAATGACTGCCATTTCGTCCTCCGTGAAAAACATTGATAAGAGTTGAAAACTTCGAAAAGTATGATACAATAATTATACACAAAAGACCTTCCGCATTCAATCTGTGGAGAAAATAATAACATTTTTCAAACAGTTTCAATGGAAAAATATGATTATGTAAACATACTTATGAAATTTGTTTTGCACTCTGAATTATATCACAATTGGACTTGCTTGTAAATACATTTTTAGAATTAAGTTGTCGGCGCAGGTAACAACCCAATGGTTGGTATGACTGTTGCAGTTGCAGTTGCTGTTGAGGAAGCAAGCAAGTAATATAAGGCTTTGTAAGACTTTTTAGCTTCAAGATAAGATTGTAAAAATCTACATCTGAAAATTTAATAATGAAAAAAGTTGGACACATCATTTTTGGTAAAACCACGATGATGTGTCCATTTTTTTGTTAAATTCAAATTTGAATGTGAGGCTTTCACAATTATGTCAGCACCTTTGCTCTTTATAGAGCTTGCGCCAACGAACAAAAGTGCGTACTATCATATATGTACAATACACATTATACACTAAATATGTTATAGCGGCATAATTTCCGTTGATAAATACGATTTGCACCCAAAGTGCAAATTGGCAAAGTCCACTAATAATATTCAAAAATGGAGCTTCCACATAGGCTACAATGGTTAGTATGTTTGTGGCAAAGCCCAAAACCATAGTCAAGCCGTCAATTACTGTTGCTGTACCACCTATTTTCGAGAGAACAAATGATGTCGCTGCCCACACCACGCACAAAGCCAAAGTGAGCAACACGCGTCCACGCGCACTAAACCTACGAAAAACGGTGGCTTTTCCATAAGCGTTTCTTTTCCATCTGAAATATGTTATTAACATTATAACAATGCCAAAGACAGTAGATGCGACCGTGCCGTACACTCCTTCCATCAAGTAGCCGATAATGTAAATACAACTATTGATTGCTCCGAGAAGAAACCCGATACGATTTGCCCGAGAATTGAGCAACATAATAAGTAGCGAGAAAAACAATGGTAACACTTTGATAAACATTTGTTTAAAGACGATAGCACAAACAAGTATGATTATCCCCGTCACTGCCATAGGTAGGTATTCAAATAAAATCGCTTTTTTCTTGTTGCCCATTTTCATATTCGTTTTACTTCCAATTCCACTTTTTCAAGACTTACTGGTGTTTTCGTTAACACATTTATGATGTTGTAGCCTATTTTGGTTTCCATACCCGTCAAATCCGCCTCGAGCAGAGTACAGCTCTTGCTGTGATCTTCTCCGTAAGCAAGACGTACGCTTACTGGATGCCCCGAAATAGGTGGGATCTTTTCCGCAGTCACCTGCATATCACGATGTGGCTGTGACAAAAAAGACAATTTTTGTCCGTTAAAGTACACTTCGGGAATTTGTGAAAGCTCTTCAAACAACAATTTTAATGTTGCCTTTTTCGCTTTCTTTATATTTTCCGCCACATATAGCCGTACTTGTCCGTCGTTTTCTATTACGCAAGGAAGCTGTCTATCCGCGTTTAAATTACCGTAGCCGATACCCCAAGGATAGCCACCCTTCCTATCAATGACATAAGCTTTATCTTGCTTTTTCAAAAATTCTTTATCATTTACACCCGTAAAATCCTCGCTACCGAACTGCGCATAATCCTCCTTTTTGGGATCCATCCCATAAAGATTCACATAATGCGCTACCATTTCCTTTTTCCCTTGCCCTGACCAGTTGAAATATTCTACCGCATCTGCACCACGCTGCAAATGCGAATACCAAATTCCGCGTAGTGCTTCAAGTGACGGAGCAAAGTACCCGTCAACAGTATGGTAGGGCTCGTAGCACGCATATAGCTGCACATCCTTTGAAAGCTTCCTAAACTCTTCCACTTTAACATCAAATGAGCGTGAGCCAAGGGTTAGACAGTCCACCAAATCTTCTTTTATCCATTTTTCTACATCTAAACCATCTTGATGGCATCCGTCCAAGCAATCGGGTACTCGTGCGGATAGCATTATAACTCTGTTTTGTTCCTTCCCAATTTTTAAAAGCTCCGTGCGTAATTCTCTTATAAATTCCGTTACGCATTCCCGTTTTTCCCATTGCTCGCCAACTGGTAAGATGGGAGTGTGCCGTTCAAAATCAATATCCAAACCATCAAAAGCGTATTTTCTCATCACTTCTAAGGCTACCTTTAATTTATGCTCACGAATTTCCGGCACAGCCATATTGTTCATTGTGAATCCAAATGCTGGAATAAACCATTCGGGGTGTTCTTCCTTTATCGGTAAAGGATTTATATCCTCATCTACGTCAACCTCTGAAATTCTATATGTCAACCAACACTCTTTTTGTCTTCCGTGAACATGCTTTATCCATTCATCAAAAATGTCTATCCCCGCGTCACGAAAACGCGCCAACATAGGATTTTGGCGAAGCGGTAAAATTTCACTTTCGTACACGGAATACCAATCACCCGAGTACATACCGTCAATGATTACCTTATCCACCTCATCGGGAAATGAAAAACTAAAATCAAAATAATCCTTCACGCACATCTTCTGTTGCAATATTGTGCAAAAAATATCGTCTCTTAAAACGAAACGCTTTTTTTGCTTTCTTTTATCCAAATGTGCTTGACTTAATACGATTTTTTTCATTTTAATTCTCCTATGACAAACCTACAAATATCAAATTTATTATAGTATATTTTATTTAACCTGTCAATTGCTTTCAGCCAATTATTGTCGATTTAATCAGCGCAGGTAGCAACCCAATGGTTGGTATGACCGTTGCAGTTGCAG
>JAFQOG010000053.1 GCA_017420755.1 Clostridia bacterium | reverse complement strand
TAGTTTTCAAGACATCTTGTGCAGTGATATACATATACTGCGTTTGCGTAATAGTTGCCACCATAGTTCCACATCTCATCAGCCTCTAAATCCTTTGCGTGGCCAAGTGCTGGTGCTGTTTCTTGTGTGCCCATAGATACACCACAGAAGCAGAAGGTTTGGCTGATTTCAGGAGTTACACAGGTTGCAGGAGTTGAAATGTTAGCACGTGGGCTTAGAAGGTGATCTTCATTACCCTCTGCGTTGCAGTAAACGAATTTGCTTGCAATATTAGTATTACCTGTATATTCGGTATCCGCTTCATTACAGAAATAAATTGCTGTTTGTTTTGTCCAAGCAGCACCGCTTGTGCTAAGGCTTTCAACATCGCCAAGGAAAACAAGAGTTACTGCATTCGCGTTACAGAATGCCCAACCGTCGCTGATTGAAGTGATGTTTTCATTGAAAACGATTATATCGTTAAGGTTTTTACAGTTCTTGAAAATTTCACCAACGACAGCTGTGATTGTATCGGGAAGATAATACACAGTTGGCTTTGTTGTTTCACTTGGGGAATTTACCAAGTACATATTTGTATTGCCTTGGAACGGAGATTGGTTAGAGCCGGCGATACCAAGAGTTGTGATTTTACTTGGTAAATACAAATATTCAAGAACGGGATTATTGGCAAACGCATTACTTTCGAGCGTTTCAAGATTTGAATTTTCCGAAATATAAATGTTTTTTAATTTAGCACAATCATAAATTGCAAGTCTGTCTATTTTTTTCACCGAATCAGGAATTGTGATTGCTTCCATATTATCACAGCTATAAAACATCATTACAGGAATTGTTTGGAAGGACGTGCCCAAATCAACCTCTTTTATTGAGGAATTGGTAAACCAGTTTCTTCCGCTTGCTGTGCCCTCTAATGAGGTCATTGTAGGACAGGTTGCAAAGCTAAAGTACTCAATTGAGGTAGCCGCAAACGTACTGTCGTCGTAGAAGAAGCCCGAATAGATAGCTGTGTATCCGTTGGGAAGCTCATATGCAGTAATATACGTACCATTGATAGCTTCAGTTGCTCCGCAATATTCCGGAAGAAGAGCATTTAAATCACCATATGAGAAGCAGTAAAAACGTGTTCCTGTGCTTTTTGGGGAAGCAAGATAATAAGCCGGGAATGTGTGCTTGCCAGCTTCACATGAGCATTTAATTGTTGCACGTGCATCCTCGGATGCAATTACTCCCTCGTCTGTAACGATAGCAGGTAGTCTATTATTTATTGAAATGTCGCTATTTCCGTCGCCATCAAGGTCGATAATCTCAACCTCGCCGAAATATTCGGTTGCTGAAATTGAAATTGCAAACAAGCAAACGAGCATAATGCTTATTGCAAGTGCCAAAAATAATTTCTTTTTCATAATTTTCTCCTTACTTGCGCGATATGCGCATTATGATAATATATATTAACACATATGTGGAAAACTGTCAAGATGAACAAAAAAAAAAAAAAAAAACGAACTGTTTTTGTGTAAATTGCACAAAAATCGTTTGATTACGGATGATTTTTGAAATTTTCGATTTTTAGTTTTTTAGGCAAAACTCTTACCTGTATTTGTTTTTACTTAAAAACTAAAATTCTTCCGTTAAACTTCTCTCATAGCTTTTTGGTTAAAATATACAAATTAAGCATAATTGTTAACTTTTTGTGAATTTTCAAAAAAAGAGATTCTTCGCTTCGCTCAGAATGACAAAACGGCATCACGGAATGACAAAAAAAGAACCGCGGTTGCGGTTCTTTTCAATGTTATTAGAGCGCCTTGATTGCTTCTTCAATACCAGATTTTTGTGCCTCGTATTTAGCTAACTTTTCCTTTTCGCCATTCACAACCTTTTCAGGTGCTTTTGATGTGAATTCCGGATTTGATAGCTTCTTAACAAGACGGTCTATTTCGCCTTGAACCTTTGCAAGCTCGCCATTTAGACGTGCTTTTTCCTTTTCGGTATCAATCATTTCAGCCATTGGGATATAGATTGTTGCTGATGGAGTTATGATTTGAACTGCACCCTCGCTATCATATTCGCTGACAAATTCAACCTCGGAGGCTGAGGCAAGCTTTTCAAAGAAGCTTGCAGTTGATGAATTAAAGGACTCACAATACTTAGTTGAAATGAAAATTTTAGCCTTTCTTGATGGTGGCACGTTCATTTCGTTTCTGCGAGCACGGATTTCACGAATTGCTTCAATCACGCGAGCCATGTTTTCTTCATCGCTTGAGAAATTGTACTTTGGATTTACCTCTGGGTACTTTGTAATCATAATGCTGTCTGCATTTTCAAAGTGAGGTAATGAGCCGTAAATTTCCTCTGTGATAAATGGCATAAATGGATGTAGGAGCTTTAAGATGTTTTCAAGCACGTAAACAATAACGTTTTGTGAAACCTTGTTTTGTGCGCTTTCCTTGTTCGAAAGGGTTGTCTTTGAAAGCTCAATATACCAGTCGCAGAACACGTCCCAAATAAAGTCGTAAATCTCACCAAGGGCAATGCCAAGCTCATAGGAATCGAGTGATGCACGAACACGCTCAGTTAGCTTATTAAGGCGAGAAAGCACCCATTTATCTTGCAATGCTAACTCGTCAACCGAAGGCATTTCAACCTTTTCAATATCGAGGTTCATCATAACGAAGCGCGCTGCATTCCAAAGCTTGTTTGCAAAGTTACGTGCGCTTTCGATTTTTTCATCGCTAAAGCGCATATCGTTTCCTGGAGAGTTACCAGTTGCCAAAGCAAAGCGAAGTGCGTCAGCACCGTATTTTTCGATAATTAGAAGTGGGTCAATACCATTACCGAGAGATTTTGACATCTTTCTGCCCTGTGCATCGCGCACAAGACCATGAATTAAAACGGTATCAAATGGCTTTTCTCCCATATACTCAAGTCCACTAAAAATCATACGGGATACCCAGAATGTGATAATATCATATCCGGTAACGAGAGTGTTTGTTGGGTAGAAATATTTTAAGTCATCAGTTTCGTTTGGCCAACCAAGTGTTGAGAAGGGCCAAAGGGCTGAAGAAAACCAAGTGTCAAGTGTGTCTGGGTCTTGGCGCATTTGTTTGCCACATTTTGGGCAAATAGCCTTATTTTCCTTTGTAACTACAATTTCGTCACAGTCGTCACAGTAGAATGCCGGAATTCTATGTCCCCACCAGAGCTGACGGGAGATACACCAGTCACGGATGTTTTCCATCCAGTAAAAGTAGTTCTTTTCAAAGCGCTCAGGAACGAATTTTATTTCCTTTTCGCGTACTGCTTTAATTGCTGGCTTTGCCAAGTCCTCCATTTTTACAAACCATTGGAGTGAAACGCGTGGCTCAACGGTTGTGCCACAGCGATAGCATGTGCCAACATTGTGTGAGTAGTCCTCTACCTTAATCAGATAACCCTGCTCGTCAAGATCCTTAACGATTGCTTTTCTTGCCTCATAGCGGTCCATTCCTGCATAAGCTGGATAGTCGTCAACTATCTTAGCATCAGGAGTCATAACATTGATAATTGGCAGATTATGGCGCTTGCCAACCTCGAAGTCGTTAGGGTCATGTGCCGGAGTGATTTTAACAACACCAGTACCGAAATCCATTTCAACATAGTCGTCAGCGACAACCGGAATTTCACGATTTACAAGTGGAATAATCAAGGTTTTGCCTATCATATCCTTGTAGCGCTCGTCATTAGGGTTAACAGCAACGGCAGTATCGCCGAGCATAGTTTCCGGACGGGTGGTAGCGAATTCAAGATAGCCCGAGCCGTCCTTGAATGGGTATTTGATGTGCCAGAAGTGTCCTGCTTGGTCCTCGTATTCAACCTCTGCGTCGGAAATTGAGGTTAAGCAGTGTGGGCACCAGTTGATAATTCTCTCTCCTCGATAGATAAGTCCCTTGTTGTAGAGGCGAACGAATACCTCTTTGACAGCCTCGGAGCATCCCTCGTCAAGAGTAAAGCGCTCACGGCTCCAGTCACATGATGAGCCGAGCTTTTTGAGCTGAGAAATGATGCGTCCACCATATTGCTCCTTCCAAGCCCACGCGCGCTCAAGGAAACCATCACGACCGATATCATCCTTAGAGATACCCTCCTTGCGCATAGCCTCAACGATTTTCGCCTCAGTTGCGATTGATGCGTGGTCGGTACCAGGGAGCCAAAGGGTTGAGTAACCATTCATTCTCTTATAACGGATTAGAATGTCCTGCAATGTGTTGTCAAGGGCGTGACCCATATGGAGCTGACCCGTGATATTTGGTGGTGGAATAACGATTGTATAGCTTGGCTTTGTCTTGTCAATTGTTGGTGTGAAATACTTATTGTCGCACCAGTTTTTGTAAATACGCTCCTCAAATTCCTGTGGGGCGTAGGTTTTTGCGAGTTCTTTCATATTTTCTCCTTTACGGGACGTCGAAGGCGCCGTCCCCTACATTATGTTTTTTTGCTTTTTTAGGGGGCAAATCCCTCCGTCTGCTCTGCCCCCCTCTCGCCGAGGCGGCAACCCTTTTGTCGCTTTGCGACATTTTCCCTCGCAGGGAAATCGCCCTTTACAAAGGAGGCAAAATAAAAAAGCCTGATGTGAAAATCCCATCAGGACGCATATGCGCGGTACCACCTGAATTTGCACCAAGGGTGCACACTCAAACCTTTAACGCAGGTTGACGTTGATGGCTACACAGCTCCCCTTCGCCACCACCACTCAAAAGCTACCTTCACGCCACTTGCCTGCCGATTTTCCACCATCACGGCTCTCTATTAGGTCAAAAATGAGCGCTACTCCTCTTTGTCATTGTGTTTTACGCGTATATTTTAACATATAAATTATTGGTTGTCAACTATTTTGAATTTTTTTCAAAAAACTATTGCAAAATAAAAAAACCTGTGATATAATACATAAGCATTTGGCAAACGGCCCGTTGGTCAAGCGGCTAAGACACGGCCCTCTCAAGGCTGAAACATGGGTTCGATTCCCGTACGGGTCACCAAAAACAAAAAGACAGGTTTCATACCTGTCTTTTTGTTTTTGATTATCCTTACGGATAATGCGCGACCACTCGAAATTCGCTTACGAATTTTGATTGGGGACGCATTGTATGCCTTGTCCTTCCGTGTCGGAAGCTTGTAAGGCAAGGCATCTTCCCGTACAAATTTTTGATAGCCTTGCTTAGCAAAAATTTGCTTGTTCGCACTCGCTTTGTGGAAAATTTGGGTAGCGAGTTTTCGACCAAGACCGATGTCTACTTGTAAGCATAAGGCGTGACAAAAATATTGCCGTCAAGCATGCTTCGCGTATCGGGTCACAGGAGGAGCAAGCCCCTCCCCTACAATATGGCTAGACGAAAATAGCTCGCTTGCGAGCCTTCCCGCTTGCTTTTACCACGCAAAAGTACGGGGCACTCTAACTTTTTCATAAGGTGCTCCTTTAATGTTTATAGCTTGATTTAATCATATTTTGAAAATTAAATCAACTAATCATGCTCATTTCACTTGATTTTTGCCTAAATTTATACTAAAATAAAACTATGAAATTCAAAATCTAAGGAGATTTTTATGTATTCTTTTGAAAGACTTCATTACAGCATCAGAGGCTCGTATCTTGTATGGGACAAAAAGGGCAAAAACACTCTTAAAATGGACATGATTCACAACCATGGTCAAGATATTTTTAATGGTGTTTTAGCAATCAATTTTGGAACTGGCTCAAAGTTTTCCTTTGTTCCACGCGAGGCAACTGCTAAGCACGCAGGTGGCGAAACAAAGATTACCCTATATGATACTGATGGTACATTTATCAAGGGTTACGGCAAGGAGATTCTTGTTGAGATTGCAAAAGCAAATATGAGATTTGACTATCAAATCATTCAAAACGGAATTGTCGAGCTTTGTGATTTTAATAACAATTGTTGCCTTATGTTTGTTCCCATCAAGGGCTCATTGAAGATTGAAAAGCTTCGTCAGCCTGGCAAGGTTACCTCCGATTATGTTAATGTTCGTATTTTGCCAGATGCAAATGGCGAATATGAATTTGCAATTGAAGGCAACTTCCTTGACAAGGGCGCTACAATTGCACAAAATATGAGCTACGACCATTTTGCCGATATTGCAGAAAAGGACTACATCGCTTGGGAAAAGAAATTCAACTGCAAAAACAAGTACGAAAAGGAATGTGCTTACATAATGTGGTCAAACACCATTGCTCCTTTGGGCAACTTCTCTTGCGAGGCTATCGTTATGGGCAAGGCTGGTATGAGTAATGTTTGGAGCTGGGATAATGCGTTTAACGCTCTTGGCTTGGCTGACATTGACTATCGCTTGGCTATGGACCAATTTATGGTAATGTACAAGCATATCAATCGCGTTGGCAGAGTTCCTGATGCAATTTCCCAAAACTACAAGGTTTGGACCTTTGTTAAGCCTCCTGTACAAGGCTGGATGTACAAGCAAATGATAAAGAGAAACCCAGAGTTTGCAACCCCTCACGCACTTGAGGAGGTATATTTCGAGATGAAGCGCAACACCGACTGGTGGCTCAACCTTCGTGGTGAGGTTCCTTCATACTATCACGGAAACGATTCAGGACAAGATAACTCCACCTGCTTTGACAAGAGCGAACATATAGAAACGTCCGAGCTTATTGCCTTTTTGGCAGTTCAATGCTCATTCTTATCCGAGGCGGCTGAGGTTCTTAACTTCCCAACTGATAAAAAGGTTTACGCTTCCTTGGCGAAGGAATTGGCTGAAAAGGCTGTTAAGGATTACTGGGACGGGGAGAAAATCTTTGTGCGCTTAGCAGAAACAGGCGAGCCATATTACTGTAATGCGCTTATGCCTTTACGTGTTATCGTGCTTGAAGATATGCTTCCAAAGGAAATTCAAGAATATATCGTAAAGCAAATCAAGGCACATCACCTTTGCGTTGGTGGTATTGCAAGTGAGGCGCTTGACAGCTCTTATTTCGTTGAAAACGGCTACTGGCGTGGTGCTGTTTGGGCACCTGACGTTGTTATGTTTGTTTATGCTCTACGTAACCTTGGCTACACCGAGCTTGCAAATGAAATTGCAGAAAACTACAAAAATTCAGTTTGCAAATATGGCTTTAGCGAAAACACAAGCGCATTGACCGGCAAGGGTCTGCGTTGCAAGGGATATGCTTGGGCTGCAAACGCTTATTCTATTCTTTAATAAAATTAACCCTCACTTATGTGGGGGTTTTTTATTGCTATATAATCGCGTAGCGACTTCATCCAAGCTTGCTTGGACTTAATCCGAGTTTGCCAAGGACTTCATCGTGCTTGCACGATTTCATTATATAATCCCTCCGTCTGCTCTGCCCCCCTCTCGCCGAGGCGGCAACCCTTTTGTCGCTTTGCGACATTTTCCCTCGCAGGGAAATCGCCCTTTACAAAGGAGGCTTGATAAAAAAAGAACCACCGAAGTGGTTCTTTTAATTTTAGTTATTTTCAATTATTTCGTTGAATGATGTGAAATAGTATTTGTCGCCGTCCTTAGGAGAAGCATATTCAAGAAGCTTATATTCTGCTACCTCATTGCTTGTTTCCTTAACGAAAGCGCCAATTGCAAACAATGTGTCCTTTTGGTCGTCTCCTATGCCGAGAAGCTTGATTTCAAGATTTACAAAAGCAGATGAAAGAGAAACCATTACAGCACCTTCTCCAGCCTCACCGTTTTCCCCAATAATCTCGTTATCGCCTAAAACGTTTTTGATTGTTGCGTACATACCGTATTCAACCACATTGCCTGTTTCTGAGGTGTATTCAGCGATTGAAGCTCTGTTTGCTTGATATCTGATCGAAACTGCGCCACCATCAATTTGTGCTGTCCAGCCAAGGCAAGTAAACATTGGGGCAACTGTTTTTGTCACATCAGTATCGCCACAATGTGCACATATTTTAGAATAAGTTAATTCATCTAAGAAGCCTGTGAAATTGAATGTTGGCTCTTCATTTGTTCTTATGTATCCACAAGAGCAGTTTTCTGTGTCATAAACGATAGTTTTTGCTCCAGCTGATGATGGGTCAAGTAGATAATCAGCATATGACATTGTTGCATATTGGTTCCATTGTGTATAGTGGTTAGTTAATGTTGTTGGGTCTTCTCCTGCAAAGAAAATGATGTCAGGATTTACACCGTTAAATGTAACATTTGTACTCCAACCATCAAAGCTGGTGTTGCCAAAAACAAGTGTTTTTACTGTAGATAAGCTATGGAATGCTGCTCCACCAACTGATGTAAGTGATGCAGGAAGCACAAGAGTTTCTATCTTGGTTGATTGGAAAGTGTTACTTCCTATAGTTGTTACACCATTTGGGATTACGATTGATGTAAGACTACCACATGATTGGAATGCCTTTCCACCAATGGTTACAAGAGAGCTTGGTAGCTTAACTGTTTTAAGCTTAGGAGTTGATACTGTAATTTGATCTAAAGTTGTTAGAGATTTCATTCCGGAAAGGTCAAGCTCTTCAAGAAGTGGGCAATTCCAAAAATCGCCTGCGCTAAGCTTTGCCACGCTTGCATCAATTTTAACTGTTTTAAGGTTAGTACAGTTTCTTACAAGCTGTGCGCCAAGATATGTTACGGTTTCAGGGATATACAATTCTACAATATATGTATTTCCTTTGCCTGAATCTTGGTGACCAATGCTTCTGTCAGCAATGGAGGTTACAGTATACTCATTGCCATCCGCACCAATTACTTTTTCTGGAATAATTACCTCTGTTAGTGTACATTCCGTTCTGTTTGTTGCACTAAAGGTAGCTGTCATGTTTTTTGCATCAAGAGTATAATCAATGCCGTCAATCCATTCAGCATTTACACTGATTGCAAAGAAGCAAGTGAATATTGCAACCATAAGTATGCCAAAAAGTAGTTTCTTTTTCATTTTCTTTCTCCTTTTTAAAATGAAGTTTTTAATTTAATTGACTTTTTGCCAATTTCATTGTACAATATAAATATAAAGAATGGCAATAGATTATTTTACCATATTAGATGGACTTTTTTACTGTTTGGAGGTAAAATGGCAAGGATTTTACAATACCCGAATGATTGGTTGAATTTTAATCAGACGATTATCCCATATTTATAAATATCGCAGGATATTATGATGCTTTCGCCCCTTTTGATACATACAATTCTATCGGCAGAGATGACTACTATTTAATTTACATTATTGATGGGCAGTTGTCTATCAACATTGATGGTAATGAGTATGTCGCAAAAAAGGGCTCAGCGATTATTTTTCCGCCAAAATATAAGTACAAGTATTGGGGAAAGCCACCTATAAGCTATTTATACGTACACTTCACAGGCTCGTATGCTGACAAATTTTTAAGGGAATGTGGGTTTGATAATTTGCCTTGTATTATCGAAAACGATTTCAATATAGAAATTAAAAATAAATTTAATTTACTGATTAATACATTTTTACTTAATGAATCACTAAGCATTCAAAAAAGCGCTTGTCTTTTACAAGAAATTTTGATAGACATTTATAAGGATGCAGAGGAAAAGGCAAACGACTCGCCTCTCGGGGCTTCACTAAAATATATACACAGCTCCTTCATGAGCAAAATTGAAATTCCCTATCTTGCGAATTTAGAAAACCTTAGCAATTCAAGATACATAACGCTTTTCAAAAAGCATATGGGAAAATCGCCTAATGAATACATAATTGATTTAAGGCTACAGTTTGCTAAAAGCTTGCTAAATAATACTAATATGTCAATAAAGCAAATCAGCGAAAGCGTTGGCTATAACGACCAGTATTTCTTTAGCAGATTATTTAAAAAGCATTTAGGAATTTCTCCACAAAATTATAGAAAAATTTGATATAAAATCGAGGTTTTTATGTTTTTTAATCGAGCTGATTTTAAAAGGGCAAAGGGTGTTTGGCTAAAGGGTTATGAGGGGGCTTTCAACTGTACTGCTCTGTTTAAAACTACTGCACCTAAGGGCAAAAGCACCATTTTACATATTGCGGGACAAAGCACATATCAGGTTTTTATAAACGGTGAATTTGTGTTTTTCGGTCCATCTCGTGCCTCTCACGGCTTTTATCGTGTGGACAGGCTACCTATTGGAAAATACCTAACTAAAAAGGAAAATGAGATTTCGGTTTTGGTCTGTGGCTACCATTGTCATAGCTTTTATTTAGTTTCCGAGCTTGCGTTTTTCATGTGTGAATTAAGCGACGGAAATAAGGTTTTTGCCCCCACCGGCACAGATGCTTGGCAAGGCTATTTATACAGCCAAAAGCTACAAAGGGTCGAAAGGTATGCATACCAAAGACCTTTTTGCGAGGTATATGATTTTACATCCAAGGCTCCACTTGAGGCTGGTGAGCCAATAGAACAAATTGTATATGACAATTTCGATGATACTTTAATTGAGCGTGAGGTCAGCTACCCCGAGTTTCCATATGAGGAGAAAAAGTCATTTATCGACTCGGGAAAGGTGGAAAAACGCGACACTCCCCGCACCTTTAACCCTTGGTGGCTTGGAGACATTGGCAAGAAATATGATGGTTATTTGCCAAGTGATATTGAGTTTTCTATGACCAAGATTATGGATGGCTTAGATTTAGTTAGCAAAAATGACGCACCCTGTGGTGAAATTTCAGACAATTCATATTCAACTATTGAAATGAAATGTAACACCACCGGCTTAGTTAAGTTAGAGGTAGAGGCTAAAAATGATACTACTCTATTTATCACATTTGACGAGCTTTTGACCGACGGCAGAGTTGACTATGCGCGTATGGATTGCGTAAACATTCTTTCCTTTAAATTAAAGGGTGGCAAAAAATACTCGCTCCTTACTGCCGAGCCATACACCTTTAAGTATGCAAGTATTATTTCGCTCGGCGGAGATGCTTCACTTGACAGCTTTGGCATTATTCGTACCGATTTTAACGAGAAGGAAATAGTAAAGAAGCTAAAGCCATCGGCTGACGAGCAAATTAAGAGAATTTACGAGGCGGCGCTTGAAACCTTCCGTCAAAACACCTTCGATATTTATATGGACTGCCCGTCACGTGAGCGTGCAGGTTGGCTTTGCGACAGCTTTTTTACCTCTCGCGTTGAATACTTAATGTCGGGTGGTAGCCGTGTTGAGCACGCATTTCTTTCTAACTTTTTGATGGGTGGGCAGTACCCCAAAATTCCTGACGGTATGATACCTATGTGCTACCCTGCCGACCACGTGGACGGCAATTTTATACCCAACTGGGCTATGTGGTATGTGCTTGAGATGCGCGAATATTTAAACAGAAGCGGCGATATTGATTTTATTTACACAGCGAAGGAAAATGTTTATCGCTTGCTTGAATACTTCAGAGGCTGTGAGAATGAAAAAGGCTTACTAACCAAGCTAAAGGGTTGGGTTTTTGTTGAGTGGTCAAAATGTAATGACTTGACACAAGATATAAACTACCCAACAAATATGCTCTACTATCTTTTCAAAAGAACTATTGCTCAGCTATATGACGATTTGGCTCTGTTTTGCGAGGCAGACGAACTAAAGGCACAAATAAACAAGGAAGCAAAAATCGGCGAGTTTTATTGCGACAATGCAATAATTTTAGAAAATGGCGAGCAAAAATTGAGTGGCGAAATTACCGAAACTGCGCAGTATTATGCGTTCTTTACAGGGGTTGCCGACAAGGTTAACAACCGTGAGCTTTGGGAGACTATGGTTAATGACTTTGGCTCAAAGAGAAAGCAAGAAAACAAGTGGGAAAATGTTCATTTTTCAAATGCGTTTATTGGCAACTATTTACGCCTTGATTTACTAAAGGGCGCAGGGCTTAAAGACGAATTAGAGAGCGATATTCGTGGCTATTTTGACTATATGGCAAAAACCACTGGCACACTTTGGGAGTATGACTCAACCTGTGCAAGCTGTAACCATGGCTTTGCTTCACATGTTTTAGTTTGGCTTGATTACCTCGGTTATTTAGAGGATAAATAAAATATCAATCCCTCCGTCTGCTTTGCAGACACCTCCCTTTGCACAAAGGAGGCTTGTTCGCCTCACACGTTTTAGTTTGGCTTGATTACC
>JAFQOG010000052.1 GCA_017420755.1 Clostridia bacterium | reverse complement strand
ATAGATGGGAGAACCGCAGGCAATGTCACCGCTAACCGGTGCGTGGAACTTACCCTGCAATTCCTCAATATAAGGCGTGATGATGTGGCGTCCGTCAAAATATAGCTTGTCCATCTCGGTCATACGGTGCAGATATTTGTGCACTGTTCCCACCGCTAAAGACAAGCTCCGTGAAATTTCCGCAATGGTCGGTGAGTAGCTGTTCTCGTTATAATATTCGTCCACAAAGACTATGATCCTTTGCATCGTTTCTTCGCTTAAGTATCGCATATGTGTACCCCAATACATAAATGAAAATATATTCACGATAGAATTATAGCATACTTTTTTGAATCTGTCAATAGGAAAAAGAAAATATAAGGCGAGCACCGCAATGCTCGCCTTGAGATTTAGTTGATAACTATTATTTAGCAAAAAAACTTAAAATTCGACAGCAAGCGTAAAAAAATTAATATTCGAAAATAATCGAATCATCATTTCTCCACAATATTGTTTGAGGTTTGATGCGCAGTACATCGCACAATCTCGTTACTTGTTTAAGCTTTTCGGCACTATTACTGTGCTTGCCAATATATATTGTTTCTTTTTTTACTGTTACTGGTGCCTTTTGTCTGAAATTTCCAGAATCTAACGAATCATTTTTTGACAGGAATGGAAGAGTTTCCATAGCGATTAAATATCTATCTATTGAAGCATTTTCCAAACATTGTTGAACTGTGTATATGAAGGCTTCCGTTCTATTTGACACATTATGAGGAACACCTTTATAAATTACTTGCATACCAGTGCTTGGGTAGGGGGAAGGTCTAATTAAGCTTGGAGATGACATTCCGATTATTTCATCATACGATACGTTTTCTTTCTTATCGAACAAATCACATACATTTTGATAGAAAGAAGTTCCTTTATAACGACATTCTTTCAGTTTTTTGTAGTTGTCGGAGGTTTTAAAAGCGTTAGAAATTGTATCTGATTCTGTGGCTTTAAGTTTCTTGCAATAGAAATCCGCAAAATCTTCAAACAATAGCTTTAACGCTTCGGGAGAAACCTTATCACAAGAGTATGTGAAATGTGAATAATCACTATCGTTGCCATCGTTTAAAAGGAATACTACATATGCAATGAAATACCACATTCCGTTTTTCATTACATTGCCTTCCACACCAACAAGCTTTGTCTTTTTTGCAATCGATTGGCATGACGATGCCAAATCCATTGCAAACAAAACAGGAGCATAGAATCTTTTGTAGCAATCTTCCTTTTCGGATTCAGTGGCAGAGTACCACTCTTGTCTAAATATTTCCTTATCGTGAAATTGAGAAGTTTCAGTGTTAATTTTCAACAATGTTGCTGTTGCATTGCTACGTGCCGGGCCTGGATCACCCGAACATGCCTTCCTTGCTTTGGCAAAGTTGATTAAACTATATGTTTTATTAGACGAGAAATCTTCACCACGCCTTACCAAGGTGTATTCTGATTTGGATGATTCGAGATAGTCATTCATTATTTCAACGAATTCATTGGTAAAAGCAATGTCTTCGGCTTTAATCGGTTTTTGACGATTGAGAGAAATACTAATATTTTTTGCTTCTTTTCGGGCACTTTCAGAGTCGTCTTCTCTTATGTGTATTATTTTAACTATTACTTTAGCCGTCGAAGATTTATCGGCTCGTTCCTTGTCAGAAAGAGAATAATAATACTCGGATGCAGCTGTTATAGTTTGTGCGCCATTGATAACGGAGAATTTCAATTCTGCATTTTCTGCCTCTTTTAAAACAATTTCACCAACTCTATCGAGCTTCATTTCTGCATCTTCTACAAGTATGGTAATTCCATTGTTTCTAAACCAAAATGTTTCAGGCTTGTCCGTTAGTGTTTCTTTAATGGATTTATCCACATCTAACTTATCATCTATTCCCAATCGAACATTTTTCTTAAAAAGCTGATCTCCAATGGTATTATACAAAGACACAAGATCAAACAAGTTAGCAGTAAAGACATATCCTTTTAGCGTGGATTTTTTGTTATCTTTAGGAACCTCAATGTCGACATCAAAGGGAGGCAAGGTAACCATTTCATAACGTCTAATATTAGGCAATTTTATTTCGTCTGTAGATATGTCTTTGTCCAAATAGAAAACGGGATTAAATTTGAATTTTTTAACGCCAGTTCCTGTTTTTATCTTTTTAATTAGCTCCGTTAAGTTTTTTGGTGAAAAAGAGTTTTTTAGAGATAATCTCAATTGAATAGTAGATACAAAGAAAAGAAGATTGATGGTCTTAAAGCAATCCTTTTTAGCCTCATCGTTTATTCGACTTGCGAGATCTTGGATTTTTACATCAATTTCTTTTTTTATATTTGCAATGAGATTTTCACTTACAGTATCAGAGTTGATTTTAATGAGTAATAGTAATTCGCTGGCATCAATCCCCGTGGACAGTGAATCAGCAATGTAAATATCTTCTGATGTGTTTAATAATTTTGCAAGTTCCGAACTATGCTTCCACTCTGTTTCTTCATTATCAATGTTTTTGTTTATTAAAACAGTTTCGATATAGTTAATATACTTATCCAAGTTTTTCATTACTGTTCACTCTCCTTTTTGATTGTCAACTCTGGCGAAAGTTGGGTGTAGCAATCTGAATTCAATGTATCTATTGCTTCTCTTACGATTGTGTTAAATCTATCCACAATTTTTTCTTTTTCTTTCTTTTTGTTTTCCTCATCGCCTTTGTAATTGCAACTTTCAAAATCTTGCAAAAAGTCCACGAGCCCAATTCGATAACTATTAATGATCATTTCAATAGTTTGAATCATGTCATAATACTCACTATCTTTATTGTCCTTCCGATACAAAAGCTGATCAGTGTAGTAGGATAATTCTTTTCGCAAAGTGTTTAATGCATATTTTATTTCATTTTTCCAACAGAATGGCTCTGTCACTAAGCTCTTACTCTTGTTTACTAAATCTTCGGCAACGTTAACTATTTCAGGATAAATAGATCCGGTATTTATTCCAAACATTAAAGACAATTCTTTTCTGATTGTAGGTTTAGCTGAGCTTGGAATAACAATACCGCTCAACATATATGAGGGGATTTTTTCGTCATCATTACCTTGGAAAAGAATAAAGGCTCCTTGTTGGGCGACAATGCGATTGTTTAGTTTTGTGTGGTCAATGAACTTATGGTTCTTTTGGAAAATTGCGTGATTATTAAACCAGGCGCATTCTTTATCAATTATAGCATTGTAGTTGTCGTTGGTATTTTGGGCGCTTGGACTGAATATTTCATCAACATAGAAAACATAAACCATGCCGTCTTCAGAGTCATATGCGGTTGCATTATAATGGTAATAGGGAGTGACAGCAAAATATAATGCAGTTAAACAGTTGTATGAAACATCTAACAATCTACTTGGAAACTCCCCATGCTGAGCATCAATAGCGTTCTCAAGATAGCTATCGTTGTTGGATAATTTATTCTGTCTCATTGTATTGAACAGACTTTTTTCATACAGCGGATTAGTAGAGAGAATGTTTTTGCGGAATATATTAGGTCTGCAATAATTACTATATCTTTTGCACTCTCCACGATATAAAAAGTGAACTTTTTTGTCGGAATGTGAATCTATGAGTTCACGCACCTTATCGATGAATTCAGACACGTGTGTTATCTCTGTATTGGATTTTTGCTTGTTTTCCATATACCCCTCCCAGGAGACTAATACTTAGTTATATTATACCACTTTTTTCATAATAAGTCAATATAAACACAATACGCGAAAACGTTTAATATGACGGAATACAACAATATCATACAACACTTTACAATTTCTTTAAGCTGTGGTATAATATATAAAAATCTTATCTTATATCTGTCTGAAATATTGGATCGTTATTATTCAATGCAAGAGATTTGCAAGCATCTTGGAATCAGCCGCGATACAGCATTACGTGGGATTGCAACAAAGAATATGCCTGCCCATAAGATCGGGAAGAACTGGACGTTCAAGGTTTCGGAAATCGATGAGTGGGTGAATAACGGACAAGCCGAGGAATGAGTGATTAGGTGCAGGAGGTATAAATGAAAATAGGTCGAAATGAACCGTGTCCATGTGGAAGTGGAAAGAAATACAAAAGGTGTTGTTTACTGGCAAATAGGCAATCGTCTACTTCGGTTTTGGCTTTTACTGAAGGGACGGATTTCCCACATATCAGTCCAACAGCCGAAAAATTATATGAACGTATAAAAGACTATAATTTTCAAGATTTAATTGTTGCTGTTTTTTGCTTGAATTTGTGGAGACGAAACCGATCTGCATTGGCGCAGGCATTAACACTACATTTGGCGTTATCAATGGACAAGCCCTTTGGCAGTTTATGTATTAAAGAGTATTCTGACTTCCAATCGTTCTTTTCAAAAATTTCCGATTTGCTTCCTGTTACGGTGATGGAAGATTATATCATTGATGATTATGGAGAAGTCTTTATTAATCATAATGGAACGACATATCCAATTATTATTGGAACGGGGAATCTTCAAGTATATAGCATGGTTAGATATCTTCAAACCTTGGTTCGCGTACATAACGTTGAGGAAGAGTTCTGCTCAATATTGGAATATTTAAAAACAATCATAGAGTTCACAAAAGGAACAAACATTCCTAACGTGGATCAAGAAATTGCTTATGAACTTCCGAGCGAAGAATTTTGGATAACTATCACAGCGCTGTTCGAGGACAAAACATTCCAAAAGCAAGCTCAGGTTGTAGCGCGTATTTGGGGCGATTGCGGCGGTCCGTTTGAGAGAAAAAGCTTTGTAAAGAGAAATGATGCTTATTACCCGCTGCTTAATTATGGGATGCTGACGGATTATTATAAAATGTTGTTGCCTTCTGCAAGTGAATCCGAGAGACATGACCATATTATTGAAACAATCCATTCATTGCTTGAAAACACATTTAATTTTTCTGAAAATCCTCCGAATAGGGTTTTAATAAATCCTATAGTAATGAGTAATGATTTAAAAACAAAAATTGTTGATAAGGGGTTGATTTTCGCTACAGCCACAAAGAACAATATTATCATTGCCTTAGATCAGAGTGCATTTCCTAAAAAATCGTCCTTTACCGATACAATCAATAAGATTGAACAAGAACTTGTCAAAGACGAATTGTGCATAATTGAACCGTACCTTCGAGATCCAACTAAAGGTCACTGCGGCTTAAAATTGAGTGCATCCGTAGAAGTAGTCTACATATTGGTCGAGCCTTTTACAGATATTGCATCTCATGCAAGTTGGTTTGAAGATAGGGCTGAAAAATGGTTTGACTGTACTGCTATAGATCTGCTATATTTCATTGGTTTCTCGGAAAATTTTGATGAGCTTGTTTCCTTCATACATTCCGATTACAGCGATGAAACACAGCTTATTTCTATTGGCGGTAAAAGCACTCACTTCTTCTCTTGGAAGCTGAGCAATAGAAATATTGTTTCCGGTGCTATAGAACCTGCTATGATACATCTCGATTTCAACGAAACAGAAAAAAGCACTTACGAGTTTTTTGCTGATACGATGCGCGAATTCCCTAAGACCGGAAAAGGCGTATTTCAAGATCCGCTCAATTGGGCCGCTAAAGAAGATGCTTTGGGATATGTCAATTTGCATCATAAAGGATGCTATGGCTTTGGAGGCAATATTAAACGGTTAAATGATGACACCTATGTATTCTTGGCGCATAATGTTGAGTTCTTTACAGAAAAGGATTTTGAACACAATGAGCATACTGCCATAAAAACGATTGAGGAACTTAATCAGCGTTTGTTTGACAGATATGCTGATCAATTATGTGAATTTGATGTTTTGAAGGGCAAAACAATCCAAGTCTTATTTATGCCTTGGGATTATGCAAACTCTAAATTCGCTGGTGGTTTTGTTTCTGATTCGAGTAGAAATATTGTTTTCAGCGATGAATATGTAGATAAAGATACAGTGATAATCCGCTATACTTTAAAAGCGGAACAATTGCTATCGGAAATACAGCATTCGTCGGGAAGAGTTGCAGAGAATCTTTATTTCAAGGAATTGCTCTTGCCGCTTGAAAAATATGATTCGGAAAAGTTCAAACTTCTTCAAGAAAAGTTATTAGAGGACTCGTCACTCAAGAAAACAGTTGGAGTTTTTCAAATTGAACAACCATATTACTTCTCTGATCGCGCAATTGATACGGATATTAGCGAAGTGAGCCTTGCCAAAGTTCGCAAGGATATTGCAAAAATTTGTTTGCAATCTGGAGCGGTTACTGGTGAATATAAGGGGCAGGATGCTACAAATGTCATCAGAGCAATGCAAACCTCTTTAGTTTCTTTCTTCGAGCATAAAATATCTAAATTTGATAAAATGGAGTTGCATTATCAAGCGTTAAATTATTATGCAATTCAGCACAATGGAATCTTCTTGAATGCTAAGCGTTATAATGCATTTACAGATTTGGATGACTCCGTTCAACACGAATTTGAAGAAAAGACACGAAGCACAAGAGAAGAATATAGAAGAAATGCTGGAACAATAACATACCTGTTAGAAAGCAATCTATTTGTGAAGCATGTAGATACCCCACAGGAATGTTCTACAGAAGACTTTAATTATTTGCTCGCTTTTGCTGATTGGCTTGTCGTGTTACAGGATGATGCAGATATGTGTCATTTTAATGATCCTAACTTTACAATATCTGTTGATGTAGACTATAAGGTAACGCCTATTCTTAGCGATGAAATCCAAATGCAATATGGAAAATTGTTATTGAGGAAATACAACACGACCGATTATCATATTAAAAGCGACACTATCGATGAATCTTTTCTAAAACAATCTGCGGAAGCGTTTAAGAAAGATACCGGTGTCGATTTGGGTCTTGTTTTGACCCTTGTGGAGTATATGCAATTAAGCATTACCCAAGACGGTGTAGCCGAAGAAGTTTACACGAATGTTTTTGCTGTTAAGAAGGAAGAACTTGAAAAAGTATTTTTCGACCTGTTAGAAGAGAAAAAATACACTTTAGATGATGTTACAAAAGCACTTAATTTTCTGATCCTTGATCCTAATCTTTTGAAAACGATCTCGGGAAGCGCATCTCACGATATATTGCCGATTTGGGAAAGAGAAAAACGTGATAATCGTTTCAGTGTCAAGCCTGTAATTGTAAACGAAGAATGCTGTATCTTTTCGCCAGCAATTATGAATCAAGTTCTTTCTTTGTGGAGAAGTGGAATAACCGAATGGTATTTGCCCTATGAAATAGGCTTGAGAAATCTAAAAGCTGTTCAAAAAAAGTGGAAAAAGCGTTATGAAGACGAAATGGTACAGGATATTGCTACAATGTTTAGAGCAAATGAAGAATATGCTGTTTATCCTGAGATAGAGCTATTCAAACGCTTTCCGAATGATGCATATCCCGAGGAATTGGGTGATTATGATGTTATAGCCATAAATACATCTCGAAAGGAAATTTGGTTAATTGAAAGCAAAGTTTTGCAAAAAGTTGGCTCAATTTATGAAGATCAAATGCAGCAAAAGAGCTTTTTCTTTCAACATAAGGATGATGAGAAATTCCAAAGACGTATTGACTATGTAAAGGGAAACACAAGAAAGGTGCTCACATCATTTGGCATCGCAGATGACAATTATTCGATTATTTCTTATATGGTGACAAATAAATTATTTGAGTCAAGATACAAAGAGATATCATTTCCCATTATTGCCTTTAGCGAGATAAAGGATTTGATATGAAGATCAATTTATATGGTATATCAAGTTGTCAAAATGACCGCTTGATATACCTGATTAAAAAATTGAATAATTGAAACAAAATGATTTGAGGAAAAATTATGGAAAAAATATTAGAATACCTACAGAATAATGAAAAAGCATTTACTGTTGCTGGCATTTTGATAACACTGTGTATTAGTGCTATTTCTCTGTATTTTACTATAAAAAACAATAAAGCAGTTCATTATGTGAACTCAATTACAAAAAATAGGGTTGAGTGGATTGAAAAATTAAGAAAAAACACCTCTGAATTTATATCGATTTTAGATACTCAAAATTTGACAGAAACACTGATGACTGTAGATGAGTTGTTAAAGTATCCGTTTGGATCTGATTTGCAAAAGTTAAATCAAATTGGTACAGAAATTAAATTGATGCTAAATTTCTCTGATGAATTTGATCGAGACATCATCAAACAAATTGATCTTATTATGGTAGCGTACAAGAGTTTTCACATCAAAATGCAAAGTAATCTTCTTTCGAGCAAGGAAAATAATGATCCTATATTTGTTCCTACGGATGAGGTGCTTGATGCACAAAAATCGATAGATAAAATGAGTTCTAAACTTCTATCAAATATGCAAATATATTTGAAATCCGAATGGAATCGAGTTAAGTACGAATCTAATGGAAAAATTTACGAAAAAGAAACTCAAAATTTTGATATAAAAGAACTGCAACTAAAAAAGAACGATCCTAATTACAAAAATGATTTGTGGAAACGTTTTTGTAAAAATTCCAAAGCAAAATGCAAACGAATTTTTACCTCACATCAGTTTGCAATACTTGTTATTATTGTTGCTTGTATTATTTTAATCTATTGCATTCCGAGCATTGCTAAAGATATCAGTGTTTTTTTCAATCTGTAAAAAAATAAATATATACAAAATCAATGGGTAATTTTGACCCTTTGATCGGCAGAGGTGTGGTATGTATGGTTTTCATCGATGCCACATTTTCGTTTGTGGTGCGGGTCGCAGAGCTCCACACCAGAATCAAAGGTTCATTTTGAGCCTTTGATTTCCCGAAGTATTGTTCCGGCGCTTAATTAAAATGGTAGTGGTCGCATCCACCACTACCAAAATCAAGTGCTCAGTTTGAACACTTGAAAATCAGTGGACTAAATTCACCCACTGAAAAAAAGTTGGTATTGGCACGACATGCACATATCTCTACGACTTTAAATATAGACAAATTCATTTTTTTATGATATAATAACTACATTAGAGCGTTTTTAGGTAGCTTTTGACCAAGAGAGGACTATGCATATGGAACTAAAAATTGCAATCTGCGATGATGAGCAGAGTCAAGTAGAATATTTATCGGGTGTAGTATCTGCTTGGGCAGAGAAGAGCCGCCACGTTGTAGAGGTCAAGACCTATTCCTCGGCAAAGGCATTCCTTTTTGATTACTCAGAGGAAAAAGACTTCGATATATTGTTGCTTGATATAGAAATGCCCGGAATGAATGGTATGGATCTTGCAAAAGCGATTCGGAATGAGAATAATGCAATGCAGATCGTATTTATCACGGGATATCCCGAATTTATCTCCGAGGGATACGACGTGGCTGCATTGCATTATCTTTTAAAACCCTTGAATTGCGAAAAGCTTAGGCAGGTGCTTGACAGAGCCGTTTTGAATTTTGAAAAGTCACCAAGAATGATTACCTTTCCATCCGGAAAGGAGCTTTTACGACTTCGTGCTGACGCGATACGCTTTGGAGAGTCGGATGGGCATTATGTTTTGATTCATACAACAGAAGGGGAGTATCGTTTACGTATGACGGTTCCCGAACTCGTCGAGCGTCTTGGTGACGGATTTGTTCGACCCAACCGCTCATTTGTTATTGGTCTGCGCTTTGTTTGCAGAGTGACGAAAACGGCAGTCATTCTGGACGATGGCAAGGAGATCCCGATGGCTAAGGGAAGTTATGACAGGATCAATCTATTGCTTGTGAAATTTTTGAGGGAGAACTGAGATGACGCGCAAAGACAAAAAAATAATTGAATATCAACGTGCTCTCGTGGAACAGCATTTCCGTGAGGTTGAGAATATGTATAAAAAGATGCGTGAGTGGCGGCACGATTATCATAATCATATGCAGGCGCTCTCCGCGCACCTTGAATGCGAAAATATTGAGGCGGCAAAAGTCTTTTTGCAAGAGATCAATGAAAATCTTGTCACAGTGGATACAGTGATCAAGACGGGAAACACCATGGTGGATGCTATCTTGAACAGTAAAATATCGCTGATGAAAAGTAAAGATATCGCGATTAACGCCACTGCGCGCGTTCCTGAGAAATTAAAAATTACGGATGTGGATCTCTGTATCGTTATCGGCAATCTGCTTGACAACGCAATGGAGGCGTGTGAAAGGCTCGAAAAGGACGATCGGTTTACCCGAATTTATATCAGTGCAAAGAACAATCACCTCTATATGTCCTTTACCAATTCGTCGGGTAAAAAGGCAGAAAAGATAGGAGGACTCTTTGCCTCCAGTAAGGGAAGGGATCACGGCATAGGTCTTTCGCGCGTGGATGGAATCGTGAAAAAGTACGGGGGATACGTCACCCGAGCCAGCGAGGATGGCGGTTTCACTACTGAAGTAATTTTACCTCTTTGAGACTGACGACATTTTTCCGCTTTGCGGTAGTTTTGCCTCTGTGAGATTGATGGTGTTTTGCCTCTGTACGGTAGTTTTACCTTTATGATGAATTTTGTTGCCAAAAAATCCGCTTTTTTTGCCAAAATCGGCAGAAGCGGATTTTTTGTGATATACTGATCTTGTGAAAAGAAATAAAGGAGGGATATCCTTGGGTAAGAAAGAAATAAAAGAAATAAAGAGAAAGCTAAAAGCCAAAAGAATTGGTGCAAATACTAATTCCCAAGAGGAGAAAAAGGTTGCGGAAGAGAAGCGCAAGCCGAAATATGGCTTTTTATCCTGTGTCGGATATATGCTGAGCTTTATCTGGCATGCAGATAAAAAGCTTGCAGTTTTTGCGGTGGCGCTTATTCCCATCACGATCATAATGAGCGCCCTCGGACTTTTCGTGCCTCCGCAACTGATTGAAATAATAGGAAGCAATAGCGATTTTTCCTATGTCGCACTTGTGATCTTCGGGCTTATGAGTGTGATCGGAATTTTCACCTTGATATCGTCACTTTTGCGCACGTTTAACGATTATTCAAAAAGCGTAATGGCGAATAAGATGGACTATATCATGGAAGAAAAGAAGTGGAATCTCGACTATTTTTACTGGCTCGACCCCGATTGCCAGAAAAAAATGAATCGCGCATGGAATGCTTGGGGAGGCTTGGATTTCTTTAATAATTTTTCCGATATAGCTGTAAGTGTTGCAAATTTTTTTCTTTACAGTGCGGTTATTTCTACTTTGCATCCCGTGATCATTCTTGTGCTTATCGTGCGCTGCGTCATCAATTTTCTTGTGGGACTTTGGGCAAATAAAAGGAATTATGAGATACAAGATGAGGTGCAGCTTGCAAACAAGAGGGTCAATTATCTTGCATATAACGTATCAAACGACCTAAGCTACGGCAAGGATATCAGGCTCTACGGATTAGCAGGTTATCTTATGCTCCTTGCGAAAAAGCTAAACGGAGACGTTATCGATATTGCAGAGGTGCGTGAGGGATATTATTTACGATCATCCATAGTGCATCTTATAACCACGCTTATTAGCGACGGCTTTTGTTACGCTGTTCTTATCTCTGCGGCAGTAAATGGTGCTCTTTCTCCCTCTCAATTTTTGCTCTATATCAGCGCTATCACAACGCTTGGCGGACTTGTAGCTAACTTTTTGTGGACATGGTCGGGAATGCAGAAAAACGCGATGCATGTATCTGATTTCCGCGAGTTTGTGGAGCTGAAAAGAGCAGGGAAGGTCGATAGCTCTTTAGGAGCAGTGCTTGATAGACCTTTGTCCATAGAATTCAAAAACGTAAGCTTCAGGTATCCCGAGGGCGAGAAAAATGTTATTGAAAATGTTAGCTTCAAGATAGAGGCGGGGGAGCGTATCGCGCTTGTTGGCTTGAATGGTTCTGGTAAGACCACCCTCACTTATCTCATCTGCGGCTTGCTTGCGCCTACCGAGGGCGAGGTGCTTATTGATGGTCACAGCACTCTTGAATATAATCGCGATGACCTGTATACGATGTTCTCGCTGATTCCGCAGCAGTATCACCTTTTTCCTTATTCCATAGCACAGAATATCGCGCTTGCCGACCTTGCCGGCGGTGAGGAGATAGACTACGAAAAACTCAACAAGTGCATCGCTTTTGCGGGTCTTGACGAAAAGATCGCCACACTTGAAAATGGGGTGGAAACACCTTTGAACAGGCAGATATATCCCGATGCGATCGAGCTTTCGGGAGGTGAGACTCAAAAGTTGCTTTTGGCAAGAGCGCTTTACCGTATGGCTCCGATTATGCTGCTTGATGAGCCCACTGCTGCGCTTGACCCAATATCCGAGGACAGAATGTACCAAAAATACAACGAAATAGAGAATACCACCTCCATATTTATCTCTCACCGACTTGCATCGACGAGATTTTGTGACAGAGTCTTTTTTCTCGATGGCGCGCACATTGCGGAGTCGGGGACCCACGATGAGCTGATATCAATGGGGGGCAAATACAAGGAGATATTCGACGTTCAGGCAAAATACTATAAGGAGGGCGAAAAAGATGACGGAACCCAAGAATAAAAGAAGCCTCAAGACCAATATTTCTATGATCATCCGAGGCTACAAGATCATTTTCAAGCTTTTTCCGAAGTATATGTTTTGGGATACGGTCAGCAACGTGTGGAATCATCTTGCACTTTATTTCCCACTTTTCACGTCTTCGCTCATTCTGAACGAGCTTGTGGGGGAGTGTCGGGGAACCCACCTTCTGATGCTTGGCGTTATCACCGTTGTCGGCACGTTTATTATTGGTCTTATCGGTAGACTTTTAAGTGGAAGAAGAAGCGTATATAGTGCGATGCTTTGGCGGGGAGACTTTTTGTTTTTCTTGGAAAAACAGAGCACTATGCAATATACTCACGTTGAAGATCCCGAGGTCGTGCTCTTGTGTCAGAAACTTCGAAATATGAAAAATGCCACTGGCGCGGGACTTATGAAGTTGGTATTGCAGTTTTCATACATCGTTGGTGTGTTTGCAAAGATAATCGTATCTGTATCTCTTACCGTTGCGATGCTATCTATGATGTCGGATAATAGCTATTCGGGCTTGCTTGGCTTTATTAACTCCCCATACTCCTTTATTATAATAGTGCTGTTTATAGCACTTAACGCGTATCTTTCGATCTGGAGTAAAAATAAAGAAGAAAAGCAGGTCACGGCTATACATGCTGAAACAGCTCAAATGAATGCTATGTACCAGAGCCTTACCCAAAATGGATACGGTGCGGATTCTGTAGTTTTTAATGCAAAAAAGATAGTTTTGCCCGAATGCGCCAAGCTTTTGATCAAGCCCTCATATCTTCGCAGAAGCGTTAAGGTTCAGACGAATCACCGCACGGCAAGAATGCTGGGAAGTCACTTTTTGTCTGTAGCGTTAGACGTTTTTATGGCGGCGAAGGTGTTTGTGGGTGCGTTCGGCATCGGAAGTTATTGGCTTTACAGAGGAGGCGTTGAATGGTTTATCACGGGTGTTGCCGACCTTTCGGGTATTATTGGCATTTTGTTTCAGAACAACGATGCTTTGGAGGAGGTTTTTAAATTTCTCGACCTTCCCAACGATATGTATCACGGCACGTTGTCGGTTGAAAAGCGCGATGATATCGAATACGAGGTTGAATTCCGCGACGTCAGCTTCAAATATCCGAGAAGTAACAGTAACGCATGGGTGCTACGCCACGTTTCTACAAAATTCAAGATTGGCTCTCGTCTTGCGATCGTTGGCATGAATGGTAGCGGCAAGACAACGTTTATTAAGCTCTTGTGCCGTCTTTACGATCCAACCGAGGGGCAGATTTTGCTCAACGGCATCGATATCACGCGGTATAAATACGACGAATATATGAAGATCTTTTCGGTCGTTTTTCAGGACTACAAGCTCTTTTCGTTCAGCATTGCCGAAAATGTGTCGGGCTGTCTTGATTATGACAAGGAAAAAGTATTGGACTGCCTTGAACGCGTGGGACTTGGCGAGCGAATTTCGACTCTTGAACGCGGAATAAATACGCCGCTATACCGCAACTTTGAAAACGATGGTATCGATATCTCGGGTGGCGAGGCGCAAAAGATCGCTATTGCCCGTGCGCTCTATAAAAATGCACCCTTTATCATTCTCGATGAGCCCACTGCTGCCCTCGATCCTCTTGCCGAGGCGGAGGTCTACAACCAATTCAATCAGATCGTAGAGAACAAGACGGCGATCTATATCAGCCACCGTCTCTCATCCTGCCGTTTCTGTGAAAATATCCTTGTTTTTGACAAGGGCGAGATCGTGCAGCACGGTTCTCACGATGAACTTGTTATCGATGAGCTGGGAAAATATCACGAGCTTTGGTATGCTCAAGCGAAGTATTATAAGTGATTTTCTCCCTCTTGCGTTCTCCATTTTTTAAATTTTGGAATCGTTTTGTTTTGCAAATTATGAACCTTTGCTGAAAATTGTAAGCGCTTTTGGGCGTTGGATTTGATTCCTCGGATAAGAGAGTCAAAAAGGAAGGGAGTATGTAAATGGAATTATGGTATGCACTGATAGGCATTGTTGCCCTTATTGTATTCTTTCCGTATATCCGTTGCTTTTTCAAGCGGCTGAAATGCGCGTACAAGATCAAAAGGCTTTGCCGCGCAAAAGAATACAAAATTTACTCGACACACCTGCTT
>JAFQOG010000051.1 GCA_017420755.1 Clostridia bacterium | reverse complement strand
GTTTATAACTACATTGTAATTAATGATAAAATTTATAACTTTGGCGATGACGGTATAATGAACAAGGATACCGAAATCGACGGTAACCAATTCGGACCAGACGGATATATTGTAGGCGATAAGATATTTATTAATATCGAAGGTGATACATACTATATCATCAACAATATCATCGTTTATAACTACATTGTAATTAATGATAAAATTTATAACTTTGGCGATGACGGTATAATGAACAAGGATACCGAAATCGACGGTAACCAATTCGGACCAGACGGATATATTGTAGGCGACAAAATTTTCGTATTTATCGAGGGCGATATCTATTACATTATCAACAATATTATCGTTTATAACTATATTGTAATCAACGACCAAATATTTAACTTCGGCGATGATGGTAAAATGAAGATAGATACCATAATTGACGGAAATCAATTCGGACCTTTTGGCCTCATTTTAGGAGATGAAATATTTGTCAACATCAATGGTGATACATACTATTTGGTTGAAAATACTATTGTTTATGGCTATAGAATAATCAATAGACACATCTATAATTTTGGTATCGATGGCATAATGAAAAAGAATGTCGAAATAGACAATAATGATTTTGGCCCAAATGGATATATCTTAGGTGATAAATTATTTGTTAATGTTGAAGGCGATACTTATTACTTGATAAACAATACAATTACGTATGGTTACATAATAATTAGCGATCGCATATACTATTTCGGCGATGACGGTGTTATGAAAAAGAACACCATAATAGACGACAATCAAATCGGCTCCAATGGATATATAGTAGGCGATGGAATATTTGTTACTATTGACGGTGATACATATTATCTTGTAGATAATAAAATCGTTTATGGATATCAAATAATCAATGGTAAGCTTTATAATTTTGGCAACGATGGTGTTATGTATAAGAACTTAACATCAGGTGGATATTATTACGGAAGTAATGGTTATGTAGAGGTTTCAACAAGAACATTAATAACCATTGATGATGTAACATATATAATTTTAGTAAATGATAATATATATAAAGCAGTAAGTGTTTCTGGTATTGTTTACGAATCTGACAACGACTTTGATTCAACAAACAACCCACTTATTGAGGGCGTAAACTGTGTTCTTACCGTTGATGGTGAAATTTTCAGCTGTATATCTGATGGTAACGGAAAATTTGACTTTGGATTAGTTCCTGCAACAGCGGTGGCGCTTGAGTTTGCAAAATTTGAATACATTACAGCAACAGCAACACTCACCTTGACTGAGGATGAGGAGCTCACAATAGTTATGGACATTGATGTTTCTAATACATTGTCTGGAAAAATAAGCATAGCAGATGCAGATATGAACTATTCAAACAACTCACCTCTTGCTGGTGCAACTGTTACACTTGAGCGTTTCTCAAGCACAAACGTATATAGAAGAGAAACAACAACAGATTCGTACGGATATTATTCATTTACAGGCTTGACAGCTGGAGCTTATAAGCTTATTGTTTCTTGTCCTGGCTACATAACCGTTGAGCAAACCTTGACTGTAAGATATAATGAAAGCAACATTCAAAACCTCCAAATTGAGGCTATTTCATCAACACAGATAAATGATGGCTACGCAGAGGGAACAATAACAGATGCTAAAACAGGCTTGCCAGTTGCTGGCTTGACTCTTTACATTCGTGAAGGCATTGGCAACTCGTTTGGCGAAGCTATTATGACATTAACAACAGATTCTAATGGTAAATATAGAACAGATGCATTGAAGCCCGGCAACTATACAGTTCAAGTGGTTGATGAGCGAGAGCTTGAAAACGAGGATGAACGCTATGGTACAATTCTATTTGCTATAAAGATAGTATCAGATAGAACCATAACAGAGCAAAACGCAACAACCTCAAATAAAATAGGTATTGTTGCAGATTCTATAAGAGTCGTTTTGAACTGGGGCTCAACTCCATCAGACCTTGATTCACACTTGTACGCGGATATGAATGATGGCACATCGGATTATCACATATACTATTCCAGCAAGACAAACGGAAGCATTGCAAATCTTGATGTTGACGATACCTCATCCTACGGTCCTGAAACTGTAACGGTTTCTTATATTGGAAGTGGTATTTATAAGTATTATGTACATGATTACAGTGGAAAATCCAACACATCATCGTCTAACTTGAAGAATTCAGGTGCGCAGGTTAAAGTGTATTTGGGTGGCTCAGCATCACCTGCATATACCTTCTATGTTCCAAATGGATTAGGTACTTATTGGCACGTATTTACTTATAATTCACAAACAGGCGAATTTATAGTAGTAAACGAAATTAGCAATTCAGCAGGATATTAATAAGGAGAAGAAATGAAACAATTAAAAAAATATTTAATAATAACTGTTTTAGTGCTTGTCTTTATAATAGCCATGATGTTTACTGTTAATGCCCAAAGCTCACAGACAGAAGCAAAAATAGCAGGCGGAGCCATTTCCGCCTGCAGAGGTGAGCAAATTACAATGGTTGTTACAATGAAGGACAATCCCGGATTTACATATTTAAAGCTTGGCGTTTCATATGATGAAAACGCATTAACCTTGGTTAATATGTCAAATGGTGAGGTTTGTCAAAACCTTACAGAGGGTATGTTTTATATTTGGTCAAGCATCACTAATGTAACGGAAAATGGGGTTTTAATGGAGTTAACATTCAGTGTTAATGAGGATGCTGCATTTTCCGAGCAGATGATTGAAATTACCGTTGTAGAGTGTAGCGATTATGACGAAAACGATGTGCCGTTTAATGTGCGAAATGGATATGTTGACATCATTTGTGCCCATTATAAGCATCCTGATGCATACACCCCTGTTATAACGGCACCAACCTGTACATCAATAGGTTATACCACATATACATGTGATTGTGGTGATTCATATATATCTGATTATACTGAAAAGCTACCACATTCCTATATCCAAAATGTGACAGATCCAACCTGTACAGCTATGGGATATACGACTTATACCTGTGAACATTGTGGCGATTCGTATATAAGTGATTATACTAACAAAATATCACATTCGTATACTCAAAATATTACTCCTCCAACCTGTACAGTTATGGGTTATACAACATATACCTGTGAATGTGGTGATTCATATATATCTGATTATACAGATAAGCTACCTCATGCATATGGTGCAGTTGTAACACCACCAACCTGTACAGCTATGGGCTATACAACCTATATATGTGATGAGTGTGACGATTGGTATATAACAAATTATACTGATAAGGTGCCACACATCTATACTGAAAGAGTGACTGCTCCAACATGCATAACATTGGGATATACAACCTATACTTGTGCTTGCGGTGATGAATATATCGCTGATTATACTGATTTAATTCCTCATACATATACTCCAAGCACAGTTTCACCAACATGCACAGCTATGGGATATACTAAATATCTATGCGAATGTGGTGAATCCTACAAGGTGGATTATGTAGATAAAATAGCGCATGATTATAAGGCAACTATTACCGCTCCAACCTGTATAGCTATGGGATATACAACATATAAGTGCGATTGTGGCGATGTTGTAGTTTCAGATTATAAAAACCCTGAGGGACATACATATGTGCCTGAGGTTGTAAAGCCAACATGTACAAAAATGGGATATATTGCTTATACGTGCTCTTGTACAAGCAAATATTATAGCAATTACACAGACCCGTTAGGACATAATTATGATAAATGGATTGTGGATAAGGCGGCGACTACAAAAGAAGAGGGTATTCAACACAGAAATTGTAAAAATGGCTGTGGTGTGGTTGAAAAGGAAGCAATTGAAAAGCTTGAGGGACTTACATTCCTTGAAATACTTGGAATTGTACTAATAGTTGAAATATTTGCTATAGTTTGCGTTTTAGCAGTAGGAACTGTTCTTCATTTTGTGATTTCAAATAAAAAACAAAATAAAGCAAAAGCACAAGGAATAAGCTCGACAGCAGAAGAAACAAAGAAAGAATAATTAGTCAATTAACAAACAAAAAGCTCCGATTTCTCGGAGCTTTTTATTTTACTAACTCGTCAATAGAAACATCGAAAATTTCAGCAATTTTGACAAGCTCAATGTCGGTAACAAAGCGTTGCCCTGACTCAATTCTTTGAATTGCGTTTTTATCAACATCTATTCCAAAAAGCTGTAGCTTTTCCGCCAAAATTCGTTGCGACATTTTAGGGCTCTGTTGCTTCCTTAATTTATATATATTTTCACCGCAAATATTGTTCTTCCCGTTTGTGCCTTTGTTTTTAAACATACTATTCCCTCATAAGTGTATTTTGACATTCAGTGCTTGACAAATATATTTTATTATGATAAAATACAAATAATGACATTCACTGAATGTCAAAATAAAAGGAGAAGAGTTTTGTGGGAGTAGAGGTTCTAAGTGGATTTCCTAAAAAAGGCTTTAAAAAATTCTTAATATCAAACGGCGTAGGCATTGCTATTATTCTCATTCTTATGGCAATACCGAGAATCTTTTTTGGTAATATATTGTTTTCAGAATGGGGAACGTTTTTATATGTTTCTGTTTCTTTTGTTTGTAGTGTGATAATTGCTATTATTTGTTCTTGTTCATCACTGATTATAAGGTATGGATATTATAAGCGAACAGGGCTTGTATGGGCGCAATTTTTGATTATTATTGTTTCCTTCATTATCCTTGTTTTGCTTACTGTACTTTTTTGGAAAAATACTTTTGCAGATGTATCAAATGATTATGAATTGGACCTTCGTCGCTTATCACAATTCAACGTTTTGCTTGTTTTGAATCCTTTTATCGTCCCGTTTATAACAGCATCTGCCGCACTCTTTATAACGCTTTATAATTCTTGCCCGGATTGTAAAATATTGGAAACATTAGAAGAAGAACGCGCTGAAATAGTGTCGTGTGAAGTGAAAAGACACACCCATAAGGAAAAAGGACATTACGAAACAGATACTACCGAGATAATTGATCCCTATGCAGGCGCTTGCGGAACAACAGCATATATTGCGAAAACTACACGTTGGGTTGAGGGCGAGGTAGTTGATGACGGTCTGTTTGAGCATAAAACTACAAAGCATCATATGGTATGTAAAAATTGTGGTAATAGATTGGATAGAACATATAAAAGTGAAAAGAAAATAGGAGATTAACATTATGAAAATATTTAAATCATTAATAGCAATTGTTTTATTAATTTCAACCATTTTTTCGATTTCAGCGTGTACACTATTTTATAGTCCAAAAGAAAATAAAGAGAAAACAAATAGCAATATTACAATAATTTACCCTGATTCACAAGAAACGGTAGTTTTTGATAAAGTTAAAGAAAACAAGATAGAACCTAAATATATTGATGGTAAAATTTTAGAGGGCTACTATGCAAACGAAAATGGTAACGGAATAGAATACATTGATTTCTTAGGAAGAGCAATAGATTGGCAAAATGAATATCCAACAACACTATATGCTGTGTATAAAGATGCTGATTATACAGTTAAATATACGTCGAAAATTCAGAGGGATGAAGACCCAGAATATTCTAAATATTATTATGGAGCAACAAAAACAAAATATAATTTTGGTAATTTTGGAAATCTAGACATGGTTTCAAATGAAGAATTTGCAAAATTGCTATATGCTGATTCATCAAAAAAAGTAAAAATAACAGCATACGCTGAAGTAAAAAGAATTGGAAGTACGCGAGATGAAAATGGAGCTCTAATTTCAATCAAAGTGGGCGCTGATAGCTTAGATGTAGTGGAGAAAGATACAATCCATGGGTCATATATGCCAATTTCAACCTCGTCGGTAATAAAAGCTAAACAATTGATATCAGGAAATAATAATATTTATGTTTATGTTGGCTATAGAGCAAGCACATTAAGCTCTGAAACACTTGTTAAAAACGTATATATAACAATTGAATTTGTAGAATAAGAAAAAGCTCCGATTTCTCGGAGCTTTTCTATTTGTTAAATTATTTTTGGAGTCTTGCTTCAAGAGCAGCGAGCTCTTCGTACATGGTAGCTGGAACTCTATCTCCAACTTGAGCATAGAATGCTTTAATGTTTTCAACATCCTCAAGCCATGAAGCCTTGTCAACGGAGAGAAGACCCTCAATTGTGTCAACGTCGATATCAAGACCATCAATGTTGATGTCCTTAGCGTAAGGAACATAACCGATAGCAGTCTCTCTTGCGTCAACCTTATCCTCACATCTTTGGAGAATCCAGTCAAGAACTCTCATATTATCGCCAAATCCAGGCCAGATGAAGTGTCCTTCATCATCAGTTCTGAACCAGTTAACGTGGAAAATCTTTGGAGCGTTAGGAATCTTTTTGCCCATATCAAGCCAGTGTTGGAAGTAGTCTCCCATATTGTAGCCAACGAATGGTCTCATTGCCATTGGGTCGCGACGAACTACGCCAACTGCGCCAGCAGCTGCAGCTGTTGTCTCGGAAGCCATGATTGAACCAACGAATGAGCCGTGTTGCCAACCGAATGATTGATATACAAGTGGAGCAGTCTTTGCACGACGACCACCAAATACGATAGCTGAAATTGGAACGCCTGCAGGATTGTCAAATTCCTTAGAAATGCATGGGCAGTTCTTAGCAAGAGCAGTAAATCTTGAGTTAGGATGAGCAGCAGAAGTGTTAACCTTATCCTTCTTGTCATACTTAGCCTTATCCCACTTTTCGCCCTTCCAGTTGATACAGTTGTCAGGAGCGTTGTCGTTAAGACCCTCCCACCATACTGTGTTATTGTCAAGCACGTGACCAACGTTTGTAAAGATTGTGTCTCTCATAGTAGTAGCAAGAGCATTTGGATTTGACTTATCGTTAGTACCAGGAGCAACACCGAAGAATCCGTTTTCTGGGTTGATTGCCCAAAGTCTACCGTCCTTACCAACACGGAGCCAAGCGATATCGTCGCCTACGCACCAAACCTTATAGCCCTTGTCTGTGTATGTCTTAGGTGGGATAAGCATTGCAAGGTTTGTTTTTCCGCAAGCAGATGGGAATGCAGCAGAGATATATTTTGTTTCGCCATTTGGATATTCAACACCCAAAATGAGCATATGCTCAGCCATCCAGCCCTCTTTACGTCCGAGGTAGGAAGCAATTCTAAGTGCAAAGCACTTCTTACCAAGAAGAACGTTTCCACCGTAACCGGAGTTAACTGACCAGATTGTGTTGTCCTCTGGGAAGTGACAGATATAACGATTGTCCTCGTCAATATCCTTTCTTGCGTGTAGACCCTTAATAAAGCCCTCGCCATCGCCCATAGCCTCAGCAACGTGCTTACCAGCTCTTGTCATAATAAGCATGTTAAGAACAACGTAGATTGAGTCTGTAAGCTCAATACCATACTTAGCGAAGCTTGAGCCAACCTGACCCATAGCATAAGGGATAACGTACATTGTACGACCCTTGTAGGAGTTCTTGTAAAGCTTAGAAAGCTTTTCATAGCATTCCTTTGGATCCATCCAGTTGTTGATATTACCTGCATCCTCTTTTGTTCTTGTACAAATAAAGGTTCTGCCCTCAACACGAGCAACGTCGTTGATTGCTGTTCTGTGGAGATAGCAGTTAGGAAGAATTTCTTCATTTAATTTTTCAAGCTCACCAGTTGAGCAGGCCTCATCCTTCAAAGCCTGTGTTTGCTCCTCTGATCCGTCAATCCAAACAATTTTGTCAGGATTAACCATTTCAGCCATTTCCTCAATCCAATCAAGGATAAGCTTGGAATCTGTCAATGCCTTGTTTTCAAATTTAAGCATAATCTATACCTCTTTCATAAAATAATCAAAACAAATAAGTTAAACCCAAATTTAACCATTATAATTATATCATAGAATTAATTAAATTTGCAATATAAAAATTCAATATTTTAAAGAAAATTCGTGCCTTTTTTGCATTATTTTAATATATCCACAATTCTTTGGCTCAAAATATCCTTTTCTTTAGGATGAATATCGATATTGTCGCACACGTCACGGCAAATTACAGTATTAACAAGCGGGATTTCATCTTGTGCGCGAAGCTGCTCAGATTGTATCTTTTCCCAGGCGTAGCCAGCGCGGTCTAAGTGGTCAGCTAACTGAATTATCACAAAGCGCATATTGTCGTTTTTAAACTCGCGTCTCCACGAAGAGATAAGCGCACGTAAAAATTCGAGATAAATATTTGATTCGTCGACGCTTGCATTGCTCTCGCCCTGATACCAAAGCACCGTATTAAATGCAAATGGTATAATCTTTTCCATCATATGCTCCCAAAGAACTCCGTCATCGTTCCAAATAGGGAACCACTCGTGGTCTGCAAAGCGGTTTTCTATTTTAAATTCGGGCACTAAAGCATCCACTCTTGGCATCCAGCTTTGAATAACGGACGCACCCTGGTAGCATGCGACAAGACCGATTTTACGCTCAGCCTTTGCCAGTCCCTGTGCTACGTAATATCCGATTGCACTGAAATTTGGCGCATTTTCCACTGTAAGAGGAATCCATCCGTCACGGCTTGAAAATGATTCACCCGATTCCATGCGGTCAACGGTAAATAAGCGCACGTTGTCGTTTGCTTTATAGTTTTCTTTTTCTTCGCTTGATTCTCTTAATTTAAACTGCATATTTGACTGACCGCCAAGTAAAATAACGTCACCGAAATATACGTTTTTAAGGGTGAAAAACGTTTTGTCAAGCTCAACTAAAATATCGTAAGGGCCACCGTAGTTAAATGGCTCAAATTCGATAAGCCACTGACCGTTTGCCACACTTTCTCGTCTTTCACCGTTAAGGGTGATTGCAACAGTGCCATGGCCACAGCCAAAAAATCTGACAGGCTTCTTTGCCTGCATAATCATATCACTTGCAAAAATAGGATTTAAAGTAACCATAAAACGCTCCTAAATAAAATTATATTAATATTTTATCATAAAGCATTTCAAATTCCAACAAAAAATGGTAAAATAATATCGAGGTGATTATATGGAGATTGAAAGAAAGTTTTTAGTTGGCGCTTTGCCAAATCTTGAAGGTGTTTTACATAGCGAAATTAAGCAAGGATATGTCAGCTTTTCACCAGAAATCAGAGTTCGTCAGTTAGATGATAAATACTATCGCACCGAAAAGGGTGAGGGAATGGTCCAGCGCGAGGAAAACGAGTGGGAAATTGACAAAGAAACAGCCGAAAAAATGTTCAACGAGGTAAAAACCAACCTAATAGAAAAGACAAGATACTATATTCCTTATGGAAAGCACATAATAGAGCTTGATATTTACAAGGGAATTTTCAAGGGTCTTGTAGTTGCCGAGGTCGAGTTCGAAAGCTTAGAAGAAGCGCACGAATTTACCCCACCCGAGTGGTTTTTAGAGGACATAAGCGAGAAAAGAGAATATAGGAACAAAATTTTAGCATTAAAAAATCGTTAACTATTGACAAAAACAATGTATTTTGTTAAAATTATCAATATATTATAGGATTTATACTTTGCGCGTTATTTTAGCGCGTCATTCCGAGCGTAGCCGAGGAATCTAAAGTATGCCAAAATCTCAAAGGACAATGAGGTATAAAATGAAGATTTATGACGAATTAGTTGCCCGCGGACTTATAGCACAGGTAACAAACGAAGAAGAAATTAGAGAAATGATTGACAACGGCAAAGCTGTTTTCTATATAGGCTTTGACCCAACGGCTGACAGCTTACACGTTGGTCACTTTATGGCGCTTTGCTTAATGAAAAGACTTCAAATGGCAGGCAACCGTCCAATCGCACTTATAGGTGGTGGTACTGCTTATATAGGCGACCCATCGGGAAGAACAGATATGCGTTCAATGATGACAAAGGAGTCAATTGAGCATAACTGTGAGTGCTTTAAAAAGCAAATGTCTCGCTTTATCGAGTTTGGAGAGGGCAAGGCAATGATGGTTAATAATGCTGATTGGCTTCTTGACCTTAACTATATCGAGTTTATTCGTGATATCGGTGCTTGCTTCTCAGTTAACAATATGCTAAGAGCTAAGTGCTATGAGCAAAGACTTGAAAAGGGACTTTCATTCCTTGAATTTAACTATATGCTTATGCAATCCTACGACTTTTTGGAGCTATATAACCGTTATGGTTGTAATATGCAGTTTGGTGGAGATGACCAATGGTCAAATATGCTCGGTGGCACTGAGCTTATAAGAAAGAAGCTCGGCAAGGATGCACACGCAATGACAATCACTCTCTTGCTCAATTCTGAAGGCAAGAAAATGGGTAAAACTCAGTCAGGCGCTGTATGGCTTGACCCAAATAAAACCGCACCATATGATTTCTATCAATATTGGAGAAACGTTGCTGATGCAGATGTACTAAAATGCATTAGAATGCTCACATTCTTGCCGCTTGAAGAAATTGACAAGATGGACACTTGGGAGGGCAGTCAGCTAAATACTGCAAAGGAAATTCTCGCATATGAGCTTACAAAGCTTGTTCACGGCGAGGAAGAAGCAGAGAAGGCGCAAGCAGCTGCTAAATCAATCTTCGGCGCAGGCGGTAGCGAGAATATGCCAACAGAAGCACTCTCAAATGACGACTTTATTGATGGCAAAATTGATATTCTTTCAATTCTTGTTAAGGCTGGACTTACCCCATCAAGAAGCGAGGCAAGACGCGCAGTTGAGCAAGGCGGTGTTACAGTTGATGGTGACAAAGTAACAGACACAAGAAAAGCATATACAACCGACGAGGTTGCAAATGGCTTGGTTGTCCGTCGCGGTAAGAAGGCATTTAAAAAGGTAACACTATAAAAACAAAAAATCCACGCACAAATGCGTGGATTTTCTTATATAAAACTCCCCACGTTCAACCGTGGGGAGTTTTTATTCTTCAATATCGTTAAAATAATCTCTGTCGAAAAATTCTTTAAGAGTTATACCGGCACCTTCACAAAAGCGTTTTACGGTTATAACCTTTGAGCATTTCGTTCTACCCTTAACCAAATCATAGATGGCAGAGGGCGACATTCCACCCTTTAAGGATGCGTCACAAATGTTTAGTTTCTTTTCCTTGCATACCTCATATATTCTTTTTACAATAGCGTCGTTTAAATTCATTTTTCCACCTCATTATGGAGTTCCTTGACGGAGTTCCACAATTATTATATGTCTGCTTAAAAATTTTCTCTCGTGGAGTTCCACGATATTGGCATTTTTACTTAAGTTGATATAATAAAATAGTGGAGTTCCACGAAAGAGGTGAATTATGGTAATAACATTTTTAGGACATAGCACTATAACAAACAGTAGTGCGGTGCTCGAAAAAATAATAGAAACGATTTTGGAAAACACAAGAAAAGATGAAAAAATTTCATTTTACTGTGGCGGTTACGGAGATTTTGATAATTTGAGCGTATCGGCTTGTCGATTGATAAAGGAAAAGCGACCAAATAGTGAGATTGTGTTTGTAACGCCATATTTAAAGAGTTTAGCAAAAAACGAGATATATGATGCAACAATTTATCCGCCGCTTGAAAACGTTCCATTGAGGTATGCCATAACAAAGAGGAACGCATGGATGGTGGACAGAGCTGAACTAATAATCGCTTACGTAAAATATACATATGGTGGAGCATATAAAGCTTTTAGGTATGCGCAAAGAAAAAAGAAGTTGGTAATTAATTTGGCTTCTTCTTTGTAATTTATATTGATTTTTCCTTTTTAAAATGCTAAACTATAAATAGTTTAAAATTCACCCATTAAGGAGCAAAAAATGGTTTACGAAAACAACTACTATAAGGGCTATGACCTTGGAAATTTACCCAAGGATTCTATAAAGGAGTTAGAGGACTTATCGCTTGAATGTGCCAAAGAGGGCATAGTAATGCTTGAAAACAAAAACAATGTTTTACCACTCAAAAAAGGCGACCAAGTATCCGTTTTTGGCAGAATCCAACGCGAATACTACAAGAGTGGAACAGGCTCAGGTGGCCTTGTTAACGTAAAATACGTAACAAACATAGTTGATGAGCTTAAAAAGTATGATGATATAAAAATCAATGAGGAGCTTCTCTCTGTTTACGAGGAATGGAAAAAGGAAAATCCATTCGACAAGGGTCAGGGCTGGGGTGGAGAGCCTTGGTGTCAAAAGGAAATGGACATTGATATTGACCTTGTTAAAAAGGCGAGAGAGTTTGGAGACAAGGCAATCGTTGTTATAGGCAGAACCGCAGGCGAGGACAGAGACAATTCAGCCGCTGAGGGCAGCTATTTGCCTTCCAAGGGAGAAGAAGAGCTTCTTTCTAAGGTTTCAAGCGTATTTGATAAGGTAATAGTTATCTTAAACGTTGGCGCAATTATAGATATGAAATGGGTGAAGAAATATAACATTTCTTCTGTTTTATACGTATGGCAAGGTGGTATGTGTGGTGGACGCGCATGTGCCGAGGTTTTAATGGGCTACTCCCCATGTGGTAAGCTTGCTGATACTATCGCATATGATATTTCTGATTACTCATCAAGTGCTAACTTCGGTGGAGAGGACAAAAACCTCTACAAAGAGGATATATACGTAGGCTATCGCTATTTTGAAACCTTTGCTCCTGAAAAGGCAGTTTATCCATTTGGCTATGGTTTATCCTATACTGTTTTTGATATTCAAGCAAGCGCATATGTTGAAAACGGCAAAATTATAGTTGATGCAACCGTTGAAAACAAGGGAGAATATAGCGGTAAAGAGGTAGTTCAAATTTACTTTGGCGCACCTAATGGTAGTCTTGGCAAGGCAAGAAAGGAGCTTGTTGCTTATGCCAAGACAAAAATGCTTGAAAAGGGCGAAAAAGAGACACTTCGCCTCGAGTTTTCACTCAAAGATATGGCGTGCTACGATGATTCGGGCGCTACCGGTAACAAGAATTGCTACGTTTTAGAGGCTGGTCAATACATAATTTACGTTGGTAAATGCGTAAGATGTGCAGAGCCTATTTTTGCATATGTTCAAGACGAAACCGTGGTGGTTGATAAGGTGGGTCAAGCACTTGCGCCAAAGATTCCATTCGAAAGAATGAAAAATGTTGACGGCAAGATTGAATACGAAGCTGTTCCAACTATCGAATATGACCTAATTGAAAGAATAAATAATAATTTGCCAGCTGAAATTCCATATACAGGCGATAAGGGCATTAAGCTTGAGGATGTAAGAACTGGTAAAAGCACAATAGACGAGTTTATCGCTCAATTAACAAAGGAAGAGCTTTGCTGCTTGGTTCGTGGTGAGGGAATGAACTCTCCAAAGGTTACCCCAGGTACAGGCTGTGCATTTGGTGGCGTTACAGAGGAGTTGATTGGTTATGGTATTCCTATTGTTTGCGGAACAGACGGTCCTTCTGGAATTAGAATGGATTCTGGAGCAAGTGCAACAAGTATGCCAAATGGCACATGCCTTGCGTGTACCTTTAATGACGAATTAGTTTCTGACCTTTATGCGCTTGAGGGCGTTGAGATGACTGCTTATGAAATCGATGTTATCTTGGGCCCTGGTATCAACATTCACAGAAGTCCACTCAATGGCAGAAACTTTGAGTATTTCTCCGAGGATCCATACTTAACAGGTAAAATGGCAGTTGCGATTTCCAAGGGTCTTAACCGTGTTGGTGTTTACGCAACAATTAAGCACTTTATGGCAAATAGCCAGGAGTGGAAGCGTCACACAGGCGACTCCGTTCTTTCCGAAAGAGCCGTTCGTGAAATTTATGCACGCCCATTTGAAATTGCTGTAAAAGAAGGTGGAGTTAAGTCAATAATGACTGCATATAACGCAGTAAACGGATACCACGCAGCATCTAACTATGACCTAACAAAAACAATCCTTCGCGATGACTGGGGCTATGACGGATTTGTAATGACCGACTGGTGGGCACACATAACCAATCTTGACGGTACAACCTCAACAAGCGACTTTGCTACTATGGTTAAATGCCAAAACGATATTTATATGGTTATGGAGAATGCTAAAAACAACAACGATAACCTAAAGGCAAGCTTAGAAAGTGGATATTTAACAGTTGGTGAGCTTCAGGTTTGCGCAAAGCGTATTTGCGAGTTTGTAATGAACACCCACGCATATGAGAGATTTAAGGCAAACGGATTTAAATATGATGCATCAAGTCTTGAAACTGATAATATGAGCCTCGAAGCAACACTTGAAAATGTTGAGCTTAATACAGTATTGCCAATGCAGTTTACAAAGCCGGGCAGATACGTTGTTGAACTTGAGTTTACAACCCCACAAAGCGAGCTTGCACAAATAAAAATTCCTATGAAAATAAATAATATGGAAGCTTGTACATTCGTCGCAAAGGGAACTAATGGTGGTGCTGGAAAGGTTAAGGCAAGCGCCTCGATAATGCAGTGGGAGCAAAAGCTCGTTTTCAGCTCTGATAATGAGGTAAGCATAAAAAAGGTTAGATTTTATATTTGAGGATAAAAATGCAAGATATTTTAATTGTAGTCGATATGCAAAATGACTTTATAGATGGTGCACTTGGCACGCCCGAGGCTGTGTCAATTGTGCCAACTGTAAAGGATGTGATTTTATCTCATAATGGTAGAGTGATTTTTACAAAAGACACACACTCCCCCAACTATTTGTCAACTCAAGAGGGCAAAAACCTACCGGTTGAGCACTGTATAAAGGGCACAAAGGGGTGGGAAATTTGTCCCACGCTGATCGAGTATGTGGGCGAGGTGATAGAAAAGCCTACCTTTGGCTCAGTTGCTCTTGCCGAAAAGCTAAAAAAGGAAAACGAAGCAAATCCAATAGAGAAAATAACTCTTGTGGGACTATGCACCGATATTTGCGTTATTTCTAATGCACTTTTACTAAAAGCGACTTTTCCCGAAATTGAAATTTCAGTTATATCAAATGCTTGTGCAGGTGTAACTCCCAAGAGTCACGAAAATGCGTTAAATGCAATGAAAATGTGCCAAATTATAGTTAAATAGGAGAAAAATATGGATAACGATGTAACAAGCAACAACGAAATGGAAAATGATGATATTGTAACTTTGTTGAGTGCTACAGGCGAAAAGATTGATTTTATAGAAATTGCTGGAATTGTTCACAAGGGTGATTTCTATGCAATTTTACAGCCGGTTGAGCTTATCGAGGGCATGGCAGATGATGAGGCACTGGTTTTCAAGGTAACAAGGAATGAAAACGGAGAAGATAAATTCGAAATTGCGCTTGATGACGAAATCATTGATGCTGTATTTGCTAAATACAATTGTCTTCTGGATCAAGCCGAAAAAAACGAAGAGGAATAACAAAAAACGCACACCCTGTGTGCGTTTTTTTATTTTAGCTTCTTGAATATAGCCTGTTCCAGGTCTTCAATTTTTCTCGGTCAATTGTCTCAATTTGCTCCTTTGTGATTCTAAATGACCAGTTGTCATCACAGCTTCCGGGAGTATTAAGACGAGTGTCCTTACCGTATTTAAGCAGGTCTTGAATAGGGAAGATAACAAGTCCTGCGTGGCTTGCGAGCATAGAACGAATAACAGTATCATAGCAGTTGTCCCAGTTTGCGCCCTCGTAGCCGAAATAGTCAAGGAACTTTTGTCTTTTCTCCTTGTCTAAATCCCATACATAGCCAAGCAAGGTGTTGTTGTCGTGAGTGCCTGTGTAGGCAACGCAGTTATTTATATAGTTGTGTGGGAGGTGCATGGAGTTATCCTCGCCTAAAAGACCAAACTGCAAAACTCTCATGCCAGGATAGGTTGAGTCCTTAACAAGCTTTTCAACCGCGGGTGTAATTTCACCTAAATCCTCGGCTATTATTAGTTTATCCTTGCAGATGTCAGAAAACGCATTTATAAGGCTCATACCAGGTCCTTTTACCCATTTTCCGTTTCTTGCCGTCGTCTCCGTTGCCGGAATTGAAAAATAAGATTCTAAGCCTCTAAAATGGTCGATTCTAACTCCGTCGAAAAGCTTGCACATAAATGACATACGCTTTTTCCACCAAGAATAGCCGTTTTCCTTCATTTTATTCCAGTTGTAAAGCGGATTTCCCCAAAGCTGACCATCCTCACTAAAATAATCAGGTGGTACGCCTGCTACATTTGTTGGCTGATAATGCTCATCAAGTAAAAATTCTTCAGGATTTGCCCAAACATCACTGGAATCGTGCGCCACATAAATCGGCACATCGCCTATGATTTTTATCCCCTTTTTGTTTGCGTATTCCTTGATTTCCAGCCACTCAGTTATCGCCATATACTCGATAAATCTCCAAGCGTGCAGGGTGTCCTTGGCGGGCTTATCCTTTGTCCATTTAGTCCACTCGGTGTCGCCATTTACGCTTTTTAGTGCCATGAACTCGCAAAATCTTTCAGTCTCCTCAAAATCCTTGTAAAAGTCATCAAGCAGCTTTGTTTCTAAGAATCTTGAGGCTGCCTTTTTTAGTAGCTTCATTCTTTCGCGATTTAATTTTGTAAACTCACAAGCAAAGGGCGTCTTTTGCTTTGCTTCTTCAAATTCACTGCGTGTTATAAGCTCACGGCTATAAAGTCTTTCTACATCAATAAAATAAGGATTTACGCTGAACGCAGAATATGATTTATAGGGAGAATTATATTCGTCAGGAAGACAAAATGGCAAAACCTGCCAATATGTAAAGCCACATTCGGAAAGGAAATCTATAAATTCCTTAGCACTTTTCGAAAACGCCCCCTCGGAATGGTCGCCCCAAAGGGTAGAAACGTGCATTAAAACACCACTTGATCTTTTCATAAAAACTCCTTAAAATAATATAGTTCTATTTTATCATATGGTAAAATAGATTTCAATAAAAATGAATAATAAACATATTGAATTTCGAATAAAAAAGTATTATACTGAAATAGTAATATTTTGTAAGGAGATTTATATGTCTGATACATCACTTTTTGGAACACGACACATTGTTTTTATCGTCGTTTCTGTTTTATTAATTGCTGGGCTTTATATTCTCTCGAGAAGAGTAAGTATAAAGAACCTATCTAAAATTTTACTCGGCGTAGGGTTGATTTCTGAAATTGTCAAAATTTTTGCCTATATTATTATGAACGAAAACAAGGAGTATTTGCCTGGTGTTACATTTGATGGGGTTCTTCCGAAAACAGACCTTCCATTCCAGCTTTGCTCAATACAAATCTTGTTCATTTTAATAGTAAACCTTGTTAGGAGCGAAAAGGTAAAGCGGTTTATTTATAGCTTTATGGTACCAAGCTGTATGGTCGGCGGTGTTGCAGCGATTTTAATTGCCACAAGCTCGTCAAGAAGCAACTGGGTGATCGCTTGTCAATATTTTCTTTACCACGTTGCAATAGTAGTTTTTGGTTTACGCTTGCTCACAGCCAAGGAAATGAAGTGGAGAATAAAGGACTATCGAAATGCACTCATTATGCTAACAGGCGTTGTGTTCTTCTCAATTTACATAAACAGTATGCTTTTCGACGGAGTTAGCGACATTAACTTTATGTACGTCGTTCACCCACCACAAAAGAATTTGCCATACCTACACGATAACGATGGCTGGCTCGGCTATATACTTCGTTATCTTGTGCTCGTTGTTGGTGTTATTACAGCAACTTATTCAAAGGCAATCGTTTCTTCGGTTATTGAATGTAAACGTAAGCCAAAGGAAAAACTAAAGGAAGAAATTGAAGAAAAAGAACTAATAGAAAAATAAATAAAACGCACACCAATCGGTGTGCGTTTGTTTTCATTAGTTTGCCCGTTTTGACATTCTCAAATAATTAAGCCTTGTTAACAGAACCGAATAGCTCCATCTTTTCCTTAACAGTAGACTTAATAGCCTCGAAGCCAGGAGCGAGAAGCTTTCTTGGGTCAAAGCCCTTACCAGAAAGGTCCTTGCCGTCCTCAACATACTTTCTTGTAGCTGCTGCAAATGCGAGCTGACATTCAGTATTTACGTTGATCTTTGAAACGCCAAGAGAGATAGCCTTCTTAATCATATCCTCAGGAATACCTGTGCCACCGTGAAGAACGAGAGGCATATCGCCTGTCTTTTCAGAAATAGCACCAAGAACGTCGAAGTTAAGACCTGCCCAGTTAGCTGGATATTTACCGTGGATGTTACCGATACCAGCAGCAAGCATTGTAACGCCAAGGTCAGCAACCATCTTGCACTCGTCTGGATCTGCACATTCGCCAGCACCAACAACACCGTCCTCTTCACCACCGATAGAGCCAACCTCTGCCTCGAGAGAAATACCAAGAACGTTACAAGCGTTTACAAGCTCTGTTGTCTTTGCAATGTTTTCTTCGATTGGATAGTGTGAGCCGTCAAACATAACGGAAGAGAAGCCTGCGTTGATGCAAGCCTTCGCACCCTCGTATGAGCCGTGGTCGAGGTGAAGAGCAACAGGAACAGTGATGTTCAAGCACTTAATCATACCCTTAACCATGCCAACGATAGTTTCGTAGCCACACATGTATTTACCAGCACCCTCAGAAACACCGAGAATAACAGGTGAGTTGCACTCTTGAGCTGTTAAAAGGATAGCCTTTGTCCACTCAAGGTTGTTGATATTAAATTGACCTACGGCATATTTGCCTGCTTTTGCTTTTTCAAGCATTTCTTTTGCTGAAACTAACATAATTATTTTCTCCTTTATGTTATATAAATTTTTTCGTGTATATTTTACTACAAAACTAAAATAAAATCAATATATTTTTGAAATTACTTTAAAATAGTTATGATATAATTATCAAGGAAGTGAAAATCGGGAGCTTCCTTCTTTGTGTCGATCTTTTTTAAATACGAGCCGTTTAATCCGTGCTTTTTAATGTACGCTTCCTTGGTTGTCCAAACCTTATAGAATTCAAGAAGCATATCATCACTGCTTTTAATTAAATCCGCTTCGTTTTCTTTAAAATACCGCTTTGAAAAATGCTCGATTTTTTCCTTGTACGAAGGGTTTATTTTTTCACAGTCAATACCAACAGGGGAGTCGCTTATGCAAACTGCAACGAGTCCATCCGTATGAGAAATACTAAAATGGATATCCTCATCCTTTAAATAAGGCTTTCCGTTTTCGTTATATAGTATTTCATAAATTTCGATACCGATATCATCAAGCATGCAATTCAATGTGGAATATGCAAGGTCGTGCTCTATTTTTCGTTTTTTCTTTTGACAAGACAATCCGTTATAGTCAATTTGAACAAATTCGTATTTAAGCATAATTTAAATTCCTTTAAATTTAGTAAAAAACAGAGGCTGTTTGCCTCTGTTTAAATTATTTTGCGTTTTCCTCAAGATATTCAACAACGTCACCAACGGTGATGAACTTATGTATATCTTCTTCGTTGAATTCAACACCGAACTCATCCTCGCAAACAAGAACAAGGTCAGCAAGCTCAAGTGAGTTAACACCGAGATCATTTGCAAGCTCAGACTCCATAGTAACATCGTCTGCGTTTAATGATAATTCCTCAACTAAGATATTCTTTAATCTTTCAAACATAATTTCCTCCGAAATGGGGTTTTACCCTGTTTATTTTTTAGCGCGAGTGACCTCAATAATTATATAGTTTTTCTTGTAATAAGTCAATAGTGAAAATGCACAAAAATTTTTTGATAAAACTTTGTTTTTGATGCATAATCAACAAAACAAGTAGATAAAATCAATTGTTTTCCTCTTTTTTTCGACTTTTTATGTTAGCCAAAGGGTTGTTGTCTATTGCGTCCTGCATGCCTTGATTTGAAACATGAGTGTAGATTTGAGTGGTGTTTAATTGCTCATGTCCTAAGATTTCCTTCAAAACGCGCACATCAACCTTTCCCGTTTGATACATAAGCGTTGCTGCAGTGTGGCGAAGCTTGTGTGTGGAGTAGTGCTTGTAGTCAAGACCAGCTAAGGATAAATACTTATAAACAAGCCATTGAACGGTTTTGTTGCTGATTCTTTTATGTTGTTTACTGATAAAGAGCGCATATGAGTCAGTCGCTTTGGTTTCCTTTCGCCTCACCTCTAAATACTTGACTAAGGCATCACGGCAGGCATCGTTTAAGTAAACGATTCTTTCCTTGTTGCCCTTGCCGACAACACGTAATGAGCGAAGCTCTCTGTCAATATCATTTATATTGATTCCAACAAGCTCTGAAAGACGCATGCCACAGTTTAAAAACAGGGTCACAATGGCGTAGTCGCGCTCCTTAGTTTTTGATTCCTTGTCGTTTTCAATAGCCTCGAGAAGTGAAACGCTTTCGTCAATTGAAAGGAATTTTGGAAGCGCCTGCTTCTTTTTTGGCGCCTCTAAATCAATGGCAGGATTCTTTTCCATCAGCCTTTGCTTTTGGCAAACATATTTGTAAAATGCCTTAATAGCAGAAAGCTTTCTTGCCCTTGCAGAGGTATTGTTGCCCCTCTCACTTGAAGCATAGAAAAAGAAATCATAGATTTCATCAGTTGAAACGGAGGTCAAAAAAGCCGTATCCAAATTTGATATATCGAGCAAGGAAAAAGCTTCCTTGTCGGTTTTTAGGTTGTGCCTTTTAGAGTATATGAATTTGAAAAACAGGCGCAAATCTGAAAGATATTCATCAACAGTTTTTTGAGAACAGCCTTGAATTGTCTGCTTGTAGCGGGCAAAATCACGCACAAGTGGTGGCATACTGTCAATTGGAAACTTGCTCGACATAAAACCTCCTTAAAATATTTATTGATAATATTTTAACATAAATTATACAAAATTTGTAGTGAAAATAAAAAAATTTCAAAAGATATTGAAATAAAATTCAATTTCCTATATAATATCTATGTAAATCTTATCTAATAAGGAGGCAATTATGGAAGAGGAAAAAAGTGGCTTTGGTCAGTTTTTTAGCAAAAATTTTGATGCCATTTCAAAGCTTTTTGTTTATCATATAGCTATGTGCATTTTTGGAATGGTTGTTACCATTGCTGTTGAAATGCTTTCAATTCAAATAGGTGGAGAACACGAGGGGCTTAGTATAGCCACCTATATTTCATCTGCCTTCGGCATCCTTATTTATCTTGGACTTATTTATGTTTGCATGTGGGAAAAGGGTGCATCCGACAGACTCAAAATTGTCGGTGGACGTATGAAGGAAAACAAATTCAAGGGACTCCTTTTTTGGCTCATTGCAAGCTCAATAAATATTTTCATTTTAATAAATGTTGCAATTTTATCATTTATTCCTGTTGCAAACAATGTTCATGGCATAATGGCAATTATTTCAATGTTCTATAACGCAATGTACCTTCCTGAGCTTGTGGCAATGAACCAAATAACATGGCTTTATATAGTGGTTCTTATCCCAGGGGCAGTAATGGCAACCGTATCTTATATTCTCGGCATCAAGGGCTATAAGTGCATATTCCCAGAGCCAAAGGCTGAAAGAAACAGACAAATGAAATAATAAAAATCGGACACTCAGTGTCCGATTTTTTGTTGTTTTTTCCTTTCGAGTTTATTTTCAAGCCGTGTAAAAAGCTTAAACGACATAGGATAAATGGCTACTGCAAATATAACAACCAAGGCATATCTAAGCGCACGCCCAATGGTGTTTTCATCGAAAATCGCATTGATTGGAAGCTTTAAGCCCTCTAAAAGACAAATAAGGAGAATAAGCCCAATAACAGCCTTCAAAACTTGAGTGTACCATCTTCCACTAACCTCAAACTTGACATATCTGCTTTCAATAAAATAAGAAATCAAAACACCAATCAAAGCACCAAAGATTAGATAAGCGTTTTTTAGTGCCGAAATATAGTTGTGCATTTGGTCACTTGATAAGACATTTGGGTCGAAAATGAATTCAAGATAGATAAGAAAGAGAAGAGCGATTATGCCCATAATAGCGATAAATATATACATTCCATATTTTTTTGAATATATACGATAGAAAATCGGCTTGACAAGGGCAATAACCAAAATTGCAAAGAAAAATGAGAACATAACATCAAGAGGTGTATGCACCCCAAGATACATACGAGAAAAGGGAACAATCAAGCAAATTGCCACGGATATAGCCTTTAGCCAACGCTTTTTTGTGATGGTGAAAATTGTGCCAAATGTGCCAACTGCGTTTTGTGTGTGCCCACTGGGAAAGGAAAAGCCACCAGCATCTGGGATTGCCTCTGGCACTGCATAAAAATTAGGGTTAATATCCCACGGACGCAAAATCCTAAATGAAATTTTCAAAAATTGGTTTACAATCGTTCCGAAAAATCCGATAGAGAGGAGTAAATATCCATCCTTTTTAGAGAAGCACCAAAAGGTTATTACAGCAATGGCAATAAAAGCCATCTCCCCGCCAAGCTCGGTGAGCAAGAGAAAAACCTTATCAAAAAATGGCGTTCTTATGCCCGATAACAGCTCAAGAAATTCCATAGCCCCTCCTTTTTATTTGTATCTTGTATATTAGTATACCACAAAAGCGAATTGAATGCAACAAAAAAGCAGACTCGGCAAAACCGAGTCTGTTTTTTCAATGTTAGCTTATATAGCAGGTGATAAGAACAAATTGTAGTCGCTATATTCAAAATCTGAAACGAAAACATATGTTTTGCCAGCCTCTAATGTTGCAAAGCAAGCAAAGTCCCATCCGTCATAGTCATCGTTATCGGTAACATAAGAAAGATCTCCCCATTCATCGATAACATATATTTTACCATAAGTGTCAACACCGTTAACATAGTAGCCGGTTGATGTGAAGGAATAGTATCCTGCAGTTTCCTCGTCGATAGTAACTGAAAATGCTAAGTAGCCATTTTCGTATTCATAAATCTGACAATCAAGATCGGTAGTAATGGTTACATTGTAGGAGGGCTCTTCTTCGTAAACCGCATCACAGTATTCGCAATAGCGACCACTGGTAAAGCCACCGTTAACACCTTGAGATTCGTCGGTAAGCTTATATTTTTCTACATAGCTGTGACCATAAGCATCGCAATATGAATATCTTTTTAATTCTAATGTATAGTTTTGAGCTTCAAATGTAGATGTGAAAACATATGTATTACCTACTACCAAGGTAGCGGAAAAATTGAATCCTGAATGTCCGTGATTAACGGTGCTTAATGTTCCGTCTGAAAGAAGCTCATAAATGCATCCGTCAGGCCATGCGCCGCTTGAGATAAAGGAATAGTCTCCCATGTCCACTTCATTGTTAATTGTAACTTTGAAGGCAAGGCGGTCATTCCATTCAGGGTTTTCATAGTTTTCAAATGTAAGAGCAGAATTTACTGTAACAGTGTAGTGTATATCTTCATAGTATTCTTCACCACAGTAAATGCAGTAATATGTGCTAACATAACCACCATCAACAAATTCATATTTACCTTCGTATAGACAACCGTTTTCATTGCAGTATGAATATTTTTCTAATGTTACACTATAGGTGTTGGATGCATATGAAGATTGGAAAACGTATGTTTTTCCTGCCTCTAAATTTACAGTAATATCAAAGCCACTATAATCGTAAGAGATATAATCGCTTAACGTTCCGTCTGAAAGAAGCTCGTAAACGTAGCCGTCTGGAGATGCATAGTAACCGTCTGTGTAGAATCTATATTCGCCAGCAGTTTCCTCGGTGATTGTAACTGAGAAAGCAACTCCGTTTGCGTTAAACTTGTTAAATGGAAGCTCACTATTTACAGTAACAGTATATCCATTATAGGAGTCAGTTTCGTAATTAGGCTTATTGCCACAAATTACACAACCATAAGCGCTTGTAAAGGTAGCGCTGGTTGAACCGTTAGCTGCACTTGTTGTGTAATAAACACCATAGTTATGTTCTACTGTGTTGTAGGAGCGATATGTTTCGCCACAGTTTATACATCTATATTCATTATAATAGATATCACCACAGGTTAAGTCAGTGGTCTTAGAAGATGTTCTCTCATAGTCATGCATGTAATTGTAATATGCATCGTATGGAACATTTGAAGCAACGCCATTTTCATATAAGAAGCCGATGGAGTCGATAAAAATGCCGCCAAATTCTGCATAGCTTAGCATGTCAGAATAAGTTACATTAGCCAATGCCTCGGTTGATGTTTCATAGTAGCCTACATAATATTTTGCTCGGTCACTTTCACCGGCATATAGGTTTTGATAGATTGATGCATTGCAGCAATCTATTATAGATACACCAACTGCGCCAGGGTAAATCTTTGTTATGTAACAATAAACATTATAATCATATGAAGAATAGTACATGGAGTCGAATGCATAATAGCATCCTTCATAGCTGTCGTAATAAACGTAGTCATTATTCGCACTAAGAATATTTAATATTTCTTCGTGTGTAAGGATGTGAATGCCCTCAAGCTTTGATTTGATTTGGCTTGCGTAAGCTGTGTTAGGGCTAACTGATTCGCCAGGGATAAATTCAACCTTACCTGAAACGTCAATCTTGTCAGATTCGGCAGTGATTGTTACGTTTAGGTTCTTGTCAATTACAATTTGAGCATTTGCAATTCTCTCAAATTCAGGTCCTATGCCTCCTTTTGCATAAAGAGCTTCAGCCATGCTTGAGTTGATTGTTAAATATTCAAATTCACCAGTTGAGCTGAATGTGATAGAATAAGGTGGTAATGCCATTATATTGTCGATATATGAAATCATATAGTCGATAATCTCAGATGGTGTAGGAGCCTTTTCGTTATATTCGTATGGCTCATCGTATGGCTCATCGTATGGCTCACTATCTGTTTCTGGCATAATGAAATCGAAAATTGTTTTTGACTTACAAAGAGCAACATAGCCTGCAATTTGTGTCTTAACCTCGTTTTCGGAAACTCCCTCGCCTATCATTTGCATGATGGCATCCATAACGGTCATATTTGAATATTCGTTATTCAAAGCGAAGTCATAGAAGTCAAAATCGTCAGGGAAGTCTGTATCTGCATATGCGTTAAGAAGCTTAACAAGAGTCATTGAGCTGTCGCCTGTATAAATAGCGGCAAGAGCGTCAACTGCATCGATAGTAGCCTTGAAATCAATACCTCTTTCGCTTTCAAGGTAGTTGATAACATCAACCACTGTCAATTCATATATTGCCTCGTCAGCAATTAAGTCCTCGATTTCATCGAAGAAGCCGTCATCAATAATGAGGTCTATAAGTTCGCTAATAGACTCTTTTTCAGAAGCCTCTGCGATTTCCTTTATAAAGTTGTAGTTGTAAGCAAATGTGTATGAGCCGTCATCGTTTTTGTACGCAGCGATTAGCTTATTAATGATATTTTCGCTCAATTCATCTACGCCGTCAAGGTTAACATTTTCAAGAATAGGAATCAAAACATCAGTAACCCAAGCCTCAACCTCAGGGAGAAGAGCTTCGATTTGCTCCATTTGTCCTTCCATCTCGGAAAGGTCTGATTCCATTTCAACAAGCTCGGTTACATCGTCAACAGAAACCTTAAAGGCTTGATATGGTACCTTTTCGGTGTATTCGCCTGTCACACCACCGCCAAAGTCGAAGTAAACATCGTTGTTTTCAATATAAAATCCGCAATTGAAGTTTTGGTCAACTCCGGTGTGAACACCCTTTGAGTTAAGAACGCCCTTGCCGTAGCCAACAAGCTTGCCATTGTCGTCAAGACCGATGTAGCCTTCACCAACAGTAACAGAATATACTGTATATTCGTCCTTAGTGAGGGAGTCATTGCCTTCCCCTACTACAGTGTTATCAAGTGTAAGCTTAGCATCAGTTACCTTAAAAGCAACAGAGTCAACGTTTTCTATGTTGATATTAAAGCTGTAGTCAAGGTCTGGAATTGAAACAGGTGTTCCAAGGCTGCTGGTGCCACTGTTCGAGCCGCCATTGTTGCCGCCATTGTTTCCTCCGTTGTTATTGCCACCATTGTTCGAACCACCACTGTTCGAGCCACCGTTGCTTCCACCATTGTTTGAACCACCGCCAATGCTTGAGTTAGGGCTGTTGTTTGTGGTCTTATCATCTTCACCACAGGAAGCCAAAACAAAAATCATTGAAAAGCAAAGTATCAAAGCGAGAAGCAATAATAGTTTCTTTTTCATAGTTTTCCTCCAAAATAAAATATTTTTGTATTTTATAGTATATCATAAATTGTTGTAAATGTCAACCTAAGTAGGAATTAATTCACAGAAAATTTATATATCACAGATATATAATATTTGCTACTGTTGACAATTATGCTATCATTATGATATACTCAATGTATGATAATTTAGGAAAGGAGAGAACGTAATGAAACCTTCAATTTTCGGTAAAATAATAGCTCTTTTGATGCTACTTTTCGCTGTTATAATCGTCGCTGGATGTGCAAAAAGCAAGCCCGAAAACAACATTCAGCTTGAGGTAATACCAAATGAAAATGATTATTCTATCACCGACAACACAAAAAGGTATGCCACTGACGCGGTTTTTTCTCTCCTTTGTAAATATCAAGAAAAAAAGACGGGCACCTTGGGAAATGAGGCAAAAGTTAAAGCTGAAAAGCAAGCAAATTCAATAATTCAAAATGGCGAATTCAACCTAAGAGAGGAACAGTATAAAAAATCATTTGATATAATAGAGAAGCGACAAAACGAAATTGCTGACGGAATTATAAGTATTATGGATGGCAACCTTGAAAACGGCGTCAAGGAATTAAAATCTGCTTATACTGAATTAAATTCGTTATCTTCAACGAGCGCACTTTCTGAGATTGTATATCAGCTTGCACTTTGTGAATTTGATATGCGCTATGAAAAGCAAATGGCAGCATACGACAGGCTCGGAACTCCTTATCTTTTGGAAAAAGCCGATGAATATAAAAGGGGCAAGGAAATATTTATAAGCGATGTTGGCTCGAAGAATATAGATTTGCTGATAAAGCACACCCTTGCTTGTGCTGAGCTTTTCTATGGTGGAGCATTTGAGAGTGGCTTTATAAACAGCTTTTCAAATGATGAAATCTTAGTTTTTTTAAAGGAACTTCAGCTTGATAAAATTACAGTTACAGACACTGGATGGACTCTTTTGCTAACCGCTTATGGTGAAGCAAGCATTAAAAACGTCAGCAAAAGCTTCATCAACAGAGTTCTTTTTTCAGCCTCACAAAACGGTGATTCAAAGGAATTTGCTCATTCTATGAAGGAGCTTATTTCACTTGCCTCAATTGCACAACAAAGAATGACGGCTGACGATATAGAATATTTAAGAAACGGCGATGAAAATGGATTTTTACTAAGCATACTTAGTAATTTCGATGAAAACGACTGGTTGGCATTTGATAACGCAATGCCTAAAAATATAAAATCGGACACATATATTTCTCACGCAAAAACCAAATACGGAGCTGATTTTGAAGCGTATTTGGAGTCTTACAAGGTGTCAACGCTTGAAGAATTGAAGGCAAGCCAAGGCACACCCGATTTTTATAAAACTTTAAAGGAGTATATTGCAGGAATTTGCCCAGCATTTTCCTACGGCTTAATGGAATGATTTTAGTTAAGGATGTCGAAAAAAGCTATAACGACGAAAAAGTATTAAAGGGCATTTCTCTTGAAATTGATGACGGAGATTTTGTTTCCGTCATGGGAAAAAGCGGAAGTGGAAAGAGCACCTTGATTTCAATAATTGGTGGCTTTTTAAAGCCGGAAAATGGTGGCGCTTATTATGATGGAGTATGCATAGCAGAGCTTTCTGATGCTCAGCTCTCGAAATTCAGATGCACCGAGCTTGGCTTCGTTTTTCAATCATTTAAGCTCATACCAACCTTGAATGTGATAGACAATATTTTGCTCCCTGCGGTTTTAAATAAATCACTTGATGATGAATCAAAAGAATATGTAAATGAGCTTTGTCGGGAGCTTGAGATTGATACAATGCTTAAAAAATATCCAGAGGAGCTGTCAGGCGGACAATGCCAAAGGGTTGCAATTGTAAGAGCTTTGGCGCACAAGCCAAGGGTTTTAATTTTAGATGAACCAACGGGCGCACTTGATAGTGCGATGGAAAAAAAGGTAATGGAGCTCTTTAAAAAGGTCAACTCCGAGCTTGGAACAACGGTAATACAGGTTACCCATAGTGAGCGCGTTGCATTATATGGTAAGCGCATAATAAGAATAAATGATGGAGAGATTATCGAATGAGACTCTTTTTTAGGCACTTATCAAGAAGCGTGCGAAAAAGGCCTCTGCAACCGATAATTATAACCGTAACCATTGTTTTAACCATTATGGCACTGGTTGCCTCATTTGGAATAAAGAACTCAATTTCCGAGGAGCTTAGGTTAGGCGAGGAATCAAGGGTTGGAAATGCGGATTTTTCAATCACCGCAACGGCTGACTCAAAATCTCGTTTTATGACGGCGGAGTACGTTGAAAGCGTGCTCGGTGATGGTGCAACCGCGGTTGGCTTATACGAGCTTATGTTCGTATATGGAGATTCGGAAGTGGTTATGGGCGAAGCAGTTGACTTTTTCAAGGCCGAAAAAATATATGACTTTTCATTTTTGGAATATGAAGATATTCATGAAGAGAATTTAAAAACAACCATAGTAATAACGCAAGATTTAGCCAAAAAGCATTCGCTATCTGTTGGGGATACGCTTCCTTTAACAATTTTTGGCGAAAAAATTGAATATAGAGTATCGGCAATCAATGAAAAACCACTTTTCTATAGTTGCGATGCAATGCTTGATATAAGAAGCGTTATGGACATTATTTCAAGAAAATCACTTTTCTTTTCTGCACTTGACAAGGACTTTTTGCCAACAAACAGCATTTATGTCTCGCTTGATGAGGGTATGGATGTTGATGAATGTGTAGAGATTATTAGAAATGATCCGACCTTTGAAGGAGCAGATGTTTATAGGGTCTCAAGAATGAATGAAAGCAAATTCGTAACAGTTGTTTTGCCTATTATTCTTAATATCTGTATCTTTCTTGTTATGATTTGCGGTGGAAGCATCATATTCTCGTGCTTCTACGTTCTATCAAGAAAGAGAAAAGAAGAAAACGAGGCCTTTTACTTGGCGGGTGCAAAAAAATCAATGCTCGATTTTATGCAAATCGCAGAGGTCGTAATTTACTGGCTCGTCGGCACACCGATAGGACTGCTTTTGTCAATTCCAATGCTTGCACTAATGCAAAAATATTTGGATTTCCATTATGCAACTATCAATATGACCTTGAAAAGTGCAGCCTTTTCAGTAGGGCTAATGCTTTTAACCGCTGTTGTGACCGTCTTGCTTTTCATACTCATAAAAAACGGAAATAAGAAAGCGGCAAAAACATCAAAAATCGTATTGATTATCATTTCGTCTATAACCGCGATTTCTGTTCTTACAACACTTATTTCGTTTGGAAATTTAAGGCTTCCATCCGGCTTAACCACTATGGTTTTGATGATGGTATGCTTGATTTTTGTTTCGGTTCCTTTGTTTTTATCACTCGTTTCATTGACTATAAAAAGGATTGAAAAAAAGCAAAAAGCTGGCAAAAAAATCAAGTCGATTTGCCTATATTATGCACTAAAAAACGCACACAGGGTGAAGATTTTAGGGAATATGGTGCGCTTAGTGTCTGTTTTAATTTCAATTTGCACCTGCGCTATTTTAATTATCGGAGCAACCAACGGGCACATTAAGTCAACTGCACATTTCTTCGAGGGCGATTATCTTGTTACAAATGCAAACGACAGTTGCTATGAAAGGCTTATAAAATCCGAGCACAAGGAATCTGTTTACAAGGTTTTTAAAGGGTCCTGCGAATACGAAAACGGATTTTCGACCATGCTTCTTTCCTCTGACAGCAAAAATGCATTTCCGAAGGACTGGGAAATTGAAAAAATGCCAGAGGGCAATCAGGTTATATTATCCTCAACCGATGCAAAAATGCTTAGTGCAAAGAAAGGTGACAAAATCACCCTCACGATAATGGATATGGATCCTGCTGAATTTGAGGTGATCGATGTTGTCACTATGGGCACAATGGCTATAGTTTTCGATTATGAGCATTTTGATTTGCCACCAAGCTTGATTATGGTTAACGCAAACAACGGAGAGGAAAAAGAACTTCTTGCCGATATAACAACCGTAGCAGCGGAAGAAATGATGACAATAATCGAGGTGGAAAATTTTCAAAAGCATAGCATCGAAAGAAATATATGCTTGTTAAAATGTGCAAATATGCTTGTTTTTATCGTTATTTTCTTCTCCTTGACGGGATTTATAAATAACCTCTATGAAAGCTATCGCTCACGCAAGGACGAGTTTGATTTGTTCTCGTATGCCGGAATGTCAAAAAAGGAAAGAGTTAAAACGATTCTTTGGGAACTATTTCTAATGCTTTTTGTTGGTTGCTTGCTCGGTACTTTAGCTTCGCTGATTATCACACCATCGTTAGAAAGAGGATTGAATCAAATCCATTTTGAGCTGTTTGGTTACTTTGGCTACTGGTTTAAATAAAAAGAACCGCAAACGCGGTTCTTTTTGTTGTGAAAAGAAGATAAAAAAGATGTTTTCGGCAGTTTTTATTTTGGTTTGAACTGTCGCGTCCTCATCACGCCAAAGGCGTGTATATCATCAAAGCATAGCTTTGGATATCACCAAAACGAAGTGTTGTATATCATCAAGCCGCAGGGGGATACACGCTGGCGCGTGATGAGATACAAGGGCGGTTCGCCGCCCTTGATGATATACGCCGCACTTCGCGCGGTGATGATATGCCAAGCCTGCGGCTTGGATAAAAAAATCCGACAAGTTTTGACTTGTCGAATTTTTTGGTGGAGAAGGTGGGATTTGAACCCACGCGACGCTATTAACGGCCTACGAGATTTCGAGTCACGCCTCTTCAACCACTTGAGTACTTCTCCAAATAAGAGCTATTTAATTTTACAAACGAAATAAGGGAAAAATGACTCGAGAGATTTCTCGTCAAGGCTACGCCCGCCACCGTCACATAGTCG
>JAFQOG010000050.1 GCA_017420755.1 Clostridia bacterium | reverse complement strand
GGTGAAAACAATTATCAATTATTTTCATCCTCGTTTCCCAGCATTCGGAGCCACTCCAGTCGAAGGACACAGGGCGACCATGTTTTAGGAATTTATCACCTGACTGTTAATCAGGTTGTCGCTGGTTCCTGCTTCGCAGCCACTCCAGTCGCATACTCGTTTAGCCTCACAATTTAAATTGCTCGTAAAACTCCTTGCTTTGTTCGGTTTTGATTGTTAAAAAAGAGAAGCGATTGTACATCGCTTCTTGCTTTGTGTGGGATAAGTCATTGTAAGATTTTTGCGGGGGAATTGTTTTGCTTGGATTCGGATGGGGTTACTTTTGTTAGCTTCAAGAACATTCTGTTGAAGGTGTTAATGGAGGAAAAACCGCATTGAGTTGCTATTTCAGAGATGGCATATCGGCTATTCAACAACAAATTTTTTGCATAGTTTATTCTATAAAGAGCTAAAAACGTTCTAAAATTCATTCCTGTGGTTGAGCGAATTGCAGAAGACAGGTATTTTTCGTGGTAGCCCAAATGCTTTGCCATATCCGATAAGTGTATATCATCCTTGAAATTGCTCCACATATATTCGATGATCAGATGAAAAATATCATAGTTTTGTTTAGTTTCACTTTTGGGAACCAAAGAATCGTTTTCTAATAAAAAAAGCAGACCCTGTGTCTGCTTTTTTTGTGTGCTATTATACTTATTCTTGTAAAATTCTTTTTCATATGATATAATAGAGAAAATAACATTTTAAGAGGTAGAATTATGGCAAGAATGGCAGATCCACACTATAAGCAATGCGTAAACTGTGTTTGGTGGGCAGGACCAAGAACCTTTGACAGCTTTCGCGGTTGGGCAATGCTTGAAGATTCACATGCGAAGGGCAAATGTATGAACATGAGAGGCTTTTATAACCTCGAAATGAACTGGATGTCAACCTGCGGAAAATTTGAATGGCATCCAATTATAAAGCACTAATAAAAAGCAGACACAATGCCTGCTTTTTCCTTTACATATTGAAAATGAAACGGAAGTAGCAAAAACAAAAAACCGCACACAGGGTGCGGTTTTTTTATGCACTTTATGGAATATCGTTTTCGCTGTCAACCCAAACAATAGGTCTATCTACCCAAAGCTCTTCGAGGGTCATAGCACTTTCATTTGCATAACAGCACCAGTTTTCTTGGAAATTGGTTGTATCTGTTCCGTTTTGGCAATATATAGGTTGGTCTATTCCGTCATCCCAAAGAGGACCTTCAACCATAGTTACAGTATTGGGAACATAAATGTAGTCAAGCGGACAATCAAAGAAAACTCCTCCACCAAGGGTTGTTACACTGCTTGGAAGCGCAATTTTTGTTATGGAGGTTTCTTGGAATGCATTGTTTCCGATTTTTTCAACACCATTTTCTATTACGATATTTGTAATGTTTGTGCACTGATAAAATGCACATTGTCCAATGGTCTTAATAGAGCCGGGAATAGTAACGGAAAAGATATTCTTTAGCTTTTGAAAGCCGTAGTCATCTATTTTTGTAACAGGCAGTCCTTTATATGCGCTTGGGATAACAAGCTCTGTAATACCTGTGTCTCCGGCCTTTACAGAGTATGACTCACCATCCTCGTTTAATGAATAAACGAATATACCATCAAGACTATATCCCCATGTTACATTCAGGTGGTAATCTGAGCCATTTAAGTTCCAAATAGGTGACCAGTCTGCGGGCTGTGCAGTCACTTCACATTTGATTTTCAAATCAGAGCTACAGCCGTCAAATATGGCGGGACCCACTAAAGTAACTGTATCAGGGATAAATATCCAAGTGATTGCGGTTTCGGCAAAGGCCATAGGATAAATTTCCTCAATACCGCTTTCCATCGTAACAGAGTGAAGCGAAGAACATGTATAAAATGCGCTACCACCTATTGTTTTGATTGAGGACGGAATATAAACGCTGGTTATATTTTCATTTCCTTCAAATGCGCTTTCTCCGATGGCGGTAACAGGGAGTCCGTTATATTCTGAAGGGATTTCAAGGTGTGAAGATGTTGAGTCGGAATTAATACCATACACCGTGTATGATGTGTCCCCCTCATTTAGAGAATAACGGAAATCCGCGCACTCGACAATCTCACCATCCACGTAGTCAAACCAAACAACAGTGTAGTCGATACTTTCGGTATGGTTGCTATGGTAAATCTCGGTGTAATGACACCAAAAGCTGTCCCATTTATTTGTGCTTGCTCCGTTCTGACAGTAGAGTATCATATCGGGATTGCCTTCGTCAAATGGAGAAAGCACCATTGTTTTTACTGTGTTAGGAATGTATAGCTCTGTTAGGCTTTTGCACCAAGCGATTGCATCAGCACCGATAAAGGTAGTACCCACAGGAATATTGATTACCTCAAGCTTTGTAAAGCTATTGAAGGAGTTTTCACCAATATGTGTTATTGTGCTTGGTAAATAGATGGATTTAATGGTAGAGTCGCTATATACATAACCATAAGGAATTGTATGTGCAGATGTCTTTGTAACAGGCTTTCCGTTATAAGACGAAGGGATAATTATTGAATCCTCAGCTTGAACAGCTTCGTTTATAGCGGCAGAGTAGGACTCACCATCCTCATTTAAGGTAAAGGTAAGGTTGGTGTTTGCTTCAAGTCCACATACTGTGCACTTGTCGTTTTCTACTGTGTGATTAGCAAGAGGAAGTGGGTCGCCTGATGAAAGAACGGCGTTGCATACGGAACAAACCGTCTTGCTCTTAACTCCGTTTTCGGTACAAGTCGATGGAGTTCCTTCGGTTGTTACCTTTGTGTGACCGGTTGAACTGATAACGGTTTGAGCGAGAGTGGTTTCGCCACAAATTGTACATCTTTTTCCGTCGGTGCGCCCTGTGCTTGTACAGGTGGGAGCATATCCTAAGACTGTTTCCTCAACGTGTTGACCTGCGCTTACAATAGTTTCTTGGGCTAAGAGCACCTTATGGCAGTATGAGCATTCCTTGCCGTCAGTTAATCCGTCAGTTAAGCAGGTGGCGGGATAACCCTTTATTACAGCCTCTATGTGGTCGGTAATTGGAATTTCCGTTTGCTCAAGGAGTGTATTGCCACATTCGTTACACTTTGAGCCGTCGGTTAAGCCTGTTGCAATACATGTGGCAGCATATCCTGAGATTGTTACAGGAGAATGGTTTTCTTCGTTTATTGGAGTTTCAATTTGCGCTTCAAGTATAGTTGAGCAGACATTGCATACCTTACCATTTGTAAGTCCCTTCTTTGTACATGTAGAAGCGTAGCCTAAAACGACCTTCTCGGTATGTGCAAGAACAGGAATGACAGCTTGCTCTTGAAGAGTATTGTTACACTCGCTACACTTGATTCCATCTGTAAGACCGGTTTCTAAGCATGTGGCAGGAACGCCGACTATTGTCACTTGCGTATGATTTTCACTTGAAACAGGAATTATTTCCTGCTTGATTAAAATTTCACCGCAGGCGGAGCATTTCAAGCCCTCGGTAAGGCCTGTCTTTGTGCAGGTCGGCTTTACCTCTTTAAGAATTGATTCTGTATGATTAGTCATTGGAATAATTTCCTGCGCCTTTATAATTTCATTACAAGCGGTACATTTTATTCCATCGGTAAGTCCTGTTGATTTACAAGTGGCAGGGGTGCCACTGATAGCAGCTTCGGTATGTCCCTTTGCAGGAAGCTCTTTATAAGTGGAGTAAGAGCAGACTTTACAGCTTTGATATGACTCCCAGCCTATTTCGATGCAGGTCGGCGCTTTTGCCTCGTGGCTGATTAGTGTATGACCGGTAGCCGGTATTTCCTTATAGGTAGTATAAGAACATACATTGCAGGTTTCGTATGCATTAAAGCCGGGCTCGTTGCATGTAGGCGCTTTAGCCTCGTGATCGACAATTTCGTGCCCAAGAGGGGCAATAGTTACTTGCTTTTCTAAGATCTTTCCACAATCTTCGCATTTCTTTCCGTTCGAAAGACCTGAGCTTATACAGGTTGCAGAATAGCCTGTTGTTTTGATTGCTTTATGGTTGTCCTCAGCTAACGGAAGCGTCTTTTGAGGGGAAAGCGTTACTTGACAAACAGAGCATTTTTTACCATTTGAAAGACCCTTGGTGGTACACGTGGAAGCTCTGCCCTCAATTATAATTTCAGAATGGGCAACAGTGGGGATAGACCTTGTTTCTTCCTCGCCACAGTCCTTACATATACGTCTTTCAACGCCGGCAACAGTACAGCTTGGCGCTACATCTACATTATATTTACCCCATGCGTGGGTATGCTTGTCCATATTGCCTAAGATAATAGCAACAACTATAATTGTAGTTATTATCAAGGCCGCTGCCGCTCCTGCTATAATGAAAGGAAGAAACCTTTTTTTAGGTGGAGAAGGGGGCAACGGTGGTGGCACTACTTCCTCCGTATTAGTAGATACAACAGGTGGATTTGATATATCAATCTTATCATTTAACAAATCATCAAATGATACCTCAAATATTTCTGATATCTTTTTTAGTTTTTCTATTTCGGGTGTTGTAATTCCCGTTTCCCATTTATAAACTGCCTGGCGAGAAACGTCAAGCTCGTTTGCAAGCGCCTCTTGGCTCATGCCCTTGCGTTTGCGTAGAAACACAATTTTTTCAGAAAGCTTCATAAAATTCTCCTTGATTTTTCCTTGGTGGCGTCACTTTATGAAACAATTGTAGCACAAACTTTTGGCTTTGACAATAAACGAAAGCAATCAATTTGTCAACTTTAGGTTTACATTTTGAAAAAATATTGATTTTATTAGCTTCCTAAGGGTTTGAAATTTGAAATGTAAACGAATGTGTACAAAAATTTTTGTGGGAAAAATCTCATTTTTAAGTAATATTCGAAACTCAAAAACAAGCCTTTAAAAATTTTCATTGACACAAAATAAGTGATATGATAAAATGAAAGAAAAAAGGAGTTTTTTATGCCAAACAATAATTCTATAAAGGTTGTTACCAAAAATAAAAATCTATTTTTGCGTGTTTCACGCGGACATTTTGCAACAAGCCATAGCCATATTAACTACTACATTGATGTTGCTATGCAAAAGACTCGTCTTTCTGAGGCGCAGGCTGTTGCGCGCGAGCTTGTTGGATATTATAATTCCAGCACAATAGTTGATACTATTCTTTGTCTTGACGGTATGCAGGTTGTTGGTACTTGCTTGGCAGACGAATTGACAAAGGGCAATTTTAACAGCATTAACGCGCATCAAACTATCTATGTTGTTACTCCTGAGCATACAACAGGAAGCCAGCTTATTTTTAGAGACAATATTTCACATACAATAAAAGGTAAAAATGTGTTAATTTTGGCAGCGTCAGTAACAACAGGCTATACTGCAAGCGCAGCAATCGAGGCAATTAAATATTATGGTGGAGTAGTTGCCGGAGTTTCTTCTATCTTTGCAACGGTTGATAGCTGTGCAGGCTACACCGTTCACTCTGTATTTGACCCCAAGGACTTAGCTGACTATGCGTCATATCCATCACACGAGTGCCCAATGTGTAAAAGCGGTGAGAAAATTGATGCGTTAGTAAATAGCCACGGATATAGTAAAATATAATGGAAGCAAGATACTATAAGGTGACTAAAATCGAGGGCGAGTATGCCACAATCAAGGACGAGGAAACAGGAGATGAGATTTTTATTGCTCTTTTCCTTTTGCCAGAGGGGACAGATTTGGGAACGCGCCTTAAATACGAATTTTTAGAATATGAAATAATACAATAAAAAAACAGCCACGATTGTGGCTGTTTTTCTTCTTATTATAAAGTATCTACATTAATAGTGCCGTTTTTAGCTTCGTATTCTTTAATAGCATTTTTGAGCAAAAACTCAATTTCCTTGTTGAGTGAGCGACCGTTTTCTTTAGCAATAACCTTTGCCTTTTCAAGTAGCTCCTTTTCTAGTCTTAATGGATATGGATTAGCTTGAATTGCCATAAATATACCTCTTTTCTTTAGATATCTTTATTATATCATTTTGACTGCATGCGCTCAAGTAATCATATAGATGTCAAAAAGATATCAAAAATCGTTGACAAGGATAGAAAACAGTGATATACTTGAAATGAAAAAAGCCAAAGAGGTGCGAAATGAACAAAAAAACTTGTCAAAAAACAATTGGAAAAAGGCTAAGAAAATTGAGAAGAGAGCACAATGTATCATCAAAGCAAATGGCGAAGATTATGGAGGTTTCTTGGTTCACATATTGGAAATTTGAAAGAGGAAGAGGAACGATTATGCTTAGCCACGTGATAAGGGTTGCTATATTTTTCGAAAAGAGTTTAGATTACATAGTGGGAGAATAGCTGGTAAATAGGATGAACTCATAATACATAAAACAATATTGTTTGGAAATGGTTTGGTGATTAAGAAAACAGCAGTTCGCTAAAACGAATATTTTTAAAGTTTTTAAGTTCGCAAAAGCGAACAAGCTTTGCGCAAAATGAATAGGTTTGATTGAACATTCGAATAATATTTGAAGAAATTCATTCTAAAATAACTAATTTATTTGGTAAAAAAGGGCAAAAAAATATGTCCAAAAAAGGGGTTTCTGGGGTGTGTGCGAAAGAGAAAAATAGTGATATAATGATAATGTAAACTTTGGAAGCTTATGGAGGAATTTATGAAAAGAGCTTTTTTGATTTTGATGAGCTTGATTTTAGTGTTCACTCTTTCATTTGCCCTAATCTCTTGTGGTGGCAATGAGGATACAGATGCTGAAATAAGCACAGACACAAAAACTGACAGTACAACCGATACTGGTGCAGGCTCAAGTGATACCAATACAGGTTCAAGCGACACCAATACAGGTTCAAGTGATACCGACAGTGAGGACAACGGTGGAAATGGGGAACAAAAGCCTGAGCACGTTCACACAGAGGAGATTGTAAAAGGCAAAGCAGCAACCTGTACCGAAAAAGGACTTACAGATGGCAAAAAATGCTCTGAGTGCGGAGAAATACTTGTAAAGCAGGAAGAAATAGAAGCACAAGGGCATGAAAAGACAACTGTTGAGGCTCAAGCGCCAACCTGTAAGGATATTGGCTGGGAAGCATATGAAAAATGCACAAGATGTAGTTATAGTACATATGTAGAGTTACCAATAACCAACGTGCACGAAAGCAGAACCGAAAAGTATGGTATGATGGGTGATTGCAAAAGTGGCTATGTAGCAAACGTGTGTGATCTCTGTGGCGACTATGAAATGGTTCAGCTTGATTTAGTGTGCAACGTAGAGATGTCGAGTGAAGGAAACACCTTGACCATAGAATGTAGAGATTGTGCGCTAACAATAAGCCTTACATCAAAAACCGAGCTCTCTTGCGAGTTTGAAGCAAGCGCAGTTGTTACATATGACGGTGAGGTGCTTTTCACTGGCGATTCCTATGAGTATAATAGCCACGCAAATGTTGACTACGACGTGATAGACCTCTCGGACACCTTTGCTTGTGGTGCAAGAGCAGTAGTACTAAAATGCTTTGACTGTGATAAGGTAATGGAGCTTTGTGCTGCTGTACACGAGGGCGAGCTTGACATTAGCGAAGAGACAAAAGAAAATGCTACTATCAAAACAAGCACCTGCGACGTTTGTTCATTTAAAAAGATAGAAACCGCTTGGAAAGAAAACGACTGTCAAAAGACAAGCGTTAAAGAGCTTGAGCTATATAAAGGAGATACACTTCTTTATGAGTTTAAGAAAGAAACACCAAATAGCGAGCACGTATTTGAAACTGAATATATTATGTTAGGCGATAGCTGCGATAATGGCTACGTAAAAAAGGACACCTGTGATGACTGTGGCATATCAACCTATGAATTTGGTATTGGCTGTATTGAGGGTAAGACCGAATTTATAAGCCTTGAGGGAATTTCCTCTTGCGGCGGTGGTTATTTAGTTAATAAATGCTTAGTTTGTAAAAATGTAGCAGGTAACTCATATTTTACAACCGAGTGTAGTATAGTTGAGGGACAAAGAGAAGTAACCGACGAAAACGGTAATACAATAGTTATACGAACCGTAACCTGCGAGGATTGTGGTATTGTATATGAATATTTATACAATGAAATAAGCGAATTTTACTGTACAAATGAGTACTATTTCTGGTATAAGCTTTCTATGGGAGACACAGTATTCTACGAATATGATTACACCAGCGTGGATGAAGACCCTTACCACCGAACAGTATATACCTATGAGCTACTTGGAAATAGCTGTCGTGATGGCGTTTTGGTAACGGAAAGCTGTGAATATGGTTGTGGATACAAGCATGAGTATATTAGGTATAATCACACAGTAAATTATAACGACACGAAAGAAATAGAAATAGACCAAGCATGCCAGGGCACAGTGCTTAACGAAGAGACTTGTGTGTGTGGAGTGGAAAAAAACTATTATCTTTCAAGATGCGACGGGTCAGAGTATAATTATGATCATGGCGAATTATATGAAAAAACAACAGTTACTTGTCCTGATTGTAATCTCCAATATACAAATGAAATAGTATATGAGATTGGTTCATGCAAGAATAGCGGCAAGGGAGTTTTAACCTTAATAGTTGGTGATAAAGCATACTATGACAATGAAAGCTATATTTATTACGATTCTGATTATCACGTGCGTGAGGAAGAAGCAATCTTGTTCGGAGATAGCTGTTACGACGGATACCTTGTAGTATCAAAATGCAAGGACTGCGGCGATACTGTTTATGAATATGACGAATATCATCATGTAAGCGATGAAGAAATAACAATAATTACAACCGCGTGTGGCGATATAGAAATAACACACTCTGTATGCTATTGCGGAGAAAGAGAATATTATGACTATTCGTATAGCTGTGATATGCCCACAGAAAAAACAATTATTACGGATGAAAACGGCTTTATAAATGAGTATTATATCCGCACATGCGAAAGCTGTGGAACTGTGATAAAGGAAGATTATATAGAAACAAAGGGCGACGGATGCACATCGGTTGAAACCAAATATCTAACCTTTATCTATAAGGATGAAAACGGAGAAGAACAAACCCTTGAATATGTATATATAGAGGGTTTAAATGAGCGTCATAGCTACAAATACACATATGAGATTGTGGAGAATAACTGCGACAATGGCGTGATAGAAACCGCAACCTGTGTAGACTGTGGAGAAACTTATGTAGACGAATACTCCGGTGCGCATTCTCCAAGAGCGGATTATGGCTATGACATACGCTTTGACTACTACGGAAGCGCATGTGGCGGTTGGTACAGATACGGCATATGCCCTTGTGAGGAGTCGGTGGTTTCATTTGACCTAAGCACCTATTACTGTGATATGGTGACAACTACGGAAAGTGAAGAAATAGACGGCGTTTTATATACTACAAAGACTGAAACCTGCCAAAATTGCGGTCTTGTAATTATCGCAGTTTCACACGAAAAGACCGATGGCTGTTACACATACGAATATATTGTTCGCACAATTAAAATGGGTGAGCGTGTAATAGTTGATGCACAGAATGAAACACACATAAAGGAAGAAAAACACGATAATACCATTGAGTATGAGCTTGAAGGCGAGTCCTGCTATGATGGCTGGTACACAAAGGAAACATGTAAGGACTGTGGCAAGGAAGAAATTTATTGGAACAATAATCACGAATTTGTTTATAGTATTGATTCCTCTATGCTTGATGGACAAATTTGTGAGGAGCATTATTTTACAATAAGTGTGTGCCTATGCGGAGAATTGGGAGACTTCTACGTCGATGCATCTGAGTGGGGAGGCTTTGAAGAAAACAACGGTGTATATTCTTGCGCTGAATGTAGTCTTGTATTGACCAAGGCCATAAGCCAAACAGAAAATGAGGATTGCACAGTAGAATATGTTGAAGCATATAAGGTTACTTTAGATGGCGAGGAAAAGTTCGCAAAGGAAGTAACAATGGTATTTGAAAAGCACGATTTTGAGCTTGTAGGCTCATCCAAGGTGGATGGCAATTTGGTAATAGATACAGCTTGTAAAAAATGCGACCTTGCTTTTTCTAATGAAATAAAGACAACCGGCGAATTTATAGAGGGCTACTGGACAAACGAATATCAATTTACATTTACACCGGAACAAACAGGCGACTATTCCCTTTACGTTCTTGAGAACGGAGAAAGCTATGTTACAATTGTGTATGATGAAAACGGCGACTTTATAGTTTTAAGAAATGCTGATGCGCCATGCGTTTTAGTGGAACAATTAGAGGCTGGAAAAACATACACAATCAGCTATGGTAACTGGGCTGGTCCAAATGCGTATGAATATGTTTTCCTAAAAGGAAATGTGCCAATTACCGATGATATAGTGGCAGAAGCAGTTGATTATGAGATTGAAATCGACGGCATAACATATAATGTACAAATAAGCAAGGACTGTGGAGTGGTTTTAAGCTACCAAGAAGCAGTGCTTGAATAATCTCTCCCCTTAAAAAAGGAACAGACGTTTGTCTGTTCCTTTTCATTTTATCTAATTTTGCCTCCTTTGTGCAAAGGGAGCTGTCACGAAGTGACTGAGGGATTGATATTTTATCTATTCTTATATTCCTCTAAAATATCACGAGATACCCAATAGTTGGCTCCTTTGTGCAAAGGGAGCTGTCACGAAGTGACTGAGGGATTGATATTTTATCTATTCTTGTATTCCTCCAAAATATCACGAGATACCCAGTTTATAGCCTTCTCCAGTGGGAGAAGGTGTCAACGCAGTTGACGGATGAGGTGTCCTACTTTAAATCCTCAAAAGTTACACCTAACTTTGCCATTATATCATCTGCCACTGCATTGAAATTTTGATTTATGTCTTTGTTGGAATATCTTAAAACAGAAATGCCCCATTTTGACAGCTCTTTATCTCGCTTTGCATCCATTTCTTGATGTTCGCTTGATGTGTGCTGTATACCATCCACCTCAATTACCGTTTTCTTTTCGGCAATATAAAAATCAACTATATAGTTTTCAATATTATGTTGTCTTCTTACATTGAACGGCAATTTTTTAAGAAAATCATACCAAAGATGCTTTTCTTCAGGTGTCATATTTTTTCTTAATTCTTGTGCATTTTTCACTAGGTTTTTATTGTAAGGTATCATTTTACACCTCATCCACCACAATCGTCCGAACCCCGAAAGCTCAGTTTTCGCTTTTGGGAACCCGACTGTGGTCCCCCTTCTCCCACTGGAGAAGGCTTATTATCTATTCTTGTATTCCTCCAAAATATCACGAGATACCCAATCGTTTGTCTCAGGACTATAATGTATCAAATCCCAACGGAAAAGAGTATATGGGTCCTCGGGGTTATAGTGGGGTGCGCGTGTGCTATCAAACATTGTTATCTTTGGCATTTCATTACAAAGGTCGTAGAACACCTCGTTGATAAAGTGCATGCTCGGTAGGTGCTTGCCGTCCTCAATGCCCGTCAAGACTGCCTCAAAATTCAATTTGTGAAGAACGATAGGACATTCGTAGCCGAGCGCTTCGCGTAAGCCACTAAAGATGGTCTTATATGTGTTTTTAAGTCTGTCATTGTCCTTTAAGTTAGGCACGCTTTGCCAAAATTCCTGCTCGCCACCGCGCCAGTGCATACCGACAAAATCGGGTTCAAGCTCGTTTTCTTCCATATACTTTTTAAAAAGAGAGAGCACGTGACACGCATATGGGTACATTGAAATATCGCAATCTCCCAGTTTACCTGGAATTAATTTTTTAGGCCTATTTGGCGACCACATTCCGTAAACGCCCTGTGAGCCTATGGAAATTTGAATAATATAAAGGTCAGGCAAATTCACACCATTGTCAATTTCTGCCTGCCAGTTTTTAGCAAGACAATTCGGCACAGAGTAGGTATTGTCTTGGTTTTCAGCCAAGTTCATACCGTAGCTTGTGTAGCCTGTAAACTTTAATCTTTCCGTGTCAAATGATTGGTTAGGCTCGCGATTTAAGCCAAAAACATTTTTTAGTGGCTCCTTTATAATGTCCTGTTCGGTCATAGGCACACCGTGCCCTGTCGCGTTAGACTGACCGAAAATCATAAATACTGCAATTTTTTTCATATTATTTTGTTACCTCTTGTATGTAATATAGCTGTGACTCATAATCTCCCCAGCTTTCAGCTAATATAAGTCCGTTATACATAAGGGTAGCGCCTTGATAAACCTTGTCATCGTTTACCTTATAGTATTTATTCTCGTCAAGACCACGCAAGCGAACAAATTCGGGGTGGGTGCTTGCCTCGGTTCTATATTTAACTGCGCAAACAAGTGCCTCACGTTTGTCAGCTGATACAACCTGCCATATGCAGTATAGACTATCTTGCTCGTATGGGGAACGCAAGCGATAATATTCGCCTCTTTGAATTAGCTCATAGTGACGCTTAAATTCCTCAATTTGACGCTTAATTTCTGTCTTTTCCTCATCGGTCATCTTGTTTACGTCAAGCTCCAAGCCGTATGTACCGAAGTAAGCAACATTTCCTCTTGTTTTTAAAGGAGTTATTCTTCCTGTTTGATGATTAGGTGAAGCCGAAACGTGCGCGCCCATAGTTGAAATTGGGTAGATAAAGGATGTGCCGTGTTGAATTTTTAGTCTTTCAATTGGGTCGGTATCATCACTTGTCCAAGCCTGTGGCATATAGTAGTGCATACCACAGTCAAAGCGACCGCCGCCGCCAGAGCAGCTCTCGAAAAGAATGTCCGGGTAGCGAGAGGTAATTCTTTCAAGTAAATCGTATAAGCCAAGTACATATCTGTGGTAGATTTCCCCTTGCTTTTCGGCAGGGACATCACAGCTATATAGGTCGGTTATGTTTCTGTTAAAGTCCCACTTAACATATGAGATGCTTGCTGAGTCAAGAATCTTACAAAGTTGGTTATAGATATTATCTCTTACCTCTTTTCTTGACATATCAAGAATGAGCTGATGACGTGCAAGAGTGGGCTGACGATTAGGCATTTTGAATGCATAGTCAGGGTGCGCACGATAAAGGTCGGTGTCCTCGTTTATAGCCTCAGGCTCAAACCAAATACCAAATTTCAAGCCTGCTTCGTTTATTCTGCTTGCAAGCTCAGAAAGTGTACAGCCAAGCTTTTTCTCGTTTACAACCCAGTCACCAAGACCGGAGAAGTCATCATCACGCTTGCCAAACCAACCATCGTCCATAACAAACAGCTCAACACCAAGCTCCGAGGCATCCTTAGCCATAGAAACGAGCTTGTCGCCGTTAAAATCAAAGTATGTGCCTTCCCAGTTGTTGATAAGCACAGGGCGACGAGCGTTTTTATATTTGCCACGACAAAGGTTGTTTCTGATTGCCTTATGTAGGTTTTGAGAAGCTACCTCAAAGCCGTTATAAGAAAAGGTCATTGCAACCTCGGGCGTTTGGAAGGATTCGCCACTTTCAAGCACGAAATTAAAGTTCTCGGGATTGATGCCCATAACTAAACGTGTGTTGTCAGTAAAGTTTCTTGATGCACTAATCAAAAAGCTACCGCTATATACAAATGCAAGAGCATAGGCATCTCCTGTTGTTTCGGTTGCGTCCTTGCTACAAAGAATACAGGATGGGTTCAAAATATGACCGGAAGCGCCTCTGGTGGAGAATATTTGGTTCTTTCCGTGTGCAACAGGTGTTCTTTGAAAGCGCCTTTCCTGTGCCCATCTTCCCTCGAAGGAAACCAAGTCAAAATCCCCATAGTTAAAGTCAAGATTTAAGGAAAGTGCCTTTTCTACGTTAATTTTGGAGTCAGTTTTATTTTCAATTTTTATACATCTTGTAATTAAATCGTATTCTGGCAAAACTCCATAGTATAGGTGCAGATAAATATCGTAAACACGGTCCTTTAAAGTTACGATAAGGGTTTCTCCCTCCTCACCATAAAAGGCAGGCAAGCCATCAAGAGAATATTTGCCATTCTTGATTTTAGCAGATACAAAAATAGGTTGAAATCCCATTGTGCCGTCGCTGTTTCTTATATTAATTGCACTTTCGCGATAGTCGCCACATCCAAAGCACGAAATTTCCTGTGGGAGGTGGTCAATTTTAGCCCAAGCCTCGTCGCCCTTTATAGCTTCTGATTTTGGAGTTATGTGATACATATCGCCATAAGCTGTATAGGTAAGATTGTCGTTTTCTATTTTTCTGCCATAATACGTATGTAAAAGCACGCCAAGTGGATTTATCGCCATTTGGTAGGTTGTATTTTTTGTTTGGATTGTGTAGGTTTTTGCTTGTTCATTAAAAATAATAGCCATAAAAAGACTCCTTCTAATTGTAGTTAGTTTAAGTATATCATTTATAAAATGATATTTCAATAAAATATTGACGATAATTTCATTAAATGCTATAATTGTAATATAAAACTAAGGGGAGAAGCAAAATGGAAGTTGCAATGTCACGCGCAAGCGTTAGCGAAAGTATTTTTAAGGAATTAAAGGATGCCCAAGTTAAATATTTCGAGGTATCACTTTATAAGGAAGAGGTAGAGAAGCTTGACTTTAATTATTTAAAGAAAACGGCAGAAAAATATGGCATTGTTCTTTGGTCGTTTCATTTGCCGTTTATGCCGTTTGCCGAGATAGATATTTCAAATCCTGAGATTGCCGAAAAAACAGTTGAATATTTAAAGTATTTCATTGAAAATGGTGCAAAAATCGGTATTGACAAATTCGTTATTCACGCAAGCGGTGAGCCGATTGCTGAAAATGATAGAGAAATCCGTATGCAAACGGCAAAAAAGAGCCTAAAGGAGCTTGCCGATTTTGCTGATAAATATGGCGCGGTTATCGCTGTTGAAAACCTACCTCGCACCTGTCTTGGCAGAGATTCAAGCGATATTTTGGAGCTTCTTTCTGCCGATAAAAGACTAAAATCCTGCTTTGACACAAACCATCTTTTGAGCGAGGATGCACTAAAATACATAAAGGCAGTAGGCAAGACTATAATTACAACACACGTTTCTGACTATGATTTTAAGGATGAAAGGCACTGGCTACCGGGCGAGGGAAAAATAGATTGGGGCGCTATATATTCCGCTTTAAAGGATGAGGGATATGACAGTGCTTGGCTTTATGAATTAAACCTTGGCTCAACAGGAACAATAGAAAGAGACAAGAATTTGACCGCCAAGGATGTTAAGGAAAACGCAGAAGCGATTTTTGCGGGCAAGGCACTTATCCCAAAGGGCAGAGTAAATCCAAGTCTTTAAATAAATAATTGACAAATCTTTAGTATTATTGTATAATAAATAAAAATTTGAAAGCTTAATTAATAGATTAGAAAAGGGGGAGAAAAATGAGCATATTGTTGCTTAGCGGAAGCAGTAATGCGTTGCCAGGACTTATAATTGGTGGACTTTTATCAGTGCTTGGCTTTGTCGGTGTTGTTCTTTTAATCGCCCTCGTTGTCTTTATAATTTATTTTCTTAAGAGTAAGGATGATTTTGTAATCGAGGATATTTCCACTAAGGAAATTCCAGAGCCAATTGAGGTTGTGCCACCAACCAAAAAAGAGAAAAAGCTTGCGAAAAAGAAAGCAAAAAAGGATGCAAAAAAAGTAAAAAAAGATGCCAAAAGGGCAGAAAAGGCAAACAAAAAAGCCGAAAAAACAGAGAAAAAAACAAAAAACAACGAATGATAAAAAAGCCACACAGCCGTGTGGCTTTTTTAATTTTGCCATACTTGACTTTATATATTATTTATGATAGAATTGTTTTATTGAATATTATAGGAGGTAAATATGTCCGATACGAATATGATTGAAGTCATAAAATCGAAAAAGGTCAAGGAGCTTGGCCCGGTTTGTGATGAAATAAGACAGAAAATAATCGAAGCCGTGTCAAAAAACGGTGGACATTTATCCTCCAACCTCGGTATGGTCGAGCCGACCATAGCGCTCCACCGCGTTTTCAATTCACCAAATGATAAGTTTGTTTTTGATGTTGGTCACCAATGCTACGCTCATAAAATTATAACAGGCAGAGGCGATGCCCTTTCTTTGCTACGTCAGTTCGATGGTGTTTCGGGCTTTCCAAACAGAAGTGAAAGTGAGCATGATGTTTTAAACGAGGGGCACAGTGGCACCTCAATCTCAGCTGCTTTGGGAATCGCCGAGGCAAACAAGCTGTTAGGCAAGGATGATTATACCATTGCAATTATAGGTGACGGCTCGCTTACTAACGGTATGGTTTATGAGGCTCTTAATAACTGTGCCGGCAAGGACTTAAAGCTCATTATTTTAGTTAACGACAATGAAATGTCAATCTCAAAAAACGTTGGCGGACTTCATAACTATTTTTCAAAGGTTAGGGTCAGCAAGCGATATTTCATCTTTAAGCGCCGTCTAAAAAAGGGCTTTAGATGGATTCCGCTTCTTGGAAAGCCTATTACAAGGCTTTTGGCGGGGATAAAGAATTTCTTTGGCCGTATGCTTGTAAAGAATAATGTTTTTGAGGACTTAGGACTTGAATATTTAGGTCCTGTCAATGGAAATAACTTGAAAAAGGTTGTCGGTGTTTTAGAGGAAGCCAAAACAAGAAGCTGTCCAACCGTTGTTCATATAAGGACAAAGAAGGGCTATGGCTACGAGCCTGCGGAAAAAGAACCAGGTAAATACCACGGTGTTGGCAGGTTCGATATTGAAAATGGTATAAACGAGCAACCAAGCGAAAGCTTTTCGTATGTTGCCGGTAAAAAGCTTGTTGAAATGGCAGAGAGTGACGAAAAGATTTGTGCAATCACTGCCGCTATGTGTGATGGTACAGGTCTTACCCCGTTTGCTGAGAAGCTCCCGAATCGACTTTATGATGTTGGAATTGCCGAGGAGCATGCAATCACCTTTGCGACAGGTCTTTCTGTTAGTGGAATGAAGCCTGTTGTTGTACTTTATTCAACCTTCGCACAAAGAACCTTTGACCAAGCGCTTCATGATATAGCTATTCAAGGATTGCCTATGACTCTTTTGCTTGACAGAAGTGGAATCGTTGGCGGTGATGGAATAACGCATCAGGGAATTTTTGATTATCCTATGTTTTCTTCAATTCCTGGGGTGAATATTTATTCGCCACAAACGTATAGCGAGCTTGAAGAATGTATCGAAAAAGCAGTAAATAGTGAAAAATTTGATATCATAAGATACCCAAAGGGCAAGGAAACCAAATATAAATCATCCCTTGAAATGATATATGATGAGAAAAAGACCCTTGCTTATTCAAGTAATATAGAAAAGGCGACAAGGGTTATTGTCACATATGGTAGAATCACCTCACTTGCAAACGAGGTGGCAGAGGGCTTGGGCGATTGCGCCGTTATAAAGCTAATTAAAATTTTCCCTCTCGACATTGAAAAAATAGCCACTCTTTTAAACGGCAAGGAGCTTGCTTATGTTTTAGAGGAAAGCACAAAAACAGGTGGAGTCGGCGAGAAGCTACAGCCTGCCTTGAACAAAGCCCAAAAGGTATATATCCACGCAATAGACGGCTTTGTTGAGCACGGAGAATTAAACGACCTATATAATTTCTGTGGCTTTACAAGGGACAATATAATAAATAATATAAAAAAATTGACATAAAAGTGAAATTGTGGTATAGTCTAAACGGGGAATCAGTAGATTAACCGAAAAACGATTCATAAATTGCTCCTAAGTGTCTTAGATGAAGCCTCAAAGAGCTTGGTCGGACAAAGCATAAACGACTTGAAGGAAATTCTTGGAGAGTAAATAATAATGAAGAAAAAGCACCCAAAACGGGTGCTTTTTTGTATTGCAAAAAATTTTTAAAACAGCGAAAGTGTACCGGTCAGGAACACTTTTTTTATGCAATAATAAAGGTGCGAGAATGTAAGAGATGAGAAAGAGAGGTAATATGGCAAAGAAAAATATCGGGCTATCAAAGCAGGATAACCTTGGTATGGCGATGTCGCTTTTAGCAAAAGAGGGCGAAGACAAGACGGGTGAAAAAAAGCCCACAAAAAGAAGAAGGCTTAAAAAAGATTTATCCTTTAAGGAAAGCTTGAAAGACCTTTTGGCTCTGGAGGCGCCCAAGGAGGCGCTTGCCGAGCCATTAAAGCAAACGCCTCTCGGTGAAGTAATAAATTACCGAGAGGCGATTCTTTTAGCACAGATAATCAAGGCATATAACGGTGACACACAAGCCGCGGTTTTTGTGCGAGATTCCTCTGGAAACAAGCTAAAGGATTCAGAAAAAGAAGAAAAAAAGAAAAAATTTGAAGATTTTTGATTCAAGGGAAAGGAGAAAAATGAAATTAGGCGAATTAAAAATAGCATCCTTAATGCTCGTTGCACCATCACTTGAAATTAATCTTGACAGTAGCGACGAAAAGAGCTTAGAGGAAAAGATAATGGAATTAAAGGCAAATCCGAATGTATTAGATTATTTAAACGGTCTTGTTTATTCCATAAATAGAGCATTTTCAATTGTTGAAAAGCAAGGCTTTGTTAAGGAAAAGCGAAAAGCACTAAACAAGGATGAGCTTGAAAAGACCTCGTATGGCTATAGGTTAAGCCTTGATAAAATCAGCAAGGACATTTTAGAAATCAAAAAAATCTATCAAAAAGAGCCTTGTCGCTTTGAATTTGATGGGGATAATACAATAATTTTGAAAAGCGTCAAAAACGAGCCAATCGAAATTGTTTACACTGAGAGGCTAAAAAGAATAAACGAAGCGACAAGTGACCTTTACGAGCTTGAAATTGACTTCGCAATAGCTGAAATTATTCCTTATTTTGTAAAGAGCGAGCTTATTCTAAGCGATGACCCGGACGAGGCGGAGGTGTCCAAAAACCACTTTTTTGAGCTTCTAAAAATGATGTCATCACCAAAGCTTGTGCACAACGAGATGGTTGTTGATTCGGTATATAGGATGTGGTGAAATGGCAAGGGACAAAAAAATACATAATATTTTAACCACAAGGGGCATTGGCACACAAAACGAAAATGGCGTTGCGCTAATTAAAAATATGATAAACAAGGATGGCGCAAGTGTAAAACGAAACGGCCACCAAAATGTTTGTTATGTTACCGACAAGGACCTAAACGGATTAAGAATAAACGGGATTTTTGATTTTTCTTATACCGAAAACAAAACGCCTGTATCGAAAAAAATAATCCACGCAGGCAGAAAGCTTTTCAAGGCGGACACTGACTTTAAAAATTTGGTGGAAATCACCCTGCCGAGTGAAATAAGTCTAAAGGACGAGCGCACACAAGCGCTTTCAGTAAAGGATACGCTTTGGCTTGTTGGCGGAAATGGTGTTTTAATTTACGACGGAAGTACCATAAAAAGCGTATATGAGCACGAAAATGTTTATATTCCAAACACCAAGATAATAGACGACGAGGGAAAAAGGCAAGAGAGCGATAATATTTTGACAAGAAAAAGAATAAACACCTTTTTGGGCACGACTCATTTTAGAGATTCGGGCTCTACCAATGTGTTTTTGCTCGACGAAAAAATTGACCCAACAAAGGAGTTTATTGTAGAAATCAAAATAAGAACACGCACAAGTGAGGAGGCGGAGGATTCCACAACCTCAATGTATATAGGTGTTGATTCCTTGGGCAAGGAGGTCGGACGAATTGTGACCCTGCGCTTTAAGAGAGAAAAAATAACAGAGGGACTTCACTATTTCCTCGCTGAGCCGATAAGGGACGAGGGTGGAAACGTAATAAATATAAAGAAAAATGACGAAATACTAACCTTTGATAAGATGGCATTTGGAATGAAGGTGAAAAATGGACGCGAGATTAGTCTTGCGCTTGATTTGCCAGCACCCATAAGGGGTGAGGATAATATCACGGTTAAATATATTGCCGAGCCAAATGGCGAAAAAGAGCTAATAGAAAGCGCCCAAATTGCTGCTCTTGCAAATGGTGAAAAGGGCAGGGAGATAATGCTACTAAATTTTGGTGATAACAAAATTTATTTCACGGATGAAAAAAGAGGGTTTTTCTATCTTCCAAGAAAAAATGCAATATCTCTTGGCTCAGAGGGTGAAAAAATCACCGCTATTGTCAAGCTTTCCGACAACTTGGTGGGCGTTTTTAAGAAAAACAGCTTTTATAGAATCAGGTTTCTTTCCTCAAATACCGACGGATATGAGATTATTTCATCTACAGATTCCGTTGGCGCATATAGTGGCTTTTCAACAGCGCTTGTTGATTATAGCTGTCTTGCTTTTAATAGAGAGGGTGTTTTTGGAGTTAGTGACAAATCAACCTCAAATATCTTTAACTGCCTAAGGCTTCGCTCGTCGAAAATAAACAAGTGGTTAGAAGGGTACACACAAAGCGAGAAGGAAAACGCACAAGCAATTTCCTATAAATCAAGATATTATCTTTTTATTGGTGATAATGTCTATATTGCCGATACACGTCGAAAGTATAGGGAAGACGGCTTAGAGAGTGATGCTTATGAATACGAGTGGTGGATTTGGGATAACTGCACGGCAAGGGTCTTGCATAGCGATGGTAAGGACTTGTATTTTGGAACTGAAAATGGACAAATTCGCAAGTTTACAGAAGGCTTTTGCGATATTGAAAAAAGAGAGCTTTCAAACGAAGCAAGCTCGCTTCTTTTAAATAATGAAAAGCCATACACCGAATTTATCATTCCTAAAATTGAAGAAATAAATTTCGATATATCAGCGGCGCATCTGAAAAAGCACAAAAGACTTGTTTCAAAGGGGGCAATATTTGAAAACGGCTTGCTTTACATAACGCCAAGCGAAATGCTTTTTTCTGACGGCAGTATAAGGCTTTATGAGGGTGATTCCTTGGCAATGTACGACAAGGGCGGAAATTTGGCTTTGGAAACAACGGCTGACGAAATCGATTTGGTTCTTAAAAGCATTTTGCCATCAAGCACCAACGGCTTAGCTGATGGCGATACCTACGATATTTACCAAAGCATAGAGGACGGGTGCGATTATGAAATTATCAGGGGGGAAGCCGGTGCTATTTTGCTTTGGAATAAAGAAAAAATAAAAATAGCAAGTGAGCCAGTAAGTCTTGATATTTACGAAAAATCACCGATTGAGTGCGTTTACAAAACGGTACCAAACAGCTTTGATACAGTCAATTTAAAAACTCTATATAACCTGTTTTTAAAGCTGACAGACAACACAAGAGGCGAGGTTGAAATAGCCTTAGAAACGGAAAAGCAAACACTAAAAAAGACGATTTTTATCGGCAAGCCGTTTTCATTTGACGGCTTTGATTTTTACGATTCCTCATTTAAGGCTCCGTTTAAAAGCACACAGCTTGTGGGGTCGTTTTTGAGAAATTTTGAAAATTTAACGATTGAAATTAGGTCAAAGGGCACGCAAAGCTTTGGGCTTGAGGGCATCAGCCTTCTTTATTTAAAAAGCCAAAAACCAAAAAGAATTCAGTAAAGGAGAAAAAATGAAGGATAAATATAAAATTACTGAAGAAGAAATAAATCAAGCGATACTTCATTCACCCTATTCACTTGCAGATTCGCCAGCCAGTGTGGGGATCAAGGCAAAGCAAATCAAGAAGTATTTCTATGAATTTATTCGCTTCCTTGCAAACAAAATTAACGTTCATTTAGAGGAGCTTGGAAAAACACTTGAAAATTATGACGAATTGTCCTGTGCAGTTGATTTAATACCGGATTTGCAAGAAAAGGATATAGAATTAGGCAAGGCTATACCCAATTTAATAGGAGCGCACAACAACTCGGGTGTGGCGCATAATGATATAAGAGAAAAAATAAGCACCGATATAGGTACACACAATACCTCGGGTGGTGCTCATTCGGATATCAGAGAGCTCATAAAAAGTGCGAAAGAAAGCGCAGAGAATGCTTATAATTTGGCAAGAGGAAAAAGCAAAATTCACCCTATGCACGATTATGGCGAATTTATATATTACGTTAAAACAAAGCCTGAAGAATATAATGTTGGAGATATGTTCATATTCGACAATAAAAACGCGCCGGATTTTATGCTCTTCGAAAAGAATATTCAGTTTGTTTCGGGCGAAGATGACGTTGAGATAAGCGGCGAATATTTACCAAACGATTTTGAGTTTACTCCCGGAAGCAGGGTTGTTATAAACGGAATGCGCTTTGTAATTCAAGAAAGTGGATATGATATTTCAAAGCTCGCAACAGACGAGGAATTATCCGCCTTAAACGAGGAATTAACCGAGCTTATTATTGCGCTTGGCGAAAGGGTAACAGAGGTAAATGATGTGCTTGATTTCAAGGAGAATAGTTTTGAGAAAAAAGAAAATACTCAGTCAGAAATTACCCTTGAAAATCATACTGAATATAGCCTCGGGCTTATAACAGAGCTTTCAATCGCCTTGCCAGAAGAAACCGAGGAGCTTGACTCTATTATAAATTTCAGAGCAGGCGCGACAGCACCATCGTTTGATGCACCGAGCGAGCTTGTTTTCTCCGGGGATGATACATCAGGTGGAAGGTTTTATCCCATCACGCACCGAATTTATGAAATCAACATAAAAGAGGTTATGGGTATTCTTTCTGCTCGCGTTGGCGCAACCGACTTTGAAGTAATCGAGTGATAAAAGAGGTGCTTTATGAATTATTTTGAAAGAAACAGAAGAAATCTTTTCAAAAATCATCATATAAACGGTATGGAAAAAAGCATTTCAGGAGTTGATTCCTTAGAAATAAAGGCAAGCGCAGGTGTGCCTCCAAAATCACTTGAAATAAAAGGGCTAAGTGGGGTGTTTCCCGAAATAGACCTTTTGCTCTCACATTTAGACTATTTTAAAAATTTAGACAATTACATAGATGGAGGAATTACCTCTGTTTACGTTATTCCTTTCCCCGAAGAATGGATAGGGAAGGAGCTGACGTTTTCCTTAAAAGAAAAAACAAAAATGCAGGATATTTCCTTTGAGCTTTGCGATGGAATAGGGCTTTTTGTAAACAGCGAAAGGCTTCTTGACTATAACGGAGAAGTAAGCGAAAAAACCACAGCAAATTACTCGTATTTCAGATTCACAGGAATCTTAGAGCTTTCTAAAATTAGTGAGTTTTGGCAGAATTATAGTGTGTCGGTTTTATCCATTTCCAAAGCCACGAGCCCTAACCCAAGCGATCCGTGGTCGATTAAGACACTGGGGTCTTCTAATGTTGAAATAAAGCTGGGAGAGCATTCAATAGTAGCGCCAAAAAGCGTGACAGTAAGTGGGCAAACCGTGCCACTTTTGTTCACCGAATGGGACAAATTGACCGTTGACGGTAAAAACAAAAGAGTAATTTACACCGAGGGAAGCTGGCAAAGGGAAATGACAGGAACAGAGAGGCTTCTACTCAAAACAAACACTAAACCAGAATACGGTAATTGGTATCATTTTGGAACACAAATCTATGATAATGCTATACCTGCTACTGGTTATGGGTATTGCAGCCATTTTAAGAGAGGCACTTTTGTTGACAGCTCCTCTAACTGCTCGTTTATTCCGAGCAGCAATGATATTGTTGTATTTTTTCGCAAAGACGATATTACAACACTTGACGATTTTAAGGCTTGGTTGCAACAAAAATATGCCGAGGGAAATCCTGTGGTATTGCTTGTTAAAAGAACTACTGCAAATACTATCCAACACGACATAACAAATACCGATTTTGGACAAGCGTTGCTTTCAATGCGGGTGCCGGCTGAAGCGGACTCAACGCTCGAAATAAAGGGTGGGCTTGACGAGGTGCCTTTAAGTCTTGCTTATTATTCTTGTAAGGAGGCAGATGTGGTAAATATAACAATTCGTTATTTAGACGAAAATGGGAACGAGATTGGTGAGCCAAGGGTGAACAAAACACGCAAGGGCTCGAAATATCTAATTGTGGCGCCCCATATTGACGGATATACAAGGGTGTCAAGTGAGACTTATGGTGTTGCCGACTCGGACACGGAAATAATTTTAGAATATAGGAGATAAAAATGCTACCGTATGAAAATGTATATAGCCTTGAAAATGGGGCTTTGGTGAAAAACACTGAAAACAAAATTGAATATATAGACCAAAACGGCAAAAAGAGGGTAAAAACAAATCCCTCGTATAAGGATTTTAAGACGGCAGGGAAGTACCCTTTAAAAAACGAGGGTGAGGGCGAAGTTGTCGGCTATAAAATAGAAAACGACTATATTGTTCCAATCTACAAGGAGGAAAATGAATGAAAAAAACAGTTTTAACAGTTGGCATTGTGCTATTTTTTACAATCTTTTTCGTGCTTGTTTTTCGCTACACGAGTAACGCTACAGCTCTTGGAGCGGAAAGCACTCAAGAGATACAAGAGAAAAGCGAAGAAAATAGTGAAGCACCAAAAAGTGAAAAGGAATTAAAAAGAGAAGAAGCAAAAGAGTACATAAAGGAAAAAATAATTCCTGTGGTTATCGGTGTTTTGACATCAGTTTCGGCGATTTTAGCGACTCTTGGAGCAATTAAAAGAGCGCTTAATTCAATTGGTGATACAAAGGAACTTTTCAAAAAGGAAGCGAAAAACAGAGACGAAAAATTTCAAAAGGAAAGTGAGTATCTAACCAAAAAAGCAGAGGAAATTGAGTCCGCCCTTGCCTTAATTCCACGCCTTGAAAAAGAGGTCGCGGTGCTTGAAGTCAATACAAGCAAGCTTATGAGTGAATGCCGTGACCTTGGCAAAATGATTTCCCTTGGCTTTAGCCAAGACGAAAGGGTGATTTCAAGTGGGAATGGACAAAAAATTGAAAGACTTTTGACCGAGCTTGAATTGACAAAGAAAACGGAGGCAGGATATGAAAAAATTTAAGCTCCCAATTCTATATTTAATGGCGCTTTTGTCAAGCATTTTGCCCGTTTTAATTTACTTTATCATAAATTATGATGGCTATGTGACAACGAAAGGTCAAGGGGTAAGGCTTCTTTTCGGTGGCACACTTGCGCTTGTTATTCTAATCATAAAAACCCTCGGATTTTTAAAGGTGAAATCAAGTGTTATGATTTTTCTTTTTGCATTTATTTTTGCGTACCTATTTGAGAGTATAATTTCTGATATTTTAATCTTTTCATTTCTTGCCCTTGTCGGTGAGATCGGCTCGCTTATTGTGAGGATTTTTATAAATAAGGAAAAGAAAAACAGAGCACACAAAAAGTGCGAGGACGCTATTGAAAAGGCGATTTTAAAGACAAACGGAAGGGTATAAAATGAAAAAGAACACTTTTGCTGAGATTTTTTACAAAAACGCAGGGTATTTAGCGGTTGTTTTGGTCTCACTTGCCTATATTGCGGGGAGCTTCCTTTTAATCTCCGCAACGGGCAAAACCGTTTACGAAATTCTTGCCGGTGGAATAATCAGTATGATTGTCGGCATTTTAATAAACGGTGTTTTCCGTTCCCTCGGCTTGCGTCGAGGGGAGGAGGACGAAAGAACAATATCAACCTCTAATCTATACGAAAAAACAATAGATTCAATAGTTTGCCATATTGATAAATTACAGGATTTTTGCGATATGGAAAATGTGCGGGCTTTATCCACTATAAGAAAGAAAATACTTGCGCGAGCAGGCATGAAATATAGCGAATGCTTTGATGAAAATGGGATTGTAAAATCATTTGATTATGAAATGTATTCCGACACGGAAATAGAGATGGCAAGCAGAAGGAAAAGGCGCAAATATTTGAAAATAAATCGTATAAGGAAGCGCGCCTACGATAAAGCCGTAAATGTGAAAATTAAGCTTTTGTCGCCAGCTGTTTTGACATCTGATGATGCAAAGGAAAACGACCCATTTGACTTTGGTAAAAGCAAAAAGGAGTATAGCTCCCAGCAAAGCGCGGCAGACGTAATTTCTCGAATTATAATGGCGATTATTTTCGGATATTTCGGCGTTTCCTTGGCAAGTGAAATCAATGTCGCGCTCCTTGTTTGGAACACGATGCAAATTGCAATGTATATTGCCTCTGGTGTTGTACAAATGTATTCAACATACACATGGATAGTAAATGACCATAGAGTAGGTGTTATTAAAAAGATTGATTGCTTGCAGAAATTTAAGCTCTATGCAGAAAAAAGCATTTGATATAAGGATAAACCAATAAATAACAGTTACTTTGTATATAAAGAATATTGACTTTTGTCATTGCGAGTGATAAAATATTTCATATAGAAATATTCTCTTGGAGGAAAAAACAATGAGTGAAAAAAGCCTATTGCTTCAAAAGGCGGCAACCGACATTCGTCTTGGCATAATTGAAGCGGTATATAATGCAAAATCAGGACATCCGGGTGGGGCACTATCAAGTGCAGATATACTTGCTTGTCTATATTTTTCAGAATTAAATGTTGACCCAAATAACGCAAAGGATGAAAACCGCGACCGCTTTGTTTTGTCAAAGGGACATTCTTGCCCAGGACTTTATTCAGTCCTTGCACTAAAGGGATTTTTCCCATATGAGGAGTTAAAGTCATTCAGACACACAGGCGCGCTTTTGCAGGGACACCCTGATATGAAGGCGATTAATGGTGTTGATATGTCAGCAGGCTCACTCGGACAAGGCTTTTCTTGTGCTTGTGGTATGGCGCTTGCAGGTAAATTAAACAACAAGGACTATCGCACATACGCACTCGTTGGTGATGGTGAAAGCCAGGAGGGTCAGGTTTGGGAGGCTATTATGTTTGCTGCCCACTACAAGCTTGACAATCTTTGCTTAATTATTGATAATAACGGACTCCAAATTGATGGTCGTGTTTCTGACGTTATGAATGTTATGCCATATGAAAGCAAGCTTGAGGCGTTTGGTTGGAACGTGATTACAATTGACGGACATAATTATGATGAAATTCTTTCTGCCTTTGATAAGGCAAAGACAGTAAAGGGCAAGCCAACTGCAATTATTGCAAAGACAATAAAGGGCAAGGGCGTTTCCTTTATGGAGGACCAAGCCTCATGGCACGGCAAGGCGCCAAACGAGGAGCAATATAACCAAGCAATGGCAGAGTTGACTGCGTTTAAAAATTCTTTAGGGGGTAACAACTAATGGCAGATAAGATTGCAACAAGAGAAGCCTACGGCAACGCGCTTGCCGAGCTCGGCGAAATAAACCAAGACGTTGTTGTTTTGGATGCTGACTTAGCTGAAGCTACCAAAACCTGCATTTTTAAGAAGAAATTCCCTGAAAGATTTTTTGACTGCGGTATTGCGGAGAACAATATGGTTTCAGTGGCAGCTGGTCTTTCCACCTGTGGCAAGATTCCTTTTGTCAGCACATTTGCTATGTTTGCAGCGGGCAGAAGCTTTGAGCAAATCAGAAACTCAATCGGCTACCCACATCTAAATGTTAAAATTTGTGCAACCCACGCAGGAATTTCTGTTGGCGAGGATGGCGCAACCCACCAATGTAATGAGGATATTGCACTTATGCGTACAATCCCTGGTATGGTTGTTATCAACCCAAGTGATGGAGTTGAGGCGCGTGAGGCAGTAATGGCGGCAGTTAAATATAACGGTCCTGTATATATTCGCTTTGGCAGACTTGCTCTCCCTATCATTAACGATAATGAGGGCTACAAATTTGAAATCGGCAAGGCTATCAAAATGGCAGAGGGCACCGATGTTACAATCGTTGCTAATGGCATGATGGTGGCAGAGGCGCTCGAAGCAAGAAAAATCCTCGCAGAGGAGGGCATTTCAGCATCTGTTATTAACGTGCATACAGTTAAGCCACTTGACGTACAGACAATAGTAAGCGATGCAAAAATTACCGGTGCTGTTGTTGTCAGTGAGGAGCATAACGTAATTGGCGCATTAGGTAGCGCAGTTGCTGAGGCGATAGCTGAAAATTATCCGGTTCCCGTTGTTCGCCACGGTGTAAATGACGTGTTCGGCAAGAGTGGCCCGGCTAAAGAGCTTATCGAATACTATGAATTAAACGCAAAGGGTATTGTTGAAAAGGTTAAAGTAGCATTAAGCTTGAAAAAATAAACAAAAGCCACGGTTTTTCCGTGGCTTTTTAATTTATTCTTATCGCCTCAATAGCTATGTCAAAAGCATAAGAAGCGGAGCTTATTTCTATATGCCTTGGTAAATCGTTTTTGCCAAGAGTTACTTTATATCTGCCAAAGGTGTTTAAAAATTCCATACAAGCCTCCTCATTTACGCTTGTTGCTAAGACAAGCGTTTCTTCGTCAAGAGAAAACATAGATAAAATCGCCAAAACACCATCAATGTCGCCCTCGGCAAAGGGAATTTCGATTTCACCGGCGCGCCCCACAACCTCGCCATTTGACTCAGTAAAGGAAACTGTAGAAAGAGAGGGTGGCTCTAAAAATGAAACAGCTTTTTCATTTTCCTTTTTGGTTATAGCTATTTTATATTCGCCGTTTAAAATGCATTCAGCGTAAATTTCATTTTCCTGATATGATAAAATCCCGTACCTTTGCCCGTGACATGAAGAGAGTGGCAAAAGGCAGAGAAGAAGCAAGCATAGATAAAGCCTTTTCATAAATTCACCTCATAAAAACTATATGAGGCGACAATGCTTTTTATTCAAAAAGAATAACTATAACGCTCATATCATCCTTAGCCTTTGTGTGGACCTTGGCAAGAGATAAAATCTCGTTTGCAATTTCCTCGGGGGAATCAAGCTCTGTTTCCTTTAAATAGCTTGACAGCCAGCTGGTGTCGTCCTTTCCGGAAACAACGCCATCGCTTAGCATAACACAAATATCGCCCTCCTCAAAGTTGAAATCGAGCTTTTCCGCATCAAGCTTTCGCATAATTCCGATAGGAGCCGTCTTTGAAAGAAGCCTGAAAACATTTGGCCCACGCTTGATAAATGACGGAGATGCACCACTTTTTAAAAAGCTTGCTCTCTTGCTAACCAAATCGATTTCCAAAAGGTCAACGCTTGAGGAGCACTCAACATTTTTTGCACGTACAAAGTTGTTTAGAATAGATAGGGCAATTTCCTTTTCGCTTGAAACCTTTAAAATTTTTTCAAGAAATTTTGTACACATTGTTGATGTTAGATGTGCCTCGTCACCTGTGCCCATACCGTCTGCAATTAAATAATACTCCTTGTCACCCTTGCCCTGAAATGAAATTGCACAGTCGCCGTTTGCCTCCTTGCCCTTTGGCTTGGAGATGATAGCACAGCTTGTTTTATATGTTGCAAGACCATTTATTTCAAGTGAATAGGTGCCGTTTTCCTCGGTTAAAATAGGGCTTTCAAGTGGAATAGAAAGCTCACTTTCAAGCTCGCGTCTTAATTCCTCTCCCGTGCAAAGAGAACGCTTGGGGTCAATGCCTGTCGCAATTATATGCTTTTTTGCCCCACCCTTAACCTCGATTTTTTCAAAATCAAGACCGAGTGAATTAGCAACGCGTAAAACAGTGCTACTATATCTTAAATTTTCCTCGTCGTTTTCGTCGGGCTGAGTGGAAACGGCACTTAGCATTTTAGAGGTTAATTCAAAATTGTTTGCGCTGATGGAAAGACGGTCGTTTTTGATATTATCCCTTATAACATCCTTTGATTTTTTGGAAATGTCGTAAGAAATCTTTTCAACATTTGGGCAACGATGAATAAATCTCTCATCAAGAGCTCTAAAATCAACCTCATTCTTTAAAAATGCCTCGTCGCTCATTTTTAAAACATTAAGCTTTGTTGTTTCTGGGTCACGCTTCCAGCAAATTTCCTTTTTTGGGCAAGAAAAGCAGTAGCCCTCAGCAGTTTCAAAGCACATTTTTTCAAAATCTTGTCTTGTTGGGCTTTTCACCTGCCTTGCCGTTTCATAAAGCATATCGGCTATTTCTTCAAAGGACGTAGACATATCGGCAATATCCTTGCGTGTTCTTTCGTCCTGCCTTTGAAGGACAATTTCACCAACACTTTTTGATTTGTCACTCTCGCGCAAAAACGCAGGACGTGGTAAAATATCAAATTTTAAAATAGGGTACATAATTAGCGATGCCCCAAGAGCCTCTGGTGCAAAATAAGCAATTGCCTCGTATCCACTTGTGTAAATTCCGTAGCCCATAGCCAAAATAAAGGCTGACATTATCGCAAGGTAGGAAGAAAATTTAAAGACAATTCCTGCAATAATTCCGACAAGGGCAAAGGCGGGCGCAAACAATGTGCCAATCGAAAGTCCAAAAAGTGCACCAAGGGTTGCCGAAGCACCAACAGAAATGTTTTTTGCAGAATATAAAACAAGCGCATATGAAAGAACGATGGAAAGATCAACCCCTAAAACATCCTTGCCCTTTAAAAAATATATGAGAGAAAAGGCAATGGCGCAAGCTGAAATCAGCCTTCCTTTTGTGCGTGTTTTATCAAATGCTCCGGAAAGAGAGTAGGCTAAAATCGGAGAAATGGTCGAGAAAAACACCAGCCCAAAAATATCGTAAAAGGTATAGCCATTTGTAAAAACGGAATAAATGCCAATACCGAAGGAAACAGCAAAGCAAATAAAGATTCTTGCGCTTAAATTCTCAAGAAAAAGATCACTGAAAAAAGAGCCCTGACGCTTCTCTCCAAGTAAAGGCGCATGTGCCTTTTCTTGCTTAGAAATAAAGGAAGCGATTAGCCTTAGAATAAGAACAGCTGAAAGACCTACGATATAAACAAGGCTTCCATCCATAAAAAAGAAAACCGACAAAATAGCGCCTGCATAGGCAAAAAGAGTATAGCTTGTGGTTGCCGAGATTAAAGCAATACCAAAGGGATAAACACCCATTGCAAAGCGCAAGGGGGTCAAAAGAAAGCCGAGAAGAAATGTAAGACATTCTAAAAGAATCATCTTAACCTCGCTTGAGCGCTTAATCTTTTCAATAAAATTCGTTTTTTCCATAAAACCTCCAAGTTTTTTCTTTTATTATATCGCTCGATATTTGATTTTTTTGTCGCAAGAGGCTTGTCGAAAAAGAGATGCTTATAAAAAGAAATGCAGAAAAAGAAAAGATTTAGACAAGGTGTGTCGAAAAAGCGAAAAAACAGTCGATGAAAATATACATATTTTGAAGAAAAAACTAATATATTTATTGAAGATTTTTGTTGTATTTGGTTTGAGAAGGTGATATAATCAAATTGATACATATTTGCCGTTTTATATCAAATCGGATTGATTTTTATAGGCAAGGAGAAATCGATGTCAAGGGAAACTACTTGTTGCTTTACCGGTCATAGAGAACTGGAATATAATTACAATAAAAATGATTTAAAAAATGCAATAAAATCGCTAATAGATAGGGGCGTTAAGACCTTTATTGTCGGAGGCGCACTTGGCTTTGACACTGAGGCGGCAATTGAGGTTTTAAGGCAAAAAGCGGGCGGAGAAGATATAGAGCTTCACGTATATGCGCCGTGCCAAGGACAATCAAAGCGATATCCGTTCAGAGAAAAAGCACTTTACAAAAAAATTTTAAAGCACGCAGACTATGTAGACATGCCGGATAGTGAGTATTTTGACGGATGCATGAAGATAAGAAACTACAAAATGGTTGATGCCTCAAGCTGTGTTATTGCCTATTATTCGGGTGAATTTAAATCAGGTACAGGTCAAACCGTGCGCTATGCACAAAGGTGCGGTCTTGAAATAATAAATTTATATAAGGAATAAATATGGAAAAGGTTAGTTGGCGTGGTGGTGCTTTAGTTGCGCCTGTTCCTGCCGTTATGGTGTCGCTTGGTGATATGGAAAAATCGAACATAATTACCGTTGCTTGGTGTGGTATAACAAATACTGTTCCACCAAAAACATACATATCCGTTCGACCCGAAAGACACTCATATGAAATATTAAAGGAAAAAAGAGAATTTGTTATCAATTTAACCCCTGCCGCTCTTGCCAAAAAAGCAGACTTTTGTGGTATGTACACAGGAAGAAAGGTTGACAAATTCAAGGAATGCTCATTTACCAAGGAAAAGGCAACAAAAATAGATGCACCAATGATAGGGGAGTGCCCAATTTCAATAGAATGTAGGGTAACTGATATAATTCCCCTCGGCTCGCACGATATGTTCCTTGCCGATATCTTGGCAGTCAATGTTGAAAAAGCGCTTTTAGAGGGCGACAAGCTCTGCATAAACCGTGCACACCTTTGCGCCTTTGCTCACGGAGAGTATTATAAATTAGGCGAAAGAATCGGAAAATTTGGCTTTTCGGTAAAGAAGAAAAAGATACAACAAAGGAAAAAATAAAATTTTGCTTGTAGGGACGACCATTGGTTGTCCGTTAGATAAAATAAATAAAACAATATGAGGTAAAGAAAAATGATTTTTCAAAACGGAGAAACAATAGTATTTGCAGGAGATTCAGTTACTGACTGTGGCAGAAAGCGCCCATATGGTATGGGACTTTGGGAGGGACTTGGCAATGGTTACGTTCGTATGGTTGATACAAGCCTTGCAATTGACTACCCTGAAAGAATGCTTCGCATTATAAACGTAGGCGAGAGCGGTGCAGCTAGTAAGGATATGCTTGCAAACTGGGAGAAAAATGTTGAGGCATGCAACCCCGACTGGGTATTTGTTATGATAGGTGCAAACGACGTTTGGCGCCAATTTGACGAGCCAAATCTTGATAATAGCCTATTAATGCCAGACTGCTATCGCGCAAACTTGGAGGCTGCTTGCGAAAGAACCTTGCCAAAGGTAAAGGGTATGTTCATTATCAGCCCATTCTATATGGAAGCAAATGATAACGACCCAATGAAAAAGCGTATGGTAGAGTACGCAGGCATCTGCAAAGAAGTAGTGGAGAAGTACGCAGAGAAATACAACATTAAATACATAGATGTACAAGAGGACTTTGATAACCACCTAAAATATCGCTATCCATCATATATCTCTTGGGATAGAGTACATCCAAACTGGGTTGGCGGAATGATGATTGCGCGTAAGATATTAAAAGCAATCGAAGCGTAATAAGGACGTTGACATAGGGGTAAAACCAAAATCACAAAAAATGCACCGACTCACACATTCAATGTAGGGACAGGCGTCCCCGACTGTCCGTGCTATCATTAAGGAAGAGTTAAGGTCGAAAAGCACACCGATTGGTGTGCTTTTCTTAGTGTGATTTTTATCAGCGACTTTCCCCTCTCGGAGTACCAAGTACGCCTTCGGGGAAAATTCACTGATTTTTTCTCCCTATCTCTTTGTCCTTTTGAAGTCCGATGCGAAGTACAGCGACGACTACGCATTCGCCCATTTCTGCTCGCCACCTCTTCGCCATTGAGAAGAGACCTTCGGGGAAAATTCACTGATTTTTTCTCCCTGTCTCTTCGTCCAAATAAGCCTCCTTTGTAAAGGGAGGTGTCGTTTGCCGAATGGAAACGACGGAGGGATTAAAATACTTTTATATTGGAGGCAATTTGCCCCAAAACGAAAAACCACTCGGCGTCATATGGCGCCGAGTGGTTTTATTTGTTAGTCTTTGACCAAATGATTTACTTGGTATGAGTAGTTTTCGTGATTTTCTCTTTCAATGCTTTTTAGCAATGTGCAGTCAACCTTTTCTGTTCCGTCTGAATAAACGCAAGTTGATTTAAAGAATAGTGTCATATTGGTTTCTTTTTCTATTGCACATTCTACGGTGTATTGTGCACCCTCGCTTTCACATGTAACACTGTAAAGAACATAATCATAATCGGAAATTGTGTCCATTACTATTTCGCTTGTCGCCTCATCTAAGGATAGAGATTTAATCTTCTTGATTTTTTTCTCTCCACGTACAGATATGTCAAACCAAAGTAATTTATCTGTATAAGTGTCAAAAACGTTGTAATCAAGACTGCCTAAATTTTCTTCCCAGCTTCCGAGCTCGAGGGTTTCAAGATCGTCGTGGTAATAAAAATAGGTGTTGTCTTTAGTTGCTAAATCTACTTCTTTAACATGAGATTTTTTTACCGGATCAATAGACTCATAGAACTTATTTCCGGTTTCATCAACAGCATATGTAGCGACAGCGCCTGTATATGGGTTGATATATGTGATTTTATGAGGTCCTTGATGTAGGGCTTCTTGTGCTTCTTGTGTGAAGGTTTCTATTCTCGGTCTAGTATTTAAGTATACTACCACACCACCGATGATTGAGATGGCAAGTATTACGCCGATGATTGATGATATAATAGCTATAGTTGATTTTTTCATTTTACTTTCCTTTCTTTGGTGCGATAAGATTTTAACATGATGAGATTTAGCACCATAATCTCTAAAGTCTTTTTCTACCCTCCTTCAATAAAAAATGCGCCAACCGAAGTTAGCGCACGAAAAACGCAAGCTCCGATTGTCGCCAAACAAATTTCAAGTAAAGGAAGGATTAGCCTACACAATAACCTGTCGGAATTTGCGATTTTACCAATTCATATGGTTATTGTGCACAGGGAAAAAAGGCATTATTCCCCTTATAAAGAGAAAAATCCCTGCTTTACTTTATGAAATTTGCTTGGCAAGACTAATTATATCATAAAAAAACTATAATGTAAAGATTTTGATGCCATATTCTTGCTATTTTCCATCACATATGCTAAAATTAAAATATCAAATTTCTGCGAGGTAATTTATGGTAAGTATAGCATACAGTGCGGGGCTTTTTGGTATTGATTTTGCCTTCTCCAGTGGGAGAAGGGGGACCACTTGTGGTGGATGAGGTGTGATTTATGGTAAGTATAGCATACAGCGCGGGGCTTTTTGGGATTGACGGGTATTTAGTTACTGTTGAGTGTCACTCAGCAAGGCGTCTTTCTTGCTTTGAGATAGTTGGGCTTCCCGACAATGCAATTAAAGAGGCTAAGGAAAGGGTTAGGGCAGCTGCCGTTAACTCTGGGCTTCCTTTCCCACAAAACGAAATAATAGTTAACCTTGCCCCTGCTGACAAAAGGAAGGAGGGCTCGTCCTTCGACCTTGCTATTTTAGTTAGCATTTTGCAAAGCGGAGAGGTGTTTAATAAGCCCGAGCTTTTGGCGGATGCTTGCTTTGTTGGTGAGTTATCTCTCTCGGGAGAGGTGCGCCGTGTAAATGGTGCGCTCTGTATGGCTGTTGCTGCCAAAAACGCAGGTAAAACTAAGCTATTTGTACCATATGAAAATGCAAAGGAAGCAAGCGTTGTTGAGGGGCTTACCGTTTATGGCGTTAGAAACGTAAATGATATAGTTAATCACTTTAACGGTGTTAAGGAAATTGTACCGCAAATTGCTGAGCCTTTTAAACGAGAGGATAATTTAAATTATCCGGATTTTGCAGATGTAATGGGACAATTTGCAGTAAAGCGCGCAGTTGAAATTGCCGCAGCCGGCGGACACAATATTTTGCTAATAGGACCTCCAGGCACTGGTAAATCGATGATAGCGAAGAGAATACCATCAATTTTGCCCGAAATGACATTTGATGAGTCGATTGAAACAACAAAAATACATTCAGTTTCCGGTATTTTGCCTGACGATGTTTCTTTAATTAAGGAAAGACCGTTCCGTTCCCCACATCATACAATGTCGGCACCATCCTTGGTCGGTGGAGGCAAAATTCCACAGCCCGGTGAGGTGTCTCTTGCCAACAACGGCGTTTTGTTCCTTGACGAATTGCCCGAGTTTAATCGCACGGTTACTGAGTCACTCCGTCAACCGCTTGAGGATGGAAAAATTACAATAACAAGAACAGCAGGCAGAATAACTTACCCTTGCTCATTTATGCTCGTCGCCGCTATGAACCCTTGTAAATGTGGTTACTACGGACACCCAACACATGCGTGCACCTGTAAAAAGGAAGAAATTAAAAAATATATTTCAAAAATCAGCGGGCCGCTTCTTGATAGAGTAGATATTCAAATTGAGGTGCCGTCGCTTGATTATTCTGAAATTGCAGAACGCAAAACGGCTGAGCCATCAAGCGAAATTAGAAAACGCGTAAATAAAGCAAGACAAATTATGCAAGTGCGCTTCCAAAATGATGAAACAGAAAATGGCGTGAAAATAACAAGAAACGCGCAAATGGAATCAAAGCATCTACGCAAATATTGTGCGCTGAGTCAAGATTGCTTGGCTTTGATGGAAAGAGCATTCAAGGCGCTTGGTCTTTCAGCCAGAGGCCATGATAGAATTTTGCGCCTGGCAAGAACAATTGCCGACCTTGACGGAAGCGAGGAAATAAAGCCAAATCATATAGCAGAGGCAATAGGACTTCGCTCACTTGACAAAAAATATTTTAACTAATTTTAGCATTCCCCTTGAGGGGAAGGGGGTGATTCCCCTGCGAGGGGAAATGTCGCTATGCGACAAAAGGGTTGCGCCTCGCTAAGAGGACGCTTTGCGGTGGATGAGGTGTTATGAAAAAGAACAAGATTTTAAAAATCAAATTAAGCGAGGATGTGGCAAAGAAATTCGCCATCGTTGCTGAAAATGAAAAAATGACACTACAAAACGAAATTATGTCTATGATTCGCCAAAAAATCTCATACTACGAAAGAGTAAAGGGCAATATCAAAAGAGAAGCCCTCGACTCTGCCAATATGAGCGAATATTCAGACGAGGAATGATAAAAAGCCCAAGCATGACTTGGGCTTTTTTATGTTTTCAACACAAAGAGTGAAAAAATATTCACAAATCTATATAATTATTACAAAATTTTAAAAAATAAGTCATAACTATTGAAATTTTTTTTAAAAAGTGCTATTATTACTATGAACGTGCACGCGCACGTGGCTTTTTTGCGCAGTTTTTTAAAAAATGCGCCCTAAAATCTTGCAAAAAAATAAAACTGGAGGGTTTTTTATGATAACAAGAAAGAAACAGTCAATGGACGGTAATACCGCTGCCGCTACTGTCAGCTATGCGTTTACAGAGGTTGCTGCGATTTACCCAATCACACCATCAAGTGTTATGGCTGAGCTCACCGACTCATGGAGTGCTACAGGCTTAAAGAACATTTTTGGTGAACAAGTAAAGGTTACAGAAATGCAATCTGAGGCTGGTGCTGCTGGTACAGTACACGGCTCACTCGCTGCTGGTGCCCTTACAACTACTTACACAGCATCACAAGGCTTGCTCCTTATGATTCCTAACATGTATAAGATCGCTGGTGAGCTTCTTCCAAACGTAATTCACGTTTCAGCTCGTTGCGTAGCTTCCCATGCACTTAACATTTTCGGAGACCACTCCGACGTATATGCTTGCCGTCAAACAGGTTATGCTATGATGGCTTGCACAAACCCACAAGAGGTTATGGACCTTGGTGCAGTTGCACACTTGTCCACAATCAAGGGTAGAGTTCCTGTTCTTAACTTCTTCGATGGATTCCGTACATCACACGAAATTCAAAAGATCGAGGTTTGGGACTACAAGGATCTTGAAGAAATGGTTGACAAAGATGCTATCAATGCATTCCGTGCTCGTTCAATCAACCCAGAGCACCCAGTTCTTCGTGGTTCTGCTGAAAACGGTGACATCTTCTTCCAACACAGAGAAGCTTGTAACCAATACTACGATGCATTCCCAGCAATCGTAGAAAACTACATGAATAAAGTAAACGAGAAAATCGGTACTGACTATAAGCTCTTTAACTACTACGGCGCACCTGATGCTGAAAGAGTTATCGTTGCTATGGGTTCAGTATGTGACGTTTGCGAAGAGGTTATTGATTACCTAACAGCAAAGGGCGAAAAGGTTGGTCTTGTTAAGGTTAGACTATATCGTCCATTCGTTGCTGAGAAGCTTGTTGAGGCTATCCCGGCTACAGCTAAGAAGATTGCTGTTCTTGACAGAACTAAGGAGCCAGGCTCACTTGGTGAACCACTTTACCTCGATGTTGTTACATCACTTGCAATCAAGGGCGTACAAGCTAAGGTTGTTGGCGGTCGTTACGGTCTTGGTTCTAAGGATACAACACCTGCTTCAATCTTCGCAGTATATGAGAACTTGAATCTTGACGAGCCAAAGGCTAACTTCACAATCGGTATCGTTGACGACGTTACAGGTCTTTCACTTCCAGAAACAACAAACGTTGACACCAGCGCTAAGGGTACAATCTCTTGCAAGTTCTGGGGTCTTGGTGGTGACGGTACAGTTGGTGCTAACAAGAACTCAATCAAGATTATCGGTGACTATACAGATAAGTTTATTCAAGCTTATTTCCAATATGACTCAAAGAAAACAGGTGGTGTTACAATTTCTCACCTTCGTTTCGGCGATTCAGCTATTAAGAGCCCATACTATATAACAAAGGCTGACTTTGTTGCATGTCATAACCCTTCATACATGCTCAAGGGCTACAAGATTGTTAATGACGTTAAGCCAGGTGGTACATTCCTCCTTAACTGCCAATGGACAGAGGCTGAGCTTGATAGTCATCTTCCAGCAGAGGTTAAGAAGTATATCGCAGAGAACAATGTTCAATTCTACATTGTAAACGCTATTGACAAGGCTATCGAAATCGGAATGGGCAAGAGAACAAACACAATTCTCCAATCCGCATTCTTTGCACTTGCTAACATTATGCCTATCGACGAGGCTATCGAAAAGATGAAGTATATGGCTAAGAAGTCATATCTCAAGAAGGGCGAAGCAGTAGTTGAAATGAACTACAAGGCTATCGACGCTGGTAAGGAAGCTCTCGTTAAGGTTAACGTTCCTGCAGCTTGGGCAACTCTTGACGTTGTTGATACTAAGGAAACAGTTGAAGGCAAGCGCCCAGAGCTCGTTAAGTATGTTGAAAACGTACTTCTTCCTGTATCTAAGATGGAGGGTGACAAGCTCCCAGTTTCTGCATTCGTTGATTACGTTGACGGTACATTCCCACAAGGTGCTGCTGCATACGAAAAGCGTGGTGTTGCAGTTACTGTTCCAGAGTGGATTCCAGAAAACTGTATCCAATGTAACCAATGCTCATATGTATGTCCACACGCAACAATCCGTCCATTCGCTATGAATGCTGATGAGGCAGCTAATGCTCCTGAGTCAACTAAGTTCGCAGCTAAGATGATCGGTAAGGGATGTGAGGACTACAAGTTCACAATTGCTATCAGCCCACTTGACTGTATGGGTTGTGGTCTTTGTGTAAATGTTTGTCCAGTAGCTCTCAAGGCTAAGGCAAACGGCACTCCAGAAAAGACACCTATCAGAATGGTTCCACAAGCTACTCAGCTTGACCAACAAGCAGCATTTGACTATGCAGTTGCTAACGTATCAAAGAAGGAGCTTCCATTCCAAGAGGTTTCCGTTAAGGGTAGCCAATTCAACCAACCACTTCTCGAGTTCTCTGGCTCATGTGCTGGTTGTGCTGAAACATCATATGCACGTCTTATCACTCAGCTCTTTGGTGAGAGAATGTACATCTCTAACGCAACAGGCTGTTCATCCATTTGGGGTGGCTCAGCTCCTGCAACACCATACACAGTAAACAAGGATTCTCTCCGTGGTCCAGCTTGGGCTAACTCACTCTTTGAGGATAACGCAGAGCACGGTCTTGGTATGTACCTCGGTCAAAAGACTCTCCGTGAAAAGCTTATCCGCAAGGTTTACGAAATGGCAGAAAGCGACAAGGCTTCTGACGAATTCAAGGCAGCTGCAAAGGCTTACCTTGACACAGTTGACGACGGTAAGGCAAACGAAACAGCTACAAAGGCTCTTATCGTAGAGCTTGAAAAGGCTGAGGCTGCTGGTTGCCCAGTAGCTAAGGAAATCCTCAACGATAAGACATACCTCTCAAAGAAATCCGTATGGATCTTCGGTGGTGACGGTTGGGCTTACGACATAGGATTTGGTGGTCTTGACCACGTGCTTGCTTCTGGCGAAGACGTTAACGTAATGGTATTCGATACAGAGGTATATTCAAATACAGGCGGACAAGCTTCTAAGGCTTCTAACCTCGGTCAGGTTGCTCAATTTGCAGCAGCTGGTAAGGCTATCGGTAAGAAGAACCTTGCTGAAATCGCTATGTCCTATGGCTATGTATATGTAGCACAAATCGCTATGGGTGCTGACCCAGCTCAAACAATCAAGGCAATTGCTGAGGCTGAGGCTTATAAGGGTCCATCACTTATCATCGGTTATGCTCCATGTGAAATGCATGGTCTTAAGGGTGGTATGACAAACTGCCAAGGCGAAATGAAGAAGGCTGTTGAGGCTGGTTACTGGGATCTCTTCAGATACAACCCACAACTCAAGGCTGAGGGCAAGAACCCATTCTCACTTGACTCTAAGGAGCCAACAGGCGACTACCGTGCATTCTTGACAAACGAAACACGTTACAGCCGTCTTGCTCAACAATTCCCAGAAAGAGCAGAAAAGCTCTTTGCTGCAAGTGAAGAGGCTGCTAAGGCTAAGTACGAAAGACTTAAGAGATTTATTGAGCTTTACAAGTAATAAATACTTAAAAACAAATATAAAAAGCCACGAGCAATCGTGGCTTTTTTAGTCTGATAAATCAACTCCAAACATTTGGCTTGGAGAAAAACCAAATTTTCTTTGCATTATAAATACTGTATTAGCTCCAAAACGAGGTGGTAAAACTCCACTTTCGAGTGCGTTTAAGGTTTTTATTCCTATGCCTAGTTTTCCTGCCATTTCCTTTTTAGTCAAATTGTTTTTCATACGAAGGTGTTTAAGATTTTTAGCAAATGTTTTTACGTCAATATCGGTTTTCATAACTACTCCCTATTACTTTTTAAATAATTATAATATAAAATTTTGCGAATATTGATTTTTAACCTGAAACAGGTTAGAAATAATTTTATCTTGTATAGGGATAACGCCCTCGACATCCCGAAGAGAAGTATGCACCGATAAAACGGGAGGACAATATTCCCCCTTGCACGAACAATATTGATACACCGTAGGGGAGGGGCTTGCTCCTCCCGAAAGCGACAAATATAATTAAACAAAACGGGAGACGAAACGTCTCCCCTACAAAAACAATATTATCATCTTTATAACAAAATCGTTTTTGTTGTCATACACAATAAAATTAACAAAATTGTAATAAATTAGTGATATACTAAAATTTGAATAATTTATATAGTTAATCTTAGTATGATATTATACACGCGAAATTTAAAAAGGAGGCTATAATATGAAAAAAATAATTGCAATTATTTTAATAGTGTTAATACTTGCAGTATTAATATCATCTTGTGGCACGCCTGTAAATACTGATACGCAAACTGTTGATGAAACAGACACGAATGAAAAAAACGATAACGAAGAGACTGACACAGAGACGACCGACACTGACACAGAAACCGACACAGAAACCGACACGGAAACCGACACTGACACGGAAACCGAAGCGGATACAGACTCAGATAATTTAAGCACCGATGCGATTGATACAAGCACTGATACGCAAAAGCCCGAGTCAAGTGACGGGGGAAGCAATAAAGACAAACAGCTTTATTCTCAAATAAAAGGTGGAGAATTTTTAGAAAAATTAGGCGATTCCACTATTATAAAAGAGGATAAAACCAAGGTGAACTTTTCTCCGTATAGGCTTATATGTACGTACGATGAGCTTTTGGAGTTCTCCGAAAATGCAAGTGAAATAGACAGTACTATTTTTGAAGAAAATGTAATCCTTTACGTAAAGCAGAGATATCCTAATATATGTGGAGAACCTGTAGGCTATAGCGACTTCAAGATAGAAAACGGTGAATTGTTTATAACATATTCAAAATATGAGTATCGTCTTGAAAACGCAGCCGAAGCAATTATGTATTATAATGATTATATTGTAATACCAAAGAGTGAGTTACCTCTCGAGCTTGAACGGAACGGAACAATCGGCGTTATAATTAACGTGATAGAATTAAATCATATGGAAGGAATTAACAAGGTTGAAGAGCAGACAGTACCTCTTAATTCCGCTTGGATTTTAAGAACAAAAGATGAGGTAAATGAGTTTGCGTCAACCTATAATATTACCGACAAGGCTTTCCCGTATTCTAACGAGGTGGTTGTTGCTATTTATATGAAGCGTCCGCAAAAAATCATGTATGTGAACGAGAGCCAAAATACACATCAAGGATATTTAGCCGAGGCGAACGGAACGAATTTAAAAATAACCTATTTATATGATGAAAACAACGCAGGAGAGACCGAATATTATATTGACTTCATTATTCTTCCAAAGGAAATGTTAGATGGCATCGAAGAAATAGAGGTTACTCTTGAGCCACGCATAGAGCCTGTTCCAAATGTCGCAAAAGAATTCGATAATTTTAAATAAAAAAGCCACGAGCAATCGTGGCTTTTTTTGTTGTCATACACAATAAAATTAACAAAATTGTAATAAATTAGTGATATACTAAAGTTTGAATAATTTATATATAGTTAATCTTAGTATGATATTATACACGCGAAATTTAAAAAGGAGGCAGAGAAAATGGACTTTTATCGTGTTGGAATTGACATTGGCTCGACTACTGTAAAAATAGTTGCTATTGATAATAATGATGAAATAGTTTTTGGCAAATATGAAAGACACCTTTCTCATACAAAAGAGAAGCTCTGCCAGCTTTTGAAGGAGCTTTATTCAACCCTTGGTGATATTAAAATCAAGGTGAAAATCACGGGCTCAGGCTCTATAAATCTTGGCGAGGCACTTGGTATTGGCTTTGTTCAAGAGGTTAGCGCAGTTGCCGAGGCATTAAAGAAATTGGCACCAAAGACAGACGTTGCTATTGAGCTTGGTGGCGAGGATGCTAAAATAATCTACTTCGATGGCAACAATATCGAGGAGAGAATGAATGGTATTTGCGCAGGGGGTACTGGCTCGTTTATTGATCAAATGGCGGCGCTTTTGCAAACGGATGCAAAGGGCTTAAATGAGGAAGCCAAGAATTACGAAAGAATATACCCAATTGCTGCTCGCTGTGGCGTGTTTGCTAAAACCGATATTCAACCACTTATAAACGAGGGTGCAACAAGGGCAGACCTTTCTGCCTCTATTTTCCAAGCGGTTGTAAACCAAACGGTTTCCGGTCTTGCATGCGGTAAGCCGATACGCGGCACGGTTGCATTCCTTGGTGGACCACTCCATTTCTTGACAGAATTAAAGGCTGCATTTGTAAGAACCTTAAAATTAACACCCGAAACAACAGTTGACCCGGATAATTCTCATCTTTTTGCTGCTTATGGCTCGGCGCTTGACACCGAGGATTCAGATGAGGTTTCACTTATCGAGCTTATTTCAAAGCTTGACTCCGGAATTGAAATAAAATTCGAATTAAAAAGATTGCCACCTCTTTTCGAGGACGAAAATGAATATAATGAGTTCGTTTGCCGTCACGAAAAGGCAAAGGTTAAAAGAAGCGACATAAAGGACTACAAGGGCAATACATATTTAGGAATAGATGCTGGCTCGACAACCACAAAGCTGGCACTTATAGGCGAAAATGGCGAGCTTTTGTATTCCTTCTATGGGGGCAATCAAGGCTCACCTATAAACACTGCAAAAAGGGCAATGAAGGAGCTTTCTTTGGTAATGCCAGAGGGAGCTATCATTAAATACGCCTGCTCAACAGGCTATGGTGAGAAGCTTTTAAAATCCGCATTTAATTTAGATATGGGCGAGGTCGAAACCATTGCCCACTGTACAGGTGCATCATTCTTTGACCCGCAGGTTGACTGTGTGCTCGATATTGGCGGTCAGGATATGAAGTGCATCAAAATCAAAAACGGCTCCGTTGACAACATTATGCTCAACGAGGCTTGCTCGTCAGGCTGTGGCTCGTTTATTGAATCCTTTGCTAATTCACTTGGTTATACAGCCAAGGACTTTGCCAAGGAGGCAATTTTTGCTAAAAATCCAATCGACCTTGGCACTCGCTGTACTGTTTTTATGAACTCAAATGTTAAGCAAGCGCAAAAGGAGGGTGCTTCCGTTCCCGATATTTCCGCTGGTCTTGCTTATTCAGTCATTAAAAACGCGATGTTTAAGGTAATTAAATTAAATACAGCATCAGACCTTGGCTCTCACGTTGTTGTTCAAGGTGGTACATTCTATAACCACGCCGTTTTGCGCGCACTTGAAAAGATTTCAGGCGTTTTAGTAACCTGTCCTGATATTTCAGGTATTATGGGCGCTTTTGGTGCGGCACTTTTGGCGCGCAACCATCAAAAGGGTGCAAAAAGCTCAATGCTTTCTTTTGAGGAAATAGAAAAGCTCACCTACAAAAGCACAACAGTAAGATGTAAGGGCTGCTCAAACAGCTGTATTCTAACTGTCAATACCTTTGAGGGTGGCAGACGCTACATAACCGGCAATCGCTGTGAAAAGGGTGGAGAGCCCGACAAGGATACAGTAAAGGGCGAGAATCTTGTTGCATATAAGCTAAAAAGAATGTTCGATTATGAGCCATTGCCGGAAAATGAAGCAAAATTTGGCAAAATAGGCTTGCCAAGGGTATTAAATATGTACGAAAACTACCCATTCTGGGCAACATTTTTCCGTGAGCTTGGATTTAGCGTGGTTTTATCCCCCTTGTCAACTAAAAAAATATACGAATTAGGCATGGAAACAATTCCGTCAGAATCGGAATGCTATCCTGCAAAGATGGCACACGGTCATATTAAATGGCTCATTGAAAACGGAGTAGATACAATTTTTTACCCCTGCGTTTTCTATGAAAACCAAGAGTCGTGCGTGGCACAAAACCACTATAACTGTCCAATAGTTGTTTCGTGCTCTGAAAACATTAAAAATAATGTAGAGGAAATAGTTGATGGAAAAATCAACTATATGCGCCCGTTTATCGCCTTTACAAACGAAAAAACAGTAGCTGACCGCTTGGTTAGATATTTTATTCGCGAAAAGGGATACTCCATTGACGAAAAAGCGATAAGACGCGCTGTCAAGCTTGCTTGGCGCGAGAAAAAGGAAGCAAAGGACGATATAAGAAGAAAGGGCAAGGAAACAATAGAGGCTGTCGAAAAGACAAACGGCAGAGCTATTGTTTTGGCTGGCAGACCATACCATATTGACCCCGAAATTAATCACGGAATACCTGAGCTTATTTCCTCATATGGCTTTGCTGTTCTTACTGAGGATTCGCTCCCTGAGGTTTATGACCAAATTGAAAATTTAAGAGTAACGGATCAGTGGGTTTATCACTCCCGTCTATATAATGCGGCGGCGTTCGTGCGTGGTCGTGATGATATGGAAATAATACAGCTAAACTCCTTTGGCTGTGGCATTGATGCTGTAACAACTGACCAGGTGTCCGAAATTTTGGAGGGCTCGGGTAAGCTTTATACAGCTCTTAAAATAGACGAGGTTAACAACCTCGGCGCAATAAGAATTCGTGTTCGCAGTCTAATCAGCGCAATGAATATGCGTCGTGAAAAGGGAATTATTTCCGAGGAGGCGCCAATCAATTATAAGCGCGCTGAATTTACTAAAAAGATGTTTGAGGAAAAATATACCATAATTGCGCCTCAAATGTCGCCTATACACTTTGATTTGATTGAGCCTGTCTTTAAGGCCTTTGGCTTTAACTTTGAAATACTTTCAAATGCGACCAAGGACGCAATAGATATTGGCTTAAAATATGTAAATAACGATGCTTGCTTCCCGTCAATTACCATGGTTGGACAAATTATGGAGGCGGTGCTTTCTGGCAGATACGATACACACAAAATTGCAATTTTAATGACCCAAACAGGTGGCTGTTGCCGTGCAAGTAATTATGTTGGCTTTATTCGCCATGCGCTTGATAAGGTTGATATGTCGTATATACCGGTAATTTCCTTGAACTTTGTCGGGATGGAGAAAAATGAGGGCTTTAAAATTCCAATAAAGGCGGTTTTTAAGGCGGTAAGAGCAATTGCATATGGCGATCTTTTGATGAAATGTTTATATCGCACACGCCCTTACGAAAAGGAAAAGGGCTCAGCAGAGGCTCTTTGGAAAAAGTGGAGAGATATCGCCATTGATAATCTTCTCGGCAAAAAGGGAAGAATGTCTTACAAAAAAATCTGCAAGGGTATTGTAGAGGATTTTGACAATTTACCATTGAACGAGGACCTAATAAAGCCACGAGTGGGCATTGTTGGTGAAATTCTTGTAAAATATATGCCACTTGCCAACAACCACTTGGTTGACCTCTTGGAAAGCGAGGGGGCAGAGGTTAAGGTGCCCGACTTTCTTGACTTTTTCAGCTACTCAGTATATAATTCAGAGTATAAGCATAAATTCTTTGGCTTCAAGGCGACAAGCCTCTTGATTTCAAAAATAGGTGTACGCACAATTGAAAGATTGCGTTCCCCTGCCACAAAGGCACTAAAAAAGAGCAAACGCTTTGATGCCCCAATAGACATAAGACAAGTTGCGAAAATGGCAAAGCCGTTTTTGTCAATCGGAAACCAATATGGTGAGGGATGGTTCTTGGCTGGCGAAATGCTTGAGCTTATTGAGCATGGAACACCAAATATCGTTTGTATTCAGCCGTTTGCTTGTTTACCAAACCACGTCGTTGGTAAGGGAGTAATAAAGCGTATAAGAAGCGAATATCCTGATTCAAATATTGTCGCCGTCGACTACGACCCTGGCGCATCTGAGGTTAACCAGCTCAACAGAATAAAGCTTATGCTTTCAGTGGCAAAGAAAAAAATCAAGGACGATGCAAAAATCGACCTTGAAAAGGAGAATGTATGAAAAATAAAGCATTGAAAATCACATTGATTGTTTTAATATCAATTGTGTTGTTCGTTGTTTTACTGCTTTCGGTTGTTAAAATAGGCGAGAGGCTCATTTTTGCAAGCTTCTTCTCAAATGTTGAAACTGAATTTAAGGTGCCGGGAATTTCCGACGGATTTACTCAACAGGGCTTCGACCTTTACACAGGGGATAAATCAACCGAGGATGACGATAGGTACTTGGTTTCTGGATATATGAAGGACGGCTCAGCCTCTTGTATATATGTTCTTTCTATGGATGGCGACGTTATAAGCTACACAAGGCTTCAAGATGAAAATGGCGAAGCATATACCGGTCACGCAGGTGGAATTGCCCATAATGATGAATATCTTTATGTGACAAATGATGACAACGATTTAAATTCGATAAATGTGTTCCCGCTTGCAGCTATTTTAGATAATAGTCAAGAGAGTGCGAAAATGCTCGGCTCGGTTTATGTTTATTTGAAGCCTGCATTTTGCTATATTTATGAGGGCAAGCTTTATACAGGCAATTTCCACAAGCCCGACCATGAAAAATATCATTCACCCGAGAGCTTTTTAATGGGAGAGAATAATACTGCTATAATGCTTTCCTTTGAGCTTGACAGCTGGAACGTTAGCAACTTTGGAGTTAGCAATACACCAAGTGAGGCATATTCAATCACAAGCCAAGCGCAGGGTATTTGCATAGCAAATGATAAGCTTGTTATATCAACCTCTTGGTCGGTAAATCCATCGCACCTATATGTTTATGATTTCAAAAAAATCAACGAAAGAGCAACAATCCCAACGCCTATCTTTATGAACAAGGATGTATATGGAGATAAGGCAATGGATAAGCCTATTCAGTTGCATTTTGTAACCGAGGATGACCTAATCAAGGACATTAAGGCACCGCCAATGGCAGAGGAGCTTGTTTATAAGGACGGCAAGGTGCTTATAATGAATGAATCTGCATCTAAAAAATATATTTTCGGTAGATTTACGAGCGGAAAAAACATATACGGATATATTTTAGACTAATAAAAAAGCCACGGATTCCGTGGCTTTTATCATTATTGCGCATCGTTTATGAATGCGGATATTGTATGAATTGCTTTACTCAATCGCTTTCTTATTCCTTCCTCGCTATAACCAAGCGCAACACCGATTTTCCAATACGGAAGGCCGTTTATGTAGGTGTCTATGACAATGCTTTTTTCAATAGGACCAAGGGTGGCTATTGCACCCATATATTTTTCCTCAAGCTCCTGCGCTAAGCTTAATTCCTCAGATATAGGTAAGGCTTCAAGAAGGCGCCTTTCGTTTCTAATAATTTCATTTAGCTTATCAGTCTTTTCCATACGCTCGAGCATTTGAATTCTTTTTATGTGCGTGGTTCGTATTGATTCTAATCTTTCAATTGCGTGTGCGTGCTTTTTTAGTTCTCTTAGTTCTTTTTTTACCTCGTTTATTCCTTTCATTTTCTCGCTTCCTACCTATTTAAACACGTAAAAATAAATAGCCGATGAGAAGAGCCAAGGTGGAGAAGAAATACGCTTGACTTTTCTTTAATTCAACCCTATAATAATTATAGGATATGCCTTTTGAATATTTTGTCAAAACGTGTCAACAAAATAAAAAAATTTTAAAATTTTGACAAAAAAGGGCAAACGGGGTGATGCCCTATGACAAAATATTTTGAAAGCTACTTATATTTTAATATAAGTGTTGCACTTAGTCAATAAAGAGAAGAACGAAAAAAATGTCGTAACTACTCATGTCATAAAATATGGACAAAAGAAAGGGATTTGAAAAAATGCAGGTGTATGTGGGAAGACCGAAAAATGAGGAAAACAGACTTCCAAAGGAAATAAGAGTTTATGATTTTTTAGACAGCTTAGGCGTTGAATATTATCGCGTTGACCACTGTGAAGCTGGCACAATGGAGGCGTGTGAAAAAATAGAGAAGGAATTAAACACTGTAATTTGCAAAAATCTATTCCTTTGCAATCGCCAAAAAACTGCATTTTATCTACTTATGATGCCTGGTGACAAGGTTTTTAAAACCAAGGATTTCTCACCCTTAGTTGGTTCCTCGCGTCTTTCCTTTGCAGATGAAGCTGATATGGCAAAATATCTTGATGTTACCCCGGGCTCGGTTAGTATTATGGGGCTTATAAACGACAAGGATAGAGCTGTTTATTTAGCAATTGACGAGGATGTTTTAAAGCCTGAATTTGTTGGCTGTCACCCTTGTATAAACACATCAAGCCTTAAAATCAAAACAAAGGACCTTTTGGAAAAGTATCTTCCGGCAACAGGGCACACACCACAAATTGTATCACTACCGAGGTATATAGAAAATGCTTGAAAACGCAAAGTGGATTTGGCCAAGTGAGATTGGCGAAAAGAATACATATGGTGAGTTTATAGCTACGCTTGATTACGTGCGTGGCGCAAAAATGAATATAAGCTGTGACGGCGATTATACATTATATATAAATGGAAAATATGTCGCCTCAAATCAATATGGCGACTACGAGCATTATAAGATATATGATACAATAGAGCTTGATTCCTTTTTGGTCAAGGGCAAAAATACCATAGCAATTTTGGTGTGGCATTTTGGTGAGGGAAGCTCAAGATATATTTTATCAAAGCCAGGACTTATTTTTGAGGTCGTTAATGAAAGTGGCGTGGTTTTATCAAGTGATGAAAATGTGCTTTCAAGAAAAAGTCGCGCATATAAATCTGGAGAAATCGCTCGAATTTCACCTCAGCTCGGCTTTGGATTTGAATACGATGCGACATTAGAGGATGGCTGGAAAGGTGGGGAGAAAAACGGTTTTTCTCGGTCCTATATTATCGATAAGAAATGCACATTTTTTGCCCGCCCATATAAAAAGCTTTCAGTTGGTGAAATTTGTGCCACCACGTGTCTAAAAAGCGAGGATGGAACACACTTTTTATATTCACTTGGGAAAGAGCAGGTCGGATTTATTTCATTTAATATAAATGCGACTGAAAAAACCAAGATTATTGTGGCGTATGGTGAGCATATAATTGACGGTGGGGTTAGAAGGCTTGTCTGCGGACACGATTTTAGCATCAAATATACAGCCAAGGCTGGCGAAAATGAATTTACCAATCATATGCTTCGCTTGGGAGCGAAATATATTGAGATTTTTGCAGAGAAGCCGATTGAAGTAAATAAGATAGGAATAATTCCGCATTATGTTCCTGTAATAAGAAAAAAGGATGACCTTTCTGGCATCCAAAAAAAGATATACGATATTTGCTTAAACACGCTTGAAAAATGTATGCAGGAGCACTATGTTGACTGTCCATGGCGAGAGGGATGTCTATACGCATTTGACTCACGCAATCAAATGATGTGTGGATATTACGCCTTTGAGGGTGGAAACTTCGACTATGCGCGTTCAAATTTAATCTTGATGAGCAAGGATAGACGCGATGACGGACTTATGTCAATTTGCTATCCCTGTGGCATAGATTTGACAATCCCTTCATTCTCACTTCACTATATTTCCGCAGTTCTCGAGTATTTAATCTATTCGGGGGATAAATCGCTCGTTTATGAGGTTAACCCTAAGATGAAGGAGCTTTTGTGTACTTTTTTAAGCAATCGCGAAAATGGACTTATAACCAAATTTGAGGGCACAAACCATTGGAATTTCTATGATTGGTCGCCGTATCTTGAGGGACGTATTTGGCACAACGAAGAAAAAACGCCAGACGTTACCCTTTCCTTAATGGTGATAATCGCATTAAAGGCATACAAAGAAATTTGTATGCTGACAGCCCTCGACTTCGAATATGAAAACGATATAGATTCGATTTCAAAAGCAACAAAGGAAGCCTTCTTTGATAAGGAAAGAGGTCTTTTTAGAAACGTGCAAAACGAAAACGAACCGCTTGAGCTTACAAACAGCTTGGGAGTTTTGTCGGGCGTTCTCAGTAGAGAAGAGACAGAGAGAGTTTGCGAGCATTTGATTAGTGGAAAGCTGACAACGGCATCACTCAGCACACGCCGTTTTGTTTACGACGCGCTTTTGATGGTTGATAAGGAAAAATATTCTTCATTTATTCTTAGCGACATAGAGAAGAATTATAAAATTATGCTCGACCAAGGCGCAGATACCGTTTGGGAAACCATAGAGGGAGCTAATGACTTTGATGGTGCCGGAAGCTTTTGCCACGGCTGGAGCGCAATTCCGATATACTATTACAACGAATTAAAGGGTTTATATTAAAACAAAAAACAGATACGCGGTTGCGTATCTGTTTTCATTTTAATTATTCTTCGTCCTTAGCCTTGGAGGACTTAACGATGAGAGAGCTATCAGCCTCGAGAGCCTTAACAAGCTTGCGAGAGAGAAGATCCTCTGTCTCGGCATATGGATAAGCCTTAACGTAGTCAACAGTCTTAGCCTTTGGATTTGGCTCAATACCAAACTTAGCCATTGTGATGTCAACAATTTCCTTAGCCTTGCGGAGTCCTAAGCCACTCTTAATCTTTAAGAGCATTGGAACATCTGCAAATATCTTAGCATCGATTGCATCGTGGTGGTACTTAGATTTGTCAAATTCTTCAGGATCAAGAGCACAGTAAACACAAATTGTTTTACCACGAAGCTTAATCTTAAAGAGCTGATCTCTACCTCTGTTGTAGCTGTCAAACTTCCAGCTGATCTTTGTCTTAACGCCGGTGTAAGAGAGAATATGGTTCTTTAATTCGCTATAATACTCTTTTACAGTGTCGTCGCTTTGGATAAGGTTAGCAGTAAAGCTACGGCTATACTTGATTTCAATCTTGTTTCCTTCGTTGTCGAAGTAAGTAGGAACGATAGTAGGAGCAACCTCCTCGTAAACAGGCTCAGCTGGAATTTCAACCTCTGCCTCCTCAACAGCTGGTGCTGGCTCCTCAACAACCTCCTCAACAGGAGCTTCCTCAACCTCCTCTTGGGCATCTTCAACATAGCCCTTGGAGTAGAGTTGGATTGTAAATACAGAATCAACATTATTCTTTTCGATAACAGCCTCGCCGTTTGGCTCTACGCCCCAACCAACGAATGCTTGGCTATCAGAATAATTTTCTGGAGAGTTAAGAGTAACGTAATGTGATTCCTTGTAGATATATTTATCTGTTGCAGAATCAAGGAAGAGAAGCTCAACAACTGCATTTTTGTTTAGCTTTTTAGTGGTTGGCTGTGCTTCCTCATCAAAAACAGGATAGAGGTTAATAGCAAATACGGCACTAACGTCCTCACCCTCGAGAACAGTAAGTCCGCCCTTTTCGAAGCACCAGCCCTCAACCTTAACAGGAATATTTTGGTTTTCAGGAAGAACACAATTAAATCTTGTGCTTTCAGTTTTTAAGATGTCCTCGCCGTTTGCATCCATAAAGTTGAATTGAACAAACACACCCTCAGCTTGCTTCTTAGCGTCTAAAACATCCTCTTCGTCTGCCCAAACTGCATAGAGAACAACAGTGTGAGTAAGAAGAAATTCAGGCTCGGTAACGATGTTGGTACCGTTAGCATCTAAGCTCCAGCCAACGAAAACCTTACCCTCTTTGCTTGCGGGGCGAACAACCACCTTAGAGAGCCAACCCTTTTTCTCAAAGCCGATTTCGTAATCTCCTTCGGGATCTACGTAAACAACCTGGCAACGAATGAAAGCTACGATAATAGCAGCGAGAAGACAAACTCCAGCCACAATAGCGCAACCGATGACGCTGACGTTAAAAAAGTCAAATCCAGCGCCAAATAGAACTGCATTTACAAATTCCATTTGAAAACCTCCATAATAAAAATATAATTTATAGTCTTATTATACATTAGTTAACTTTTTTTGTCAATAATTTTTTACCTTTTTTTTGAAAATATCGTACACTCTAAGGCACTTTTTTCACCTTTTTGAACAAAAACAGGAGAATAAACAGACAAAGAAGCACTAAAAACGCATCGCAAATGAAAATTTGTGTTGATTTTGTCGATGTTTTAATGTATAATATTTATATAAATTTTTATCCTTTGGAGGCAGATATGGTAAACAATATTATTGAAAGACTTGGCGCATTTGATAAGGACGTTGCAGACGCAGTTGGCGCTGAGCTTAAAAGACAAAGACGCGGACTTGAGCTTATTGCGTCTGAAAACTTGGTTTCAGAGGCTGTTATGATAGCTATGGGTACACCTCTCACAAATAAATACGCTGAGGGTTATCCTGACAAAAGATATTACGGTGGATGCGAATGCGTTGACGTTGTTGAAAAAATCGCAATTGAGCGCGCATGCAAGCTTTTTGGCGCTGACCACGCAAACGTTCAACCACACAGTGGCGCACAAGCTAACACAGCTGTATATTTTGCACTCTTAAAGCCAGGTGACACAGTTCTTGGTATGAACTTGGCTCACGGTGGACACTTGACACACGGTAGCCCAGTTAATATGTCTGGCTCATACTTTAATTTCGTTCCTTACGGGGTTAACGATGATGGCTTTATTGATTATGATGAGCTTGAAAAAATCGCTAAGGAAGCAAGCCCTAAGCTTATCGTTGCTGGCGCTTCTGCTTATCCAAGAGTAATTGATTTTGAAAGAATCTCAAAAATTGCTAAGGAAGTTGGCGCAATCTTTATGGTTGATATGGCTCACATTGCCGGTCTTGTTGCTGCAGGACTTCATCCATCACCTGTTCCTTATGCAGATATTGTTACTACAACCACACATAAGACATTAAGAGGTCCACGTGGCGGTCTTATCCTTTGCCGTGAGGAATATGCTAAGGCAATTGACAAGGCAATCTTCCCAGGCACACAGGGTGGCCCACTTATGCACACTATCGCATCAAAGGCGGTTTGCTTTGGTGAGGCATTAAAGCCAGAATTCAAAACATATCAAGAGCAAATTGTTAAAAACGCAAAGGCTCTTGCCGACACACTTCTTGAAGAGGGCTTTGACCTTGTTTCAGGTGGCACAGACAACCACCTTATGCTTCTTGACCTTCGTCCATTCAAGATTACTGGTAAGGAGCTCGAAAAGCGCCTTGACGAGTGCTACATCACCGTTAACAAGAATTCAATCCCTAACGACCCAGAGAAGCCATTTGTTACAAGTGGTGTAAGAATCGGTACTCCTGCTGTTACATCTCGTGGCCTTAAGGAAGAGGATATGGTTAAGCTCGGCAAGCTTATCAAGCTTTGTGCAACAGAATTTGAGGAGAAGGCTGATTACATTCGCCAAGAGGTTACAAAAATCTGCGAGAAGTATCCAATTTACGAGTAATGAAGCAGGAATATTCCACAAAACAGCGTGGCGTGATTTTGGAGCTTTTAAAGGAAAGCTCTACACATATTACCGCTAAGGATGTTTTGGCAAGACTCGATGAAAAGGGAATAAAAATTTCAACGGCAACCGTGTATAGGGCGTTAGACAAGTTTGAAAAAGAGGGCGTTATCAGAAAAATGTCGCTCGGGGATGGGCTTGGCGCGTGCTATCAGTACACGAGTGATGCCTCGTGCCACGGGCATTTTCACCTCAAGTGCATCGAGTGTGGCGAGCTTATACATCTAAGCTGTGATTTCCTTGATAAAATGGAGAAGCATATATACGATGAGCACGCTTTTACTATAAGCTCTGGCAGAACCGTCATTTACGGAAAATGCGCAAAATGCTCTAACATAAGCGAGGCAAAGAGCACTTGCCACCATAATCATAAATAAAACAATTTTAAAAAAATTTTATTTTGGGTATTGATTTTTCAAAATCTTTATGTTATAATGTCATTCGCTTATGAAAATAATGATATTTTAGAAACTTGTGTGGACCTTGTCTTGCACAAGAGTAGGAGGAATTATGCAAACACCTGAGATTATTAGATTGATTTCAGCTATTATTTTGTTTGTTGGTGCTATTGTTTTAGTAGTTATCGTGCTTATTCAAAGCAATTCATCAAAGGGCCTTTCAGGTACAATTGTAGGCGGTTCTGAAACATTTTATGGTAAGAACAAGGGCAAATCCACTGAGAAAAAGCTTTTGGTTGCAACAATCGTTATTGCTTCTGTTTTCTTAGTTTTATGTCTTGTTGTTTATGCATTACAACCAGGTCTTACACTTCTTATCGAGCAACTTAAGGATCAAGGCATCAATATCGCCCAATAATTAAAGCAAATAAATCCTGAATCATAACCGCTTTGGAATATCACTCCAAGGCGGTTTTTTGCCAATATTTAGAATGAAAGAAGGGGGAAATATCGTGGATATTAAAAAGCTTATACTTGATACAGTCGATTCAGCCGGATATGTGCCACTTTTACCATACGAGATGCACGAATTTTTAAATGAATATCAAATAGAAGAAAGTGATTTTTGGCGCGCTCTTTCCTCGCTTGAAGCTGATTACGATATTCAATTTACAAAAAAAGGAAAGATAGCATCCGCTAAGGAAATGGGATACCAAAAGGGAGAATATTCCTCGTCCTCAAAGGGTGCATTTGGCTTTGTTACAACAGAAAACGGCGACTTTTTTATTCCACCTAAGTTTACAAATGGCGCATATCACGGCGACCGCGTTGTAATAAAAAGAATAGATTTCTCCTCTAAATATTTTGGCAAGGGCAACGAGGCTGAAATTGTTCATATAATAGAATATGGAATAAAGGCAGTTGTCGGAACACTTACAGTATACTCAAATGGACGCAGACCCATTGCATACGTAACTCCTGACAACGAAAGAATTCGCTTCAAGGTCAAGGTGTCCACAAAAGAGCTTTATGATGCCAAAAACGGCGACAAGGTCGTTTGCAAAATCAGTGCATACCCGAAGGATGAGAATGATTTTGCACATGGAAAAATCGTTGAAGTCCTTGGCAAGGCAGACTCGCTTGAGGGTAACTATAAGGCGATCTTATATACAAACGGCATAGGAATTACGTTTCCTGAAAGAGTGCTTGAGGATGCACAAAGGGTAAGCGAGGAAGCGATTGATATTTCAGGCAGACTCGATTTGAGAAATGAAACAATATTTACAATAGACTCGGCTGACGCAAAGGACCTTGATGACGCGATTTCAATAAAGGAAACCGAGCAAGGCTACATTTTGGGCGTTCATATAGCTGACGTTTCAAATTATGTGACTGAGGGCTCGTCAATTGACAAGGAAGCAATCGAAAGAGGAACAAGCGTGTATTTTACTGACAAGGTTGTTCCAATGCTACCAAAATCGCTTTCAAACGGCATTTGCTCGCTCAATGGCGGAGAGGACAGGCTTACCCTTTCTGCGTTTGTTACACTCGATAAGGCTGGAACAATTTTGTCGTGCGAGATAAGAGAATCTGTTATAAATTCTAAAATGCGTGGCGTTTATTCTGAATTCAACGACATTTTGGACAACGGAGAAGAAAGCGAATTTTACAAAAAATACGAAAACGTCATCGGTGATTTTTACACGATGATGGAGCTTTATAAAATCCTAAAGCAAAAGAGTGAGCAAAAGGGTGCTATGGAGCTTGAAAGTGAGGAAACTAAGATTATTCTTGACGAATTCGGGCACCCAACCGATGTTGTAAAGCGCGAGCGCGGAGAGAGTGAAAGACTCATTGAGCAGTTTATGCTAACTGCAAATGAGGGCGTCGCAACCTATATGTTTAATGCGGGTATTCCGTGCGTGTATCGCGTACACGACGAGCCTGACAGAGAAAAAATCAATGCGTTTTCACTATTCGCAAGAAACATAGGCGTTGACACAAGCTCGTTAAGGACAAAGAATAAGATAACACCAATGCAGCTTTCAAGGGTTCTGGAAAGCGCAAAGGAAAAGGGCAACGCCACCATTGTTTCAAGCGTGCTTTTACGTTCACTTATGAAGGCAAAATATTCATCGCTTCAAAAGCCACACTTTGGCTTGAACACTGAATGCTATTGCCATTTCACATCCCCTATAAGAAGATACCCAGACCTTACCGTGCATAGAATTTTAAAGTCGTTTTTAAAGGGTGAAATAACTGAAAAAACGATAGAGAAATACGAAAAGCTTGCAACCCTTTCAGCTGAGCTTTCGAGTGAAAATGAGATAAAGGCTGTTCACGCAGAAAGAGAAATCGAGGAGCTTTATAAGTGTGTTTATATGGCGGACAGAATCGGTGAGGAATATGACGCTGTTATATCGTCAGTTACGTCCTTTGGATTCTTCGCTAAAACCGAAAATTTGTGCGAGGGACTTGTTTCAATCGACACACTGGGTGGGGGATTTTATTACGACAAGGATAATTACACCCTTTCGCGTGGAAAGACAAGCTATCGTCTTGGAATGGGTGTAAAAATCAGAATTGACGATGTCGATATTGCATTAAGACAAATTAACTTTTCTCTCGTTCGTGAAAAAAGCGGAGATAGAATAATCGAAAAAGATGCGAAACGTGAGCGAGAGCACACGGGATATCGTAAACACAGTCAAAGAAAAAATCGCTCACGCGATACTTATAGAAAAAGAAGATAAGAGGCAAAATATGGTTAAAGCAAGAAAGAAAATTTTAAGCACTCTTTTGATAGGCACACTTGTGTTGTGCCTTGGTGTGCTTCTTATGGCAATTGGCGTTGAAGCAACCGAGAAAATCTCCGTTCAAATCCCAGAGCAGGATTTGACAGAGTATACATATACAGGAGAAGTGCAAACCTATAAAATCGAACCAAGTGAGTATTACGAAATCACCAATGGTCAAAGAACAAATGCGGGCGCGCAAAACGTTGTTGTTTCTCTAAAGGACAAGCAGAACACCGTTTGGAGCGATGGAACAACCGAGGATAAGACATATATCTTTACAATCAATCGCGCCTTTTATACTCAAAAATACGATATGAGTGGAGTTAAGTTCGACAGCAAAGAGGTTGTTGAAAATGGGGAATTTCATTCTCTTGAAATAACGGGCAATTTGCCGGAGGGTATTTCCGTTTCATATACACCAAACAGCTATAAAGAAGCAGGCGAATATATGGTTATCGCTTCGTTTGTAGGGGTTAATGAAAATTACACCTCAATTCCAACAAAGGTGGCAGTTCTTTCAATAAGAAGAGCATCACTCAGCGCAACAATTGAGGGAAGCGACAAGGAATCAATTATAATATCCAGCGAAAACGGAATTCGTCCAACCTATGAAAATCTTTTGATTGGCGAGGTTGATCTTTTTGAAAACGAAGCAGTAAAAATGCATTTGCTTGAAAATGAGTCGGTTTTTGTTTCTTATGACGTAAAGCTAATTACAAACAAAATATCCGTTCAGCCCGACAATAAGGTTACAGTTAAGCTTTTGATTCCTAAGGAAATAAGAGAAGGTAACATAAGAATTTTAAGATTAACCGATGACGGCAGAATAGTAGATATGGAAGCGACAAAAGAGGATGGATATGCTGTGTTTGAAACAGAAATCCTTTCCAAATTTATAATCGTTTCCGGGGAAGAAAAGACAAGCCTTTGGATTTGGATACTAATCGCGATTGTTGTGCTCATCCTTGGCGCTGGTGCTCTCGTTTTTGTAATAGTTAGAATCTACAAGCGTGAAAGCAAGGAAAACGAAGAAAAGCCAAGTGCAAAAAGCACAATCAAAAAGAAAAATAACTAAAAATTAAACGGGCAGGTTTTTAAATCTGCTCACTTTTTATTTAAATTTATATGAAATTTATACAAAAATTACCTTTAGGAAATAATAATTATACGACAAAGTACAAAAATATATGATAATTTATAAAAAAATTGAAAAAAATATTCCATTTCTAAAATTATTATGTTATAATAGCAATGTGCGCGTATAAATAAATTTGCAAAATTTGGTACAAATTTATGACCGCGACATCAAATTTAGTTAGTCAAATTATTATATGGAGGTACCTTAAATGAGTACAAAGAAGTATGTATACCTTTTTTCTGAAGGTAATGCAAACATGAGAGAAATTCTCGGTGGTAAGGGTGCTAACCTTGCTGAGATGACCAACATTGGTCTTCCTGTTCCACAGGGCTTCACAATCTCAACAGAGGCTTGTACACAATACTACGAGGATGGCAGACAAATCAACGATGAAATCCAAGCACAAATTATGGAATACATCGACAAAATGGAAGGCATCACAGGCAAGAAGTTCGGTGATAAGGAAAACCCACTTCTCGTTTCTGTTCGTTCAGGCGCTCGTGCATCAATGCCTGGTATGATGGACACAATCCTTAACCTCGGTCTTAACGAAGAGGTTGTTAACGTAGTTGCTGAAAAGTCTGGCAATGCTCGTTGGGCTTGGGACTGCTACAGAAGATTTATTCAAATGTACTCCGACGTTGTTATGGAGGTTGGTAAGAAGTATTTTGAAGAGCTTATCGACAAAATGAAGGAAGAAAAGGGAGTTACACTTGACGTTGAGCTTACAGCTGAAGACTTAAAGGAGCTCGCTAACCAATTCAAGGCTGAATATAAGTCAAAGATTGGTAAGGACTTCCCATCCGATCCAAAGGAACAACTTATGGGTGCTGTTAAAGCAGTATTCCGTTCATGGGACAACCCACGTGCTAACTACTACAGAATGCAAAATGAAATCCCATATTCTTGGGGTACAGCTGTAAACGTACAAGCTATGGCATTCGGTAACATGGGTGATGACTGTGGTACTGGTGTTGCATTTACTCGTGACCCAGCTACAGGTGAAAAGAAGCTTATGGGTGAATTCTTGACAAACGCACAAGGTGAAGACGTTGTTGCGGGTGTACGTACACCAATGCCTATCTCTGAAATGGCAAAGACATTCCCAGAGGCTTATAAGCAATTCGTTGAAGTATGTGGTATTCTTGAAGACCACTATAGAGACATGCAAGATATGGAATTTACTGTTGAACATGGTAAGCTCTATATGCTTCAAACAAGAAACGGAAAGAGAACAGCAGCTGCTGCTCTTAAGATTGCCGTTGACCTCGTTAATGAGGGTATGATCACTAAGGAAAAGGCTATCCTTATGATCGATCCAAAGCAACTTGACGCACTCCTCCACCCACAATTCGATGCTAAGGCTCTTAAGGCTGCAAAGCCAGTAGCTTCAGCTCTTCCAGCATCTCCTGGAGCTGCTTGTGGTAAGGTAGTATTTACTGCTGAGGATGCAGTTGAAGAAGGCAAGAAGGGTGAGAAGGTTATCCTTGTTCGTCTTGAAACATCACCAGAGGATATCGAGGGTATGCACTACGCTCAAGGTATCTTGACTGTTCGTGGCGGTATGACATCACACGCAGCCGTTGTTGCTCGTGGTATGGGTACTTGCTGTGTATCTGGTTGTGGCGAAATCAAGATGGATGAAGAAAACAAGAAGTTCGTTCTCGCTGGTAAGACATACGTTGAAGGCGATTACATCTCACTTGACGGCTCAACAGGTAACATCTATGGCGAGGCTATTCCTACTGTTCCTGCTACTATCGGTGGCGAGTTCGGTACAATCATGGCTTGGGCTGATGAATATAGACAATTAAAGGTTAGAACAAATGCAGATACACCTAAGGATGCTAAGCAAGCAAGAGCATTCGGTGCTGAGGGTATCGGTCTTTGCCGTACAGAGCATATGTTCTTCGAGCCAGAAAGAATCGGCGCGTTCCGTGAAATGATTTGCTCTGACACTGTTGAAGAAAGAGAAGCAGCACTTGCTAAGATTCTCCCAATGCAACAAAGCGACTTCGAAAAGCTTTACGAAGCACTCGAGGGCAACCCTGTTACAATTCGTTTCCTCGATCCACCACTTCACGAGTTCGTTCCTACAACTGAAGAGGATATCGCTGCACTTGCTGAAGCTCAAGGCAAGACAGTTGAGGATATTAAGAATATCATCGCTTCACTTCACGAGTTCAACCCAATGATGGGTCACCGTGGATGCCGTCTAACAGTAACATATCCTGAAATTGCAGTAATGCAAACAAGAGCTGTTATCCGTGCGGCTATCGCAGTTAAGAAGAATCATCCGGATTGGGATCTCGTTCCAGAAATCATGATTCCACTTGTTGGTGAATCTAAAGAGTTTGTATTCTGCAAGAAGCTCGTTGTTGCAGCTGCTAACGAAGAAATCTCTAACGCAGGTGTTGAGCTTAAGTATGAAGTTGGTACAATGATGGAAATTCCACGTGCTTGCTTGACAGCTGACGAAATTGCAAAGGACGCTGAGTTCTTCTGCTTCGGTACAAATGACCTTACACAAATGACATTCGGCTTCAGCCGTGATGACGCTGGTAAGTTCTTAACAGCATACTACGAGAGCAAGATTTACGAAAACGATCCATTCGCAAGAATCGACCAAAACGGTGTTGGTAAGCTTATGGATATGGCAGTTGGTATGGGTAAGACAGTTCGTCCTGACATGCACATCGGTATTTGCGGTGAGCACGGTGGTGACCCAACATCTGTTGAATTCTGCCACAGAATCGGTCTTTCCTACGTATCATGCTCACCATTCAGAGTTCCAATTGCTCGTCTTGCTGCAGCGCAAGCGGCTATTAAGAACCCACGCAGATAATTGGTAGAGGCTGTCGGATAGGTGTGAAAACAAAATCACACCGTAACCGAAAGACTAAATTCATTCAATAATATAGGGAGAGGGCTTGTACCTCTCCCTTATTTATATATAGAAGAAAAAGAGGCTCGAGTGAGCCTCTTTTTATCTATGTATGTTGGGGTAGATTTTAGAAAATCATTGTCATACCAAGGCAGAAGCCAAGGAGCAGGATTAAAAAGCCAAAGTTAAATGCGGAAAACAAAAGAATGTATTTTTTTGTTCCCTTTGGGCTATGGCTGACAAACTCACGCAGGGTGATAAGACTTGCAAGGGAGGAAATCAGTGTGCCAACGCCACCGATGTTCACGCCTAAGAGAAGCTCCCTATAATTATTTGTAAATTGCGATAGCAAAATTGCCGATGGCACATTGCTAATCACTTGGCAGGAAAGGGTAGAAAAGATTAACGTATTCTTCTCAAGCAGGAATGAGAAAAAGTCACGCACGGCGTCTATTCTTGCCATATTACCAGCAAAAATGAAGAAAAACACAAAGGTTAAAAGCAGAGGATAGTCAACCTTTAAAAGTGCGCGTCTATCCATAAACAAAATCACAAGCGGGATTATAATCAAGCCAATAAAATAAGGAATACTTCTAAATACTATCAAAATAGAAAGGGTAAAAAGTAAAAGATAAATTATTGTGCGCACCTTTGGGAGCTTAACATCCTCACCGGTGATTTCAAGTGGCTCGCTTTTTACAAAGACAAGACAGCAAATGGTGATTATTGCAATTGAAAACACAAAAGGTGCTAACATAATTCCCATAAATTCAAGAGTGGGAATTTCAAAAAACGAGTAGAGGTATAGGTTTTGTGGGTTGCCAAATGGTGTTAGCATACCACCGAGGTTTGCGGCGATATTTTGCATAATGAATGTAAACGCCATATATTTTTCCTTGCCGGTTGAAGACAAAACAAAGTACCCAAGAGGCAAAAATGTGATTAGCGCCATGTCATTTGCAATCAACATTGAACCAATAAATGTTATGTAAACTAATGCAAGAACACAAATCTTAGCGGTTTTAAAAACGGAGACAATCTTTCTTGCTATTATATAAAAGAAACGTATATTCTTTAGCGCACAAACCACAGCTAAAACAGTAAACAAGCAGGAAAGAGTCTTAAAATCGAAATAGCCGATATATTCTTTGTCAGGAGGAACAATAAAGGATGTAACTATTGCAAGGCATAAAGCGATTAGCATAACTACATTTCTTTTTAAAAAGGTTGCGCTTCTTAGCCTTATAGCCATTAAAAGCTCTTTAAACGAGGCGTGTTGTACCTTTTTTTCACTTGTGTTTTTCATACTCGCGCTCCTTTCGAAAGGCTTTTGCGCATAAAGTATAATATTTTTAATCTTATTTGTCAAGTAGGCTTGAAGAATTTTTAATTATACTATATAATTAGTTTAGAAGGATGAAGCTACAGGAGGGTTTATGAAAAGGATTTTTGTTGTTGGTAGCTTGAACTACGATCTTGTAATAAATGCACCATACATGCCAAAGGGGGGCGAGACTCTAAAGGGCAGTGATTTTATGACAAACGCAGGCGGCAAGGGGGCAAACCAGGCATATGCAATAGGTAAGCTCGGTGGCGAGATTTATATGTGCGGTGCAGTAGGCACGGACTCGTTTGGCGATGCGCTTCTTTCGAGCCTTTCAGGGGTTAATGTTAATACCGACTTTGTGAAAAGAGTAGAGGGCGTTTCCACCGGTGTTGCCATAATTGTGGTAACAGAGGGGGAAAACCGTATAATTATCGATAGTGGTGCAAACGCGTGCATAACAAAGGATGACATTGATGCGTTTTTAGCTAAGGCGGAAAAGGGTGATATTTTCCTTACTCAGCTTGAAAATCCTATTGAGATTGTTGGATATGCGCTTGAGGTGGCAAAGGAAAAAGGAATGTTGGTTCTTTTAAATCCCGCCCCGGCAAGCAAGGAAATTATTAAGTATTTAAAATATGTAGATATTATAACTCCAAACGAAACCGAGCTTGAAATTTTAGGTGGCAAGGATGCCTTATTTGACGAGGGAATAACAACAGTTATTACAACTCTCGGCAAAGAGGGATATGAAATTGCAACCAAGGAAAAGGCGAGAATCTATCCGTGCATTAAGGTTAAGGCTGTTGATACAACCGCAGCAGGGGACACAGCCTCGGGCGGACTTAGTGTTAAGCTGGCAGAGGGGGAAAGCATTGAAAATGCTATGGCATTCGGCTCGCTTGCTGCCTCTATCGCTTGTACAAGGCGTGGCGCACAAATGTCAGTTCCAAGCCTTGGCGAGGTCGAAAATTTTAAAAAATAAAAAAGGAGGCTCTTATGCATAAGGATAAAAAACTAACCGAGTCTGAGCTTGACCCTCAAAAGGGGGAAGAAAAGGAAGAACTCAGTGAAACGAAGTCCCACAAAAAAATCAATCTTGATTGGTTAAACGGAATTGAGGAGAAGCCAAAGAAAATAAAGGGCACACCAGATGTTAATTTGGAGCCAACAACTAAAAGCGGTAAGTTTTTCAAGGGACTTTGGTCTTATGTTTTAATTACAATAGGAACAGCGCTTGTGGCTTGTGGTGTGTATTTCTTTAAATTTCCAAACCACTTTACAATAGGAGGGGTTAGCTCCTTTGCGGTGCTTTTCTCTGAGGCGATTGGTCACGCTGTTTCAGAATCTATGATTATGTCAATAGCGAATATGCTTTTGCTTGCTATTGCTTTGATTATTTTCGGTAAAAATTTCGCCGTAAAAACAGTATATTCCACCTTGCTTTTAAATGGCATTGTTTTAGTGCTTGAAAGGGTTTTACCTATAACCGAGCCGCTTACAGAATCACCATTTCTTGAAATGCTTTTAACTATTGGTGGTATCGCTGTTGGTAGCGCGATTCTTTTCAGCCAAGGCGCATCCTCTGGTGGAACTGATATAATTGCGATGATTTTAAAAAGATTTACCAACCTAAATACGGGTATGGCTCTCTTTATATCAGATGCTCTTATTGTTATAGCGTCCCCATTTGTCTTTAATTCATTTGAAACAAAGCATATGACAACAATCTTTTTATGCTCAGCCTTAGGACTTATTTTAAAATCATTTATTGTTGATAATGTAATTGACGGCATAAATATGAATAAATGCTTTATCATAGTTACAACAAAGGAAAAAGAGGTTTGCGACTTTATAAATAATGAGCTACATAGAGGTGCAACAATTTCCGACTGTCGCGGCTCATTTTCACACGTTGAGAAAAAGATGATAGTTGCTGTTTTGAATCGTCAGCAGGCAACAATGCTAAAGCTGTTTTTAAAGCAAACAGACCCAACTGCATTTACAGTAATTACAAACTCGAGCGATATTCTTGGCAAGGGATTTAGAATAGTTTAAAAAGAAAAAGCACTTCTTATGAAGTGCTTTTTTGATTGTTAATTTTATTTATCTTCCTTGGAAATTGCGTTATAAATAAATGCTGCAATAGCTGCGCCAACAAGTGGACCAACAATAAATATCCAAATTTGTGAAAGAGCAGTTGTTGAGCCTGCAAATGCTTGTAAAAGCGCAGGACCAAATGAACGAGCAGGGTTAACGCTTGTTCCGGTAAGAGCAATGCCTATTAAGTGAACAAGTGTGAGGGAAAGACCAATTACAATACCTGTAACTGTTCCGTTTTGAATTTTTGATGTAACGCCGAGAATGGCAAAAACAAACACAAATGTCAAAACAATCTCAACTAAAAGTGCAACAAAGATAGAGCCGATTTCGCCATAAGAACCAACGAGTATTGCTTGAGCTGCGTTTCCGCCAAGGTTTTTAAAGCTACCAACGAACAAGCCAAGAACAGCCGCACCAACGGTTGCACCTAAGGTTTGAGCAATAATGTAGCCGATAAAATCCTTGCCTGAAATTTTCTTTGTAATAAACATAGCAAGAGAAACAGCTGGGTTGATGTGACAGCCTGAAACGTTGCCAACTGAGTATGCCATAGCAACGATAACAAGACCGAATGCAAGGGATGTGGCAACAACGTTAGCGCCTGTAACGACTGCAACACCGCAAGCAATAAGAACTAAAACAAATGTGCCAATAAATTCTGCAATGTACTTTTTCATAAAATCCTCCTTCTATAAAGCCTAAGCCTTACAATCTAATTTTAGCACTAAAAAATATTAAATTCAACTATTTTTTTATAAAAATAATGACTAACAATAAAACGATTTACAAATTAGGGTATTATATGCTATAATTAGAATAACGAAGTCAAAGGAGGTGTCCGTGTGAAAAAGAGAATATTAGCTTTACTTTTTTTAATTCTTGCTTTGACTCTTTGCGCGTGCTCAAATAATGAGATAAGCACTGATACAAGCTCAAGCACTGACACGGCATCAGATACTGAGATAATTGAGGAAATAAAATCCTTGGTTGAATTGACAGTCGATAAAAATGAGTCTTTTGTCGGTAAAATTTCTTTCAACATTAAGGCTGATGGCGTTTTTGGTGAATATTCACTTGAATTCGCTGATAAAAACGGAGAGGCACTGCCACATTATTCTAAGATATCAAACGGCTCCTTGACAAAAGAAAAGAGCACAATAGAAATTGAAGGGCTTGTGCTTCCGAGCGCTTGTGAAAAATTAGCTTTAAGCATAAATGAGGAAAAATATTCGCTTGAAATCCCAAATGAGTATTTGGTAGGAGTGGATACATATCGCTTTGGCGCGCTTTCCGATGTTCATTATAATAAGGGGAACTACTTTAATTTAGCCCTTGACTTTCTTGATAAGGCAGGAATAGATTTTGTCGGCGTTTGTGGTGACCTTTCAAGCTCGGGAGAGCTTGAAAGCTTGCAAAAATTCAACGAAGCAATCAAGGAAAGAAAATATAAGGTATATACAGTTAGTGGAAACCACGATACCCCAGCACTTGATAATGGCTCGTGGAAGGAGAATATAAACACATCAATTATAAACGATAACGAGGTTGTGGAGATTGCAGAAAACGGAATAGATTTTGTCTATAAGCCTAAAGCAATGGGTGGTGCTTTCGTTTTTCTCTCTCAAACACGTTGGAGCTATCCTTCGATTGTTGATCCAAGCGAATATACGCTTCTTGACAAAGAGCAGCTTGATTGGCTAAGGGCGATTTTGGAGAAAAACAAGGAAGAGCCTGTGTTTTTATTCTTCCACACGCTTTTGGCGGATACAAACGGCTTGTCGGCTGAGGCTGTTGGCAACCTTAAAAATCCAGGTGGATATGAGTATCCGTTAGACTACACCTACGGGGCTGCTGACGAGGTAGAGTTTAGAGCGTTGATGAATGAATATAAAAATGTTGTTTTCTTTAGTGGTCATTCACACTGGATGTTTGAGATGGAAGCATTTAATAAAAATGCAAACTTTTCAAATTTTGGTGGGGAATATTGCCATATGGTTCATATTCCAAGCGTTTGTGAGCCTCGCTGGATAGACATTTCTGATGAGGAAAGAACAAGCAAAACAGGTGAAGCCTCTGAGGGCTGGATTGTCGATGTTTCTTCCGAAGCTATAATATTTACCCCTGTTGATTTCATAAAAGAAATCTATTACACCGAATATATGGAAATTATACCATTGCAATAATAAAAAAGCCTTGCACAGCAGGGCTTTTTATTTAAAAAAAGGACTTGAAAAACAAGAATTGATATTATATAATAGGAATATATTTTTACACATTGGAGGCAAAAATGGAGAAGATTAAAATGACCACCCCTCTTGTTGAGATGGATGGCGACGAAATGACAAGAATTATTTGGAAAATGATAAAGGATGAATTGCTTCTTCCTTTTGTAGATTTAAAAACAGAGTATTATGACCTGGGCCTTGTCGAAAGAGAAAGAACAAAGGACAAGGTTACCTTTGATTCCGCATACGCTAACCAAAAGTATGGTGTTGCTGTTAAGTGTGCTACAATCACACCTAATAAGCAAAGAGTAGAGGAATACAATCTAACAGAAATGTGGAAAAGCCCTAACGGAACAATCCGTGCAATTCTTGATGGCACAGTTTTCCGTGCGCCTATCTTAATTGATTCAATCAAGCCTGCGGTTCGCAACTGGAAAAAGCCAATTACAATAGCTCGTCACGCATACGGCGATGTATATAAGGCGACAGAATATAGACCGACTGAGAAAGGCAAGGCAGAGCTTGTGTTCACCGACAAGGAAGGCAACGAAAAGTTCCGTCAGACTATCTATGATTTTGAGTGCCCGGGCGTTTTGCAAGGACAATATAATAAGGACTCATCAATCCGTTCCTTTGCACATTCTTGCTTTAACTACGCAATAAACACAAAGCAAGACCTTTGGTTCTCAACCAAGGATACAATTTCAAAGCAATACGACCAAACCTTTAAGCTTATTTTCCAAGAGATTTACGAGGAGTGCTATAAGGCTAAGTTCGAGGAGCTTGGAATTACATATTTCTATACACTTATTGACGACGCAGTAGCAAGAGTTATTCGCTCCGAGGGTGGCTACATTTGGGCTTGCAAAAACTACGATGGTGACGTTATGTCAGATATGGTTTCAACCGCATTTGGCTCACTCGCTATGATGACATCCGTGCTTGTTTCCCCTGACGGAAAGTTCGAATATGAGGCGGCACACGGCACAGTTACAAGACACTACTATCGCTACCTAAAGGGAGAGGACACATCAACCAACCCAATGGCAACAATCTATGCGTGGAGTGGCGCGCTCCGTAAAAGAGGCGAGCTTGATGGTCTTTCCGACCTCGTCAACTTTGCAAACAAGCTTGAGGAAGCCTGCATAGACACACTAAACGACGGTATTATGACAAAGGACTTAGTCGGCTTAGTTTCCGAGGGTACAAAATCAACAGCTGTAAACACAATCACCTTTATAAAGGAAATAAGACAACGCCTTGAAAAGAAATTAGCATAACAAAAAAGCCTTGCAAACGCAAGGCTTTTTATTTAAAACAGCATTAAAATCAGCTCGCAAGCAAGAGCAGCGCCAGATGCGAAAAGTGCAACAAGAGTAAGACTCTTGTTAAGGAAAGCGAAAATACCGCCAACCAAAAGACCCACAATGCCAGAGGCAATATTTCCTGTTGAATAAATAACAGCGGGAAATGTCATAGATGCCAAAACCGCAAAAGGAATATAGTATAAAAATGACCTAATAAAGCGGTTTTCAATTGTGTTCTTAACACAAGCAAAAGGAACAGCTCTGATTAAATATGTAGAGCCGGCTAAAATAAGTAAATAAATCCAAAAATCAGGCATTTGTCTTTTCCTCCTTGCTCGAGTCGATAGGGAAGAAAATCGCGCCTAAAATTGCGCCTATTATTGTGCAAACGCTTATTGATATACCAGATGGAATCTCACGCAATAGTGGTAGATAGTAAAAGCAACAGTGCAAAAGCGCAGAAATGGCAATTACAATTAAAACGGATTTTGATTTTTTCGCAGGTGGAATGATGATTGCCAAGAACATACCATAAATGGCGATGCAAAGTGATGCCATAATGACTGGTGGCAAAGCATTTCCAATTATTGTGCCAAGGAGAGTTCCGAGGGTCCAACCAATCCAAGGTAGGGTAGAAAGACCAAGGAAGAACTTAGGCTCAACCTCGTCCTCGTTTGATGCTACGGCAAAAATCTCGTCAGTCATGAAAAAGCCAAGAAGCCATCTTTTGATTCCTTTAAATTTCGGTGAGACCTTTTGAGAAAGCGACACCGACATAAAGGAATAACGCATATTTATAGTGAGCTGTGAAATTAACATTGTTAGATATTGTCCTGGGACAACCATAACGCCAATGCCGGCAAGCTGACCGGCTGAGGTTAAGGTAACGGCTGAAATTATAACTGCCTCCCACCAGGAAAAGCCCATAGAGATTGCCATAATTCCAAAGGTGAAGGAAACCGAGAGATATCCAAGCCCAATAGGAATACCAGCCCTAAGACCTTTTAAATAAAGCTTCATTTTATCGTCCTTTAAATAATTGATGTTATGTATTATAGCACAAAGAATTTATCAAGTCAACTTATATAATAAACAATAGATTGAAAAAAATTTTTAAGTATGATATAATTTATAAAAACGAAAAGGGAGGAAAGCAATGGAAATAAAAAGAGAAAAGCGCAACTCCAGTCTTGAATTACTTCGAATAATTTCTATGATTCTTATTGTGGCGCACCATTTTGCAGTTCATAGCGCCTTTGGAGCAGATATATCGGAGTTTAACAGCTTTGTTATAAAGGTGTTTTTTTCGGGCGGAAAGGTCGCAGTTAACGTTTTTGTTCTAATTTCAGGCTATTTCCTTGTGGAATCCAAATTCAAAATTAGAAGAATTATAAACGTGTTGGTTCCAACACTTATTTATTCAATTTTTGGATATCTTTCAATTGCTTGGCTCAAGGGTACTCCTATTACATTTAAAGACTTATTGCACGAGGCATTGCCAATAAGAAACAACGCATACTGGTTTGTTACCTGCTTTGTTGCTTTGTCAATCCTTTCGCCATTTATAAACAAGCTAATAGGCGCATTAAATCAAAAGCAGCACCTCGCCCTTGCTTTGATTCTTGTTCTTATGCAGGTTAGGTTTTATACAATAGAGCCAGTATTCTCAATTTCGAATATCGGCTGGTTTATCACTCTATATATAATCGCTGGATACATAAAAAAATATCCAAACAAGGTCTTTGATAAAAAGCTCTATATGGCTTTGGCTGTTTTAGTGCTTGGCACGGTGGTGGCTCTATGGTCGTATGCAACGATAATTAATGACATTTTCTGCCTTGCCCTTGCACTTTCTATGCTTTGTCTTTTTAAGAACATAAATATCAAATATAATAAATTTATAAATCTTGTGGGTGCGGCAACCTTTGGCGTTTATTTAATCCACGACAATGATTTTATAAGACCTGTTATTTGGAATGATATTCTTTTGTGCCCACAGCACGCATATTTTAAAACGTTTTGGCTCTTTGCAATAGCAATGGTCGCACTTGTGTTTGTTAGCTGCGTTCTTATTGACTGGGTGCGAATGCTTATAACGAAATTAATAGTAAAGCTTTTCTACAAAATAAAGGGAAGAAAAAATGAAAAACGAGTACAAAAAATTTGACTTTAGTCAAGGTAAATTAACCTTTAAATTTGACGTTAATGAAAACGGTTATGCGCTTTGGCGCAATCTTTCATATTCGGGGACGGAGCATAAGCTCGCACCAACGAATTGGTCACCCTTGGTTGAGATGCACATAAGTGGTGAAAACCCTAACGACCACCATATGGCAAAGCATACAGGTGGCTCGGCGACATTTACCTTGAAATATAAAGAGCATAGATATTATCAAAATGAGCTTGGACCTAAGCTTGAGGTTGTCCTTTTTGACGAAAATAAAGAGGTGACAGCGCACTATCAATTTTATAAGGACATTTCTGTTATTCGTACATGGAATACCGTAAAAAACACGGGAAATGAGCCATTTGGCATAGAATATATTTCATCATTTGCTTATACAGGGCTTGATGCGGGCGATACCGAGACTGATGAAAAAATGCGCATTTTAATCCCACATAACGCGTGGTGCAGAGAGGTAAACTGGCACGAGTATAAGCCGAGTGAGCTTGGCTTTTCTCAGCTTAATATTTTTTCAGGCAAAAGAATTTTAGTTTCTAATACAGGCACGTGGAGCGCAAAGGAATATTTGCCAATGGGTGCCGTTAGCAACTTGGAAACAAACAGCACAATGATGTGGCAAATAGAGCACAACGGCTCGTGGGCTTGGGAAATTTCCGATATTGACAAAAAGGCTCTATATCTTAAGGTGAGCGGCCCAAATGACCAAGAAAACGACTGGTATAAGCTTCTAAATCCGGAGCAAGGCTTTGAAACTGTAAAGGTGGCAGTTGCTTTTGGCGAGGACTTTAATGAAACACTTGGCGAGATGACAAAATATCGTAGAACTATTGTAACAAACAATAAGGAAAACGAGTATCTTCCTATAATTTTCAATGATTATATGAATTGTCTAATGGGCGACCCAACAGAGGAAAAGTCGCTTCCTATTATTGAACGTGCAGCTAAAATAGGTGCAGAATATTACTGTGTTGATGCTGGTTGGTATGCAGATGGCACTTGGTGGGATTCCGTTGGTGAGTGGATGCCGTCAAGCTGGCGTTTCCCGAGCGGACTTAAAAGCCTTTTTGACAAAATTCACGAAAAGGGAATGGTGCCTGGTGTTTGGCTTGAGCCCGAGGTTATGGGAATTAACTGCCCACTCGCAAAGGAGTTACCGGATAGCTGGTTCTTTATGCGCCACGGCAAAAGAGTTATAGACCACGGCAGATATCAGCTCGATTTTAGAAACGAGGAAGTAAGAAGCTTCGTCACAAGCGTGGTTGATAGACTAATACGTGATTATGGCGTTGGATACTTTAAATTCGACTACAATATAGAGGCAGGCAGAGGCACGGAGTATAACTCTGACAGCTTAGGCGATGGTCTTTTGGGTCACAACTTAGCTTATCTTGACTGGCTAAAATCTATAAAAGAAAAGTACCCAAGCTTGGTTGTGGAGAACTGCTCAAGTGGAGGACTACGTATGGACTACGCGCAGCTTTCGGTTTGTCATTTGCAATCAGTCAGCGACCAGGAAAATTATCTAAATACTGTAAAGGTTTCAGCCGGTGCATCTACCGCGGTTATTCCGGAGCAGGGTGCGGTTTGGTCTTATCCATTGTTAAGTGACACAAATGACGCATTTGTTGTCAATATGGTCAATTCGCTTCTTAAAAGAATCCACCTTTCGGGTGAGATTCAAGCTTGGAGCGAGGAGCAAGAAGCACTTGTAAAGGAAGCCATTGACCTATACAAGAAAATAAGAAGCGATATCCCAAAATCAATTCCGTTCTACCCATTTGGAATGCCAAAATATTCGCAAAAATGGATGTGTGAGGCTTATAAAATGGAAGGCAAAATAAGAATGGCAGTCTGGCACTTAGACGAGGAAAAGGACACCATCGAGATTCCATTAAACAGTGATGTCAAAGCTGTAAAAATAATTTATCCAACAAAATGTGATGGCAAGGCAACGGCGTCTAAAAACAGCGTAAGCCTGACCCTTGATAGACCTAATTGTGCAGCAGTTTTAGAAATCGAAATATAAAATAAACCGCAGACAAAGTCTGCGGTTTTCTTAAAAAAAGCCTTGCGCTTGCAAGGCTTTTAAGTTCATATTATTCCCACTCAATTGTGCCTGTTGGCTTTGGTGTTAAATCGTAGAGAACACGGTTAATGCCCTCAACCTCGCTTGTTATACGAGCTGTGATTTTATGCAAAATTGCATATGGGATTTCCTCGATTGTTGCGCTCATTGCGTCAGTTGTGTTAACTGCACGGATGATTGCAGGCCATCCCTCGTAACGGCTTTCGTCCTTAACGCCAACGCTCTTCATATCTGGCACAACAACAAAGTATTGCCATACCTTTTCGGCCAAGCCATTTATATCAAACTCCTCGCGCAAGATGGCATCAGCCTCGCGAAGTGCATTAAGTCTATCTCTTGTGATAGCGCCAAGGCATCTAACCCCAAGACCAGGACCTGGGAATGGCTGACGATAAACCATAGCGTGTGGAAGACCAAGCGCCTCGCCAACAACTCTTACCTCGTCCTTGAATAAAAGCTTGATTGGTTCAACAAGCTCGAATTGAAGGTCGTCAGGCAAGCCACCAACATTGTGGTGAGATTTAACTGCCTTTTTGCCCTCGGCTTGCTTAATGCTTTCAAGAATATCAGGATAGATAGTGCCTTGAGCTAAGAACTTGATGCCGTCAAGCTTTCTTGCTTCCTCTTCGAATACACGGATAAACTCTCCGCCAATAATCTTTCTCTTTGCTTCGGGTGCATCAACGCCTGCAAGCTTATCAAGGAACCTGTCTGTTGCATCAACATAAACAAGGTTAGCGTCAAGACCGTTTCTAAACACCTCGATAACGTTTTCGCTTTCGCCCTTACGCATAAGACCGTGGTTAACGTGCACGCAAACAAGCTGCTTGCCGATAGCCTTTATTAAAAGTGCAGCAACAACGCTGGAGTCAACTCCACCGGAAAGTGCAAGAAGCACCTTGCCGTCGCCTACTTGATTTCTGATTTCTTTAACTTGCTCGTCGATAAACTTGTCAGCAAGTGCTTTGGTTGTGATACGAGCCATTGAATCTGGACGTACATTTGACATAGGAAAATTCCTCCAAATAAAAAGAATAAAAAAATTATAGCACAAAAATTTTTTAGGTGCAATATTTTATTGAAAAAATTTTAAAAAAATAATGAGCAAAAGCGCTAAATTACATAGCGCTTTTAATTATTTCGTAAGCGTTTTTTGCATCCTCATCGTCAAGGGCAGGGGTTTCGGCTAATTTATAATCGTAGCCTAAGCTCTCATATTTATGCTCGCCAAGCTTGTGGAAGGGCAAGATTTCAATTTTTTCAATGTTCGAAAGGTTCTTTAAGAATTTACCAAGAGAACGCAAATATTCTGTCTTATACGTGTAGTCGGGTATAATAACGTGTCGCACACGCATAGGTACATTCTTCATATTTAAATAATAGGCAAAATCAAGGATATTTTTGCCGGAATGTCCTGTCAGCTTTATGTGTTGCCTTTCGTTTATGTGCTTAATATCAAGCATAACAAGGTCGCAAACCTTCAAGAGATTATCGAATTTATGAAGAAGCTCCTTGTTCCCACCATCAAAGGTAGCGCCGGATGTGTCAAGACAGGTATGTATGCCTTTTTTCTTTGCCAAGGTGAAAAGCTCAATTAAAAAATCAATTTGTAAAAGAGGCTCACCACCACTGACAGTAAGACCACCGGTTTTATAAAAGGCAAGGTTTCTTGTCATTTTTTCAAGGACGGCCCTTGCTGTATAAGGTGTCCCACCGCCACTCCATGTGTCTGGGTTGTGGCAGTAAAGACAACGCATAGGACAACCTTGTAAAAAAACGACAAATCTAACCCCTGGTCCGTCAACTGTGCCAAAGGTTTCAAACGAGTGTACGTATCCGGTCATAATTAGATGCGAGAATGGAAGGTTCTTGAGATAACCTCATCCTGCTGTTCCTTTGTGAGCTTGATAAAGTTAACGGCATAGCCGGAAACACGAATCGTGAGCTGTGGATAAAGCTCTGGGTGCTTTTGCGCATCCAATAGAAGCTCCTTGTCAAACACGTTTACATTGAGGTGAAAGCCACCCTTTCCTGTGTATCCGTCAAGAAGCGCGATAAGATTGTCAATTCTTTCCTTTTCTGTCTTTCCAAGTGCTGATGGCACAATTGTAAATGTGTTAGAAATACCGTCTTGTGAATCCATAAAAGGAATCTTGGCAACAGAGGCAAGGGATGCCACCGCGCCGTTTTCATCTCTTGAGTGCATTGGGTTAGCACCAGGAGCAAATGCCTCGCCTGCCTTACGTCCGTCAGGCGTTGCGCCTGTGTTTTTACCGTAAGAAACATTGGAGGTGATAGTTAGAATGGATGTTGTAATAATACCATCGCGATATGTGTGGTTTTGACGGAGATATTTAATAAACTCGTGTAAAACCTCTTTTGCAATATCGTCAACTCTGTCGTCATCGTTGCCATATTTAGGGAAGTCGCCCTCAACAATATAGTCAGTAACTATGCCACGCTCATCCCTTACAACCTTAACTCTTGCGTATTTGATAGCTGAAAGTGAGTCGGCAACAACAGAAAATCCTGCAATACCTGTCGCAAACCAACGACGAACATTTTTGTCGTGAAGCGCCATTTGAAGTCTTTCATACGAATATTTATCGTGCATATAGTGAATGATGTTAAGCGCGTTAACGTAAACGCCAGCGAGCCAATTCATCATAGCCTTGTATTTTGTCATAACATCGTCGTAGTCAAGATATTCGCCTTCAACAGGGCTATATTTTGGACCGACCTGTTCGCCGGAAAGCTCGTCAATACCACCATTTATAGCATAAAGTAGGCATTTTGCAAGATTGGCTCTTGCACCGAAGAATTGCATTTCTTTACCTATTTTCATTGAGGAAACGCAACAAGCAATACCATAGTCATCGCCGTGAAGTGGACGCATCAAATCGTCGTTTTCATACTGAATTGCGTGGTGAACGATTGACATTTCCGAACAGTATTTTTTAAAGTTTTGTGGGAGCTGACTTGACCAAAGAACAGTAAGGTTTGGTTCTGGTGCTGCACCTAAGTTATTAAGAGTATTTAGATATCTAAAGCTCATCTTGGTAACAAGAGGACGTCCGTCAGTGCCCATGCCAGCCAAAGACTCGGTAACCCAAGTTGGGTCGCCGGCAAAAATTGAGTTATATTTTGGAGTTCTTGCGAAGCAAACCATACGAAGCTTCATAATAAAGTGGTCAACAATTTCTTGTGCCTCTTTTTCGGTGATAACTCCGTTTTTGATATCTCTTTCTGCGTAAATATCAAGGAAGGTAGATGTTCTACCTAAGCTCATTGCCGCACCATTTTGCTCCTTAACGGCAGCTAAATATCCAAAGTAAAGCGCTTGAGTTGCTTCCTTTAATGTGGTTGCAGGCTTTGAAATATCACAGCCGTATTTAGCTGCTAATTCCTTTAACATTCCAAGTGCGCGGATTTGCTCGGAAAGCTCCTCGCGCTCTCTTATAACATCGGAATACATAACAGTAATAGTAGATTCCTTTTGCTCGAGCTTGGATTCGATAAGCCTGTCCACTCCGTAAAGAGCAACACGACGATAGTCGCCAATAATTCTTCCTCTGCCATAAGCATCAGGCAAGCCTGTGATTATGTGATTTGAACGGCAACGTCTCATCTCGGGTGTGTAGGCATCAAACACGCCTGCGTTGTGAGTTTTTCTGTGCTCGGTAAAGTTGTTAACAACCTCGGGGTCAATTTCGTATCCGTGGTCACGACAAGCCTTAACGCTCATTCTAATACCACCATAGGTGTGTAGAGGGCGCTTTAGGGGCTTTTCGGTTTGTAAGCCGACAATCTTTTCCTTGTCCTTGTCAATATATCCGGCGTCGTGTGATGTGATGGTTGAAACAACGGAGGTGTCCATATCAAGGACTCCGCCGTTTTCGATTTCTTGCTTTTTTAGCTCTTTAATTTGATTCCAAAGGGCGATGGTGTCGTCAGTTGGACCACATAAAAAGCTGCTGTCGCCTAAATAAGGTGTGTAGTTTTGTTGTATAAAATCGCGAACGTTTATTTCTTTTTCCCAAACGCCGCCAACAAAGCCATTCCATGCAGTTGACATATTTTTACCTCCTGTGTCTCGCCATGCGAGAAAAATATAAGCAGTCTTAATATGAGAATCATATTAAAAGGTGCTCTTGAGAACAGTATATCATTTTATAGTAATATTGTCAATAAAATTCTTTTTAATTATGTGTGATTTTTTTAGGAAAAATTGTGACGAAATATTGAAAAAAAGACAAGACTATGATACAATTAAATAAATTTTTATCAAGAGGTGATTTTGTGATAAGAATAGGTATTTATGGATATGGAAATTTAGGCAGAGGTGTTGAGCTTGCAATAAAACAAAATGAGGATATGAAGCTTGTTGCTGTTTTCACACGTCGCGACCCTAAAAATGTTAAATTGGTCGACCCCAGTGTCGCAGTTTACCATGCTGACGATGCACTAAAAATGACAAACGAAATAGATGTTATGATACTTTGCGGCGGCAGTGCAACTGATTTGCCAAAGCAAACGCCATTCCTTGCGAAATATTTCAACGTGGTTGACAGCTTTGACACCCACGCAAAAATTCCAGAGCACTTTGCAAACGTAGATAGCGCATCCAAGGAGGGTGGCAAGGTTGGCTTGATTTCAGTTGGCTGGGACCCAGGTATGTTTTCCCTCAATCGCTTAATGGCAAATTGCATTTTGGTTGATGGAAACGACTATACCTTCTGGGGCAAGGGAGTTAGCCAAGGGCACTCCGACGCCATTCGTAGAATAGAGGGCGTAAAAAACGCAAAGCAATATACAGTTCCTGTAGAAAAAGCACTTCAAGCTGTAAGAAACGGCGAAAATCCAACTCTGACAACAAGAGAAAAGCATACAAGAGAATGCTTTGTAGTTGCTGAAGATGGTGCAGACCTAAATAGAATCGAAAACGAAATTAAAACAATGCCAAACTATTTTGCCGATTATGATACAACGGTGAACTTTATCTCTGAGGAGGAGTTTATCAAAAACCACGCAGGAATTCCTCACGGCGGCTCTGTTATTCGCAGCGGCAAAACAGGAGAAAACCATGAAAACAAGCATGTTATCGAATATAAAATCACGCTTGATTCTAATCCGGAGTTTACAGCATCCGTTATTGTTGCATATGCTCGTGCAGCATATAGACTAAATTGTGAGGGCGCTGTTGGTTGCAAAACAGTGTTTGATATAGCGCCGGCTTACCTTAGCCCGAAAAGTGGAGAAGAGCTTAGAAAAAATCTATTATAAAAATAGAAAGCAACGCCAAAAAGCGTTGCTTTTTTATTTGATTACATAGCATTTTTTTATTCCGTAATACTTGCAAAGCTCAATCGTTTCCTTGGTCATTTTTTCTCCGGCTACAGCTATAGAAACGGCAGGCGGACAGGTTATGGTGGAAAGAGCTAAAACCTTGCCCTCGGCATTGTTTATATTTATCTCTTTTCGAGGCAAAAAATATGAATCTCTTATGGAGATTGCGCGTTCTCCGAAGGAAATTGACGGGGGAGTGTCTGATTTTTGCAATTTTTTTGGGATCGATTTGAACGCTGACTCAAGAGCCGATAAGGACTCCTCGTCGTTTGGAGAAAGCATCAAAACGACGTAATCGGGATCGCTCATTTCGGGCACAATGTCATATCTTTTTAGCTCGTTGTAAAGCTCATATCCTGTATAACCATAGGACTTTGCAGAAATGGTAATCTTTAATACCTCATCGCCAATGGTTTTATATCCCCGGCTATTTATGATAGCCTTAAAGCTCACCAGTCGCTCAGAGAAGGACTGCAATTTTTCAAAATAGCCATTTGTAAGATACTTGTTTGCGTTGTCAAGAGAGGCGAGAATTAAATAAGACGGACTGGTTGAGCCGAAAAGAGCGAGCGCAGCTTTTAAATTCTCGCTAAAGAACGCAGGCGCATCCTTTGCAACGTGCAAGTAACCGCCACCTGTTAAAACTGGCAAGGTTTTGTGGGCAGAATCGCAGCACATAGTAGCACCTAAATCGATTGGATGCTTGCTTTCTTTTAAAAACTTTAAGTAAGCACCGTGCGCATTGTCCACCAAAAGAGGAATATCAAAGCTCTTGCACACCTCGGAAATTGATTTTATATCACATATGTTTCCAAGATAGTCAGGGCTTGTGATATAGACTGCAAACGGCAAATTATCGACACTGGATAGGCATTTTTTGATTTTTTCTGTGCTAATCTTTCCAGAAATATAATTAGACTCGTCTGGATAAAGCCATTCAACATCAAAGTCAACAAGAGCAGCGGCAGAAATAAATGACGAGTGAGCATTTCTTGTTGCTAAAACGTATGGCTTGTTTTTACTTCCTTTATTTATATAATACGCTTTTGCTAAATAGAGCATAGCACGAACGGAAAGAGAAGAGCCCTCACAGGAATAAGCGGTTTTTCCACTTCCAAAAATTTCGGTTGCGTTTTTTTCGCTTTCTTCAATTATGCCGTTTGCTTGATAAAGAGCATCAGCACCATCAATTTCAGTGATATCAAATTTTTCAAAGCCTAAAAAGGAAACACCCTTGTGTCCCGGCATATGAAGTCGATGGCTTTTGCTTTCTACATATTTATTTATAAAATCACAAATTGGAGTAGTCATTATTCGTTTAGCGCGCGACTAACAGCTAAAGCAATTGCGCACTCCATTCTTTTTCTAAACAAGCGACAGCCATATTCGTAAACACCTCTTACTGAGCCTGTTGCGTGATAAGCGTTTGCTGCACAACCACCAGAACAGTAAAGCTTAGCCCAGCAATCCTTGCAGTCGGGACGAGCATAGACGTTGCAGGAAGCGAATTCATTTTGCGCTTCCTTGTTTGTAACGCCGTTATAAATGTCGCCAAGCTTGTATTTTTCCTCGCCTACAAATTGGTGACAAGGGTACAAATCTCCCCAAGGGGTGACAGCCATATATTCAGTTCCAGAGCCACATCCAGATATGCGTTTATAGATACAGGGTCCGCCTTTTAGGTCAATCATGTAGTGATAGAAGGTGAAAGGATCCCCCTCCTTATCCTTTTTCATCATAAGGTTGGCAAGGTCCTCGTATTGCTTGCAAACAACAGAGAAGTCCTCCTCGGTTAATTCCTCAGCGTCACCCTTTGCGCAAACAACGGGTTCCATAGAAAGCTCCTTAAATCCGAGGTCAAGCATGACCTTAATATCGTTTAAAAAGTCTGGGTTAGAGTGGGTGAAAGTACCGCGCATATAGTAGCCTTTACCGTCTCGAGCGCTAACAAGCTTTTGGAATTTTGGAACGATTTTTTCCCAGCTTCCGTTACCCGCATAGTCGACACGGTATTTGTCATGAACTTCTTTCCTTCCGTCAAGACTTAAAACTACGTTTGACATTTCGCGATTGCAAAAATCAATTACATCGTCGTCAATCAATACACCGTTTGTGGTTAGAGTGAAGCGGAAGTTCTTTTTATGTATTTTTTCTTGTTCTCTTGCGTAAGCAACTAAATCCTTGATCATTTGGAAATTCATAAGTGGCTCACCACCAAAGAAGTCAACCTCCAAATTGTGGCGAGAACCGGAATTTTCAATCAAAAAATCAAGTGCACGCTTGCCGACCTCGAGCGACATAACTGCGCGCTCACCGTGATACTTGCCTTGAGACGCAAAGCAATAAGAGCAGTTTAGATTGCAGGTGTGAGCAACGTGCAAGCAAAGAGCTTTAATTACTCCACTTGTTTTTTGCTTCAATTTATCAGCCATTGGCTCAAATGTGTCAGGGGTAAAAAGTGAACCGTTTTTCTTTAATTCTTCAACCTGATTATAGCAAGATTCTATATCTTCAAGTGACACGTTTTTGTTAGCATATTTTGTAAAAATTTTAGAAAAAACCTCGTCACGTGTCTGATTTTCGTAATTTTCGATGATATCGTATGCGATATCGTCAACCACGTGTACGGAGCCTGAGCATATATCCAAAACAATGTTTAGTTCGTTAAATTTGAATTGATGTACCATAATACCTCGTTTATATTTACCACCCATTAAAAAAATGGCATAATAATAAAATCGGACTGCCTAAAAAAGAGAAATCTCTTTCCTCTGCAGTCCCGAAATTAGCTATTAACAATTATTTTCTTTCGTTGTTTTCGCATGCTTGGTTAGCGATACCGCAGCTTGTTTTGCAAGCAGATTGGCAGGATGTTTGGCATTCGCCACAGCCACCATTTTTTGCGCTTTCGCAAAGATTGCCTGTTTTAAGGGTTTTGATGTGTTCCATAATAATTAACCTCCGAAAAACTGTTTATGAAACGATTATATCACATAAAATTTCCAAAGTCAACAGAAATTTCAAAAAGAAATCATCAAAAATACATTGATTTTATACTAAAAGTATGTTAGAATAGTCAAGAAATAAATTCAGAAAGGAATTTTTTATGGCAAATAATAAGAAAAACAGAAACTATGTCACCGAGAAAAACGACGTGGCTACGGCTCAAAAAAAGAAGTCGAAAAGAAATCAAAAAATTAAAGAGGTAGTTAAGCAGGTTCTTTTCATCATCTTGGCAATTGCTCTTGTAACCGTTCTTGTTACAGGTGTTATCCATATATTCAAGGCTTGCACAAGAGTTGATGAAAGAGAATTTTTAAACCCGAATGTACATACTTTTGAGGTTACCGATACTGTTGAGCTTAAATTGGCTGGATATGATGAGCCTTTGATTATTGACCTTTATGGAAAGGATGCTCCAAAAACTGTTGAAAACTTCAAAAAGCTAATTCAAGAAGGATTTTTTACAAATAATCCAAAGTTCTTCACCATTGATTCAACTAATGCAGGCTTGAAGTTCTCGCACTCAGACACAAAGAATGCAGAGGATGGTCACGACCATTCTAACGATTCTCTCTTAAAGGGTGAGTTCTACGACAATGACGTTTCAAACAGAATTTCTCACGTTACCGGTGTTATCACTATGACAAATAGTGGCTTTGCATCTTCAAAGACCGACTTTATGATTTTGACAAGCGATAAGCACTCAGCTGATAAGGCAGAAACGGATGAAGACCTATACGATGGCTCTCGCGCTGCTTTTGGTAAGGTTCGCAATATGTCTGTTGTTGAAAAAATGCTCAAGGACTTTGATGGTACAACCGATAAAGAAAATGCTGTAATCACTCTTAACGGTGGTGCAAATATTAAAAAGCCTACCACAAAGAATATCGCTGACAAGTATGTTGATTGCGTATTTACTCCAAAATATTCAGGCACATACATCTTTACAGGCAGTGCAAACTATGTAGCAATTGCATTTGATGGCGCAGAGGCTGAAACCCTTGGCACAGTTGAAAAGAAGCTTGAAAAGGACACTGAATATAAAATCAGATTGACAATCAAGGATACTGCTAAGGCAGAGGATTCCTTCACTCTTACAATTAAGGATAGAATCATAAAAACAGATTCAACAACAAGCATCACAATCACACCACAAAACAAAACTGACGAAAAGATTTTCAATTATGTTTACCAAGCTCCTGTAACCGGCTCATATGTATTTACATATGAAAAGATCAAGGACGTTATAGTTAAGGATAAGGACGGAAATCAAGTAAACGGTACAAGTGCAAAGGCTGAGGAAAACAAGGTTACTTATGATTTTGTTGCTAATGAAAAATATTCATTCGAAATTCCAGCAGTTGGCGCAGAATTTGCAAACACCACAAGCTCTGTTACCGCTAAGATTTCAATCGATTTGAAATATTTCAACCTTGGAAACACAACTGACATCAAATTTACAGAAGCTGAAATTGGCGATAAAACAATAGTTTACTTATTCCAAACCGGCGTTGCTGGTCAATATAATTTCGCAGGCACAGTAACCGACAAGGGATTAGATATTACTGACCTCGATGGCAACAAGCTCAACATTAAGCTTCCAAAGGATAACGATTCAGACCCTGATGTTTATTCAAAATCTGCAATCCTTGAAGCAAATAAAACATACAAGCTTATTATCACAACCGAAGGTCTTTCTAAGGATAGCAAGTACACATTGAAAATTGCAGAGCCTGTTTTGGTTGGTGACGTAAACACAATCACAATTGCTGATGCAAACCTCAAATTCCTAAACGCAGAGGGTAAAGAGGAAGCAGGCAAGCTATCATTTATCTTTGTTGCTAAGAATAATGGTAAGCACGTGGTTTCAATCGACGTAAAGGATGTTGAAAACATCAAGATTTACAACGAGGCAGGAAGCGAGCTTGGAAACAATTCGGCTATGCTTGAAAAGGGAAAAACCTATCGCTTTGTGATAGATACTGCAAACAATACAAACTTCAAAAAGGATGCAACCTGCAAGATTACAGTAGATGAGCCGGTTCTTAAGGTTAACACAAGTAAAACTGTAAATGCTGAAAAGGCTGACAAGGAGCTTGCTTATGAGTTCACAGCGACATCAACTGCAGGCTTTGACTTCACTGTAACAGGTGTAACCACAGGAAAAACTGCTGAAGAAAAGAAGGCAATTCAAGAGAAAATCGATAAAGCTGTTACACTTTATGTAAATGGTGTAAAGGTTGACTATTACAAATATGCAAGCCTAAAGAAGGGCGATGTTTGTAAGCTTGTTATCGATGCAGAAAAGCTCGATGGAATGGAATTAACAGTTAAGGCTGCAAAATCCTCACCAAAAATCGAATCAATAAAGATTGTTAAATAATAATCAAAACAAAAACCGCCGAGCCTCGGCGGTTTTTCTTTGCAAGATTTTACTTGACAAATAAAATACTATAATATATAATAATAATGTATGCGTATACCCACGCGCAATAATTATATATGTAATAAAGGACATAAGATGCAAGAATTGAATCAAAAAACAAACGAAGAAAAGGATTACGGCTTGGTTTCGATTGTAATGCCAAACTATAATTCTGAAAAATATGTGGCAGAAACAATAAAAAGCGTGCTTGCCCAAACATATAAAAATTGGGAGCTTTTGTTTGTTGACGATTGCTCGACTGATAATTCGCTTGAAATTGCCCGCTCGTTTAACGATGAGCGTATTAAAATTCTTCAAAACGAAGCAAATAGTGGCGCCGCCGTTTCAAGAAACTATGCATTAAGAGAAGCGAAGGGAAAATGGATTGCCTTTCTTGACAGCGATGATTTGTGGGCTCCGACAAAGCTCGAAGAGCAAATCGCCTTTATGGTTGAGAATGGATATCATTTTTCGGGTACTCCTTATTTCCATGTTGATGAAAAATCCAATCCTTTAAACGTTGAAGTAACAGGACCTAAAAAAATAAACAAGAGAAAAATGTTTAGATATGACTATTTGGGATGTTTGACGGTTATGTATGATCATGAGTATGTTGGTTTGATTCAAGTGGAGCCGTCTTTAAAATGCAGAAATGATTACGCTATGTGGTTGAAGGTTTGCAAAAAATGTGACTGCTATCTTTATGACAAAAACTTGGCATCTTATCGTATAAGAAGCAATTCGATTTCTCATAGCGGGTTTAAAAAGAAACTAAACGGTCACTATAGGCTATTCCGTTACGGAGAAAACATGGGCGCTATTAGAGCAACATGGCACACTTTAGTTAATTTGTATTTTGGCTTTTGGAAAAAAGTAAGATATGTTAATTCCGTAAAAAATAAAGATAACGATTAAATTTAATGATAGGAGTTTATAAAGATGAAAATTGCAGTGGCTGGAACGGGATATGTTGGTTTGTCAATAGCAACCTTGTTAGCGCAAAATCATCAGGTTGTTGCGATTGACATTATTCCTGAAAAGGTAGAGAAAATAAACAACAGAATTTCTCCGATTCAAGATGAATATATAGAAAAGTTTTTCAAAGAAAAGGAACTCAATCTTTTTGCAACTTTAGATGCTAAAGAGGCATATGAGGGCGCGGACTTTGTTGTTGTATCGGCTCCGACAAATTATGATTCGGAAAAGAATTTCTTTGATACAACGGCAGTTGAAAACGTAATAGAATGTGTTTTGAATTATAATCCTACGGCATTTATTGTGATTAAATCGACAATTCCTGTCGGCTTTACGCAAAGGGTGAAAAGCAAATACAATACAAACAGAATATTGTTCAGCCCTGAATTTTTAAGAGAGTCAAAGGCTCTTTACGATAACCTCTTTCCGTCAAGAATTATTGTCGGTGCGGATATGGAAAACGAAGAGATGGCTAACGCTGCAAGAACATTTGCAGAGCTTTTAAAGCAAGGCGCAATCAAGGAAAATATTGATACCTTGTTTATGGGGGCTACTGAAGCGGAAGCGGTAAAGCTTTTTGCTAACACTTATTTGGCGCTTCGAGTTTCATATTTCAATGAGCTTGATACATATGCGGAAATGAAAGGGTTAGATGCTCGCTCAATTATAGAGGGTGTTTGCCTTGACCCAAGAATTGGCTCGTATTATAACAATCCTTCTTTCGGTTACGGCGGATATTGTCTTCCTAAAGATACAAAGCAGCTACTTGCAAATTATGCTGATGTTCCGCAAAACATGATGTCGGCTATTGTGCAATCCAATCGTACAAGAAAAGACTTTATTTCTGAAAGAGTTTTGAAAATAGCAGATCATAAAAACTCGGACGGACAAGCCCCTGTTGTAGGCGTATATAGGCTTACTATGAAAGAGGGCTCGGATAATTTCCGTCAGTCGTCAATCCAGGGTGTAATGAAGAGAATCAGCGCAAACGGTGCAAAAATAATAATTTATGAGCCTACTTTAAATAGCGGAGAGCTCTTTTACGGAAACGAGGTTGTAAACGATATTGATGAATTCAAGACGAAGTCGGACGCTATAATAGCAAACCGATATGATTCATGTCTTGATGATGTTTTTGATAAGGTTTATACTCGCGACTTATTCCGTAGGGATTGATAAGCACAGGAGAATTTAAATGAAAATCGGCATTTTAGGACACTTTGCAAGGGGCACAGAGCTGTGTGACGGGCAAACCACGAAAACAAGAAACCTTGAAAAGGCTTTGTTAAACGAAAAAGAAGAATTTTTGACCGTTGATTCATACAGATGGAAAAAGCATCCGTTTTCGTTCTTTTTCAAGGTTGTTAGGTTAGCACGAAAAAGCGACGTAATAATTATGCTACCGGCAAGTGGAAGCGTAAAAATATACACGCGCATAATAAATCTTTTTGGAAAGAAAAAGGTAAAGATATACAGTGTAATCGGCGCGTGGTTACCATCGCTTTTGGAAAATAAAAAGGGACTAAAAAAGCAACTAAAAAAATTCGATTATATTTTTTCCGAAACAAAAACAATGCAAAAAAAGCTGGAGGCGCAGGGCTTTAATAACGTAGTTACCGTTCCTAATTTCAAGGATATAACTCCAATTAACGAGAAAGAAATCAAATATGATTTTGAAGAGCCGCTCCCACTTTGCATATTCTCTAGAATTTTAAAGCAAAAGGGTATTGGTGATGCAATTTGCGCCTGTGACAGACTAAACAAAGAGGCAGGTAAAAACGTTTGCACACTTAATATACACGGTCCGGTTAGTGAGGACTACAAGGAAGAATTTTCTAATCTATGTGAGGAATATTCGTCCTTTGTTCAATATAAAGGGGTTGTCGATCCAAGCAAAAGCGTAGAGGCTTTAAAGGGACACTATATGCTGTTGTTCCCAACGCTGTTCTACACAGAGGGCGTACCCGGAACAATAATAGACGCCTTTTCAGCAGGCGTTCCTGTTTTGGCAAGTGAGTGGGAGTCATACGCTGATGTTTTGTCGGAAAAAGACTCAATTACATATAGATTCGCAGACACAGAGGATTTATATGCGAAGTTAAAATACTGTGTTGAAAACATCGAAAAGATAAATGGATACCGCGCAGAATGTCTAAAATCTGCCGAAAAGTTTTCATTAGATACAATAACTAAACAAATTTGGGATTTGATTTGTTCATCCAAGAGATGAGAAAGGAAAAATTATGAAGGTTATACAGGTTATACCCAATCTTTTAATGGGTGGCGCTGAAATAATGTGTGAAAATTTAACGCTTGAATTAAAGAATATGGGCGTTGATGTGAAAATAGTAAGCTTGTATAACCAAAAAACGCCAATAACTGAAAGACTTAAAGAAAGCGGTGTTGAAATAATTTTTCTTGATAAAAAGCCGGGAATGGATATATCCATGTTCAAAAAGCTTAAGAAGGTTTTTGAGAAGGAAAAGCCGGATGTTGTTCATTCTCATTTGTCATCGCAAAAATATGCTATGATAGCAGCAAAAAAAGCAAAAGTGCCGTCACGCGCTCATACAGTGCACAGTGTTGCACAAAAGGAGCTTACTAGAATCGATAAAATATTAGCTAAAAGATTTTATAAAAAGCAGGGCATCGTTCCCGTTGCTTTAAGTGAGGCTGTAAAGGAAACGGTAGCTGACGTATATGGTATTGATAATATTCCGGTTGTGTTTAACGGCATAAATTTATCAAAATGTATAAAAAAAGAAAGCTATGGCACAGATGACAACTTTAAAATAGTTCACATAGGAAGATTTTCTGAGGAAAAAAACCACAAAGGACTTATAGATGCTTTTAAAGCATTCAATTCGCTAAAACCGGAAAGTGAGCTTTGGCTTATTGGTGATGGGCCCAAAAAGGAAGAAATAGAGGAGTATGCTAAGGAAAACGGATTATCCCACTCTGTTAAATTCTTGGGACTACAAAGCAATGTCTATGGATTTTTGCACGAGGCGGACGTTTTCACCTTACCATCAATATATGAGGGAATACCAATGACTTTAATTGAGGCAATGGGCACAGGCTTGCCAATTGTTGCAACAGAGGTTGGTGGAATTCCTGATATGCTGACAAATAACGAAAGTGGTATTTTGACAAGGATTGATGCAAAAGAAATAGCGGATGCATTTTTGCGTCTTTCAAACGATGAAGAACTGAGAAAAAAGCTTGGACAAAATGCTCTTTATCGTTCGCAAGCATTTTCATCGGTAGAGATGGCAAAAAAATATATTGACATTTACAAGGGAGGACAGAAATGATAGAGATAATATGCTTTATATTTCTTGCAATAGTGCTTTTTGCAATGTGTTTGACCTTGGCAACAGAAGGCAAAACCTCCACTAAAGTCAGTGGCGGATATTTAATTGCGATTTTTGCTATCTTTGTTGTTTTTTCGTTTTTCTTTGAGCCTAAAGAGTTTATAAGATGGGACTTGATTGAGCACTTTTATTTGCTTGACGAAATGCGTGAGGGCGGAATAAAATACGTTGTTTTTGAAAGCCAGTATAAGGACTTATATGTCTTTAACTATTTTGCGTATTTTATAAGCATGTTACCCGAAAATTTAAAAAATCTTTTAACAACAATTCCACTTATTATTGATTTTGCGATAGTTGGATACATATATCGCAAAATGTTCAAAACTTATTTGCCACAGACAAGTGGAAAAGTTAGAATTTTAGCAATTCTTATGTGGCTTTGTACATTTGGTATGAAGCTTGTAATTTCCGGTATCAGATGCTCATTTGCCGTTTCTCTTGTTTCCTTGGCTATATATCTTTTGATGACAAAAAAGAAAAACAAGGCACTTTCAATAGTTATGGCTGTTCTTTTGTGTGTGGTTGCTATTTTTGTTCACAACTTCGCACTTGTGGTTATACTTACATGGTTGGCTTCAAAGCTGAGAAAGCCTGTTTTAACAATGTTAATCGCTTTGGGAATTGGATTTGCGATAGAGCCAATTTCTCGATTTATGATAAACAATGTAAATAGCGGATATTTACGCTTTTCGTTTAATAGAATCCTTCAAACCCTTGAAAGCAAGAGCTTTTCGACAGCACTCAAAAGCTTTCATGGAGCAACAATTCTTATATATTTTTGCTTTATTGCCTTATCTATATATTTGTTTGTTATTTCGCTTAGGGCAAAGGAAAAATATAAGGATGAGGATGGGTATAAAAAAACAATAGCTAACTTTACAGCAACGGTTGGCGCTGTTGCCATAGGACTTTCATTTAACTATTTATACCTTGAAAGATTTATGTATTTGGTTTCTTACGCGTTCCTTATGATAATACCAATACATAATGAAAAAAAAGAGATGAGCTGGGAGAATATTATAGTTTTGCCGGTTGCGTTCTTTATGTTTATGTTTAATGATATATATACATTTATGGTTAATTTCGCAGAAAATTATTTCTTCGCGTTAGGATAAAATTATATTTTAGATTATATTTTAGAAAGGGGTGCTATAAATGAACGAAAATACAAATAGAATACTGTTTTCTTGTCTTGAGTCGTCTTTAAAAGAAGCACCTCTGTCTGAAAACGACAAAAAGCTATGCACAGAGGAAATTATATCCGAGGCTTTGCAAATGGCAAAGGAGCACGATATAACACAGTTGGTTTTTGATGGACTACATAAAAATGGGCTTGTGCTCGATACGGATGCAAATTATAAGAAGTCTATTTTTAAAACAATATTCAGATATGAAAACCAAAATTATGAACTTAATCGCGTTCGCTCATTGCTTGAGAAAAACGAAATACCATTTCTCCCACTCAAGGGCTCAGTTTTAAGAAACTACTATAAGGAGCCGTGGCTAAGGACAAGCTGTGATATAGATATTTTAATTAAAAAAGAGGATATTGAAAAAGCAAAGGGCTTGATTGTCAATGAGCTAAATTACGAGTGCACATTCGTTTCAACTCACGATATTTCTTTACTGTCGCCGAACAGAGTACATATAGAGCTTCACTTTGAGCTTAAAGAAACAGATTTTAAGGAATCGCCACTTTTAACCCAAATTTGGGACGGTGGAGAGCTTGTTAAGGTTTCGGGTTGCGAATACGCAATGACAAATGAAATGTTCTTGTTTTTCCACATATACCATATGGCAAAGCATTTTAAGTATGGTGGATGCGGAATAAAGCCACTTGTTGATTTGTGGATTATAAAGAACAAAATGAATTATGATGAAAATAAGGTCGCTGCGCTTCTTAAGCAAGAAGGACTTGACAAGCTTTATAGCTTTGCACTTTTACTTGTTGACGCGTGGTTTGAAAATCAAAGTCATACAGAGATTACAAAAAGCATGGAAGACTTTATTTTGCAAGGCGGTGTTTACGGAACGGTTGAGCAAAATCTTGCAATGGAGCAGGGGGCTAAGGGCGGAGCATTTAAGCGCCTTTGGGGCAGAATCTTTATGCCATATAGCCAGCTAAAGAAAAGCTATAAGGTTTTAATTAAATGGCCGATTCTATATCCATTTTTGCAGATTGTAAGGTGGTTTAGAATAGCCTTTGGTCCAGGCAGAAAGCGCGCCACCACGGAAATAAAAAGCAATAAAAGCGTGACACAAGAAGAAAGAAATACAGCCAAAAGCCTGATTGACGAGTTAGGCTTGTAAGTTTTGAAGTTTTGGAGAATTTATGAAAATAAGCATAATAGTTCCTGTATATAAAACTGAAAAATATCTTGATAAATGTATTGAAAGTATTTTAAATCAGACGTTTAAGGATTTTGAGTTAATACTTGTAGACGATGGCTCGCCCGACAATTGTGGCAAAATTTGCGACGAGTGGGCGAAAAAAGACGATAGAATAGTTGTAATACATAAAGAAAACGGCGGCGTTTCCTCTGCGAGAAATACTGCACTTAATAATATAAAAGGTGAATATGTTGGCTTTGTTGACAGTGATGATACAATCGAGCCGACTATGTATGAAAAGCTTTATAACAATTTAATAGATTCAAACGCTCAAATTTCTGTTTGTGATTTTAAATTTATTACTCCGAGTGGAGTACAAGAAAACAAAAGCGAAATAAAAACAGAAATCTATGATTCATCTGTCGCGCTTGAGGTGGTTTTAAAGGGAAAGCCCTTTGCAGGACATCTATGTAACAAACTTTTCAAGGCAGAGCTTTTTGAAAACGTAAGACTCGATGAGGATATTTATATTTTTGAAGATATGCTTGCGGTTTTAAGGATTTTGTTTAATCCTATAAAAATCGTATACTTCTCCGAGCCGTTATATAATTATTATTTACACGAAAATAGTGCATTTCACAGCAAACTCACCGAGCGCTATATGAATTCATCTCATAAAGCGTGCCAAAAAATGAGAGAGCTTGTTTTGGAAAAAGATAAAAAAGCCCTTGTGTCAACTGTGGATGCAAAGACTATAAATAGTGATCTTGGTATGCTTTCTAAAATAGCAGGGGATAAAGAGGCTCAAAAGAAATATTCAAAAAATATTATTAAAAATTTGAAAAAGCATTTAAACTTGCGTTCGTTTAAAAAGCTTAGATATAGGGCAAAGGCAAAAGCACTGGTCGCTTCGATTTGTCCAAGGCTATATTTAAAAATTATGAGTCGCAAGCAGGGAAAAGCGCATTAGTCCGAAACGAGAGAATATTATCAAAGTATAAAAGGATTCAACATGAAGGTTTCAGTAATTTGTTTGGTTTACAATCACGAGCCATATTTAAGAAAATGTCTTGATGGCTTTGTAAATCAAAAATGTAATTTTGAATATGAGGTTTTAATACACGATGATGCTTCGACTGATAATTCTGCAAGCATTATTCGCGAGTATGAGGAGAAGTATCCAAACATAATAAAGCCTATATACCAAACAGAAAATCAAATGTCAAAGGGAGTGAAAATCTCATCTACTTATATTTATCCGATAGCAAAAGGTGAATATATAGCTTGGTGCGAGGGAGATGACTACTGGACTAGTGAAGACAAGCTCCAAAGACAAGTTGATTTTTTAGACGAACACCCCGAATATATAGCGTGCATACATAAATATGATGTAATTAATAGAAAAGGCGAAAAGGTTGACAAAATAACTTTTGGGTATTATGAAAACGAGGGTGTATATACTCTTGATGATTTTCAAAAATATGAAATGCCGGGACAGTTGGCGACATATGTTTGCCGCAATATATTTACAAGCAACCTTGAAAAGTATCTATGCTTTGAAAAAGCCAAGCTACCCGGTGATATGAAAATAACTCTTTTCTTGCTTCTTTACGGGGATATATGGCGACTTGATGAAAAGCATTCCGTTTATAGGCACGTAAGTGAGCAAGGCGGAAATTCTTGGTCATCAAGAATCTTGGGTGACAAAAAAAGGATTCATAGGTTTTGGAATGCGCTTAGAACACTCGAAAAAGCAACAAAAGAAAATTTCGGAAGAAAAATAAAATTTAAAAACAGAAAAAATCAATTGGCATTTGAAGATATTTTTGTTGACAAAAACGTATTCAAAATAACCAAAAAAGCAATTTACTATGCATTTAAAGAACCAGCAGCAATAGTGATGATTTTTAAAAAAATATTTACAGGACAGCGTGGGTCAACAATAAAGAAAAAATTATAAAAAATTAGAAGGGAGAAATAAATGAATAACACAAATAGTGTCTCAAAAGCACTTGGCTGGAAGCTATTAGAGCGCTTTGGAGTTCATGGCGTACAGTTTGTTTTGCAAATTATTCTTGCACGATTACTTTCTCCTGAGCATTATGGCGTTTTATCCATAATGATAATATTTACAACACTTGCAAATGTGTTTATACAAAACGGCTTTAATACGGCACTAATACAAAAAAAGAATATAACAAAGGATGATTATTCATCTGCATTTTGGGTATCCTTTGCAATCGCTGTTGTTGCATACATAATACTATTTTTCGCAGCGCCATTAATTGCAGATTTTTATGATATGCCAGAAATCGTAAAACCATTCAGGTGCCTTGGATTAATGCTGTTGCCTGGTGCGTTCAACTCTATTCAGCTTGCTAAGGTTAGTAGAGAAATGAACTTTAAAAAGGTGTTTATAAGTAACCTTGGCTCAATTATTGTTTCCGGCGCTGTCGGTATAGGTATGGCATATATGGGGGCAGGTGTTTGGGCACTCGTCGCTCAAAACCTTGTCAACGTTTGTGTTGCATCGGTTGTTATGATGTTTACGGTAAGATGGTTCCCAAGGCTTGTTATAAATTTCAAAAGAATAAAGGAGCTTTTCTCATTCGGATGGAAGCTATTAGTTTCCGGTCTTATCGACACACTTTATCAAGACTTAAGAAGCTTAGTAATAGGAAAAAAATATGATAGCGGAACTCTTGGATATTATAACCGTGGAAAACAGTTCCCACAGTTTTTGATGAACGGAATCAATGGCGCAGTGCAAAGCGTTATGCTCCCAGCTATGGCAAAGGAGCAAGACGAAAAGACTAAGGTCAAAGCAATGATGCGCACATCAATGTCGGTTAGCGCATATATAATATTTCCAATGATGGCAGGACTTGCTGCAGTTGCGTCCCCGCTTATTTCTGTTATTTTGACAGATAAATGGTTGCCGGCAGTGCCATATATGATGATATATTGCTTTATTTTGGCATTTTTGCCAATACATAGCTGTAATTTGCAAGCGATAAATGCAATGGGCAGAAGTGATATATTTTTAAAGCTTGAAATTATAAAGAAGATAATGGGCATTTCGGCTTTGGTTATAGCGGTGTTCTGCTTCAATAGCCCAATAGCAATTGCAATGACTGGTGTTTTTACGGCCTTTTCTGGCTCATTTATTAACGCCTTCCCAAACAAAAAGCTCATAGGATATTCATATTTTGAACAAATTAAGGATTTATTTCCAGCATTTCTTATTTCTCTTGTAATGTTTGGAATGGTTTATGCAATATCATTTGTAAATTTGCCAAGCGCTGTGCTGTTAGTGTTGCAGATTATTACAGGCGTGGCAATATATATTGCGCTTTCTGCGATATTTAAATTGAAAGGATTTGAATTTTTGATTTCTAAAATCAAATCTATTCTAAAAGGAAAATCAAAAAAGAAAGATGACAAAATGAAAAAAATATTGCTTTTAGGTGGGTCTGCGCAGCAAATAGTGGCGATAAAAACAGCTAAAAAGCTCGGATACTACACCGTATTATGTGACTATTTAACTGATAATCCAGGTCAAGAGCATGCGGACAAGTTCTATCTTATTAGCACGACCGACAAGGAAGCCGTGCTTGAGGTGGCACAAAAGGAAATGGTTGACGGTGTTCTTGCTTATGCGTCAGATCCCGCTGCTCCAACGGCGGCATATGTTGCAGAGAAGATGGGACTTGCGACGAGCCCGTATGAATCTGTTGATATTTTATGTAATAAAGATAAATTTAGAAAGTTCTTGTCCGATAATGGCTTTTGCACCCCAAAAGCGCAGGGCTATTGTGATGTGAATGAGGCGCTTGAGGATGTTAAAAAGGGAATATTCGCCCTTCCTGTTATAGTAAAGCCTGTTGATTCGTCAGGAAGCAAGGGAGTATCTCGAATAGACAGCTGTGAAGAAGCATTAGAAAAATTAAATTATGCGATGTCGTTTTCAAGAGGACATCGTGTTATAGTTGAGGAGTTCGTTGAAAAGCTTGGATATCAAATAGCAGGAGATGGCCTTTCGGTTGACGGCAAGCTTGTTTTTAGATATTTTGCAAATGATCACTTTAATCCTAACTGCGTAAACCCATTTGTACCAATTTCAGCAAGCTTTCCTTACAATATGTCAGAGGAAGTTCAAACAAAGGTTCATAACGAAATACAACGTCTAATTGATTTGCTTGACATGAAAACAACTACTTATAATTTTGACATGCGTATTGATAAGGATTATAATGTTTATCTTATGGAAATAGCACCAAGAGATGGTGGAAATTATATTCCTCAAATAATTAAATACGCAACAGGCGTTGATTTGGTTGAATGCTCAATAAAGGCTGCAATGGGCGAAGAAATAAAGTGTGATTTTGGCAAGCCAAACGGATACTATGCTTACTATGCGGTGCATAGCTTGCATGATGGAATACTTGACAAAATCGAAATAGATGAAAATGTAGAAAAGAATAATATAGTTGAAAATCACATTTTGAAAAAGCAAGGGGATGAAATCAAAGCCTTCGTAGGTGCAAATACAACATTGGGTATTTTACTTATGAGGTTTGATAGCATGGAAGAGATGCTTGATATGATGGATAATTCACAAGAGTGGATAAGGGTTGTATTAAAATAACTTCAAGAAGGAGGCTTGCATGAAAGAAATAGGTGGATATTTCGGTCTTGAAGAATTTGAAGGCGAGGAATATCATAAGGATGCGGTAGCGGTGAACAATGCAAGAAACGCCTTGTTATATATATTAGAAGCTAAACATGTTGGAAAAATATATATACCGTATTTTTTGTGTGATTCCGTATCCGATATGTGCAAAAGAGAAGGCTATGAATTTGGTTATTATCATATAGATGAAAACTTTATGCCAATTTTTGAAGATAGCCTTGAAGAAAACGAATATTTATATGTTGTAAACTATTACGGTCAAATCGGAAAAGACAGAATAGCGGAGCTGAAAAGGCGCTATAAAAGCATTATAGTCGATAATGTACAGGCGTTTTTTGAAATGCCGATAGCGGGGATAGATACTGTATATTCTTGTCGCAAGTTTTTCGGAGTTCCTGACGGCGGATACGTTTATTGTACGACCTTTTTAAAAAATGCTCTTTCCCAAGATGCCTCTAAAGACAGAATGACTCACGTTTTGGGAAGATACGAAGGAGAAAATGCAAGCGACTATTACGCTGCCTTTAAATCCAATGATAGAAGCTTTAAGGATTTGCCTCTAATGGAAATGTCTAAACTGACACACAATCTTTTGAAAGCTGCCGACTACGACTCGATTTGTCAAAAAAGAGAAGAAAATTTTGAATATTTGCACAAAGCCCTCGGTGATAAAAATAAGCTAAAGTTAAAAACGCCAATAGGTCCGTACGCATATCCGTTTTACTGTAAAAATGGGATGGAGATAAAAAAGAAGCTTGCTGAAAAGAAAATTTATGTACCAACCCTTTGGCCAAATGTACTAACAATGCATGGTTCTTTGGAAAAGGATTATGCAGAAAACATTTTGCCTTTGCCGTGTGACCAACGGTACGGTATAGAGGATATGCAAAGAATGGTGGAGGACTTACTAAAATGCTTAGATTGAGAGAACTTGAAAGAGAAGATGTAAAGAAAATTAACAAATGGCGAAACGATTCAAATTTGATAGCGTGTCTTGGCGCACCATATCGTTTTATTAACGAGGATGTTGATATTGACTGATAAGTATTTGGGCTCTAGAAACAATTCGGTTCGTTGCGTAATTTATGATACAGAGCATGAAGAAGAGATTTTAGGCTTAATAAGCTTGTTAAATATTAACTATATAAATCGTACAGCCGAGCTTCACATTATGATAGGGGACTCTAAAAATCACGGAAAAGGAATAGGCACATTTGCTGTTAAGCATATGCTCTCTCATGCGTTTAATAATTTGAATTTGCGCAGAATAGAGCTTGGTGTTCTTGAAAACAATATTCCGGCAATTAAGCTTTACGAAAAAATTGGTTTCTCGAAGGAAGGGATAAAAAGAGAATCCAATTATAAAAATGGGAAATATATTAGCATGGTTATTATGGGTGTTTTAAAAGATGAATGCTCAGATGATATACTAGGCTTGGGATTTTAAACGAAATTCAAAGAAAAAAGCTGTGGTTAAAAACACTGTATTAAACTTAAGGAGAAATAAATGTACGAAGAAGTAAAAGGAAAACGTCTGCTGTTTTTAGGAGCTATACGCGCTCTATGTGAGCCTGTTAAAATAGCAAAGGAAATGGAAATTTATACGATAGTTATTGATTATTTGCCCGATTCTCCCGCAAAAAAGGTGGCTGATGAGGCTCACTTAATCAGCACAACCGACGTTGATGCGGTTGTGGAGTTTTGTAAAAAAGAAAAGGTGGATGGAATTTTTACAGCGTTTATCGATTCTATGCTTCCGTACGCAAGAGAAATTTGTGATCGCTTGAATTTGCCGTTTTATGCATCTAAGGAGCAGATACATATGTCCTTGGACAAAAAGTTTTTCAAGGAAGTATGCCGAGAGTATGGAGTGTCCGTTCCAAAGGATTATAAAGATGCAATTACAAATAATGATATAGACGTAACTAAGGTTGAGTTCCCGGTTATAGTTAAGCCTGTTGACAGCAGCGGTGGACGTGGCGTTCGTATTTGCAGAACAAAAGAAGAATTGCATGAAGCTTACGAATATGCTCTTTCCGTATCGCCCGGCAAAAATGTTTTGGTTGAAGAATATGTAGTAGGCGATGAGATAACGGCTACTTATACAATGAAAAACGGAGAAATATCACTATCCTGCTTTAGAGATAAGCTTATTTCCGAGGATCATGAAAACATAACCTCTCAAGGAGATGTGTTGGTTTGCCCGTCGTGTTATTTGCCGATGTATCAAAGAGAAATCAATCCAAACGTCGTTTCGATGCTTAAGGGTATGAAGGCGACTGACGGAACAGTATTTTTCCAAGGTGTGGCGACAAAAGAACGAATCGTGCTTTTTGAATGCGGATACCGTCCAAACGGAGCACACGATTACCGCTTGATTGAGGAAATTAACGGAATCAATTTTATGAAAATGATGCTTTATCATGCTGTTACCGGTGAAATGGGCTGCGGTGATCTTAGCAAGGATAATGCCGAGTTTCCCGAATATATGTTGAATTATAACATATGGCTTCACGGAGGAACTATATCAAAGCAATTCGGACTTGAAGATGCTTTGGCTTTGAAATGTGTAAAGTCGGCGGAATATATGCATGATGTTGGAGAAAAAATTGTTGACAACAACACGTTGTCGCAAAGAGGCTTTAGGGCTGTCATTCGAAGCGGAAATATTAAAGAAGTTGCTGAAGCGATTAAATCCATTCAAAACGCGGTCGACGTTTTAGATGAAAACGGCAAAAGTATGAAATATAAAGATTTTGACGTGAGAAGACTATTTGAAAGGTATGGTGAAAATCAATGAGTCCGGCGATTACAAGCTTGATTATATTTGCGGTCGTTGTTGTTCTATTCATTTGGAACAAGCTTCCGACGGCCGTTGTGGCGCTACTTGGACTTGCCGCAATGATGCTAACAAACGTGGTATCGTTTAGCGACGGATTTAAAAATTTCGGGAGCAGCACAATTGTTTTAATTTGCGCAATGATGGTTGTCGGACAAGCAACCTTTAACACGGGCTTGGCGCAGCTGGTAGGAAACTCGGTAATCAAGTTGGCGCGCGGAAACGAAAGACTTGTTGTTATTCTCAGTACGGCAATAACGGCTATTATATCGGCATTTCTTTCAAATATTGCAACGCTTGCGATTATGATTTCCATTTTAACGGGTATTGCCTCGTCAAATGAAAAGGTGAGATTTAAAAACGTTATTATGCCTGTTTCAATGGCGGCGGTAATTGGCGGCGCGGCAACATTGGTTGGCTCAACCACACAGCTGACGGCTAACGGACTTTTGGAAGAATATTTAGGCGCGGGAAAGGGCTTTGGATTCTTTTCCTTCTCGATTCCCGGATTTATAATAATAGCGGTGTTGGTTTTATATGCAGGCTTTATCGGATATCCTCTTGGCAAAAAGATTTGGGGAAAACGTGAAGATTATACAGAGGTTCCTATCGATAAAAAAGCAGCAGAAAAGACAGAATATAAGAAAAGCAAGATGATAATTATGGCGGTTATATTCATCGCAACACTTATATTGTTTGTTTTGGCGGACACTATTAAAAAGTCAATACCTGCATTTAACGTGGGAACGGTTGCGCTTATTTCCGCACTCGTGTGTGTTTTGACCGGTTGTATTTCTCACAAGGATGCGCTTAAAAGCATCAACTGGAATTTGGCAATTTGGTTCTGTGCTTGTCTTGGAATAGCCGCAGGCTTAAATTCAAGCGGCGGCGGTGAATTGCTTGCTAAGTGGTTTATAGGATTGTTTGGTTCTAATATTCCTGCATTCTGGTTGTATTTTGCCTTCCTTGTTTTGGTTATCGTTTTAACGCAGTTCCTTTCGAACTCTACGGTTTTAACAATCATTTTGCCGGTTGTTTTCTCTATAACCGCGGAAATGGGCTACAATACATATGCGTTTGCAATTGGCTTGACAATAGCCGCGGCTATGGCCGTTGCTACTCCTTTGGCTAATACAACAATAGGTATGTCAATGGTTGCAAACTATAAATTCAGCGATTATTTAAAGTATGCAGGACCAATGACGTTGATATCGATGATTATGTTGCTTGTGTTGGTTCCGTTGCTATGGCCGTTGGTTTTATAATTGCGAAAATAAAACACGAAATATACGATATATAATCTTTAAAATAAATGAAAAATGTTGCTTTTCATAAGGAGTAACGTTTAGGAAGAAAAGGATCTTATTATGTCTGTTGTTAAAAAGATTTTAAGAAAAACTTTTTTGAAAAAAATAGTAGATCATCGTAGAAATGTAAAAAAAGCGAAAAATGCTATTAATAAGTTTTATGGAAACGAGATTGGGAACAAAGAAAAAAGAAAATTAGTAAAAGAAATGATCTTTTTAAACAAAGAGTATTTTTATGGATATGATGAGTTTTGCTATTTAGGCTTTAAAGATTTGACTATGGAGCAACGTTTGGAATTTGTTTCGGATTGGCAGAGATCTGAAACTGCAAAGAAAATGAACCAAAATGGGAATCTTGAAATATTTGATGATAAAGAAAAAACATTGCAATATTTTGAAAGATATTTCAAACGAGATGTTTGTTCTGTAACAAACGAAAAAAGCTTTGATGCTTTTGAAAAATTTTGCGCTAAGCACAACCGCTTTATCGTAAAGCCTGTGGATTCATGCTTTGGAAGAGGCGTTGAGATCGTAACCATACAAAAAAGTATAAAAGAAACATTTTACGAGCTATTAGAAAAAAGAAAGAATGGTTTTTTGGCTGAGCAGCTTATTGTTCAAGTCGATGAAATGGCCAAATTCCATCCTCAATCCTGCAACACTGTAAGGATACCTACAATTCGTTTTGATGATAGAGTGGAGGTTATACATCCGTTTTTAAGAGTCGGCAGAGGGGACTCGGTTGTCGATAACGCAGGATCGGGAGGAATTATTGTTGCGGTTGATGCTCAAACAGGTATTACCATAGCTGCAGCTGATGAAAAAGGGAAATCATATACAAAGCATCCTGAAACTGAATATGATTTGATAGGGTTTAAAATCCCTCGATGGAACGAAGCGATTGAGCTGGTCAAGGAATTAGCACAGATTATACCGATGAACAGATATACTGGATGGGACGTCGCGTTAACCAACGACGGTTGGGTTATGGTTGAAGGAAACTCAAGAGGTCAGTTTGTGTGGCAAGTCGCAACTAAAAAAGGCTTTAAGCAAGAGCTTGATGAAATAATGAAAGAATTAAATTTATAATTAAATTAACGAGAAAATTATGTCAATTAACGTAACACGCTCGTCAATGCCAAATTATGAGGAGTATTGCGAGGAAATAAAGGAGCTTTGGGACTCGCGTTGGCTGACCAACAATGGTGCAAAGCACAAGCAGCTTGAGGCTGATTTGAAAAAATATCTAAACACAAAAGGCGTTACGCTTTTTACAAACGGGCACTTAGCGCTTGAAATTGTGATTGAGGCGATGAATTTTCCAAAGGGCAGTGAGGTTATTACAACACCATTTACCTTTGCCTCAACCACCCATGCAATAGCAAGAAATGGGCTTGTTCCTGTATTTTGCGATATAAATCCAATAGATTATACCATTGATGTAACAAAAATTGAATCGCTTATTACTGATAAAACAGTAGCTATTGTGCCTGTACACGTATATGGAAATATGTGCGATGTTGAAATGATTGATGCTATTGCAAAAAAGCATAATTTAAAGGTTATTTATGATTCCGCGCACGCATTTGGCGTGAAATATAAGGGCGTTTCATCAGCTAACTTTGGAGATGCATCTATGTTCAGCTTTCACGCAACAAAGGTGTTCAACACCATCGAGGGCGGTGCAGTTACATATAATGATAGCTCTCTTGAGGTGGTTTTAACCGATATGAAGAATTTCGGACTGCACACACCCGAGGAGGGCATTTACGTTTCTGGTAATGCTAAAATGAACGAATTCCAAGCGGCAATGGGAATTTGCAATCTTCGTCATATAGACGAGGAAATTGCGAAAAGAGGACGAGCGGTTGCTCGTTACCGTGAAAGACTTGGTAACACAAATGGAATAATTCTTTGCCCAATTCAGGAAAACGTAGAAACGAACTACGCATATTTCCCAGTAGTATTTGACGGATACAAATATACTCGCGATGAGATTTTTGAAAAGCTAAAGGCAAACGATATAATAGCAAGAAAGTATTTCTATCCGCTAATTAACGGATTTGAATGCTACAAAAATTTAGAAACGGCAGGGGAAGAAAAAACGCCGGTGGCGAAGCACATAGCAAATAGAGTATTGACCTTGCCGCTTTATGCAGATTTAACGATTGAAGATGTTGACAAAATTTGTGATATAATTCTTAATTAAGGAGTACATATGAAAGGCATTATTTTAGCAGGTGGAAAGGGAACAAGACTTTACCCTATGACAAAGGCGGTTTCAAAGCAGCTTTTGCCTATATATGATAAACCGCTTGTTTATTACCCACTATCAATTTTATTACTTGCAGGGATTAAAGACGTTTTGATAATTTCCACTCCTGAGGACACTCCTGTTTATGAAAAGCTTCTTGGCACAGGCGAGGAGATAGGCATCAATATTTCGTACAAAGTGCAAGAAAGCCCAAGGGGCTTGGCTGATGCCTTTATTCTTGGCGAGGAATTTATAGGAAATGATAGCGTTTGCTTGATTCTTGGCGACAATGTTTTCTATGGTCCAAATTTGACAAAAATTTTGAGAGATGCTATGAAAAACGACACAGGGGCGACTATTTTTGGATATCCGGTTAAGGATCCGCGTGCTTTTGGTGTTGTTGAATTTGACAAAAACCACAAGGTTGTATCCATTGAGGAAAAGCCGGAAAATCCAAAATCCAAATATGCGGTTCCAGGCCTCTATTTCTATGATAATAGAGTAGTGGAAATTGCAAAAAATGTTAAACCATCAGCTCGTGGTGAAATTGAAATTACCGCTGTAAACAATGCTTATCTTGAAATGGGTGAATTAAACGTGGCACTTCTTGGCAGAGGCATGGCTTGGCTTGATACAGGTACTCCAGAGGGAATGCTAAAGGCTTCTGAATTTGTAAAGACGGTACAAGATTGTCAAGGCTTTTATGTTTCATGCATTGAGGAGATTGCATGGCGCCGTGGCTTTATTTCAACTGAACAGCTTCTTACCATTGGCGAAAAGCTAAAGACAACCGATTACGGACAATACTTAATATCATTAGCAAAGGAAGGAAGATAATATGACTATCATTGTGACAGGTGGGGCGGGATTTATTGGCTCAAACTTTGTTTATCATATGCTTGAAAAATATAGTGATTACAAGATAGTTTGCGTTGACTGCTTAACCTATGCAGGCAACCTTTCGACCCTTGAAGGCGCGCTTGAAAACCCTAATTTCAAGTTTTATAAGACAAATATTTGCGACCGTGAGGAAATATACAAGATATTTGAGGACGAAAAGCCCAATATTGTAGTGAATTTTGCAGCAGAGAGTCATGTTGACCGTTCAATTGACAACCCTGAGGTGTTTTTGAAGACTAATATTCTTGGCACTCAGGTTTTGATGGATGCCTGCAGAAAATACGGAATCGACCGTTACCATCAGGTATCAACCGATGAGGTTTATGGCGACTTACCGCTTGATCGTCCGGAGCTATTCTTTACAGAGGAAACACCGATACATACAAGCAGTCCATATAGCTCCTCAAAGGCAGGCGCAGACCTTTTGGTGCTCGCATACCATAGAACATACGGCTTGCCAGTGACCATTTCAAGATGCTCAAACAACTATGGTCCATACCATTTTCCGGAGAAGCTAATTCCATTGATGATTGCTAATGCTTTGAACGAAAAACCCCTACCAGTGTACGGAAAAGGCGAAAATGTTCGCGATTGGCTCTATGTAAAGGACCATTGTAAGGCGATTGATTTGATTATACACAAGGGCAGAGTAGGCGAGGTTTACAACGTTGGCGGACACAACGAAATGGCAAATATAGATATAGTAAAGCTTATTTGTCAAAAGCTCGGTAAAAGCGAGGATTTAATTACCTATGTCGCTGATAGAAAGGGACACGATATGCGCTATGCAATCGACCCAACTAAAATCCATCGAGAGCTTGGCTGGCTACCTGAAACCAAATTCAAGGACGGCATTGATTTGACAATAAAATGGTATTTAGAAAATAGAGAATGGTGGGAAACTATTATCTCTGGCGAATATCAAAGCTACTATGACAAGATGTATAAAAACAGATAAGTAAAAAGCTCGGCAAAAAGCCGAGCTTTTTTATTTTAAATTTGCACCAATGGCGCAGTATGCAATCGTGCCATATAATAACGCTTTTTCATCAAATGTAGCTCTTGGACTGTGCAAAGGGTGAGAAAAGCCATCCTCGCTTTTGCCGGCTGCTAAGGCAATCATTGTACACGGGAATTTATGTGAAAAATATGAAAAATCCTCCGAGGCAAGCGATGAACGAGTATCGCTTTTTGGCGCAAAAATCACGGGAATGTTTTTGCATATTCGAGTACTTGAAAATGTGTTTTTTAGACACGTGTGGGCGCTTTTTGACAAATTTATGTCGTTTTTGAACGTGGGGCAACCACCGCCAAAGCTGACATTTGCTGTGCCATTAAAGGTCTCCGCCTGCGCTTTTGCGAGCTCCCCAACTCGCTTTTTCATATAGCTTCTTCGTGCTTCGTCATAGGTTCTGATTGTCCCGTTTATTTTTGATGCTTCCGGTATAACATTTGGTGCGTTTCCACCATTGAATTCTCCAATTGTCAGTGCTGTACCGTTCACACCTGCAAATTCTCTTGTTATAAGCTCCTCTAAGGCGAGAGAAATGTGAGCACCAATAAGTATAGGGTCTATGGTTTTTTCAGGCATAGCTCCGTGAGCACCCTTGCCCAAAATCTCTATTTCAAACAGGTCCGCGCATGGCGCAATTGTTTCGGATTGCGGCAAAATAAGGGCTCCTGTGTCTAATTTTGTGTCTGTCAAGGCATGTATCATAATTCCATAATCAATAGTTGACGTGTCTAAATCACCAGAATTTAATATATCATTAGCTCCTTCAAGCGTTTCTTCCGACGGCTGAAATAAAAGAGTTATTTCTGATGCGAATTTGTCCTTGTTGTTGATAAGTATTTCTGCAGCACCGAGAAGCATAGCTGTGTGCATGTCGTGTCCACATGAGTGCATACATTCGGTTTCGCTTTTGTATGGCAAGCTCGTTTTTTCTTTCATTGGTAATGCATCCATATCTGCTCGCAAAAGTATGGAAAAACGGCGATCTTTTTCCTGTGATTTTGTAATTTCTTGCTCGTTTTTTTCGTCTAAATTTATAGAGAGGGAATAAGGGGTGAAGGCGTATTTTGCCCCATTTCCGCTGATTTTTGTTGCAATTCCCATAGTGCCGCATTTTCTCGGTTGGCAACCTAACTCTTTTAGCACGTTGAAAACATAGCTGTATGTTTTCTCAAGTGAAAACCCACACTCGGCATTTTTGTGCAAATAGCGATGGTGGGCAATAATCTTCTTTTCGATTTTTATTGCTTCATTTTCTATCCAATTCATTCTTATGTTTTCCTCACGTTTTTATTTATGCTTTCCAAGGGGATTTGGTTTTATGTTTGCTTGGCGGATTTTTGAGAGTGGAAAGTGAAAAAAGTTTACAAAAAATTCACGATTTTTTACATGAAAATTTTCCAATGTGATGTTTATGTGAAAACGAGCCGAAAAGGTTATGAGACTATGTTGAATTTTTTGATTTAGTTACCAATTTCTACTAATTATATGGTAGACTGTTTGTGGCAAAAGAATACCCTGTAGTATGAGCTACAGAAATCTGGTCCAATTCCCATATACAAAACAGATGAAAAGGAGTGAAAGCGACAAAAATGAAGCCTCCCCACTCGGGCAAAATTTAGAGTGACAATCGTGCTCGCGTTCTGACGCTGGCACAAGAGATTCGATGGAGTATAACCAAAAACAAAAAAACAACGGGCAGAAAAATATTCTGCCGAAAAAATTGCTCAGACTTTTTATGACATGCACTTTGGTTTGGGTAAAATTGATAGTTTTTAAGCCGCAAATACCGATGGTCGAAAAGGAAAATTGTGCATTGTGACGAAAAACGACCGAATTTGGCTCAAAAATTTATTTTTAATTGCAAAATATAAATGTGCGTGTTATAATAATATAGTAAGAAATTTTAGGAGGATTTATAATGAATCTTAAGGAATTAATCAGACCTTACAAGAAAAAGTTGGCTTTGGATGCATTCGTAAGAGCTATTACACTAGGCGCAGTGCTTGGCTTAGCTTCAGCTCTTATTTATTCCGTAGTTCTCGGAATTGCTGCAGTAATCTGCAGATCAGCAGCTAACAACGGATGGGGACTTGCTGACAACTTCAGCAAAGAGTTCGTTCGCATACTCGAGGACAACTGGCAGCCTGTTGCTATAATCGCTGGCATTTCGCTTGCAATAGGACTTCTTGTAACAGTTGCTATCACAATAGCATCTTACATTGATATTTACAAGAAAGGCGTTAAGCGTGCAATCAGCACTATCGACTCACTCGGACTTGAAGAGCGCGTTATCACAATGGTTGAGTACCAACAAGACCTATCTTACGTTGCAAAGCTTCAAAGAGAAGATGCGGAAAAGCGTTTAGAGGAGTTTGATACAAAGAACATTGTTGTTAAGCCACCAAAGAAAAAGTTGATTTCGATTCTTTCACTTTTCTTGGCATTTACAATGCTGCTTTCAGTTGTTGCAGGTGCTTTCCACCTTCCAGGTCAAGACCAATGGCGTAAAGATGTATTGGCTGAGTGGGAATCAATTAAGACCGGCTTGTTCCAATCAGCTGAAGGATTGCCTGAAAAGGAATATAATGCTGTTGCAGATATTATTGAATCATTAGATAAAGACATTAAAGATATTATCTATGATAAAGATTTGAATAGAGATCAAGTTAATCAAATGGTTCAAGATAGACTTGATATAGCAATTGGAGAAATTGATAAAATCATTCTGGAAACAGAGGATGAAGAATTAAAGGATAAGCTTGAAGGTATAAAAGAAGATCTTGAGAACGCAAAGGACGAGATGGATAGTGCCATCGAAAACACAAAGGATCCTGCGCAAAGAGATAAAGAGCTATTCGAAAAGATCGAAAAGGTTATTAACGATGCTCAAGATGTTCCAGATGACAAAAAGGCAACCGTAAGAGCTGAAATCGCAGCCTTGAAGGTTAAGTTTGAAAATATTTCAGTTGATGAAACATTGAGCGCACTTGACAGAGAAACAGCAAAGAAGGACGCTGCTTTAGCAACTGTTAAGGTTCTTGAGAAAATGGTAAGCGATGAGCAAGCACAAATTAAGGCTATCGTAAACGCACTCAAGGAAAACATCATCACAAACGAACTTGGTGTTGCTATTGGCAGACTTAATAAGGCTATCGAAGAGGCACTTGGCGAAAAGGAAACCAATACAGCTAAGGAAGATCTTAAGGAAGCAATTGATAGCCTTGAATATATGATTCAAAAGGGATCAGAGGCGACCTTTGATATGTCAAAGGATTTAGCTGGCTATGAGGATCTTTTTAAGGATGAAAATGGCGAATGGCTCACTGGTGAACCATTAGTACTTAAGATTTATACAGAAAAAGAAAGAGTTAATGGTTACGTTAACCTTACTGATGGCGAATATAAGAAAGCATACGAGCAACTTTATTTAGACTTTGCTTTAGCCGAGAAAGAGGCTGAAAAGGGCAATAGTGGAGCTGCTAAGGATATGATTATCGCGGCTCTTGAAGCAGCAAGACAAAAGAAATCATTTGACGTAGATGAATTGAAGAATGCTATCAGCGGTGCACTTGCAAAGGCAAAGGCGGTTCTTGAAGAAAGAAACGGAGCGCCAAGCACATATGTTGGTGGCTTTGAAAAGGTAATGAATGGCTTCGTTACTGAGCTCGATGCTCTTAAGGTTGTTATCGGCACTATCAATATCGAGCCTGACGTTAAGGCTGCAAAGATTGAAGGCGTATTCGAGCAAACAAACGAAAAAATCGTTGAAGCACTTATGCAGGTTACTCCATTTGCAGTAATGATTGATGGAATTATCGAAGCGTTTGAAGATCGTTTCAACACTGAAATGAGCGATGATTCCAAAATTACTCTTGATAAAATTGATGAAATCATGCAAAAGATTCAAGAGCATATTGCAAACTCTAAGGTAACAAGTGATACAAAGGCAGAGCTAAAGCTCGAAATGGAAAGCGTTGGTCAAGCGCTTAAGAATATCTTAGGCAATGCTAATCTTACAATTGAAGAAAGAGAAACTGCTATTAAGAATAAGGTTAACCAAACATTAGAAAACCTTGATATTAAAGTAGAGCAAGAAAAGACAAATGCTATTTCTATTATTGAAGCATTAAAGCAAAACGATATAACAAAAGAGCTTGGAGAAGCACTTGATAAGCTTCAAAAGGCTTCAGAAACAGGTAGCGTTTCAAAAATCGCAGATGCTGAGACAGCTGTAAGAACAGCAATGAATGGCTTAAAGTCTACAGCAAATTCCGCAACAAAAATTAGTGCTATTGTTTCCGCAATCAAGGCGGCAATCGCTTCAACAAAGCCTGTGGGCACAGACCTTTCTGTTGCATCAAGCGCACTTGAAAAGTCACTTAACAATTTCTGCTCTAACCTCGAAGAGGTGAAGGGTAAGGTTATTGCAGGTGCAAGCGACCTTGCAACATTTACAGATAAGAAGTTCCAAGAATCAGCTGAGGAAATCATTGAAGCTGCAAAGAATGCAACAAGCTTAAAGGAATTGGCTGAGCTCATCGAGAAGGAATTTGACGAGCTTATCAAGGAAGAAACCGAAACTGGTAAGGTTGACGACGAAATTCTCGAAGATACAATGGATAAAATTGAGGAAGATATTGAAGACGCTGAGATAACCGAAGACAAGAAGGAAGACCTCAAGGAAGAAATGGATAAGCTTGAGGAAGACCTTAAGGACATCATCAACGACGACAAATTATCTCCTGACCAAAAGGACGAAGCAATAAAGGATAAGATTGACGAAACAATTAAGGACCTCGAAGAAGAGGCTGAGAAGGAAAAGGAAAACATGATTTCCTTAATTGAAGCGCTCAAGAAAAACGAAATCACAAAAGAACTTGGCGTAGCAATGGAAAAGCTCCAAATTGCTACTCAAGAAAAGGATAGCTCAAAGATCAAAGAGGGCGAGAAGGCAATTGAAACTGCTATGAACAACCTCAGCGATGCTATCATGATTGCAAATCCTCCTATTACAAAAATAATTGAAGCAATCAATTCTGCAATTGCTTCAACAAAGCCAGAAGGAGCTGACTCAACCGTTGCTATTAGCGAGCTTGAGAAGGCAATGGTTAAATTTGTTGCTAATTTAGAGGCTATTAAGACCGAAATGGATAACACCTTAAATTACGACGAGCTTACCACCTTCATTGACGAAAAATTTGAAGAATCAACAGAAGATATCATCGAAGCAATCAAGGGCACAGAGAACCTAAAGGACCTTATCGACGAAATCGAAAAGGAATTTGAGGATATGTTAGACGAGGAAATTGAAACTCCTAACGATCCCGAAAAGGAAGAAGATAAGGATAAGGAACAAACCGACCAAGACAAGGTTGACGATGCATTTGATAAGATAGAAGACGATATTGAAAATTCCGAAATGACCGATAAGGACAAGGAAGACCTCAAGGATGAAATGGATGACCTCAGGGATAAGCTCGAGGATATTCTTAACAGGGACCAAGATCTTGCTGATAAGATTGAGGACATCTTGAAGGATCCAACCAAGACCGACGAGGAAAAGAAGGAAGAAATCGACAAAATTATTGACGAAAACGACAAGGGCTTGACCGAAGAGGAAAAGGAACAAATCAAGGAAGATATCGACGATATCATTGATAATATGCCTAACCTCAAGGAAGAGATAGATAAGATTGTTGATGAAAACGAAGAGCTCAAGGATAAGGTTGATGACACCTTAGAGGAGTCCGAGGAGCTTAAAGATAAAATAGAAAATACAATGGATGACGCTTCCGATCTCAAAGACAAGATTGATGAAATCTTAAAGGATGAAAACAAGACTGACGAAGAGAAGAAGGAAGAAATCAAGAACGAAATCGACAAAAACGAAAATCTCTCTGATGAAAACAAAGAGGACCTCAAGGATAAGGTTGACGAAATCTTTGACGATCAAAACAAGACTGACGAAGAAAAATCCGATGACTTGAAGGATGCAGTTGACGAAACCATCAAAGAGGAAATCAAGGACAACATTGATAAAAACGAAAACCTTTCTGACGAGAACAAGGAAGACCTCAAGGACAAGGTTGAAGATTCAATGCAAGATTCTTCCGACCTCAAGGACAAGATTGATGAAATCTTAAAGGATGAAAACAAGACTGACGAAGAGAAGAAGGAAGAAATCAAGAACGAAATCGACAAAAACGAAAATATGTCCGATGAAAACAAAGAGGACCTCAAGGATAAGGTTGACGAAATCGTAGGCGATCAAAACAAGACTGACGAAGAAAAATCTGATGAAATGGAAGACGCTGTTGACGACGCAACTAAAGAGGAAATCAAGGACAAGGTTGACGAAACTACAAAAGAGGAAATCAAGGACCAAATCGACAAAAACGAAAATATGTCTGATGAAAATAAAGAGGACCTCAAGCAAGACGTTGATGACACAATGCAAGATTCTTCCGATCTCAAGGACAAGATTGATGACATCTTAAAGGATGAAAACAAGACTGACGACGAGAAGAAGGAAGAAATCAAGAACGAAATCGACAATAGCGACAACATGTCCGATGAAAACAAAGAGGACCTCAAGGATAAGGTTGACGAAATCGTAGGCGATCAAAACAAGACTGACGAAGAAAAATCCGACGACTTGAAGGATGCTGTTAACGATGTAACCAAAGAGGAAATCAAGGATAAGATCGACGAAACAACAAAGGAAGAAGTTAACGACGCGATTGATAAGGATGATACATTGTCTGATAAAAACAAGGAAAATCTCAAGGATGAGATGGGCGACATCATTGACGACAACTCCGACATTAAGAACGACGCTAACGACACAATGAACGATTCCGAGGATCTCAAGGATAAAATCGAAGATACAATGCAAGATTCTTCTGACCTTAAGGATCAGATTGATAACATCATGAAGGATGAAAACAAGACTGACGACCAAAAGAAGGAAGAAATCAAGGACGCAATCGACAATAATGACAGTATGTCCAACGAGAACAAGGAAGACCTCAAGGATAAGGTTGACGAAATCGTAGGAGATCAAAACAAGACTGATGAAGAAAAATCCGACGACTTGAAGGATGCTGTTGATGATGCAACCAAGGAAGAAATCAAGGATAACATCGACGATAACGGCAGTATGTCCGACGAGAACAAGGAAGACCTCAAGGATAAGATAGAAGACATCATGGGCGACCAAAACCAGACTGACGAAGAAAAGTCAGACAATATGCAGGACGCTGTTGATGATGCAACCAAAGAGGAAATCAAGGACCAAATCGACAATAGCGACAACATGTCCAGCGAGGATAAGGAAGACCTCAAGGATAAGGTTGACGAAATCTTTGGCGACAATACAAAAACCGACGAAGAAAAGAAGGACGAAGTAAACGACGCGTTCGACGAGAGCAAGAAGGACCAAATGGACGATGCGATCAACGATGCAGCAAAGGACGAAATTCTTGACACAATGGGTCCAACAATTGAGGAAAACTTCAAAGAAAATCAACAAAACAAAACTGAAGAAGACTTGAAGCAAGATGCAAACGACGCTATAAGAGATGAGCAAAACAAGCTTGATCAAGAAATCAATCAAGATAATCAATCAAAGGAAGAAATTTCTGACAACTTGAAGGATAACGAGTTTAAGGACAGCGAAAACGAATCCGACAAGGAGATTGGCGATGCACTCGAAGACCTTGGCGACGCTATCGAAAAGGGCGACCAAGACGCTATCAAGGACGCACTCGATAAGATTGAGGATTTGATTACCGGTCCTAATGAAAACGGTGAAGAAAAGACTGATCAAGAAAAGCAAGAAACAGCAGACAAGGTTGCAGACGCTATCCAAAACGCTGCAAGCCCATCTACACCTTCTGATATGAGAGATGACCTTCTCGACTTCGCTGATAAGCTTCACCAAAACAAGGACGATGCCGAAAGCAATGACAAGACATTTGATGAGCAGCTCGGCGAAAACTTTGACAAGGTTGAAGAGGACATTAACAATAACAACGCAGCAACAGATACAAAGCAAGAGACAAGTGACAACCTCGGTGATCTCCGTGAGGATTTGGTTGGCACAACTCAAAAGGAAACAGAGGATATGTTTGACGACCTTAAGAATGAGGTTAACAATACTCCTGTTTACAACGAGAGCACAAGAGAAGAAATCAATGATAAGCTTGATCAACTCGACAAGGAGCTTGGTGACATGATAGAAAACGATGCCTCCAAGTCAGAAATCATTGACAAAATCGAAGATGCAAAGAATGAAATCAACGATATGATCCAAAGCGACAAGGATCAATATCTTGAGAGCATGAAGCCAAGTGGCGATCAAACACAAAATCCTGACAGTGAGCAACAACCATCAAATGATAAAACTCAAGGCTCAATGGAAGATATCAACGACGCTATCCAAGACGCAAACGACGCACTTGAAAAGGGCGACGACCAAGGCGTTGAGGACGCATACGACAAGGTTGAGGACGCTTTCGGTAGCCTTGAGGAGCAACTCAAGAACCCAGTAAGTGGCGAATGGTTGAAGGGCGACGCGCTTAAGGAACAGCTCGGAAGCATGAAGGATCAATTCGGCGACATGGCAGATAGCTTGCCAGAGGGCGACTTGAAGGACATTTATGAGAGTCTTGAAAATGCATTCCAAGGCGCACTCGACAAGGCTGAACAAGGTAATGAAGAAGGCGCAATCGAGGACGCAACAGGCGCACTTGATGACGCACAACAAAAGGTTGAAGATATTCTTGGTAAGCTTGAAAACATGAATGGTGCTCAAAATAATATGAACGATGCATTCCAAAATGCACAAGACAATATTATGGGAACACCAAATCAAGATAACCAAAATAGCCAAAATCAAAACAGCCAAAACCAAAATAGCCAAAATCAAAACAACCAAAACAGCAATAGCAGCCAAAACGGCAACCAAAACAGCGATTCTAACAGCGACCAAGAAAGTGATCAAAATCAAAATCAAGAAAACCAAGATAGCGATCAAAACCAAGAAAACCAAGAAAACCAAAACGGCAACCAACAAGGTGGAGAATCTCAATCAAAGCCTAATGAGGAAAATCAAGGTGGCGGCAACTCAGGTCCACAAGAGGGAGATGAGGAAGAAGATCCTGATTACATCCCAGGTCTTGATATGACTCTTGAGGAATTGATTGCAAGTGGATTACTTGATGGTGCTGCAGACTCGCAATACTTCAAGGATCTTCCTGAAGAAACACGTTTGAAGATTGAAGCTTATCTTGCTGCACTTAAAGGACAGAACTAAACTTCATTTTATAAAAGTATACGGAGAGAAATTATGGGAATTTTTAATAAAAAAGTCGAAGAAAACAGCAATAACGACGTACAAGAGGTTAAAGCACCTGCGGAGGCTCCAAAAGAGGAGTCTCCCAAGGTGGAGCCTGTAAAGGCGGAAGCAAAACAAGCCGAGGCTCCAAAGCCAGCCGAAGCTGTTAAACCAGCTGAGGCACCAAAGCCAGCTGAGGCATCTACAGCAAAGCCGGCAGCTGCACCTGCAGCAAAGCCAGCTGAGGCACCAAAGCCAGCAGCTGCATCAACAGCAAAGCCAGCAGCAAAACCAGCTGCACCAGTAATCGACCCAAAAACTGCTGAAGAACTAAAGCTTTTCGCTGAAAAGTGTGACAAAATCTTCAGAGAGGTTAAGAAGGATATTATAGGTCAAACAGAGGTTGTTCAATTTACAATTATCGCGATAATTGCCGGTGGTAACGTACTTCTTGAGGGTGCACCAGGACTTGGTAAAACTCGTCTTGTAAGATCACTCGGTAACGTATTTGACTTACCATTCTCAAGAATCCAGTTTACCCCAGACTTGATGCCTGCCGACGTTACAGGTACCAACATTATCACAAGAGACGAAAACGGCAACTCTAAGTTCGAGTTCCAAAAGGGTCCTATCTTTAGTAACATCGTTCTTGCCGACGAAATTAACCGTGCTACACCTAAAACTCAGGCGGCTCTACTTGAGGCCATGCAGGAGCATAAGGTAACAGTTATGGGTGTATCACGTAAGCTTGACGAGCCATTCTTCGTTCTTGCTACACAGAACCCAATTGAGCAAGATGGTACATACCCACTTCCTGAGGCGCAAATGGACCGTTTTATGTTCAAAATATTAGTTCCCAATCCTTCTGCTGAAGAGCTTGGACAAATCGTAACAATGACACAAAAGACCATGGACGAATGTGCGCAAGCCGCATGTAACGGCGAAGAGCTTCTTCGTATGAGAGCAGTAGCAAAGACTATTCCAATCGCAAAAGAGGTTCTTGACTATGCCATGGTAATGATTGCTTCTACACACGCAAGTAGCGAGGTGGCGACAGCAACATCCAAGAGATATATTAGAGAGGGTGCCAGCCCACGTGCGGCTCAGGCCCTCATTACCGCCGCAAAGGTACGTGCTCTTATTAAGGGTAGATACAACGTTTCATACGATGATATCAACTCACTTGCAGTACCTGTACTTCGTCACAGAATTAAGCTTGGATTTGAAGCAGTTACTTCAAAGATGAGCGCAGATGACGTAGTTCTTTCACTTGTAAAAGACCTTAACAGTGCAGGCAAGGGCGTAACAGCTACAACCCTCGGTGTTAAATCTACAGCTCCTACAACAACAAAGAGCGAAGAAATGCTCAAGCTTGATAAAAAGGGCAAAAAAGACAAGAAAAACAAAAAATAATTTAGGCGGTAAACATGAAACGTAGAATATTAGACGGTGATTTTCTCGACCGTCTCGATGCCGCTGCACTTCTTTTGAAAACTCCAATGACGGGCTTTTTTGGAGGCTCAAGAAAAGCCCGCTCATATGGTAATACTGTAGAATTCGCTGACTTCCGTGAATATGCACCTGGCGACGATATTAGACGTATCGACTGGAACGTATATGCACGTAGTGAAAAATACTTTATTAAATTGTTTACAGATGAAAGACAAATGCATAACCGAATTATGATTGACTGCTCAGCCTCTATGGCGTGCGGACAACCAGAAAAGGCACAAGCAGCCTTAAAAATTGCGGCAGCATTCGGATATCTTTCTGTGTGTTCGATGGATAGAGTTTCTTATGAGCTAATGAAGGACGGTAAAACAGAGGAGCTTGGATTTACTATCACAAACAAGGATACCTTCTACCGTGCAGCTCAAAAGCTTGAAACGACTGATTTCGAGGGCGAAACCGACCTTGAAAAGTCCATTGTTAATATGAAAACACCAGGATATGATGACGGTCTAACAATTATAATTTCTGACTTTTTGACAGAAAGCAACTGGAAAAAAGCCATAGATTTCCTTATGTTCCAGCGTAGGGAAATACTAATGATACAGGTTCTTTCACCGGACGAACTGTTCCCAAACCTTGATGGTAGAATTCAGATGATTGACTCTGAAGCTGCGGGACCAGGCGATGATAGAAATATGAGAATAGTAATGACTAAAAAGCTTGTTAAGGCTTATCAAAGAGCGTTTGACGAGTACGAGCAGGAGCTTATAGACTTCTGTGCTTCAAGAAACGTTACTTTCTTTACAGTATCATCAGAGGATTCCATTGAAAAAGTAATTTTCGGAAAAGGATACGAAACGGAGATAATCAAATGATATCAAACATTCTTGAACAGTTCAGTAATCAACGAATTGTTGATACTGGCCACGGATGGACATTTGGATTGCTGGGCCTTTTAGGTCTTATTGCGATACCTATCGTCATTTTGATATATTTGATAAAATCGAAATACGTACCTAAGACAGTATCCAGTACGTTTATTTGGAAACGAAGCCTCAAATATATGAAGCGCCGTATTCCTATAAACTTTATAATGTCCCTTTTACTTATAGTACAGCTTTTAGCTGTTACGGTAGCGACCTTTGCTTTAATGGATGTTAGAGTAGAGGACGAATATCAAAATAATGATAAAATCATAGTAATTGACGCCTCTGCAAGTATGACACTTGAAAGAGAAGCGTATGTTACAAACGCCACGGGTGCTAAAAAGGAGACGATGGCAACACGCTATCAGTATGCTCTTAACAGACTCGAGGAATTAGCACAAGATACAGGTCCACAAAATGGTATTTGTATCATTTTCGCGGGAGACTCCCCTCAGCTTATGACTAAATCACAGCCAAGAATTGAGGAGGGAGATGAAACAGAGGTTCCCTATATTTATGACCCAGCAAGAGTTCAAGACTTGATAGGTGTATTAGAGGAAAAATCATGCTCGAATAGAGCGACAGATTTGAACAGCGCACTTGCTTTGGCAGCAGAGGCGATTGACACGAGCCCTGAGGCTAAAATTTATCTTTTGACCGATAGAGAAAGAAGCGGCTTTGTTCTTAATGAAAACTCAAATATAGAGATAATTTCTTGCGACGACCCCGAAAACGATAGAAACCTTGGTATTGTTGGCTTCAAAGAAAAGAAAACCGATATTAGCTATTCATTCGATGTAACGATTGATGCTCAAGGAAAAAATCAGTCATATATGGCTGATGTTGTTTTTGAGCTTGATGGCGTTGAGATGGACAGAAAAAAGGTTACTCTTAGCACAAACAGTAATGATGGAACACCGAGAACAACAACTGTTACATTCGGTCCTATCAAGATTCAAGAATACGAAAGAGCAAGAGTATATGTTGAAACAGATAGGGATATTATTCATTACGACGATGAGTCATATCTATATTATGTTCCGGAACAAGAGCTCAAGGTTTTATATGTAAGTAATCAGCTCAAATACCAAGAGGGAACCCATAGGGTTGACCTTACTAAAATGCCTGCTTTGATGACCGCATTGCGTTCACAGGGTGTTGCATTTAGCCAAGACAATGTTGTTCACGCAGATGATGTCAGAAAGGCACCAACATCGGGATATAATCTATATATATATGAAGGAACAAAACCGGAAAAGGCACCAAGTGATGGTGCGATTTGGTATTTTAATGCATCAGGCGTTCCAACAGGTGTTGAGGGATTGCTTATAACTGACACCCTTGTAGAAGCTCCAAAAACTAAGGTTGAAGAGGTTGTTTTACAAGGTGACTATGCAAAGGAAATACTTGAAAACGTTAACTATGGTAAGGAAGATGCGATAATTCCACCCACATTGAATAGCTATTCGCTACTTCATAGTGCGTTAGACGAGGCAGGCTTCCCGATATTTACTGTACCAACCGGATTTGACGTTATATTTACGGTTCCATATGTGGCAACAAATGAGAAGGGTGCTACCAAGGTTGTACCAGCTCCAATTATGATTGCAGGCACAATTGGTACAACAAGAGTAGTTGTAACTACATTTGAGCTTACATTGAAAAATACTCTTATCCACTTTGACCCGGATAACTTTATTAACTTGATGGAAAATCTTATTGATTTTTCAACTCCTGATATATTGCCTAACCGTACACCGTTCATCGGTGAAAAGCTACAGTTTAATCCTCCATCAGGTATTGAAAGTATAAAATATATATACTATACTCCTGAAGAAGAGCAAACTCGTTACACCGCTGACAGAGGCGCAGGAAATCAGGAATATCAATGGGGCAAGTCAGATGGAGAAATACTTCCAAATGTCACCCTTAAAAAATTCGGATTGTACGAAATGCAGGTTACCTATCAGCCAACATATAAGGTTGACGATTTTGGTAACATAGTGCAAACAGAGCATAAAACAGAGGTTTACTCTGTATATACTAAGGCAATCGATAGCGAAATCAAGCTCGGTGACACTGAGCTTCAAGAGCTTATAGTTCCTGCGAAGGGACTTACCGAGGCACAGGTTTACGTAAGACGTACGCCTATTTTGCCATGGGTTGTATTAGTTTTAATTGTTTTACTTATAATTGAATGGGGGGTATATTATAGAGATGAATATTAATTTTGCCCCACTATTCGCAGGACTCAACTGGCCACCAGAAAAGCCATGGATCCTACTTATTACTATTCCAGCTTTGATTCTTGGTATCGTTCCGTTTTTAAGACTTAACAAAAAACGTAGGGTATCATCAAAGCACTTAATTCCGTTTATTATACACATGGCTCTTATCTTGATTCTATCAACGGTAGTTGCAGGTATTTCATATACCGAAACTAAAACAACGATAGATCCAAACGGAAACGTAATTATGTTTGTCGTAGATATGTCTGACAGTAATGCCCAGATGAAATCTCAAATGAATGAGCATATGCGTGATGTTATGGAGGCTGCAAAGAAAAAGGAAGCCACCTATCCGGATGAAGCAAAGACTAAATTTGGTCTTGTTGTATTTGGCGGAGGAGATGACGGAATTATTAAAAACCGAACAATGGTTGCTCAAAGCATGAATGACCCAAATCTTACTGAAGATCAAAAGAAAAACGCCGGCAAAGTTATTGAGCCGGGTGGACTTGATCCTTCCGTAACAGATATACTTTACGATTATGAGGCGCTTAAGAGCTCTGACGTCAGAGACCGAAGCGCAATAAGAGCGGGCATCAACTTGGCTTTAGACACAATGCTCGGTGAAGACAGACATGACAAAACATTTGAAAACAGCAACAAAAGAGTAATTCTTTTGTCCGACGGACGCGAAAACGTTGGAAATGTTTACTACGCTCTTCAAGAATTTGAAGGCTCAGGGGTTGCTCTTGAATGTGCATATTTTGACTATTTAAACAGTAACGTTGTTTCAGAGCTTCAGGTTATCGGCTTGGAAACAAAGGGCGAAGCGATAGATGGAAAAAAATATAGTGCAACTGTAACTGTTAATAGCACAAGCAAAATTCGCGATGTAACAATCAGCCTTAAAGACGTTGTAACGGGTAACACCTTGGTATCCGAGGATGGCATAACCGTTCCAAAGGGCATTTCTGCTCATAGATTAACATTTGTCGCTCAACAATATGACTATACAAAGGAATTTAGCGTTCCTCAAAAGTATGTTGATGCCTTTGACGAAATCAGAGGGCAAGGCATTCAAGCTATCAAGGCTGAAATTTCAGTTAAGCCAAGAGTAAGCTATGAGTGTCCGGCATGTTCTTCTATTTGGTCCAAGTCTGAGCTTGTTGGTGTTGACAAATGCCCAAGCTGTGACGTTAAGGCAATTTCAAGACCTGATGACGTTTTAAATCAAAACAATATGTATTTTGCTTGGTATAAATTCAAGGCACAAGGCAAAATTCTTGTTGTTCAAGGTAGTGCAAATCAGCTTTCACAAATCGATTTAGAAGCATTAGCTGAAAAATCAGGATATCAAATTGATAAGTGCGAAACAAGAGCGTTCCCAAATACGCTTCAAAAGCTTCTTGAGTATGACGAAATCATACTTATGGACGTAAATTATAGCGAGCTACCAACAGGTGCCGGCGCAAACATCAAACGCTTTGTTGAAGAGGTAGGTAGAGGCTTGTTATTTACAGCCGGCGAAAACATCTATACTGCTGAATCATCCGGTGGAACAAAGCCAATGGCAGATTCAAAGGAAGACGATAAGCCGACTGGCTCATACGTTGTTGATCCTGATATTGCTGAGCTTTTGCCTGTTGACTTAAACCTCAACAAGGAGCACGAAACTATAGCAATGGTACTTGTAGTTGACCTTTCATCCTCTATGAAGGAATTGGTTACTAAGAGTCCACTAATTTGTAAATATTGCTTATACGAGGACGTTGATAACGAATCCCCAACCATTTGTCCTCAGTGCTACAACACCGCAAAATTTGTAACACCTACAAGATATCAGGTTGCGCTTTCAAGCGTTAAGAAGGTAATTATGGGTGAGGTTGCCCCTGAGGATCAAGACTCTGCTGATGTTGAAATAAACGGAGGCACTGAAAATGAGGGCGAGGAAAAGGAAAAGAAAACTCTTCAAGATTACGACTACATTGGAGTCGTTGCCTTCAACCAAGGCTATCATGTTGCTCTTGACGGCGAAATGCTCGGTGACAAGGAAAACAGAGAAGAGCTTTGTGAAAAGGTTCAAAAGGAGTTTGACCATTTCTACTACGCTCATTATGGCACAGTAAGCATGGACGAAGATGGCAACATTATTGAAGACGAAAACGGCGAAATTGTTGTTAGAGATACTGATTTTAAAGTTAGCTCCTCTGATACCTTGACCAAGCTTTCAAGCATGGCTAAGGTTAAAGACAAGAATGGAGTTACTTACGAATGGTACAGAGTAAAGTATACTCGTCCTGAAAAAGACACAAACGGCGATTATACTGGCAACCTTGTTACTGAAGAGGATTTATTCTTGCTTGAGGCAGGCGGCGAAAGCGCATATGCTCCAGGTCAGGACGATAAGGCTACAGGTGATAAGATTAAGAGCCATGGTACTGCATATAGACCTGCAATGCAGGAGGCAAGTGCTTTAATGACCAGAATTACAACAAAAACAAAGATTCAGGTTAAGCAAATTGTATTTATGTCAGACGGTGCGCCAAACGATAAGGGCTCAGGATATGAGGGTATTGTTAAGCGCTTGGCAACAAGTGGTACTCGTACAACTGCGATTGGTATTGGTCTATCCTCAACTGATTCGTCAGCTCTTGAGGAATTGAACATCATCTCAACAGCTGGTAAGGGTGATACATTCTTGGTTGACGCTGCAAAAGACCTTGATGAAACACTCTTTGAAATTACAGATGAAATTTCAAAGGATATCCGTAATGAAAAAATCGATGCCGAGCTAATTGCCGACTCTCAAGACTCTATAGTTTTCGAGGGCGTTAGCGACGATGAAGGATATGATACAATTCACGGATATTATGCAACTACACTAAGACCAGAGGCAAGCAGAGTGTTCTATGTAGATGCTTTGCGTCCACTATATGCAGAGTGGGAATATGGACTTGGTAAGGTTTGCGTTCTTATGACAGACTTAGGAAACAAAAAATGGACAGGATCTCTCTTTGACGATACGGATGGTATTGTAAATTCACGCCTTGTTCAAAATATTCTCTTATCTCCTATTCGTAATAGAGTTGACTCAACAGGTCTTGAATATTCAGCCTTGAGAGACGACGAACAAATCATCGTTAATGTTACAACCTATGCAAACTTGGCTGAAAGAGATAAAAAGGTAGGCAAACAGTATTTCAAGGAAAAGATTAGAGCTACCGTGTATGTTCAACAAACCGACGGAGATGTTACTCTTTGGAATACAGTTGGCATATACTACGCGTCAGAAAGCACAGGAAATAACCATACCTTGGTTCTTCCAACCGAGTACACTGATATGACATATGTTGTTCGCATTGAGCATATCAAGACGGCTTGGAATGAGGACATCAACGACCCACCCGAAATAGAATACGCTATTCACGGCGATGATCCTCTTTGCGATACAATTGCTTTTGCAATCGTTGGACAAACTCCAGAAGAATATAATGTTCTTTTAGAGGACCAAGAGGATAAGGATGCTGGACTTGTTCTAATGTCAAGCCTTGTAACGAACAAAAATCTTTCCGATTTGGAAGATGGCGAGGGATCTGGCGACGCGGCATTGAAAACAAAGATTTTCTTTACCAACTATGCAAAGGACAATAAGGGTAATGATCTTGATTTCAATTCAAAACGCGTAAACAATTTCTTTACAAGAGGAAAGGATATTGAAGAAACGGTAAGCAAAACCTACAATATTGACATTCCTTTGGTAATTTTGGCATTGATCCTCTTTATAATTGACCTTATCTTTAGAAACTTCGTAATTAAGAAGAGAAAGAAGAAGGTTAAGGAAATGACGGATGAGGAACAACTCGAGTCAATGAGAGGAAGATAATCCTTCAAAACAAACAAAAGCTCCACGCTTTTTGCGTGGAGCTTTTTTATTAAAAACGTTAAAAACAGACACTGGGTCGAGGTTTTTACAGAAGATTGTCGTTGTAAACGGCACGAGAACCTCCGATAAACTTGGGTCTAACTCGCGCACAGGTGATGTTTGCCTCACCTATTTTTGAAATTGACAAACGAACTGGAACAGCAACCTTTTTAAGATGCATGCCGATAAGAGTAGAGCCAATATCAATTCCTGCATCTGCCTTTATTTCTTCAACGACAACGGGGTCGTAAAAGCAGCTATATGCATAGGTTGCCAAGGAGCCACCTGCGTTTCTTTGAGGAACAACATTTACCTCCTCGCAGTAAGCGGGCATACACTCTCTTTCGATAACTATTGCACGGTTTAGGTGCTCACAGCATTGAAAGGCAGGATATATTCTTTTTTGAACCAAAACATATGTTATAGCATCGTATAACTCGATGGCAATATCCTCACTGCCGCTTGTTCCAATCTTGTTTCCGGCAACCTCACTGGTTGAGCATCCGATAACTAAAATATCGCCAGCCTTTAATTTTGCAGCCTCACAAAGCTCTTTTACTGCTTGGATGCATTCCTCTCTAATACTCATTTCACCCTCCGATGATGTTAATCTAAGAGTAATTTTACCATTTATATCTAAAAATGTCAACATTTTTGTCCTTGTTCAAGATTTGTTCACAAATATGGTATATACTATAATACGATAAAATTTAGTTATAAAATAAAGGAGAATTTAAAATGGCAAAAATTCTTAACAAGCTTGAAAATCCTATCGGCGTTGAAGGTCCGGTTCTTACTATAGTTATGGACGGCGTTGGCATCGCTCCCGACACCGTTGCAAACGCGGTTAGTCAAGCATATACGCCTACACTTGATATGATAATGGCAAAATATCCTTGCGTTAAATTAAAGGCTCACGGAACAGCTGTTGGACTTCCAACTGACGACGATATGGGCAACTCCGAGGTTGGACACAACGCACTCGGCTCTGGACAAGTTTTTGCACAAGGTGCAAAATTGGTTTCTGAATCAATCGCTAACGGCAAGATGTTTGCATCCAACACCTGGCAGAATATAGTTGCTAATGTGAAGGACAACGATTCAACCCTCCATTTCATTGGTCTTTTCTCTGACGGAAACGTTCACTCTCATATCGACCACTTAAAGGCTATGATTGACAGAGCCAAGGCTGAAAATGTAAAGAGGGTTAGACTTCACATCCTTATCGACGGACGTGACGTTGGCGAAACAAGCGCGCTTGATTATATAGTTCCGTTTGAGGAATATCTTGATTCTCTTCGTACCCCTGACTTTGATATTATGATTGCGTCAGGTGGCGGCAGAATGGTTATTACTATGGATAGATATGAGGCTAACTGGCAAATGGTTGAGCTCGGCTGGAAGACTCATGTTCTTGGCGAGGGCAGACAATTTTGCTGTGCTAAAAAGGCTGTTGAGACATATAGAGAAGAGTACAAGGTTATCGACCAAGACCTTCCACCTTTCGTTATTGCAAAGGACGGAGAGCCTGTTGGAACAATCAACGATGGCGATAGCGTTATTTTCTACAACTTCAGAGGTGACCGTGCTATTGAAATTTCCAAGGCTTTTGACGACAAGGAATTTACAAAGTTCGATAGAGTTCGCTATCCAAATGTAGTATATGCAGGAATGCTTGAGTATGACGGTGACCTTCATATTCCTTCAAGCTATCTTGTTAACCCACCTGAAATTACAAACACAATGGGTGAGTATTTGGCCGACAGCGGAATTTCACAGCTTGCAATTTCCGAAACTCAAAAGTATGGACACGTTACCTATTTCTGGAATGGAAACAAGAGTGGTAAGTTTAGTGACGAGCTTGAAACATACATCGAAATTCCTTCTGATGTTGTACCATTCGAGCAAAGACCTTGGATGAAGTGCGCTGAAATCACCGACAAGCTTATTGAAAGCCTTGAAAGTGGCAAGTTTACAACCTTGCGTGTTAACTTCCCAAATGGCGACATGGTTGGACATACTGGTAATATTTTGGCAACAAGATGCTCTATGGAAGCGCTTGACCTTCAACTAAAGAGAATCCTTGATGTTGTTGACAGACTTAAGGGTGTTGCTCTCATTACAGCTGACCACGGCAATGCTGACGAAATGTACGAGCTTGACAAAAAAGGCACTCCAAAGCAAAATAAGGATGGCTCATACAAGGCAAAAACAAGCCACACCTTAAATCCTGTTCCATTTATCATTTATGATAATTACTACAGCGATAAATATACAGTAAAAGCAGACAATGGCGAGTTTGGTCTTTCAAACGTAGCCGCAACCTGCGTTAACTTCCTCGGCTATGAAGCACCAAGCATGTGGGATGCTTCTATAATCGAAGTAAAATAATAAACAAAAAGGGCTGAACAATCAGCCCTTTTATAGACAAAGCACGAAAAAGGAGCATGGTATGACAATTTATTACGAGGATGACGACATTATTGTTTGTGAAAAGCCATATGGTGTAGCTTCACAAGAAAATGATGGCGAAAGCATGGTGAAACTATTAAAATCATACACAGGTTGCGACATTTTTTGTGTTCACAGGCTTGATATACAAACAACAGGAGTGATGGTTTACGCCAAAAACAAGGAAAGTGCGTCCGCTATTTCAATACAAATTTTAGAGGGACAGATGATAAAAAGATATCTGTGCATCTGTCACGGAATTTGCGAAGAAAGCGGTGAAATGCAGGACTTGCTTTTTCACGACAAAATGAAAAACAAGACCTTTGTTGTTAATACAAAAAGAAAAGGAACAAAGGAAGCAAGACTGAGCTATGAAAGACTTTCGGTGTCAAAAATCAAAGGAAAGGATGTTTCATTGGTGAAGGTTCGCCTATACACAGGCAGAACGCATCAAATCAGAGCTCAATTTTCTTCGCGAGGATATGTTCTCTATGGAGATGGTAAATACGGAGCTAAGGACAACTCGAAAATAGCTTTGCACTCTTGCCAAATCGAGCTTATACATCCAAAAACGAAAGAAAATATGTCATTTGAATCAAAGCCTAATGGCGAAATTTGGGATTTGGTTAGCCAAGAAAAATAACAATAAGTAGCTTGCAAATTATAAGCCCCATAATGAAGCATACAGGGAAAGTGATAACGGAGGTTAGTAAAATCTCCGTTATTATTTTTTTGTTTATCCCTCTTTTGCTGGCAATGCTCCCACCGACCAATGACATGCTTTTTACATTTCCTGTGCTTATAGGCATTCCCAAAAGAGAACAAATTAAAAGAGTTAAGAAAGAAGCAAAATCCGACGAAAAAGCCGAGGGAGTGTCGCTTTTTTCTATAGAATTTGATAGGGATTTTATGATTTTTTTGCCGCCCAACAGTGTTGAAAGCGCCATTGTAAGGGAAACCAATCCTACTAAGTATATGGATGGCTTGCCGCTTTTTGCGGTTAAAAGCATTATAATTGCGATAAATTTTTGTCCATCCTGAGCTCCATGCATAAAAGATAAAGCTCCAGAGGAGGCAAGCAGAAGTCCTTTGTATGGCAGAGCCCTTTTTTTGAAAAAATTGGAAGCTATATAGGAAATTATAAAGGATAATACACAAGAGAAAGCCATATAAATTAAAATTTTTAAAAAGCGTATGAAAAATTGATAGTCAAAATTGCCTAAAGCAAGGGATGTCCCCGCTAAGGAAGCAATTAAAGCATGGCTTTCACTTGAAGGCATGCCAAAAAGCCAAGCACCAACTCCAAAGACTATAATTGTTAAAAAGCAGGAGAAGCATACTATTTTGTTTACAAGCTCATTTTCAAAATTGCCGAGAGAAAGAATGCTTTCACTTACACGTGGACTTAATAATGAGAATATAAAAACACCGAGAAGGTTGAAAGCCGACGACAATAAAACTCCCTGCCAGAGCTTCAAAACACCGGAATCAACAACCGAGAAAACAGAGCTTGGAGCATCAGTCCAACCATTTACAAATACAACAAAAATGGAAAGAAAAAGCGCACCCAAGCTCAAAAAAGTAATACCGCTCATGGACCTCCTATAAAATAGCAAAAACTTGATCTTTACATAAGATATATTTGAATGGAGGTAGTAATATGATACTTGAGAAAGAATATTTAAGGGAGAGAGCAGTTATGTATGCTGAAAAATATGCTCTTGTTAGAAATCCGCTTTTTTATACTTTTGAGGGAGTGGGAGGAAACTGCACAAATTTTGTTTCGCAATGCGTTTTGGCGGGAAGCTGTGTAATGAACTATACACCGATTTATGGTTGGTATTATCTGTCTCTCAATCGGCGAAGCGCTTCATGGTCAGGCGTTGAATACTTTTATAATTTTATAACATCCAACACAAGCGTAGGGCCATTTGGTCAAGTAGTTGACATATCGATCGCCGAGGTGGGAGATGCAATACAGCTTAAAAATGCAGAGGGCGTATTTTACCACACCTTGATTATTAGCAGAATAGAAAATGGAGAAATATTTATATGTGCCAATTCAAATGATGCTCTGAATAGACCTCTGTCCAGCTATGAGTATAGTGATTTAAGAGTGATTCATATAGAGGGCGTTCGATATGACACTCGCTACATTATTGATTGCTTTGATGCTTTATATTCACCACCGGAGCAGCAAAGCAACATTCAAGAAAATTGAAAAGCGAAAAAGTCAATAGGCAAATTAAACAAAAATGGAAGCTCTAAAAAGCGAAAAAAGAAAAATTTTTTGTTGAAAACGTAAAAAATGCACATACATGCGATTTTTTTAAGCGATTTTTTGTTAAATAAGTATAAAGTTGCTTGACAAAAATTCACTTTTGTAGTATTATATAGATGTATAAAATTTTTTATAAAATAAGAAGCAAAATTTCTCGGAGGAAAAAAGCATGAAAAAAAGATGGCTTTCATTGATTGTTTTGGCAATTTGCTTTTGCCTGATAGTTCCAATGATCGTTTCTTGCGGATGCTCTAATAATGGCAAGGGCGACACTGATACTAACAAGGTAACAACCGATGGAGATACAGATGATGACAACACATCTGACGACACAAATCAACCAGGTGGTAGTGATACAAACACCCCAAGTGGTAGTGACACAAATACCCCAGGCGGAAGTGACACAAATACTCCAGGTGGTAGTGACACAAATACCCCGGGCGGTAGTGACACAAACACACCAGGTTCAAGCGATAAACCAGAGATTGAAAACCCAACAGGCTCTGCAAGCACATTGGAATATAAAGCAGCGCCAATTATTAAATATCTCCGTATATCAGAGCTTGGTGAAAACAGTATCACATTAAAGGTAAATGTGATTGGTGACGTTAAGAGCTATGAGCTTAGATATTCCACTAAAGCTATTACTGAAAAGAACTACGCAAAGGCAACTGTTCTTGATAGCTTCGAAATGAGCGGCGATGGTGAGATAAAGACTATCGTTGTTCCTAATATGAAGGCTGATGCTGACAATAAGTACTATTTTGCACTTACTGCATCAAATGACGACTTTACTACTGATTTTATTACAGTAAGAGCAGGTGGTATTGAAATCATTGAAAGAGACTACACAAATCCACAGCACTTAATTGTTGGTGAAACAAACAGAAATCTTACTGCTATTATTGATGAGCAGGATATTGTTGGTGACCCATTAAGAGAGGATTATGATGACTTGCCATCAACAAGCGTTCCTCAGTTCTGGTATGAAGAGGGTCACGTGTTCCCTAACTATACGAAGGACTTTACTGACGAGCGTTATGGCACAAGCTTAGCTCCAATCATAGACCTTGAATATATTCACTATGTTGATACAGTTATGCTTTTCTATGGTGACAAAACATATGATGTTATAGTTCGTGCTTCAAAGGATGCTGCTAACTTCTTAACACCTGAGCATTGGGATTTTGAAGTTAAAATTCCAGCTTCACAAATCGAATCATTTGTATTCTTACCTATTTCAATAAAGAAAGAGGTTAGATATGTACAAGTTGAATTCGTTGACGGACAATCTCCAAATGAAGTAATTGTATATGGTTACGCATTAGGTGAAAGCCCTGATATGGAAATTAAGGAAACCTCCAGCCATAAGCGTCCAACAATCGGAGAAATGATGGGACAATGCGGTTTCGTTGCCGGTGGTGGCGGTAACTGTACTTTTGAACAGCTTGCATGCTCATACGTAGTTCGAGAGTATCACAACGTTGGTTGGTCATATTCAAATGGTTCTTTCCCGGGTAAGGCAGCTAACTTTGTAAACACAGTTGTTGGTAACTTTGACCAAGCATATAAGGATTACAGCGAGGCTGGATTCTTAGTTATTCCTTGCTTACAATGGAATGAAGGATCAAGCCCTGCAAGAGTTTATGACGACTTAGAGGGCAAGCTCTCAAGTACAATCGCTACATGGGAAGAAAAATATCTTCCTTCAACATACGCTGCATACGCAGACCTTATCTATCAATACGCTGCACGTTATGGTAGCAGTAAGATGGGATACCTCGTTGAAAACATGATTGCTCACTCTGACGCTGGCATCGGCGCAGAGGCAGGTCGTGGATACATTGAGTGGATTGAGCTTGGTAACGAGCCAAATGGTGAGGACGCAGCGGGTGCAACTCCATATCAGCTTGCAGCTTTACAGTCTGCAGCATATGACGGTCACCAAAGAACACTTCTTGCAAACGTTTATAATCCAAATAGTTTCTCATATCCATTTGGCGGAAAAAATGCTGACCCTGATATCAAGCTTGCTATAGCAGGTCTTGCAGGTGTCCAAGACAGATATATTATGTCAATGGCTTACTGGATGAGAGCAAACAGAACTGATAACTGCATCGCGATGGATGCGTTCAACGTTCATACATATTTCGGTAAGTACTTTACAATGAATGGTCAACAAATTATTGTTGGTGTTAGCCCTGAGGAGTTTGGACTTGTTCAATCACTCACAGCCCTTGTTCAATATAGAGATAAATATTATCCTAATGTTGAGGTATGGCTAACCGAGTTCGGTTGGGACACTAACCAATCATATGAAACAATGACATCAGCACACGCATACAATACTAAGGATGCAAACGGTGACGGCATAATCTCCGATTACGAAAAGGTATTAAGAGCTCGTGAGATTCAAGGTATGTGGCTCGTTCGTGCATACATTTTATTGTCCTCATGCGGTGTAGATAAAGCAACAATGTACATGTGCGAGGACGTTGGTTCAAATGAAGCAACTGCTATCGGTAAGTACGGTACATGTGGTATTTGGTATGCTCCTTATACAGAGGATAACTGGCCAATTTACAAGGCAACAATGCACGGCGAAGATGGCAAATCAACAGACGAGGTCTTCTGGGTATACAAGGTTACTACTGGTGAAGGTGCTGACGAAGTAGTTAAGTACTACAAGGTTGATGATAACACCGAAGTGAAAAAACAGAATACCAGTGATCCGAATAAAGATTATTCCGGTATTACAACAGAAACAGAATACCTTCCAAAGGATGGATACTTCTATATGTACACGCTTTCCAAAACAATCGGTCATATGACATTTGTTAAGGAAATTGACTCTGGCAACCCAGACGTTTGGGTTTACGAGTTTGCAGATGGCAAGGGCCAAGTTGGTTATGCAGTATGGTGCCCAACCTCTGACGGAACAGTTGTTGAAAACTTCCAATTAAGAGTTAATGGTAAAACTGCAACTCATACAACAGCACATAACAATGATATTGACGGAGTTACAAAGAATCTCCAAATCAATGACGGCTTTGTAACAATCACAGTTACAGAAAACCCATCATATGTTGTTGTAAAATAATCAAACATAATAAAAACGCACACCTTCGAGGTGTGCGTTTTTTATTTTTATATATTTTTTACATATAAATAATGTAGAAATTCATCGAAAAAAGAAGCAAAAAAGTATTTAAGCACTCAAAAGAAAAGTTTGCTAAAAAATCCTAAAAAATATTTTGAAAAAGTATTGACAAAGCAATAAAATGGTGATATATTATTCATAGAGTTTAGCACTTGACTCAAAAGAGTGCTAAAAGAAAGGGGATGGCGAATGAGTTACGAGGAAAGTATGTTAAGCGATAGAAAAAAATTAATACTAAGAGCTATTGTAGAAGCGCATATTAAGCTCGGTGAGCCTGTTGGCTCAAAATATCTCACTCAAGAGATGGGAATTGCTTATTCGTCAGCTACCATAAGAAACGAAATGGCAGAGCTTGAGGAGCTTGGCTATCTTGAAAAGCCTCATACCTCGGCAGGTCGTATTCCTTCAGAGCTGGGATATAGATTTTATGTTGATACGTTAGTTTCTCAGTACGATACCAAAACAAAGGAAGCGGGAGAATTAAAAAAGCTTCTTTCCTTTAAGATGTCGGAAATCGATAAGATTCTTGATAATGCAACAAAGGTTGCCTCTGCTATGACAAACTATACGGCGCTTTCCTTGCGTCCACGTATGTCGAGCGTTACCATTAAAAAATACGAGGTGGTTTATCTTGACTCGCGCTCATATTTAATTATAATGATAGCACAAGCAACAGAAAGCGTAAAAACAAAAAGAGTTAATATTTCATTTGATATTACTCCTGAGGATGTTTTATCCCTTTCAAAGGTTTTAAATCTTAACCTTTCTGGTGTTAGTGTGGACGGCATCAATATTCACCTTATGATGTCGATGAACGCACAACTGAAGGAATTGGTTAGTTCCGATATGCAAATGGCAGAGGAGCTTGTTTCCATCACGGTTAAGAGTATCTACGAGGCAATGAACGAGCTTGGCTCTGATATCAAATTTGAGGGCGTAAATAGACTTCTTGAATATCCTGAATATAAAAACCTTGACAAACTACAAAAAATGATATCAACAATAGAGAATAAGGAAGATATCATTCGTGCGGTCAGCACAATTGACCAAAGCGATGATGACACAAAAATTTTCATTGGCTCTGAAAATATGGTGAAAATAATGGATGACTCAACGCTTATTTATAAGAATCTGAAGCTTAACGGAAAGACAATTGGCGCGATTGGAATTATAGGACCTTGCAGAATGGACTATTCAAAGGTGCTTTCAACAATCGACCAGCTTTCTGAGGAAATTAGCAAGCTTTCGGATTTAAACGCGTTGCCGAGTGCAAAAAATGAAGAAAGTGATGAACAGAAATGAATATAAACGAGCAAGAAGCAATAAACGAAACAGCTGAAAAAATTGAAATGTGCAATGGTTGCGTAGAAAAGGACGCGCTTTTAAAGGAAGCTGATGAAAAAATTAACGATTTAACATCAAAATGCGACGAAGCGACAGACAAGTATTTAAGAACAATCGCAGAGTATGATAACTTTCGTAAAAGAACCTTGAAGGAGCGCGACTTGATTTATCAGGATGCATACCTTGATGCAGTAAAACAGCTTATACCGGTTGTTGATAACATTGAAAGAGCGCTTGAATATGCAAAGGACGAGGACACAAGAAAGGGAATGGAATTGATAATCGCTTCCGTTCACCAAACTCTTGAAAAAATGGGCGTTAAGGAAATCGAAACCAAAACGTTTGACCCAAATATTCATAATGCAGTAATGCATATAGATGATGAATCGTTTGGAGAGGGCGAAATCGTTGAGGTTTTCCAAAAGGGTTATATCCTCGGCGAAAGAGTAGTAAGATATGCAATGGTAAAGGTTGCAAACTGATGCTATGTGCATCATCCTTATAGGAGCCGAAGGATCAAAAGGCTTCAATTAACTTAGTAAAAAACGCTAAAGGCGTAAAATAAATAACTCATATGGAGGAAAATTAAAATGGGAAAAATTATAGGAATAGACTTAGGTACAACAAACTCTTGCGTAGCAGTATTTGAAGGCGGCGAGCCTGTCGTAATACCAAATCCAGAAGGCGCAAGAACAACACCATCAGTTGTTGCATTCACAAAGAGTGGCGAAAGACTTGTAGGTCAGGTTGCAAAGCGTCAAGCAATTACCAACCCTGAAAGAACAGTTAGCTCAATTAAAAGAGAAATGGGTTCAAATTACAAGGTGACAATCGACTCAAAATCATACACTCCTCAAGAGATTTCTGCTATGGTGCTTCAAAAATTGAAGGCTGATGCAGAGGCTTATCTTGGCACAACAGTAACAGAGGCCGTTATCACAGTTCCTGCTTATTTCAGCGATGCACAAAGACAAGCAACAAAGGACGCAGGTAAGATTGCAGGACTTGAGGTTAAGAGAATTATCAACGAGCCAACAGCAGCAGCTCTTGCATTCGGCATGGATAAGGAAGAGGACCAAAAGATTATGGTATTCGACCTTGGTGGTGGTACATTCGACGTATCAATCCTTGATATCACTGGCGATGGTGTAGTTGAGGTTTTGGCAACAGCCGGTAACAACCGTCTCGGTGGTGATGACTTCGACAAGAAGATTATTGACTGGATTGCAAACCAATTCAAGGCTGAATATGGAATCGACCTTCGCCTTGACAATATGGCTCACCAAAGACTTAAGGAAGCTGCTGAAAAGGCTAAGATTGAGCTTTCAGGCGTAACAACAACAAATATTAACCTTCCATTTATAACAGCAGATGCAACAGGCCCTAAGCACTTTGATGCTGACCTTTCACGCGCTAAGTTTGACGAATTAACAGCTGACTTGGTTGAAGCTACCATGGCTCCGACAAAGCAAGCTCTTAAGGACGCAAAGCTTTCGGCATCTGATATCAATAAGGTTATCTTGGTTGGTGGTTCATCAAGAATTCCAGCGGTTCAAGAGGCACTTAAGAAATTTATCGGCAAGGAGCCTTTCAAGGGAATCAACCCAGACGAGTGCGTTGCTATGGGTGCTGCAATTCAAGGTGGCGTTCTTGGTGGCGAGGCAAAGGATATCTTGCTTCTTGACGTAACTCCACTTTCACTTGGTATTGAGACACTCGGTGGTGTTTGCACAAAGATTATCGAAAGAAATACAACAATCCCAACAAAGAGAAGCCAAGTATTCTCAACAGCAGCAGATAGCCAAACATCTGTTCAAATTCACGTTTTACAGGGTGAAAGAGAAATGGCATCAGGCAACAAGACTCTTGGTCTATTCTCACTTGATGGTATTGCACCAGCTCCACGTGGAATCCCACAAATCGAGGTTACCTTCGACATTGACGCAAACGGTATTGTAAACGTAAGCGCAAAGGATAAGGGCACTGGCAAGGAGCAACACATCACAATCACTTCTTCAACTAATATGAGCGAGGAGGATATCGATCGCGCAGTTAAGGAAGCGGAGAAGTTTGCAGAGGAAGATAAAAAGGCTAAGGAAGCAGTTGAAACAAAGAACCGCGCTGAGCATATGATTTTCCAAAGCGAAAAGACACTTTCTGACCTTGGCGACAAGGTAACAGACGGAGAAAAGGCAGATGTTCAAGCTGCTATAGATACTCTTAAGGAAACCGTTAAGGGTAACGATATCGAGGCAATCAAGAGAGATACAGAGGCTCTTGAAAAATCCTTCTATGCAATCAGCGAAAAGCTTTATAAGGAGGCTCAAGCAGCACAAGGTGGTGCTGAGGGTGGCTTCCAAGGCGGCGAGGCTGGAAACGACGGCACATATTACAATGCTGATTTTGAGGACAAAACAGATAAATAATTTGTAAAACCATAAGGGACTGCCGAATTTTTAGGCAGTCCCAAAGGTACATAATAAGAAAATAACAAGTAGCTTGTTAGAATGGATTGAAGATGGCAGACAAAAGAGATTATTACGAAACGCTTGGTGTAGATAAAAGCGCAAGCCAAGATGAAATAAAAAAAGCATATAGAAAAATGGCTAAGCAATATCACCCTGATATGAACCCGGGCAACGCCGAGGCGGAGCAGAAGTTCAAAGAGGTGAACGAGGCATATTCCGTTCTTTCAGATGAAGAAAAGAAAGCGAAATATGACCAATTTGGTCACGCCGCATTCGATCCGGGTGCAGGTGGAGGCTATGGTGCAAGTGGCTTTGGTGGCTTTGACGGATTTGATATGAATGATATTTTCTCGTCAATTTTTGGTGGAGGAGCATCGTCCTATACAAATCGTGCAAACGCACCAATCGATGGCGAGGACATTACTGTTAGAATTGCTATTTCATTTGAAGAGGCTGTTTTTGGATGCAAGAAGGAAATTTCCTTCCCTAAAATTCAAAAATGCTCTGATTGTGGCGGCTCTGGCGCGCAAAAGGGCACTGATATAGAAAAATGTAGTAGATGTGGCGGCAGGGGTACAATAACCGTTCAGCAAAGAACTATTTTCGGTATGACTCAAACCACACGTGGCTGTCCAGACTGTAATGGTACAGGCAAGATTATTAAAAAGCCATGCTCTAACTGTAAGGGTAAGGGCTTGGTAAGAATAACTAAGAAGCTCGACGTTTCAATCCCATCAGGAATTGATGACGGACAAAGAATTGTTCTTCGCGGTCAAGGAAACGAGGGCAAAAATGGTGGATATGCAGGTGACTTGATTATTCAAGTTAGTGTAAGACCACATACCCTTTTCGAGCGCGATGGATTTGATATTTATTACGAGGTTCCAATCACAATTATTGATGCAACTCTTGGCGCAACTCTGACTATTCCAACGTTAGAGGGCGATACTCAATTAGAGATTCCTGAGGGAACTCAAACTGGAACAGTCTTTACAGTTAAAGGCAGAGGCGTCCCGATGATTAATTCTAAGGGCAAGGGCAACCTTTACGTTACTGTGGTTGTTGAAACTCCTAAGGGGCTAAGCTCGGAGCAGAAGAAAATCATGCGCTCGTTTGGAGAGAGCTGCGGAGAAAAGAATTTTGCAAAGAAAACCGGATTTTTCAAAAAACCAAGAAAGTAAGGGCTTTTTATGGAAGACAATAAATGGATACAAATAAAGGTTAGCTCGAAAACCGAGAACCTTGATTCAATAACTGCTGTTATGAGCATGATTTCAAACGGACTTCAAATCGAGGACTATTCCGACCTTGAGGAAAGAATTCTTGATGGGGTTTATGGAGATTTGATTGATGAAAGCGTTTTAAATGCTGACAAAACAGTTGTTTCTGTTTCTGCTTATGTTTCGGCTGACAAGCCTGTGACTGACCACGTTGCATTTATCAAGGAGCGCTTGAATCAGCTTGGTGTTGATGCTACAATAGACCTTATTTCTCTTTGCGAGGAGGATTGGGCAGACTCTTGGAAGCAATATTATAAGCCTATAAAAATTGGTGAAAAATTAGTTGTTGTTCCTATGTGGGAAAAATATAATGCCGAAAACGGCGAGGTCATCGTTAAGATGGACCCAGGTATGGCATTTGGCACAGGAACACACGAAACCACACGTCTTTGCGCGACACTTCTTGAAAAGTATGTTGATAGTAGCTCCATAATGCTTGATGTTGGATGCGGTAGCGGAATACTTGCAATTTGCGCATCAAAATTAGGCGCAAAGGAGTGCTATGCATACGATATTGACCCTGTTGCTGTTAAGGTGGCAAGGGAAAACGTTAAGGACAATGATGTTACCAATATTGAGTGTGGCGTGTCAGACCTACTAAAGGGTGTGAAGGAAGGCAAATACGATGTAATAACTGCAAACATTGTTGCAGATATTATAATCAGACTTTTACCTGATATTGGTAAGTTTATGCACGAAAAAACAGCCCTTGTGATTTCGGGAATTATTGACGAAAGATGCGAGGATGTTTATAAATCAATAAACGAAAACGGATTTAAAATAGTTGATGAAATTCACGAAAACGGCTGGTGTGCAATTAGCCTTTTGAAAAAATAAACCCAATACGCACTATTTCGGTAGTGCGTATTTTATATTGACAAAATATAACCTTAATGCTATATTATAATAAAGATTAACTTTTAAAGAGGTAAAAATGCCAAGATTTTTTATTAGTAAAGAAAATATCGTTGAAGAAAATGGTGAAAAAAGAGTAATAATAACTGGTGAGGACGCACACCATATCTCAAGGTCGTTAAGAATGGCGACAAAGGAGAGAATAGAGGTGTCAAGCAGCGAGGGCTATGTTTATCTTTGTGAGCTGACAGAGTTTACGGAAAAGGAAGTTTTTGCAAGAGTTTTGGAAGAAAGCAAGGTACAAAGCGAGCCAAAATACGAAATAATTCTTTTTCAAGCGCTCCCGAAAAGCGACAAGATGGAAACTATAATTCAAAAGACAACCGAATGTGGTGTTACAAAAATCGTTCCATTTAGAAGTGAAAGATGTATTGTCAAGCTCGATTCTAAGGATGCTGAAAAGAAAAGAGAAAGATGGCAAAAAATTGCCGAGGGTGGAGCTAAGCAATCGGGCAGAGGCATTATCCCTCAGGTTAATACCGTTTTGAATTTTGAAGATGCAATAAAAACGGCTATGGACTCATCCCTTGTTATTTTTTGCAACGAAAGAGAAGATAAGGTGAGCTTAAAGCAAGCCCTAAAGGAAAATCCGTCAAATGGTAAAATTTCCGTTATAATCGGCGCAGAGGGCGGGTTTAGTGTGAAAGAGGCAGACTATATAATAGAGGCAGGGGCAAGGAGCGTTTCTCTTGGAAAACGAATCTTGAGATGCGAAACGGCACCAACCTTTGTTCTTTCGTGCATTGCATACGAAACCGAAATGTAAAAGCATACAAAAAATTGCCAATTTGGTTATTTTGACAAAATAATGTGCAATTTTCACAAAAAAATATCAAAAAAACTATTGAAAAACACAACAAAATAGTGTAATATAGATAATACAAGTGCACAAATTGCACAAAAGTTAACAAAAGTGCACAAAAGAAAAACAGACAAAAACAATGGAGGTTTTTATGTCAAACAGATTGTTCCAAGGCATAATCCATCAAATGCAACCGGCACTCGACCGTGTTATCGGCGTTATTGACGAGAGTGGTCTTGTAATCGCTTGTAGCGAGCTTTCTATAATTGGAGAGACTCGTGTAAAAGCGAAAGAGGAAATGTCCTATACGACAGATATAAAGGCTGTTGACGGCTACACATATCATCATATAGGCAATGGCGCTACCCCCGAATTTATCGTTTTTGTTGAGGGTGAAGATAAAACAGCAGAGAAATATTCTGCTATTTTGGCAATCTCGCTTTCAAACATAAAGGAATACTACGACGAAAAGAGTGACAAAAGCTCATTCATCAAAAATATCATTATGGACAATATTTTACCAAGTGATATTTATGCAAAGAGCAAGGAGCTCCACTTTGACGGAAACGAGAAAAGAGCAGTTTTGTTGGCTCGTTTCTACACAAGAAGCGATGTTTCTCCATTCGACGTTATTCAAAATATGTTCCCAGACAAAGCAAAGGACTTTGTTATTTCAACAGGTGAACAGGATGTTGTTATCGTTAAAGGACTTGATGCAGATGCAACAAGTGGTGATGTTGAACAGCTTGCGCAAGGCATTTGCGACACCATAGGCTCTGAATTTTACTGCAAGGTTGGTATCGGTATCGGTACAATAGTAGAAAACATTAAGGATCTTGCACGCTCATACAAGGAATCACAAATTGCAATTGAGGTTGGCAAGGTTTTCGAAAGCGAAAGAGAAATTATCAGCTATGAAAATCTTGGTATCGGTCGTCTTATTTATCAGCTTCCAACAACCCTTTGCGAAATGTTCTTAACAGAGGTATTTAAGTACGGCTCACTCGAAACACTCGATAGAGACACATTAAATACAATCCAAGTATTTTTTGAAAACAATTTAAATGTATCGGAAACCTCAAGAAAGCTTTTCGTACATAGAAATACCTTGGTATATAGACTTGAAAAGATTAGAAAAATTACTGGTCTTGATCTTCGTGAATTTGATCATGCAATCACATTCAAGGTTGCTATGATGGTTAAAAAGTATCTAACATCTAAGCCGGTAAAATTCTAAGACCTCTTGAAAAATTAACCAAGTAAGAGGAAAATTATGCAAAGAAAAGTTAATTTAACGACGCTAATAGTTTCGCTTGTCGTTGCTATTATCGTTACATTCACGGTTACATTTACCGTGGTGCAAACCGTTAATTCCTTAATTGACCTTAAGGAAAAGAATGAAAGTGCCACCTCGGCAGTTGAATCGTGGCAGGCAGAGCTCGAAGAGGAGAAAAGAAATCCTGAGCTTTTTGAAGCCTTGGCAATGGTCGATTATTTCTATCAATCACGATTTGTTAGTGATATAAATAAGGAAGCGTTGATTTATAACCTTATGAATGCTTATATCGCTTGCGTTGGTGACCGATATGGCGTATATTATCCACCAGAACAGGTTGAGAGCCTGATGGGAGAGCTTGACGGCAAAAATGTTGGTATCGGCGTTTATGTCAAGGGATACAAGGACGGCGACACAGGAATTAAAATCTTAGAGGTAATGCAAGATTCACCCGCTCAAATGGCTGGTGTTAAAAAGGGCGACATCATCACACATGTCGATGGTGAAGCTGTAACAAGCCTCGGCTATGAGGGAACAATTGCCAAAATAGCTGGTGAGCCTGGTACAAATGTTACAATTAAGATTACTCGCGATGGCAAAACACAAGAAATTAAAATAGAACGCAATGAATTCAAGGCTCAAAGCGTATTTTATAGAAGATACGCGCTTGATAGCACGGTTGGCATTGTTCGCATAATTGAGTTCAATAATGAAACCCCAAGTCAATTTAAGGGTGCAGTAAATAAGCTTTTGGCTGATGGATGTACATCACTTGTGTTTGATGTGCGTTCAAATCCGGGCGGAACACTCGCTTCCTGTCTTGAAATACTTGATTTCTTGCTTCCGGCAGGAGAAATTGTAAAAATAACAGATCCGGACGGAACTATCGTTGATACACACTATTCGGATAAAAATGAAATAAATGTGCCTATGGCAGTTTTAACAGACGGAGCAACGGCAAGCGCAGGTGAGCTTTTTACTTGTGCATTAAGAGACTATAATAAGGCTGTTGTGGTTGGCACAAAAACATACGGCAAGGGCTGTATGCAGGAGGTCTTCACATTACCAAATGGTGGTGCACTTCGCATAACAACTCAAATGTACAACCCACCAAAATCAGATAACTACGATGGTGTTGGAATCACACCGGATAAGGTGGTTGAGCTTGACGGCTCACTCAAGGAATTAAATTATTTTGAAATTACAGATGCTGTGGACAATCAGCTTGGCGTTGCCTACGAGGCGCTAAACCCCCAGCAGTAAGAAAGGTTAGGTAAATAAAATGGCAGAGCAAAAGACCAAATATACTCAAGAGGGCTATCAAAAATTAATTGATGAGCTCGAATATTTAAAAATTACACGTCGTCAAGAGGTTAAGGAACTCTTGAAGGAAGCAAGAAGCTTCGGTGACCTTTCAGAAAACAGTGAGTATGATGAAGCAAAGAACCTTCAAGCACAGGTAGAGCATAGAATTGCCGAGCTTGAATTCCTTATCAAAAACGGTGAGGTTGTTTCAGAAGAGGACATTGATAAAAATGTTGTTAGCATCGGTTCATCTGTTACTATCAAATATGAGGATGGCAGAAAGGTGACATACCACATCGTTTCTTCTAATGAGGTTGACCCTCTTGAAAAGAAAATTTCAGACCTTTCACCTATTGGTTCGGCACTTGTTGGTCACAAAAAGGGAGATAGCGTAACAATCGTTACACCTGTTGGTGAAAAGGAAGCAAAAATTGTATCATTCGAAAGAACAAAGAAATAAGGAACAAAAAATGGCAGAAGTAGTAAATAACGAAAATGTGGCGCTTGAAGAGGATTTAAGCGAGCAAATGATTATAAGAAGGGAAAAGCTCAAGACCTTGCAGGATGAGGGCAAGAACCCCTTTGAAATTACAAAATATGATGTAACTCATCTAAGCCAAGATGCAATCAAGCTTTTTGAGGAAAAGGAAGCAACCCTTAGCGAGGGCGAGGAAATCATTGTTCGCGTTGCGGGCAGAATGATGTCTCGTCGTATTATGGGTAAGGCTTCATTTGCACATCTTCTCGACGAGGCTGGCAAGGTTCAGCTTTACGTTTCCAAGAACGACCTTGGCGAGGATGACTATGCAGGCTTTAAAAAGTGGGATATCGGCGATATTATCGGTGTTGAGGGTGCTTTGTTCAGAACAAGAACAGGTGAGGTTTCTATTCACGCTAAAAGTGCCGTTCTTCTTTCAAAATCTCTCCGTCCTCTCCCTGAAAAGTATCACGGCTTGACTAATCTTGAGCAAAGATATAGACAAAGATACGTTGACCTAATCGTTAATCCAGAGGTTAAGGACACATTCTATAAGCGCTCACAAATTTTAAAGGAAATCAGAAATTATCTTGACGGCAAGGGCTTCTTAGAGGTTGATACTCCAATTTTAGTACCTATGGAAATAGGTGCTTCGGCTCGTCCATTCAAGACACATCATAATACACTCGACATTGATATGACACTCCGTATCGAAACCGAGCTATACCTAAAGAGATTAATCGTTGGTGGTATGCACAAGGTTTACGAGGTTGGTCGTATCTTTAGAAACGAGGGTATGGACACAAAGCATAACCCGGAATTTACAACAATTGAGCTCTACCAAGCATTTACCGACTATCACGGTATGATGGATTTGGTTGAGGAAATGTACAAAATGCTCGCCGAGAAGGTTTGTGGCTCCACAGTGATTACATATCAAGGTAATGAAATTGATATGGGCAATTGGGAGAGACTAACTATGGTTGAGGCAGTTAAGAAATATGCTGGCGTTGACTATAACGACTGGGCAAGCGACGAGGAAGCTCGTGAGGTTGCAAAGAAGCTACACGTTGAGGTGGCAGACGACGCAACTAAGGGCAGAGTTCTTATCGAAATCTTTGACGCATACGTTGAAGAAAAGCTCATCCAGCCAACATTTATCTATGACTACCCAGTTGAGAACAGCCCTCTTGCAAAGAGAAAGCCAACTAACCCAGCATTTACCGAGCGCTTTGAGTACTTTATCAACGCGACAGAGTTCGGTAACGCATTTAGCGAGCTAAATGACCCAATCGACCAAAAGGGAAGATTTGAAGAGCAGGTAGCAGAGAAGCTAAAGGAAGAACCAGACTCCAAGGCTGAGGTAGACTACGACTACATCGACGCCCTCGAATATGGTATGCCCCCAACAGGAGGCCTCGGCTTCGGCATCGACCGCCTCGTTATGCTCCTCACCGATAGCGCATCAATCAGAGATGTTCTACTGTTCCCAACAATGAAGCCTTTAAGCGATAACTAAAGCTAAAAAGCCTTATGGCATAAGGATTTACGGCATTTTCAATAGCGCAAAATTTACGCATTTACGCATTATTTACGCATTATTGAACATAAACGGGGAAAAAACAATATTTCTGCAATACTAAGCCACGAAAATTTGAGTAAAATTCAGCTCAAAAATTCGTGGTTTTTAATTTTTTGGCGTAAGGGTGATAGTGAATAAAATCTGCATATTTTTTCATTTGTTGCTACAAATTATCTTGAATATAAAGCGATTTTTCTTCATTTATATACAAAAAAGCTCTGTTAAATCTGACTCCGGCAGGGCTAATTTTTTGATTTTGGCGTAAAAATTGGCGTAAATTGGTGTAAATTTTGGTGTATAGCTCGTAGATGAACATAAAAAAAGGCTAAAAATCTAAGAAAACTCACCGTTGTGGTTGAAAACTTCTTATATCTTTAGCCGATTTTCTACTATTAAGCTGATATTAGTCAAGGATTTTGTACCAAAGTCTATACTCGATTTCGATTTCTTTAGTTTCGATGCTGTCTTTTACTTGAAAATCGCAGTCAACATATTGTGTAAAGCTACCTTTAAACTCACCTGAACGGTATGGAATAGGGTAACAATATCTGATGCAGTCCTCAATTACTTTTTCAAATTGTGTGTTTGGATAGAGTATCAAATCCTCTTTTGAGTTAGATATAAATCCAATACCTTTTTTTACATAATTGAAATCATTAACTTTAGTTAATCTGTAAGCTACTTTAATCATCTTTATTTTTTCCTTTCTATTGTAATTTTTTTATTTCGCCCAAAACCAAAAGGCACAGTTAATCGTTTTGAATAACTGTACCTTATTTTTTGTACCAGATGTCAACAGCGTCTATAACCTTATTTTTAAGCCAAAGGAAATTTCTGCGTTAAAGTTCTGCTCCATATGGTTTTAAGCCGAAATTTCTCCTGTTTACATCTGCGATAACTGTGCAAAAACCAACAAAAGCGAAATAAAAAATCATAGTAAAGAAAGGTGTGTACCAAAATCACGACATTATAAAAATGGTGGGAATTTTCTTCAAAAATCCTATTGACAAAGGCTCAAGTAGAGTGTATAATGTAATCAATCTAAATGAAACAAATGTTTCAAATAGAAAGGTGGGCTGCTAAATGAGAAGCAAAAACCAAGAAATAATGAACGAGATTGTTTCTTATATAAACGATAGTTTTTTGAATAGTTATATCGTACCTTCGGTTCAAGAAATATCGGACAGAATTGGGCTGTCAAAAGGAACAACAAGTAAGTACATTAGTGCTATGGAAAATCAAGGTATGCTTGAAAGAACTGCTGACCGTAGGGGTTTACTCACACCATTGATAAAGCAAATGAGTAACTTCCACTTAATCCCTGTTGTTGGTAAAATAGCTTGTGGTACTCCAATTTTAGCAGAGCAGAATATAGACTCGTATATGTCAATATCGGGAAATTTTTTAGGAGCAGGAGAATTTTTTGTTCTCGTAGCCCAAGGAGATAGTATGATAAATGCCGGGATTGATGACGGGGACTATGTTGTGATAAGAAAACAAAACACTGCAAACGAAGGTCAAATTGTCGTTGCCTTAATTGATGGTGAAGAAGCAACTCTAAAAAGGTTCTATATAGATAAAAGGAAGAGAAAAGTTAGATTGCATCCGGAAAACGATAATTTGAAAGATATGTACTATGATACTATTGACATTCAAGGAATAGTAGTTAAAGTCATAAAGGATGTAGAGTAATATTCTTTGAAAAATAGTGTTGTAAGCTTCCCGTTTATATTTATAGGTTTTAAGGCTATATATTGTTGTAATGGCTGCCAACCATATTAATAGTATTTTAGCAGGGTCTTGTTTTTCGTGGCACGTGGAGGTTTATAAGTGGATTTTTCAAATCTTGAGCCTGTTCAAATGTATTGTCCTAATTGTGGAAATAAGATAACAGGTTATAAAAGCGAAGATGGTGCTTTAAGAATAATGTGCGACAGATGTAAGGTCGTAATATTTAGCAAAAGAAAGAATGTTAAGGAGTTTAACATAAGAATTACAAATCCGTATGTAACAACGGAAACTTATTAAAATTGAATATTGACGTTTATATGACAAAGTAAGGTCCTGCTGAAATAAGTGCTCAGGTAAATCCTTGCTCCCTATCAATATAAATAAGTGTTCGTAAAACACCTCAAGGTGTCAGAGCAAGAACTATGTGCGTCTTGGCGAGCAGAAATTTCCTAAGCCCATAATGGGTTTTGTAGGATTTTTCTGCTCGCTTTTTTGTTGCAAAAAAATTGAAAAAATTGAAAAAACTTTTTCTAATGACCGATGAACCCGGTCATTAGAATGAGATAATTGGATTACAGAAAGGGGGTGAGGTAGTGAACACTCTTGAACGAAGAGATAAAATAATTGAACTTTTGTGTGAAAAAAGATTTTTAACCATGAGCTTTTTAACAACAGAATTTAGGGTTGCAAGAAGTACGATTCAAAATGATATTTTAGAGCTTTCACTATCTTACCCTGTTTTCACAAAGAAAGGAACAGGAGGTGGAGTTTACATAGCGAAAGGTTATTACAGAGATAAAGACTATTTAAACTCTAAGCAAAAAGAAACAATCGAGTCTTTATTAGGAGAGGTTGATGAGGAAAGAAAAGCCGTTTTGGAATCAATTCTCAAAAAATTTGCAAGACCATCAGCTTACTAATATGAAAGTAACTTATGAGCAAATGAAAATAGAATTATCTGAAATAAAAACCTATTATTTGATGAAAAAAACATTCGATAAAAAAGTTAGAGATTTTGAGGAAACATTTCAATTACTAGAAAAATATCTGAAAGTTATAAAGCAAGCTCCTACAAAAATAAAAGGGTATTTTATTGAACGATATGAAAATGGATCTAACGCACCACAAATGGCAGAAAAATGGGGGGTGTCCGTTAGTTATGTTTCTAAATTGAAAAGAGAATTTTTTAAATTCTTATATGAATATTTGAACAAGGAGGAAAAGTAAATGACTAAATGTGAATTGGAAATCTTACTTGATGAAATAGATTTTCTTGACAATGCGAATAACATTTATGAAACGAAAACCTATTTAGTTAGGCAGGAAGTTTCAGTAGAAATTATCAATGGTATTACTGTTGTATATAGCAGAGATACATTTTACGCAAAGACAAGCTTAAGAATGAGCCAGTTAGAATTTTTAAAGTCTATTAGACCATCACTTGTTAATGCGAAGCGAGTACCGGCAACAATGACAACTCGCACTTATGTAGATTAAACGGGATAATAAAAATCCCTTTAATACTTGAATATTTGAGTTAGAGAAAACGATTCGGGATTGCGGTTTTTCGAGGATATTAAAAGGTGGCCACCTACCAACAACTATCGCATAGACAGAATGTCAAAAAGCCACTCAAATAGTTCATTTTAAAAATTGAATATAGGCGAAGAGCCGAACCTAACTACTTTTATATTATAACACTATTTCAAAGGAGAAAAAATTATGGCGAAAGCTATCGAAAAGAAGCCTGAGGCGTCAGGCGAAAACAAGTACGCACAAAGAAGATGGGTAAAACCAAAGCTCAGAGCAGCATCCTACGCATCTGAGCGCAAGGCAAAGAAGCACGAGCACGGTCCTAAGAAGGACAAGGATCTCACCGATTACGAGGCAGGTATCCGTTCAGGTTATCTCCAATGTCAAACCGACCACGCAGGCCTATATAAGTATAAGAAGGCTATCAACGAGGGTAAGAGCAAGGAAGAGGCACGAATCATTTCACAGACTGTGCAGAAAAAGAAATAATTTAATAATTTTTGGAGGTATTTAACTTATGGAAAAGAAGATTTTTGTTGAAAGAGAAACCTTTGAGTACAAGGGAAATACATATTTCTCTTACTTTATCAAAGGAACAATCAGAGGTAAGGATGTTAAACTTGCGGTAATTCCACCGGACAAGGGTGGATATGTAGTTCTTGATATCGTTTTTGATAACGAGATGGCGTGCGAACTCGCACTCAAGCCTTACGAAATGAAGGACGACAAGGGCAACGTAACAGCAGCAGGTAATACATATTCCGTAATTTCAGTTGATGAAAACGGTCTTGTATATGAGTGTCCTGTTAAGCCTGCAAAGTCATCCGACAAGGCTCTTCTCAATATGCTTATTAGATAAGGTATAGCGAGGACTAAATAACTAACGAAATGGGCTTGTGTTCAAATACGAGCACAAGCCTATTTTTAACTTTAAAATCAATTTTTAGGAGGATTTTTTAATGAAAAAGAGAATTTTTGCACTCGTTTTATGCGTTCTTATGGTATTCACTTGTGTCTTTGTTACAAGCTGCACACCAGAGGACGATAAGATTGATTCAATCACAGACAACAAGGTAAATATTAACGATGACGGCGATAATGCAACTCCCGTTCCGTTAGATAATGTACCAGATGTAGCAATACTTGACGGTACACCTATGGTATCAAATGTTGCGTATAAAATGGCACGTTCAGGAATGGTTTTTGCAACACCAACAGCTCTTTCAGAAACAGCGAGCGAGGGTATTACTCTTGTTGCAACTGTAGAGCCATCATTTGCCACAAAAACAGCAGTAGATTGGTCTGTATATTTTGCTAATCCAGATAGCGAATGGGCTACAGGTAAAACTGCAACAGACTATGTAACAATCACACCAACCGAAGAGGGAAGTTTAACTGCAACTCTTGAATGCATTGCACCTTTTGGCGAACAAATTATCGTTAAGGTTGTTTCAAGAGAAAATGCTGAAATTTCAGACACGTGTCCGCTTGAATATATGCGTAGAGTTGAAAGCGTCAGCCTTCGTGTAGGCAATGATTACGTTCTTACACCGGGCGTAAACTATGTAGATTTTGAGGTAGCTACAGGTAATAAGGGCAAAGGTGGTTTAGTAACACTTGATGTCGATTTTACCGACACTTATACCATTGAATATTGGGATACCGACCATTATGATGTAACCGACCTTTCACAATGGGGTGTAATTGGTGGTAACTCAAATCTTGGAACAGACGCTTCTATGGCTTCATTTGAAGGTATGGCATCCGATGGCAAGAAATATACAGGTGTGCCTAATTTCTGTTATAGCGAGTTTTCTACAACAAAAACAGTATATTTTGACGTAGATAGTCTTTCTGAGCTTGGAGCATATTTAATGAAGGACTCAAGCGGAGCAACAAACAACCTATATAAATACGATCCTGCGTTTCTCACTGAAGTTTTAACAGATGCAAAGGCAAAAGGTACAGATACATTATTCTGGATTGAAGTAATTCATCCATCAAATCATAGAATCAATTTTGAAATCAAGATTGGTGATATTGTGAATAGCGGTGTTGCACCTAAAACACTTACACTTAACCAAACAACCTATAATTTCAACGCAACAGAGCTTGACTATATGAAGTTTGGAGAGTGATTAAATGGCTAATAAGGTACTAAGAATTTGTGCAATAGTGGTTGTTGTGCTTATTGCAGTAGCGGTGATTGCCTTCATTAGTATCAATGTAGTAAGAGAGTCTAAGAAAGCTAATTTCTATTTAGTACACGAAGGCACTCAAATCACAGAAAACATAGACAGTATTTTACTTGATAAAGGCGTTGAAGAACGCTTTGAAATAGCATATTTTGAGGGTATGGAAGAAGAAAAACAGAATTATTACGTAACTGTGGAATGTATTCCTGACGGAAATAATTTTTATTTCAAAATTCAAGGTCAAGACTCTTCATTTTATGCAACACGTTCAGATGTAACAGAGTTCTTTGAAATTGATACACAAGAGGAATATTTCACTATTACACTTGATGAAAAATTCAAAGCTACAGATGTTATTGAATGGGTTTATTCAGACAAGAGAGTTTACTTCCCAGAGGAAGTTGACTGCTCAAAATCATTCTTCAAAATCGTTGTTCACTTAAAGGATGGCACAACAGTTTACAGTTTGCCATTTAGATGTGAGTACGAGGCTGAGGGCATAAACATTAACGAAAACACAGTACCAGACTATTTCGGAGGAGGATTTAGTAATGAATAAGGTAACAGCTATTATCATAGCGATTTTGCTTCTTATGGTAGTTGGTTTAGGCATAGGTATTATTGTTAAAACGACACAGGACAAGCCCACCATTTTGGGAGATGTTGAGCCAACACCATTAGAAGAGCAGCTTGATATGAAAATGGAGAATAGCGAAAATATTGAATTGCTCGCCTCTCCAATGACGGTTAGTGAAGATTGTGTAACAAAAACACTTACCGCAGTTATTATTCCAGCAACAGCAGAGGATAAAACAGTAGATTGGTCTGTCGCATGGGCTGATACAACCAAAACAGAAAATGTACAAGATTATATTAAGGTTGTACCAACAGGTGATGGCTCTAATGTAGCTAATGTCAACTGCTATAAGCAATTCACAGGTGAAATTATAATCACCGTAACAACAAGAACAGGCGGATTTAAGGCAAAGTGTACAGCAACATACATTGGTGTTCCAACAAGCATTAAGGTTAGCTCAACACTTGCTAAAAATGAGAACAACGTCTATGAAATTCAACCAAATTCAAAATCATCATTTCTTATTGAACAAGAAAGCATTTTAGGTGATGTAAAAGCCGGTGGCTACAACAATTATTCAATCACTACAAAGGGTGTTGGTTCAGTAATTTATAGTTATTATGAAACATATAGAAGCGGTGGTTCAAATTGGTATGATACAAGTGATACGATTTACGAATATAACGATATAATGGCAGATTTTATCACAATTACTCAAAGTGGAAATTCTATAGTTGTAGAAACACACGAGCCTATTGAGGACTACTACAAAACCCTTAATATCATTGATGGTGGTAGAACAAGAGCATATAAGGACAAATTCCGTTCTTATGTAAGCGATTGTTATGTTTTAGTTACAGTAACGGAAAAGACATCAGGACTTTCTACAAGCTTTAAGGTAGCAGTAGCTAAGCAGTAAGGAGGCGATAGAATGAAGGTTATTTCAACCATTGTAAAAATTCTTATCGTTCTTATGCTTTTAGTTGCGATAATGGGAGTTATCGTATATTTTGGCGGCTATGACTTTTTCGTAACGTGTGAGGGCGAAACCATATTTGACGTAGGTGGAGGCTTCACAATGACAAAGGACGAGCCATTAAGAGTAGATGTAGGATATGTAAAAGCAACAGGCAGCAAGGCGGAAAATAAAGGTTATTCGGTAAGAGTTGTTCCAAACCCCATAAATGGTAAGGACTTCGATTTTGTAATGAATAATTCAATATATTCTTTCCAAGCAGAGCCGGACTTAACAGATGGCTTTATTATCGAGGAACACGATACATATTTTACAATCGCTCCTAAAGGTGGTGTAACTCAAATTTTAAGAGCAGTACACCCTAATTCAGCAGTAGAGGATTGTAGAACAAACGCATATGACAATATGTATTCAATTCTCATTTATTCTAATGACGGAGATAAATATGTGAAGCTTAACTTCTCAATCATTGAAAGTCTTGAGGGTGTAGAGCTTGACAAGGAGGCGATTCAATTTTGATGCACGCAAGAGTAGTTAAAAAAATACTGCTCGGCGTAATTGCAATGCTACTTGTACTCATATCGGTATTTGCTACCCCTATGAGTATAGTGGCAGCATCAATAAGTGAAGAGTCGGGCAGCCTTGATTACAGTAAAACAAATGTGCTTGACGATTTAAGACATTGCACAATAAACGGTAAGCCCTTTAATGTAGCCGATTTTCCTTATGATGAAAGTAAGGATATACAGGTAATAAGCTTCGTGGAATATTGCTATTCTTACAAGGCAAATCAAAGAGATAATTATGGCTTGTATGTGTACATTTACAACCCAAAAGGCTTAGATTTGTCAAAGAGCCAGAATTTTAACAAAATTCAGATGGCAATAAGCTTTAATGGTGAGGGTAAACCAAATGATTATTACAAATTCCCATTGGAATTTTGTTCAAGAGTGGAAAATGGTGATTATAGGAACCTTTTCTACAAATTTAAGGTGGTTGACAAAGAGGTAAATGGAACGCATTTTGCTGATAGAGTAAACTCAAATGAACGAAAATACTATGTTTCGGGAATAGAGCTTGCAACCTATTTAAGTGATAATGCTACCGATTACCCAGTTGGAGGCACTTATGTTTTTACAGGTTATGCAAAGGGCTATGGACCAGATCCATTAGCTTCAAGTACACTTGATTGCGATATTGAGTTTCTTGAAACAATAAGCCTAAATGTAAAGCATACATTTTATCGTTCAATGACATCAGCACTTGGCGCAGGACATCAAAATCAGCTTGACACAGTATATTTTTCAGTTCCAAAAAGATATATTTCAAATTATGGAAGTTTGCAAAGAATAAAGGCAGAATGGTACGAGTATAAGACAAATAAAATTTTGGTAACAACTAACTCTGATTTGCACAGTGCAGTTATAAGTAATTTAGGAAAAACAACGGCAAAGAAGTATTATTCAGGACAGGATTATTTTTACTATTATGAAAGGCTTGATACTGATTATGGTTTGTTGCTTGATCCAAATGACGGAGGCGGTCAAAGGTCAGCTCGTTGGTCTTGGAATGTAGGTAGCAATTATTTAGTAACAGAATGTGAGCCAGCATTATTTTATTCTTTCAAAGTAAGTAACATAGATGAATATGATCCATATGCAGATATAACCGAAATTGGTGGAGTTCAAAGTAACGCTCTATACGATTGGATTAAAGCATACAATAAATCCTATCGCAAGGGAACGCTTCCAATAAAAGATGGTAATATAAGTGCTGATTTATTTACGGACGATATTGATGAAAGCAGAAAATTAGATACAGCATATGGAAAAATTCAAAAAGGGTATAGCTATTATGATTTTGATGCAGACGTTGATTTGCAAGTTCTTAACAGTTGGTCGAGTACATCACCAAGCTTTTGGGATAACTGGCTTAACTTTGGTTTAGGAGCAGCATTTTCCGGAGGACCAAATGAAGAGAGCAAGACGGTAGCACCTATTTATATTCTTAAAGACAGCGATTTAACAGGAACAAAAGAAGAAATAGCAGAAAGATTACTTGTAAATGTTAGTGATGTTGATAGCATTAAGGCAGAATATAAGGATGCGGTAACAGTAAATTCTATAAGCGACGAGGAAAAGGTAGTTGTTTTGTTCCGTTTTGCAACAAGCGATTATTATTCACAAAAAGTAGATACATACATTGATGATGGTGGATTTTTGTGGGCTGATAAGGTGGTTGAGGACGAGTCATATATTGCTCAAGAAAGCATATTCTTTAACTTTGATATTATTCAGCTAACTTTTCATAGGGATGGTGTATATACAGTAATTCCTGTTGTATCAAGTCCGATTGATATTGTAAATGATATAACTCCACCAACAGACCATAGCGAAGATGCTTGGTGGAAAATCCTCATAGCAATTCTTATTCTTATACTTTTGGTATATTTGCTATGGCCGGTGCTTCCATACGTTATCAAGCTCATAGCGTCCATTTTTAAGTGGATAATCAAAATAATCGTATTCCCATTCAAAGCATTGGGAAAAGCGTTCAAAAAGGCGAGAGACAAGCCTAAAGAACCAGAAGAACCAAATAATAACACACAATAAAATTTTTTAGTCGTGAGTGGAACAAATTGTCCCATTTACGCAGAAAGGAGATTTATGAAGAAAATTCTAATTATTATATTAGCAATATTTTTAGCAATCGCTGCTATTGGTGCTATAGCTGTTTTGGTAGTTCCAGACAAGCCAGTTGATGAAACACCTTCAACAGACTCAAGCACTGATACAGGCAGTGATTTGAAACCAGATACCGATACTGATATTGATACCGACAATGGTAACGATAATGATGATGGTATTGGTCCACAAAAGCCACCAATTATTTTAGTAGAGGATGTTGAAGAGCTTACAACAGCTCTTGCAAGCATTGAGAACGGAGCAACTATTGAAATTCCATCAACTATTGAGATAGCTGAGCCTCTTAATGTAGGCAATAAGGAAGTAACATTTATCTTTTCCGAGGACTACGACAAAGCAGTTAGCGTAGAACTTGAGGAAGGTAAAGTAACCATTATGAACGGTCATTTCAACGGAATTGATATAGGTGGTAAAGGCACACTCATTCTTGAAAACGTAATGTCTTTAGCAACAACCGAAGGAGATAGTGGATTAGCACTTCTTGATGGTGCAGATATTACAGTAAAAATCGTAGGTAATGTATCACTTACCGGAGCAAAAGACGGTGATGGTATTGAAGTACCTTACGGAACAAAGCTTTTGCTTACAGGAGATAGCCTTGTAGCAGTAGGAAATAACGGACTTGAATATTTGGCAATAGATGGCTATGGTAACACAGATGATGAAACATATCTAAATAAGAGGGGTAGTGGCATAGGAAATGCCGTCCAGAACATAGGTTCACTAACCATTAAAGATATGGCTTCACTCACAGCTAAGGGCTATGGTAATAAGGCTTTTGGTATTGGTGGTGGCGATAAATCTGTTGTAACCATTGAAAATACCGTTATTGAGTACGCAAAGGGCGGTTTTGCACAAGATACATTTATTGCAGGCGACCTTAGTTATGGCAAGCAAGAAGCAGAAGGTGGTTGTGCTATCGGTGTAGGTTGCGGTGTAGACGGGGACTATGACTCAGGTATTCTTAAATTAAAGAATGTAACAGTAAAGAAAGCAGACGGTGGCTCTAAGTCAGCAGCTATTGGAGCTCTTTATTGGACTGCGGTAGATATAACCATTCAAAACTGCGATTTAGACCAAATTACAGGTGGTACAGCATCAGCAGGTATTGGTGGTAGCCGAGTATATAAAAATGTAAGCAAAGACCAGTATGTAAAGATTTTTATTGACAACTCTCAAATCAATGTAAAAGGCGGTCAGTACGGTGCAGGTATAGGCTCAGGCTATGACTGTTATTGTCAGACAAATTACGGTGTATGCTACATTGAAATTATCGGTGAAGATACAGTTATCAATGCACAAGGCGGAATTAACGCAGCAGGTATTGGTACAGGACATCACAGCGCCGGACTTGCTGGATATATTCTTCCAGAATGTGAAGTTAATGCAAAGGCAGGAGAAATGTTCATTTATGAGGCTACATATACACAGCCACAGGATATAGGCTATGGTATGTGTAATCCAACAAATGAATTTGCAAATGT
>JAFQOG010000049.1 GCA_017420755.1 Clostridia bacterium | reverse complement strand
CCTTTTAGCCATCAATGAAATTGCCGCAATAATGCTTAGCATTTTTGATGTAAGGCAATTTTATTATATCATAAAATCTTTTCTTATACAATCTCATTTGAGCAATTTATTCCTCTCAAAGCAGTAGTGCCAAATTTTCAGCAAAGCTGCTGATTTTCAATCAAAAGAGTGCAACTTTAATTTTACTTTTTTGCACTCTTGAAATCTGTGTCTTTGCACCCTTAAAATAAAAATCTCAAATTTCAAAAAGTGCCATTTTTGAGGTCGTTTTGGTATGTGATTTTACATTTTTCTCAAAAATTTCGCCTTTCAAAAAAGTCCCAAAACTCCTTTTGCCGTAAAGGTTTATCACACTTTTTCATAGGGTGTTCAACTGGGGTTGGCTCATTGCGACCATAAAAATGACCTACTCATTTGGGTAGGTCATTTTTATTTTCTATGATGAACGAGGATTCGACCTTCCTTCAAGCTTTGCTTGAATCAGGTGCGCAAAATTGCCCTAAGGTGTGATAGCTTGCTAATCTAAGCCGTGGGCAATTCAACGGAACGCAGTGGAGTCATCCTGTCATCCGACCGTTTTGTAACTACGATTCGACCTGCCTTTTGCGTTAGCAAAATCAGGTTCGCCTAGCGATAAGTGACACTCCAAGAACACGAGCCTAAAGCGAAGTGCGATTGGCTAAGTGGAACTTATGCACGAGAGCGTAGCGAGTCGCAGTGAAGTCGCATAGGGGTTCCCCGAAACGAAGTATGAGCTTTTGGGGGCGCGTGATAGCTCGCTCACGATTTGCGCACGAAGTGTTACGAGCAACTTAGTTGCGATGCTTCCTGTCATCTCGACCACCTATGACTAAGTTGAACACACGGGATTGTGATGTCGGCTTAGTCTTTTTTGTTTTATATTAAAAGAGTCACTCGATTGAGTGACTCTTTTTGCATTTATGATATCATTTGTCTTTTTTGTTAGCTCCACAATATGTTAGCGTTTATATCCAATCAAAAAATAAATATCCCCACTAATATGCTCACCTTTGAAGTAATTGCCGTATGTTTCATCATCAACTACCTTGAATCGCGGGTCAGGTTTAGGCGTGTAGTCGGTGTACTCTGCTATTGATACAACCGACTCGCAGCCTTTTTCAGGGAAAAGAAACACGGTGGCATCCTTAAGTCCTGTTATTTTGATGGCTCGTCTGTATCTTGCGTTGACGGGTGGTGCTTCTCTGCAAGAGATAACACCGTCTGTCTGTTTTACGAATACTCGGCATTCCCGATGCTCACTTCGGCTGAAACGATATGATGATTTTTCGTCTGTTATTTCAGTATCCGTTCCGCAGAGTATGGGTGCACCGAGTGGAAATTTCAAATGCGTATCAGTAGTGATGTTTGCGTTGTAGACCGAGAAAAACAAAGCGTTGTCCTTTCGTGCTATACCTATTGTGGGAGGCTTGATGCCTTCCTCTTTTTTTGTAAAGGATATGCTATACCCAAATTCCGACAAGGCTTCACGCAGACATTTTGCATTTTCTGTCGAGTTAAGCTTTATCAGTCCTCTAAAGCTTTGGACACTTTCCAGCTTTTGAAGTGTTCCGTACATCAAAACGCCAATGCCGTACTTTGCGAGGCTCATTAATTTTTCAAGGACTTTAAAATTTTCGGGAACAGGTGAGATTATGATGCTTTTTTTGTAAACGCTTGAGTCGTGTCTAAGAAAATTGTCGGTTGACACCACACAACAGAGCGGCAAGCCGTCATTGATTGCATCACAAATGTAGTTGTCACCAATGTTCATTTCTCGAAGAAGTTCTGCGTCGTGTGAGGTGGTATACTCTCTCATAGGATAAATCCATACCAGTGGTGCAGGCTCGTCAGCAGCATCCTTTTCGGCTTTCAGTATATGTGGTAGAGGCTCGTTGACGCACGCATCAGGCATGCCTCCGTAAGAATTATCAATAGAAAGAATATTAAGGGAATTTGCAGTTTCAACCTTTCCATCTGCATTGATGCGTGAAATTGCCATAGGCAGATAAATATCGCTCGGTGCTCCATCGTAGCGGTCGTACCATGGAGAGTTGATCCACCAAGGGTCGTGAATATAATATCTAAATGGAAATCTCTCGCTTGGCAACTCACATATGCGTGTCATATGTCCCATAATCTCAAGACCGTAATTGTCAGTAAGTGCCGCCCAAGGAGAGTTTGGCGGTGCGGTAATGTCAAGATTGGCGTTGTAAATATCATGCAGCGGAACACCGTCGCTTGCGTAGTCGATGCCTACCGAATTGTTAGTGCCTCTCGTTTCAAGTGGGAATGAGCACTCTTTTCTAAAAAGCTTCCAAAATGCAAACACATTTTCCTTTGTTGCCGAGAGCCTTTCGGGATAGTAGTTCTCTCCATCGAAAATTTTTCCCGTTTTATCCCAAGGGTTGGCACTGAATCCGAGCCCGTTTGAGAGCCATAAATAATCAAATCCCATATCCTTCAAAAATATTTCGGATTGCTTTCCAAGGAATGTTCCAAACGGTGTGCTCTCGGGAATGCCATTTGGATATGACGCATAGTAACGATTATCCGCATTTAATTTTGCGGTGGCATCCACGAAGCCAAATTTATCCATCCTACTGCCCGTGCATATCTCAAGATGACGGTTATATTTAAAATCTGAAATAGCAAACTCCGGACCGATGTCAAAGGTTTCCCCTACTCGTATAGTGGCGTTTGGAAAAGCCTTTTTCCCTTCCTCTTTCAGACAAGAAACGATGTTTTTGAGAATACCGTAGGTCATAACAGGCACATTTTTGATATAATCCTGTTTTCTTTCGTGCAGTGATGTTTCAAGGGGTGCGTTGTCATCCAAATATGGGAGATTTGCCGTTCCGACAAAATGAGCCCATTCAAATGTTTCTTCCAAATCACCTGCATAATCGAGAATCTCACTCCCGTCACCCACCCAAAGCATAATAGCGATATTTTTTCTATTTTTCAGAAGCGGTTTCCACTGTTCAAAAATTTGCACGCAAATTCTGCGAATATAATTATCATCTGTTTGCTTAAACGGTTTTAAGCTCAATTCCAAATTGATGTTTTTAAACATTTGCTTTCTCCTTCATCCTTAATATGCTTTACAAATTTCATAATAACACAATACAGTATTTTTGTCAACGAAAATACAAGCAAAATATTTTAAAAGCAAAAGTAAGGTTGAAATCCGTTTTTTACACCCCTAAAATACCTAATTTAAGCAAATCCAAAATTTCCAAAGGTGGACTTTTCAAAGCATTTTTTAAGAAGAATTTTACATTTTATCAAAATTTTCGACTTACAAAAAGTCCAAAAGCTCCTTTTGCCACAAGAATTTATGGCACTTTCACAATGGTGTTCAACTGGGGTTGGCTCACTTCGACCACGCGTTTCTAATTCGAACTATCGGGATTATGGTACCGAATTGGAGATTTGAAAAAAGACTACTCAAATTGAGTAGTCTTTTTTCGTTTTCATTATTTTTGATACTTATTAAAGCTTTTTCAGTTTCGAGCTATTAAACTTCAAGCTCTTTGATAACACGAAGCAGACCGTCTATCTCTTTCACCTCAAAAAAATGAGCACGCTCAAACATTTTTCGTTCCGGTGAATGAAGGCACATACAGCGCTTACCGTCATGAGTATCAAAAAACATTGCATGACCTCCATCTTTATCAAATAGCATCTCGGTAATATGCGTCCAAGGCCCTTTAATATTTCCATTTTGGGAAACGGCGCTTAAAACGACGTAGTTGTCATTCAAATACGGTGACCACGTAAGAAGTAATGAGCCGTCGGACAGCTTTTGTACGAAAGGCGCATCCGAGCCGTAACGCACGCAATTTTGACCACCAAGAACATTGTGGTCAGGGGTTGCCTTGGAAATAAGCGATTCGTTTGATGCGAAAACAACCCACGGCTCTCCAACAATTTGAGTAAGATCAGCACTCAGTTGTGCTGCACAGATCTCACCAACATACGCACCCTCGTCTGCAACATAATTATCAGGCCAATCGTGTGAGTAAAATATGTAAGGAATACCGTCATTTACAAACAGAGTTCCATCAATGCAGCTCTGCTCGTGTGGGGTTATTGCATCCCCCGTCAGTGGTTCAAAGGGACCGAGGGGGCTGCTTGATTTCAAAATGTATGTTCCAAACATTTCATTTTTAGTTGGAAACGAAGCAAGCATATAATATTTTCCGTTGTATTTATGCACTTCGGGTGCCCAGTTTGCCCCCGTATTCATATTGAATTTTGCCGAATCAAAGCATTGCCTTGGTTCACTCCAACAAACGAGGTCAGACGATTCGTAAACGTCAAAGCCTCCAACACATATGCCATAATTTTTGCCCCGTGTTCCATACATATAGTATCGTCCGTTTTCAAATATAACAAATGGGTCACGAATATGGATGTCGCAATTTTTCATATCACTGATACATACCTTTCTTCTTTAATTGATTAACTGATATTTTATTATATCATAAAATCTTTTCTTATACAATCTCATTTGAGCAATTTATTCCTCTCAAAGCAGTAGTGCCAAATTTTCAGCACATCTGCTGATTTTCAATCAAAAGAGTGCAACTTTAATTTTACTTTTTTGCACTCTTGAAATCTGTGTCTTTGCACCCTTAAAATGAAAATCCCAAATTTCAAAAACGCCATTTTCGAGGTCATTTTGACATACGATTTTACATTTTTCTCAAATTTTTCGGCTCACAAAAAAGTTCCAAAATCCCTTTTACCATAAGGGTTTATGGCACTTTTTCACAAAGTGTTCAACTGGGGTTGGCTCAATGCGACCATAAAAACGGTGTACCCTTTATGTCGTTTTTATTTTCGCGTATGACAGGTGCGTACCTGCCTTTTGCGTTAGCAAAATAAGGTTCGCCTATCGAGCAAAGCCGAGAGGGGCTTGCACATCAGAGGCTGCGAAGTGTTACGAGCAATTTATTGCGAAGTCATCCTATCATCTCGACCACCTATGACTAAGTTGAACACCTACAACCATGGTGCCGGCTTAGTCATTTTTGTTTTACATAAGACTATCCACTCGATTGGGTGAATCTTTTGCGTTTGTATTGTCTTTCGCCCTTTGTTTGATAACATCACAATATCATAGGTTTTTTCGAAATTCCAGTACTATTTGCAAAATAAACAATAAGGTGAGCCGAAGCTCACCTTATTGTTTTACATTTTTTACTTTTTCTGTTATTTTTTCTTTTTGAATACTGCAATGAGGTCAGCAAAGCTCTTTTTCTTGATAACAAACCAGAAGAGAGCAAAGCCACCGATGCCGACTACTGCGACAGAGCCGATCACGATACCTACAATTGCGCCTGCTCCGAGTCCGTCTTTATCGTCGCTCGGATCATCGGGAGTGTTATTCGGGTTGTCGGGCGTATTGTTAGGATTATCGGGATTATCGGGCGTTTCAGTATTGCCGCCACCGTTAGTCATCTGATATTCGCAAGTATCGCACTTGCCGTCGTTATTGCTATCGGTATGAGCTGCTTTGTTTGCCTTATCTCCGCAAGCACACTCGTTCCAATGCTCGTTTGCATCGGTTTTCCATTCAGAGCCGTGGCTATGAGTATGCGGAGGAGGCGTTGTTCCCATTGCGTATCCGCAAGTGTCGCAAGCACCGTTGCTATCGCTGTCAACGTG
>JAFQOG010000048.1 GCA_017420755.1 Clostridia bacterium | reverse complement strand
ATTGATTTCCTATAGGTATTCCAACATTGCCCTCTGTGCTATCTATAATCATATCTAGCAGGTCGAGCGTATTTTGACAGGAGATATGTTTTCTTAACATAGCTTTTAATTTTGTGTGGTCGATATTGTAGAAATACTTGCTTATATCACATTTCAAAACCCAACCGTCTGAGCTTTTATTTTGTCTGTAATATCTAAGCATAAAATATTTCAATCTATCAAGGGCTAAATCGGTTCCTTTACCGACTTGTGAGGCGTAATTATCATAAATAAACGTTTTACTTAAAGCAGGTTCAAGTACATTGTCGCATATAGCGTGCTGTACTACCTTGTCTTTATAGCTATTACTCATAACTAGCCTTTCTTTTGGTTCATAAACCTTAAAAACGTTATATGGAGATAAAGTGTAAGTTTTTGTTTTTAACTGCTGTTTAAGCAACAAAATCGCCTCCATTAGGTTGATTTCAAACTTAACAGCCGCCTCTTTCCACCGTTTACCTTTACGAGCTTTCTTATAAGCGGCGTATAGGCTGCTAAAGTTATATATTTTCTCATATTCCTGCATAATTTCAAAACTCCTTGCTGCGATTAGCTTGTGCCTTACTTTGTAATGCACTTGCGTCAGCAATCTTGTATTTATCCTTGCGGAAAGGATATGCTCTCCTTTGTTGGTGGAGTACTGCTTTCGCCTTAAAAATGGCTACTCGGTCTGACTATTACCCACCAAAGCGGACGCACGCCATTGTTACCGTTACGAGCATTGTTGTTGTTCAGAGTACCGTTCGAATTGACATTGCGAACGTTGTGAGAGTTCGACGAGTTAGGAGGTACAGAGCATACCCTAAAAGATTGCTAAGCGTTCTGACGCTTGTCGTTGTTTCTCCAAGCTGCTGTCATACGTTTAACCTCAACAATTAGACCGCACCAATATTCAACAGATTTTGTAGTAATTTCGATTGATTTTATCTTGTAAGATAACTCAACCATACTGTTAAGCAATTTGCATAACACAATTACTTTCTGTTGACAGTCTAGGCGTTTTTGTTTTTCTCGTGGGTCAGCTAGATTACACTCATTAGCCCATACTAAGTTTTCGTAAATATCAATAGACAAGTTTTCTATTCTTGCTCCGATTGAAAAACGATACTTTTTAGGGAATCTATTTGTGTTTGCTGTCATATTACACGAGTGTTCCATAAGGTCTTTTGCTTTAGTTATGACACTCATCTCTTTTGGAGAACGTTCATTGTATTTTAGCATTGTAAACACCTCTCAGAACTTAATAATGTGCCGCTTACAAAGGTTATTCCTGCTACCGACAAAGAGTTAAATATTGCAGTAGAGTTTGTTCCTGTTAGTGTAATATGGGCTTGTTCTACACTTGTTACCCTGTTAGCCACGCTAGCAATTAGCTCGCTGTTTGTGTCTAAGTAGTAATCTCCAAAAGCCAAAGCCAAAGCTCCGTTTTTGTTGATAAGATAAAGTTTCGAACTGTCCCTTGTTTCTAAGCCGTCATAGGCTGCTTGAGTAAGGAAACGGAAAGATATGCTGTTGCCATTTTCTGTGTCCCTCACTCCATTTGCATAGACGAATCTGCCACCGAAAGAAAGTATCAAACGTCCGTTATCGTCAATTAAGTAAAGCATACTTGTATTGATTGATTCGAGAGCGTCATAATCTGCCTTAGTGATAGAAAGGAAGTCTAAAACTGTTCCGTCTGATAGTTGCAATTTTCTAGCTGTCAAATCGCCGTTATCAGGGTTCATTGTGATAGTTTCTTCATCTGCCCTACCGATTGAGCCGTATTCGTCAATCTTTTCTAGGTAAGATATATCTTCTTCAGCTTTTGTAAGCCTTTCATCTAAGCTTTTAATATTCGCATTTACTGCGTCTAAGAAAGTGCTCTTAACTCTGATTTTGTGCTTGTAGCCGTCGTCAGGGTCGTCGTACACTTCAATAGTTTGTCCGTCGCCATAGTAATAGTCGATAAGAGCCGACAAGTCAAACTCCACTTTCTTACCATTTGAAACGGTCAAAGTTACCTT
>JAFQOG010000047.1 GCA_017420755.1 Clostridia bacterium | reverse complement strand
GTCGCTATTTGCAGTTGAGCCAAAATTGATTGAGCAATCGAAATTGCTATACTCGTCATCAATTTCAACTTGAAGAGCCTTAGTGGTATTTACCTTATTGCTTTCGTCAAAGAAGCTCTTACCGTCAAACTTTTCTGCGTTGGCGATTACAATACCATAGGTGAGGCTTCCGTTTATTTTCTTATAAAGCTCAAATGTTTCTTTATTTACTGTATATCCACCATTGATTGCGGTTTTTTCGGAGTTTGTGGAATAGCCCTTTGCGGCGAATACAGGCTTAACTGTTTCTTCAGTTTTTACAGTACAGCCATCGTTTTGACACTCTGCATAATAAAGGCCCTCAGCGGTGATGCCATTTGCGAAGGTGAGCGTTTCTGCCATTTTATGCTCGCTATATTCGGGAGCAAGGACATAATCACAATTTGTTCTTTCGCAAGCTCTTTCTTTCAAGCAACTATCTACCTCTTCAAGGTCATGCTCATTATTGTATAAAGTCTCGCATATATTAGCGCCGGAAATTACATATCTACCCTCAGTATAATTAGATGGGTTAGCCTTATAATCATTGTACGAAACAATGCTAACAGCGCCAACTGCCTCCTTAACCTCTGCCAAATAATCCATATTTGTGCTTGCAAAATAGAAATATTTTCCTATGCCATCAAAGGTATAGGTTTTATTTCCATCTACACACTCAACAAAATTTTCCTTAAATTCGGTTGCTGTTATAGAAGGAGAATCGCCCAAAAAGTATATATTTTTGAGACTTGTGCATCCTTCAAAATTAAGTCTTCCAAGGCTTGTGTTACTACCCAAAATATAGATGCTTTCAAGTTTGGAACAGCCCTCAAAGTTGTCAGTTCCCAAGCTTGTTACTGCCTCGGGAATAATTATTGATGATATTGCAGTGTTCCTAAACTTATAGTTATTGCCGCCTTCAAATGTATAGCTTGGTCCTATCGGCAATCTAACAGTATGCAAATTTATACAGTCTCTAAAGTTTTGAGTGCCTCCAAAACCACCCACAAGATTTGTGCAGACAGACATATCAACAAGTCTTAATGCTGTTTTTTGTTTAAAAAGTTCTGGACAATCCTTCAATGTTGCAGGATAATACATATACTGAATGTAATTTACATTGATACCACCAAGATATATCATATCAAATTCTCTTAGGTTGAGAACAACGATTTGTAAATTGTCATCAATGGTTGAATCATATTCGCCAGTTGTCTCATTATAAGTATGAATGTATATATCTTTTAACTGCGCCCATGTGCCTGTTGTGCTTACATATGTAACATATGTGTCGTGATTCTCGTTTGGTTCATTGCGGTTGTTTGGCACGGAGCTGTAAACATTGTTGCCATCTTGGTCAGTTCCACTAACATACCAAATCAACGGATTATGCGCTTCATCATAAATTGGTAGCGTTGTTCCGTCGGCAAGGGTTGCCATTTCGCTATAATTTACTGCGCCAAATGCGGAAATTGCAAAAATCCACGCAAAAGCCAAGGCGATAAAAAATATAGTTATAAGCTTTCTTTTCATTCTTCCTCTCCTTTGTAAGCTATATTTTAAAATTATACCTCATCTTTATGATATATCACTTTTATTAGACAATCACGACAAAACATATGTGAAGCATAGACATAATTTAGCTTTTCACTATACTTGCATAAGCAATCATACTGTAGTCAAGAAAGGAACAAGCATCATTTTCAAGGCAACGCTTTAAAATATCACCTTCATTATTATAATTACATTTAATATCTTTGTTTATTTTTAAGAAAAATCATACACAAAACATTGATAATACGAAAAAACTATGATATAATTATAGGACAAAATATAGTTTTTACGGAGATTTATATGTTATACCAAACGCAACACTCCATACTGCCTGACAAGGCGACGCTTGAATCGGGGAATGACCTTAACTTTCCTAATCACATTCACAATAGCTTTGAAATAATAATAGCAACTGATGGAGAAATGGAAATAACCGTTCAGGGAATTAAATATACCATTTCGGGCAACGAATGTGTTTTGGTTTTTCCAAACCAGCTTCATGAAATCAAAACTCCGAGCCACGCTGAGCATACTATTTTGATTTTTTCGCCCCAGCTTGTTAAGACATTTGGCAACAGGTTTGAAAATTTTGTGCCGAAAAATAACAAGTTTTATTTGAACGACTTTTATATTGACAAAATTTCAAGATTTGACAACAAAAAAAGCCTATTAGAATTAAAGGGGCTTTTATATTCAATTTGCGGTGAATTTGATAAAAACGCAGAATACACGAAGTTCAAGGGTGATGATCAAAATCTGCTACTTAAAATTTTTAATTTCGTTGCCGAAAACTACAAGGGGAAATGCACTCTTTACGAGCTTGCAAGGAGAACTAACTATAGCTATGTATACTTATCCAAGCATTTTTCAAAAAACACCGGAATTAGTTATACCGAGTATGTTTGTCGTTTCCGCATAAATGAAGCGTGCTATCTTTTGACAAGCACAAGCAACACCGTCCTTGATATTGCTTATGAATGCGGTTTTGATTGTCTTAGAAGCTTTAATAGAAGCTTTAAATCAATAACAGGTATTTCTCCAAGTGAATATAGAAAGCAAAAGATAAGCCGAAATAAAAACGCACTCGTTTGAGTGCGTTTTTTACTTGTTAGTTTTCCTTTGATTCGGCAGGAACAAGGGCAACTACATAAGGTAGAGTTACGCTCTTGAAGCTACCGCCTGTAACGAGTGATGAGTCAACTGCCTCTCCGCTATCTGCTTGAATGAAGGTTACATTGTCGCCCTCAATTACATATGCGCAAATAATTAGCTTAAGGTCGCTATTTGCAGTTGAGCCAAAATTGATTGAGCAATCGAAATTGCTATACTCGTCATCAATTTCAACTTGAAGAGCCTTAGTGGTATTTACCTTATTGCTTTCGTCAAAG
>JAFQOG010000046.1 GCA_017420755.1 Clostridia bacterium | reverse complement strand
GCTGACGGTTGAATAGGAAACGCCCACCGCATCGGCAAATTCCTGTTGGCTTAGTAATCTCTCGGCTCTTATGTATCTTACCTTCTGTGACAGAGTCATACGTTTTCCTCCATATTCATTCTTAATATGTCATATTATATCACAAAATCGCCGTTTCGTCAATAATTCTTGATGAATTTACGCGCGTTTTTTATTAAAAAAGCATCGGATTTTTCACCGATGCCTTGTTATTCTATTCGCCTATTATGTGTCCTTTTGCACCTCCATCGTGACCCTTGCTCCGAGGCGGAAGGCGTATGAAAACATCGCCTTTTCTGCTTTGCTTGAGTATTCGCTCCAGCAATCATCAAACTTCTCAAAAATCGCCTTCTGCTCGTCCGTTAGTGTTGCCACGAGTTCTTCCTGATGCCGAGCTATGTAGCTCATCAGCTCCTTCATTTCTTCCGTGTTATTTCGAGTATCATCCATTGGAGATACATTCCCATACCACAGCTCATCAATCATTGATTTCATCATTGTCCTCCACATAAACAAAGGACGACTCATTACCGACACAGGTCGGCTTTGAATCGTCCTCTATTTTTAATGTTTCATTAATTGTGTGTGCTACAACAAGCTTGTCCATCCAATCCACAAGCTCCACTGTGCTTACCTGCTTCCCACGAAGTTTTTCTAAATCTTCCTTTACAGCTATAAGCACCTTTTCACTCGAATTCGGATACAAACTTTTCAATGCTTCTAATATCATAATGCTACCTCCTTTGTTTAGTAACACCACAATATCACACAAAGTTTGAAAAGTCCAGTATTATTGCGAATCTTCTTCAAATATTTCGATACTTTCCGAAAGGTCTATGAACAGTCCTTATCTCTAAAGCACCTACGCAAATAATCATGTCCGCCATCAACCGCACATACTCCGCATTTGCACTGCACGAAGTCGTGAACATGCTTAGATTCAATAACTTCTCCACACAGCTTGCACTGTATTGCGTTTTTTATAATCTTGGTCATAAAAATCAGTCCTAATATTTTTTCTTTATCAAATATAATTCTCTGTTTAAACGTGGCTATGCTGCTGGGTAAGTGTTATAAACATACTCATAAATCAGTTGTCTATAATTCACAATAGTTTCATCCTCATAGCTTTCAGGAAGATCTGCCCATAAAAGATCTCGAATTAAAATACTAATGATGGACTGTGTTTCTTCTTTGTCACGCCAATGATCGAGTTCACGAATACGGGCTTTTACCTTGACAAGTATCTCTTGTGCCAATTTTTTAACCTTTTTGATTTCTTCTTTAGAGAGGTTTTGTCCGCTTATCAAAAGATCGTAAATCGAAAGTTCTTCATCACTATCAAAACCTTCCTTCCATGTTACCTTCCCGTGGTGCATTGGGAGATGCACCTTATTCAAAACAGATCTTGAATTTTTGCAGTAATCAATGCTGCAGTAATATTTGCTCCAGCGGAGAGGACAAAGTCTTTCAATCCTATTAAAGCCGTTTTTATAATACCAGGCTTTTTCTTTTGTTCGATCTTACTCGAAATGTCATCCAAGATTTCTAAGATGCACTCCATGCTATCTTTAGAAATTTCCTCCGTTTTAATGGAAGCTTTGATTTCTTCAATTGTCGCCTTAGCATCAGCTTCATTATAGGTTGCAGAGTTATTATCGCCAGAGACAATTTGAGAGTGATTAACATCCCCTTCCACGTATGTGCCGTAAACATTAATTATAGGAGAGGTTACGGTTTTAGCGGATAGAGTTTCAACTCGGTTGAAAGTCATATTCTCCCCCAATATTCCCTTTTTCTCCAATTCAAGCGTCCACTCCAAGAGATGATTTTTCACTTGTTCTATTGTTTCCGAAATGTTATGAACACTAACAAAGAGTGCTACATCCATATAAATTGGAGAGTCAGTGTACTTTAATAATTCCATAGTTAGTGCAGGTGGGAATTCATAGTGAAAAACTCCCGATGTGGCTTGCTGCTTGATTTCAATTAATGACGCAAGAGATTCATACATAGGCATAGTATTGAAGGGATGATTTTTCGATTTGTCCATAATTACCGCCGGAATCCATCCCAATCTTGGATTTTTAGCTTTAAGTGTTCCCGTTACAAATCTATACTTTGGAACGACCTCATCATTCTTCGGATATCCATTCAACTCGTATTGAATCCATTTGTCGAATTCGTCCAATCTCAACTTAACAGCAATTACATGCGCATGACGAAGGGCTTGGAGAATGTCGCAATCTCTATCCATTAATTCTTTTTGTAAATCTAATACCAAACTACTCATAATGACTCCTGTTTCAATTATTATATGTTTCCTTAAGTCTATCAATCGCCATTTCGGGGCTCATAGTGTGGTACATCAGATAGACTACTTTCATGGTCTTCGCCGGAGCTTGTTTGTAGATCTCGCGACTGCTTTCTCCAGTATAGAAACTCCAATAGCGATAAATGTAACCTGCCCAATAAAGCGTTTCCTTGTCGAAGATCTCTCCATACTTTGTGAGTTGATCTGCGAGCTCATCTTCCATACGGGATAGGATATACGCCTTGCCAGCCCACTGCACATGGTGGAACTCTTTATCCATATCTGCCGACACCTGCGAAGTCATAAATGCCTTGATAAAGGCTTCACTGCTATATCCACGTTCTGCCGCAAGCTCAAACAGCTGACCTTGCGTGTCGCACAATGTTAGTTGTAATGATTTACACATATCATTCACCCTTCAAAATCTCGTCGAAGAATTTACCTTCTCGACGGTATTTAACCTCAATTTCCTCTGCCAGAGCAATTCCTTCTTTTCTTCTCTCGGCGCTCATATCCTTAAGTAACAAAAGCTCTAATTGAGAAAGAGGCTCTTCCTTCAAAATTTTAATCTGCTTACATGCCTTTTCGCTGATAGCAACATATTGCTTACCAAGGTCAAGTGCAGAAAGACAATTTATAAGTGCCACATCGGTAAGTGTTTTATTGAAGAAGCGAGAAAGCTCGGTATACATACGATCATTGGCTATGTAACCGATAATCACATCATAGCCGTCAGCCATATGCGCATATTTTTCATAAATAGGCGTACCTTTTGCGCTCTCCATTTCCTTACGATAATAAGCAATGAGCATTGCCCAATCCATGCTGATTTCTACACTCAACACCTTAAGCCCCGTCATATCAAGCTCAACCATATAGAACTTCGGTTTATCCTCATTACAAACAAGAGTCAACGGCTGAAGTGTATTTGTTCCCATATAGAAACCACTACCAAAGTCGCACTCGTCACGGCTGATAGGTGCAATATCTCCAACGATGCCTTTTTTTGATCCGTGATAGAGGACAAGCTTATTATCAGTATTACCGTATGCTTTTGTGTCTATGATGAGCTGTGTGACATTAATAGAATGCTCCTTGCAAAAATTGTACAGTTGTGTCTGTGCCATTTTGTTAGGATATGTTTTTCCGTTTTCCCAACGATTAATTGAAAGAACGGTAGTCCCAAGAGCTTTTGCGAACTGCTCCTGATTCATTTTTGCTTCTAATCTAATGTTTTTTATCAACTTATCCATTTTGATACCTACCTATCATTTGATACTAATTATATTTTATATTATGATAGTTATTTTGTCAATACTATTTTGCTATTTTGCCTCGGTTTTTATTCTGATGTATTCTTTGTTTACTGCGGGGCAATTTTTGAATGTTGAAAAAAGAAAAAATGCAACGATGTGTGATTTTTTGCACACAGGGTTGCAAATTTGGAGATTGTATGTTAACATGGTGGTGGGAATAAAAATCGCACACGGGGTAGGGGTTTTGTGGTTGATTTATGGTTTTGACCACAGGGTGGACCATTTACGGGAGTGGACTAAGCGGAAACAGTGTTCGTAAGAGGTTACGAAATCATGGTTTTCCGAGAGAAAAGGCGTCAAGATGAGGGGAAATGATGGCAAAAACTGTCCGGTATTGGTTCGGGACCATGAGGCCCGGAGTTCGAACCTCCGCACTTCGACCATAAACAAGAAACAGAATAGTCGTAGGATGTAGTGTTTAAATAGCGTTTCTCCTTTGGAACATCTATTTTGTAACTTTCATTATCTTGTTTGAATATTTCAGCCATAACATAAATCCTTTCTCAAATAAACCCATTTTCACTGATTAGAGTGTGAGGAAACTACCGATTTGGTTGTCTTAATCTTTTGGTTGCTATAAAGGACAACATCCTTTATAGCTAATTTCTTGATCGCAGATATGAATGTTTCCATAAGTGCAAAATCAATTTCGCCATTCTTTTTCGGCAATCTGATGTTCTTCTCTTTTACAACGTTCCAACCACCAAGTTTATTCTTATAAGAATAAATCGGCAGATCAGTTACTTTGTTAATACACATTACCATAAACAAGTAGTGGTTGGGAGAAATTTTAATTTTATTAGACTTCCAACGTATTGCGTAGGAATCAGACAAAACCGTAAATTCTCTTGATTGGTAATATGCCCTGTAAACGTCGCTATTTGAAGGAATAGATATTACATTGCTCAAAATGGTTGCACCAATTTTAGGAGCGTAGTAATTTAAACCTTGATTCTGAAAACTTGAAGTCAGACAAGGGAGCACATAATCCTCAGTAGGTTGTTTAGGTAACTCCTTTGCTTTGTAAGGCAGTTTCTTTGTTTCAACTCGCTCAAACAAATTTCCAACCTTATATGTACCCCAGTTGTTATCTTCAAGGCTGCCAAATCTACGAAGAGCGTCGAGCTCTTCAGCCGACAATTCATAATTGTCGTATCCGCATACTTTTAAGTAAGCGGATAGCTCAGCTACCCGTTGAGCTTCTAGCTCAGCTACAAATGACTCCATAAAATCAAAATCAATTTTGCCGTTCTTGGTAGGAAGTTCTACAATACAGTTTTTGGCTATTTTCCAATGTCGTGCATATCCAAGATTGGGAATTTGCTTTTGCCAAGCTGTAATAATCCACAATAGGCACCGAATATTATGGATGCTTGGTTGCAGCACTTTCACATTATCAAGAACTGAAAAACTTTTATTAGCGATATTAAAAGACCTTGTGTGATCTCCAAATGTGACAAAAACAGGATATTCATCGTCACAGATAAATTCGGGAGAATTGGTATATCCAATTATTCCGTTGTTGGTTGACTCAGAAGAATATGCAGGGAAACAAAAATCATTTGATAAGTCTTCCTTGGATAGCATTCTGGTAATCTTTTGCGGCTTAAACAATTCGCTTGTTTTGTATTTACCCCACTTAACTGTCCGCAATTTTTCATTAAGTGAGGATGTCATTTTCCCAAGCGGTCATCCTCCGTCGGTTGATTTTTCAAAAGCGTTGCCACTTCCCAAGCCAAATAATCACTAACCGTTTTTTTAAAATCCTCTATGCTTGGCTTGGTATTTATTGGAGCAGTTTGATTCCAATCTGCGCCATTTTCAGGATCTATAGTTCCTTCGTAATATTCGCTTTCAGAAAAAATACTAAGCTTAGACTTGCCAAAATGAACCAAATCAACAAGCTCTTGGTATCTTTCTTTGGCATTGTTTGTATCTCTTAAATTGTTTGTAGATTTCTTTCTTGCTGATCTCGAATAACCATCATTTGAAAAATCAATGAACTTCACAACATCATCCTTTTGATGTGATTCACCAACTCTAAAAACATAAATGTATGTTTGAACACTTGATTTGCCGACGAATAGATCAATGGGCATTCTTATGCTCGCAAGCAGCGTTGAATGTTTAAGTATATTTTTGTTATATTCTACTGCATTTCCAGATCCAGCTGAATTTTGAATAATAATAGCGGCATAGCCTTTTTCCATCATAGAAAGAGCTTTTTCGACAAAAATCATTCCATTTCCGTCACGAGAATAAGGCGGGTTCAGAATAAATGCGTCTGCTGGGAATTTTTCATTGGTTTTTCCGAATCCGTAATGTCCGTCAAACTTCAATGAGTCTTTATTCAAAATGTTGGAGCTGCCGTCACCCATCATTATCATATTTAAAACAGCAAGCATATAAACGTTGGAAAGGATCTCCAAACCGAGCAACTGATTTGCTTTTATTTCCGCTTCTTTAATTGCCAACTTTTCTGGGGATTTAATTGTGTTTTTTGCATCAATCAGCATTTCGTTCATTGCTGCAACCAAAAGTCCCGCAGAACCGGTCGCAAAGTCCCAAACAAACGAGTCTTTATTAACTCTTGCTAAACGACACAAAAGCGTTGCTACATAAGAAGGAGTTAATACAACATCATTCAACTGATCTTGTGTGAAACCAAGCCAAGAATACATTTCATTAAATAATTTACCTGTAAAATCCGTAGTAAGACCGGTTTTATAGTAAATGCCGAGGTCATCAACTATTTTTACAAACACACGCTTTAGTTGGCTTTCGCCATTTTCAACCTTGTTGATATTATCGGTGGTGAGCGTATTTTGAAGAGTTCTTACAATCAAATCCTTCTTATCCTTGGGAAGCTTCTTTGCGTTAAGGAAAGAATTGATTTTTCGAATCATAATATCGCCATCTCTATCACCTTCTTCATCAGAAGATTTCAACTCTACCTTTGTCAATGGATAGACCTTATTTTCAACGTCGCCAAGAGTAGCCATAATTGAAGCCGCAACAAGATATACGCGATCATCTTCGCTAAGCCCATCTTCACTTTTGAAAATATCATTGTTAAGCTTTACAAGACTTGCCGTAATTTCTTGTTCTCTGCGTTCTTTCAGCTTTTCAATCTCTTCTTGTGGAAGGGATAACTGTTTAACTTTGTCAATGAAAGCAGAAAAATGTTCTTTCTTCAAGAAAGACAAGTCGGTATATTCATCAACCTTTTGTCCTACACCGAAATTGCTCTTAGAAACATAGTAAACGCCGATTGAGTGTTTAATTTTGCCATTTGTGGCTTTATATCCGGTAACGCCAATAGCGATAACATCTGTATAGCTTGTATAGTGGAGCACTGCATTGGAATAGTGAACCGCACCATTAACTGCATACGCTTTAATATTGGCAAAATCAGGTTGATTTTTCGCTGTTTTATTTGCAACGTTGCCTTCCTCATCCAATTTTACAAGCTTGTCCTTATATCCCTTATATTCAATTAAAACTGGATAATACCTTCCATCATTAGCGTGAAGAAGGAGTTTAGCATCGGGTCTGTTGCCGCCCTTTCCACCACTCTTTGAATAATAGTCATCAAGTGCTTGATCTATTTCTGTATTCAAAGATTCCTGCTCTAATTTGTAATCTAATTTATAGGATTTAAGCCATCCATTTACTAAATCTGCTATGTTGGGTTCTACCGACTGTATATTTGTGTTCGCCATTATGTATTACCTTCCTTTGCTTCAACTTTCTTTTTTAATTCGCTAATTGCATTTTTTCTATCAATGTGTTCAAGTCTCAAAAACGCTAACAGGCACATTTGATAGGTTTCATCGTACAATGTTCAAGTTCTTCCTCAGACATATCTGCGACTGCCTTGTTATAATACCTTTTGTCGACAGGGTCTGTATTGTTGTGTCTAATGTTTAAATTATTGAACGCGAAAAACAATTCACTTTTGAACGTGGCATCAATTTGATTTAGTTTTTTCTCTTGAGGTTCAAGTTGATTTGCCAAAATCAATAATGTAGCTTTCTTTCCCTCTATATCGCCACGCATAGAATAGTGATTATAGGAAATAACCTTGTAAGAGATTTCTTCGGGAACAATTTCGGATACCGATATGGCTGCTTGATTTTTCTCCACAAAGATCACAAACCCATTATCGCTTGATTGCATATACCCTATTGAATCTATTACTTTTAAAATGTGTTGCATGTAAAACATTTTATTGTTTTGCATAAAGAAAAAATCATCTTTTGCCGCTACAACAAAGTTATAAATATATTCACAAAATGAAACAAGATAATCAATATTTAATTTTTGTGGTTGTTTAACAAAATTAAACCCATACTGTTGGTTAAATTCATCAAGATCAAGACAAGTGCCTCGAAAATAAATTGTTTCAAAATTTAAGGAGATCAAATCTGCTAATGATTTGCTATCCCTTTTATCTTTAACAAAGAAGAGATCATATAGTTTCGAATACTCTCTTTCGATATCAATTTTACCATTTTTTAAAACATCTGCAAAACTGCAACGCATGGTTTTCCTCCATTTATACTTTCTTTTTGTCTCTACATATTCATAAAATTGAATTCTGTAAAATTAAATTTCATCTATCACCATTTCCATAATGTCGCCGATGTCGCATTCGAGTGTTTTGCAGACACGGAGCAGGATATCCATTGAGACAGTTTCGTTTTTGCCGAGCTTGGCAAGGGTTGTTGTTGACATGTCCGTAGCTATGCGAAGCTCGGTTTTTGTCATGCCCTTATCAATAAGCAATTTCCATAGTTTGTTATAACTTACAGCCATACTTTCAAACCTCTTTTTAATAGCATTTTACATATTATAACATATTAATTTATAAGTTTCAATAAAAAATCCACATTTGTAAACATTTTATTTGCAACAATGCAATTTATAATTTTGTTTTGCAATTTCGCTTTTTCACCAATCCCAAATTTAAAAAATGCCATTTTTGAGGTCGTTTTGATATACGATTATTACATTTTTGCTCAAAAACCCCTCTCGCCAGCATTGGTAAAGCCCCTTATGTCACAAGGCTTTATGACGCCTTTTCAAGTGGGTTCGAGTCGGGTATCGCCACTTCGACCATAAAACAAAAAGCCTGCTCTTTTGAGCAGGTCTTTTATTTTGCAGTATTTTCATTTTCGGCGGGGGTGTTTTCTTTTTTCTCCTTGCTTTTTTTGTAAAGGATTCTGCCCAAGAACACAAAATACAAAACGTGTGCTGCTATCATAACGGCGGCGCAAATCAAAATCAGCAAGCTCGCAATGATTTCGCCCATACCTGGAAACAAAATAAGCGCCATCATAATTGCATAAATAATGATGGTATTTACCTTGCCATACCATTTTGCACTATTCACCTCGTCGTGCTTTTTAGCTATGACAATGCCAAGGGTAAGCTTTGCCACCTCACACCCTATGAAAACAATAATAAGCCCCCACATCAATTTATATTTTGACAACAAACAAATAATGAGTGCCGCCTGAGTTAGCTTATCTGCCAAGGGGTCAAGAGCTTTGCCGAAGTCCGAGGTCATTTTAAAGCGCCTTGCAATCCAGCCGTCAACAACGTCTGTCGCTCCCGATAAAAGAATCACACCGATTGCGGCGTAATAGTTCTTTTCCGCACTATAAAGCCACACGATTACAGGAATCAACAGAATACGTACTACACTTAAAAGATTCGGTATTGTAAGAATCTGATTTTTCTTAAATATTCTGCGCAATTTTACTACCCCTTTCTTTCCAAAAATAAGACAATTAATTTAAATGCAATATTCGACATATAATTTGTTCTTTATATTGACAATTATACTATTTATAAATGTTTTTGTCAATGACGTATATTTGAAATTTTTTACATAAAATTTTATCATAATTTTAAAAAGAAATTTAAAAAAGATAATTGTTTTTTGGCTTGATTTTTCAGCCTCTCTATGATAGAATGATTTGCAGTTGATTTAGGAGGTGATTTTATGGGGTTTAGGCGTGTCAAGCTTGCATGCTATTCTGTAAACGTTAGTATGGCCGTGGTTGGAAATCTTTCGCCTGTGCTCTTTTTGACGTTTCGATCCCTTTATGGAATTTCATATTCGCTTCTTGGACTTTTAGTTCTTATAAATTTTGTTACACAGCTGGGAATCGACTTGATTTTTTCATTTTTCTCACACAAATTCAATATTCCATTAGCTGTTAAAATGACACCGTTTTTAACTGTTATCGGTCTTGGCATTTACGCTCTTGCACCGTTTGTTTTCAGTAATAATATTTATATTGGTCTTGTTATAGGAACTATTATTTTCTCAGCCGCCAGTGGATTTTCCGAAGTGCTTATAAGCCCTGTTATTGCGGCAATTCCAAGCGAAAACCCAGAAAGAGATATGAGTAAGCTTCACTCTATTTACGCATGGGGTGTTGTTGCTGTTATTCTTGTTAGCACGCTCTTCCTTTTGGTTTTCCCCAAGGAATACTGGTGGGTTTTACCAATCATATTTATGTCAATTCCGATTTTTTCAATTTCAATGTTTATGGGCTCTAAGCTTCCAAGCCTTGAAACTCCTGAAAAATTATCCGGTACTTTAAAATTCTTTAAAAGCAAGTGGCTTTGGATTTCTGTTTTTGCAATTTTCCTTGGTGGCGCTGCCGAATGTACAATGGCACAATGGAGCTCAAGCTTTATTGAAAATGCACTTGGAATCCCTAAGATTTGGGGAGATGTTTTTGGGGTTGCTCTTTTTGCCTTGGCGCTTGGCCTTGGTCGTACCTTATATGCAAAAAAAGGCAAAAATATTGAAAAGGTATTGTTTATTGGAGCTATCGGCTCAACCGCCTGCTACTTAATTGCAACAATTTCGGGCATTCCTATTTTGGGGCTTTTGGCGTGTGCGTTTACAGGCTTCTGTGTTTCTATGATGTGGCCCGGATGCTTAGTTATCGCTTCTGAAAAATTCCCCTCTGCCGGTGTGTTTATTTACGCTATGATGGCGGCGGGTGGTGACCTTGGTGCATCCTTTGGCCCTCAGCTTGTTGGTGTTGTTACTGACGAGGTGTCAAAAAGCGATCTTGCTTTAAAGCTTGGCGAAAGGCTTAGCCTCTCCACCGAGCAGGTTGGAATGAAGGCAGGCATGCTTGTCGGTGTTATCTTATCTACCATTGCGATATTTGTTTATCTATACATATATAGATCAAAGAAAAAGGAACAAAAAAAGGGGATTTAAAACCCCCTTTTTTATTTTACTATTACTGAAACGCCATCAGGAATTGCAGTGATTTTGGGACTTTCTGTTTTTAAAAGCCTCTTTGCAATTTCAATTGCCTCGTCTACCGATTTTGCTGGTGTCATATGCATTTTTTTAATGATATTTTCATCCATATCTGAAATATAAATAACTGTTGCGTGCATAAGGACACGGAGCAAAACCTGCGTTTGCCATTGGTCCGGCACGGTTTCATTTCTTTTTCTTGATCGGAAGGATTCCATTGTTTTGTTTATATCCGGCTCGTCGGCCAATTGATGATAGAAATGGTCGCCACCTATACCGTCATTTGACTTGGCAAGCATTATAATTACTCCACCCTTTTTGACGGTTGCTTCTGCCGCGGTCATTCCCTTTACCGCTTGGTAAACATTTTGGTCAAGTGGATAACCACCGTTTGTGGTTATTACAATATCAGCCTCAGCCTTTGGTGCTTGACACTGTGATAAAAGAAAATCTGTTCCCCTCTTGTGTGCCATTTCGAGGTCACCTGCAACTGCGTAAATTACTTCCTTTTTATCATTTAAAATGACATTGACAATATAGGCTAATTTCGCCTTCTTTGCCGCCCAAAGCATATCGGCATGCATTGGATTGCCATCCAAAATACCGGTTCTTGAATATGGGCTGTCAATAAATTCAGAACAATGATTAGATAAAACCGTTTCGCGCGCACAAACGCCCGGCAAAAGGCTTTTTCGGCCTCCTGAAAAGCCAGCAAAAAAGTGTGGCTCAATAAAGCCCTCTGAAACTAAGAGGTCTGCTTCGTTTGCGATTTTATTTATTATACATTCGCCACCTGAGGGAAGCGTGCCTATATTTACAAGATTTGATGTATCATCGCAATCGTGGATTATAATATTTTCGTTTTGGACAATTTCCTTGCCGAATTTTGAAACAAGCTCGTCCTTTGTTGTTCCACGGTGACAGCCTGTTGCAATTAGAATTGTGATTTTTGCATCTGGCGCGCCCTCTCTTATTTCCTTTAGCATATTAGGGATAATCACCTTACTTGGAACTGGGCGTGTGTGGTCACTCGCTATTATAACGACATTTTTCTTACCCCTTGCAAGAATCTTTAATTTGGGCGAGTCAACGGGGTTTTTCATAGCGCTCAAAACAAGACCCTCGGGCGAGCTTTTTGGCTTATAGCTATTTATTGATGAATCAAGAACGGCTAAAAGCTCATCATCCTTAAATGAATATTCAATATGCTCCTTGCCGTATGGAAATAATACCGTTTTCATTTTTTCACCCTTCTTGTTTTGATTTTTGAGTCCTCGTAAATACCAACTATAAGTGGTATCAAGATTAACTGTATAATAATACCTGGGATTGCATCAACAAATCCGCCGACTATAAATGCATTTACTGTAAAGCTTTTTCCACCGATGCCCAAAAGCATCGCCTTTGTGATGCCCCATGCAATTCTTCCCACCACCATTGAAATAATTAGAGGCAATGCGATGCGTCCTCTTTTTAGATTTATCATTTTTGCGTGCAAAACGCCAACAACTAAGCCATATGCCGCAAGCTCAACCGCCATCCAAATTGCATTCGGGTAAAGCGGTGGCATTCCAAATGTGAGGGAGCGAATAAATGGCAAAATAATACCGATTGTAAAGCCATATTTCCAGCCACAAATAAAGCCACAAAGCATAACTGGCAAGTGCATTGGCAAAAGTGAATCGCCTATTTCCTTAATTTGTCCTGTGAAAACAGGCAAAACAATTCCGATTGCCAAAAACAATGCGGAAAAAACTAATCTTTTTAATTCTTCTCTTTTCATAACGTCCTCGTCATTAAAATTCACTTAGATTATACCACAGTTAAATGTTTCTTTCAATAGAAAAAGCCACTCTTTTAGGGTGGCCTTTAAAATACTGCTATTAGAAGCGACATAAGTGGGATTGTCAAAATCGAAAGCGATGTTCCAAGAAGCACCAAGCTTGCTGCGCTCCTTTGTCCCTTGCCAATCATTTCTGCCATATTGAGAATAACGGTAGCAACAGGACAAGCGGTTAAAATGTATATTGATGCCTTCATTTGTGGGTCAAATGGCATTACAAGTAAAATAAGCATAACCACAAGAGGGAGCGCTATTTGCTTTACAAATATAATCAGATACTGCATTGGGCGCAAAAAAACCTCGTTTGGCGGAATACAAGCCAAGCGCATACCCATAATAAGCATACACAGTGGGGTTGTCATTTTAGCAAGCAAGCCTATTGCATTTTCAAAGACATCTGGTGTTTTAATACCAAAAATAAATATGGGAAGTGAAATAATAAGAGCTATGGTTGCTGGATTTAGAAAAATCTTTTTTGGACTTATGTATTTTTTATCTTGTGAAATTAAGTAAGCGCCAATCGTCCACGCAAGAATATTCATCGAAAGCGACGCCATAGCGGAAAAGGCAATTGCCTCAGGGTAGTCTGGAAAAAGAGCCTCTAAAACCGGCACACCCATAAAGCCACAGTTTGAAAAGGTGGTGGCAAGATTGAATATTCTGTATCTTTCGTCCTCTCTTTTCTTTTTGAAAACGAAATGGAAAAGCAAAAGAACCAGTAAGAATATGCCTGTTATAAATATGAATGAGAATATAAGCTTGAAAACCAAATCCTTTGAGAACTCGTTTCTTGTAATTGAAGAATAAACAAGACAAGGAGAGCAAACGCACATTAATAGCTTAGCAAATGCTGATATGTGGTTTTCCTTAATCAGCTTGGTTTTTACAAGCACAAATCCCGGCACGGCATATAAAAGCATAGTGAAAACCACGCCAAGCGCGACCAAAAAGGTTTCAAGCATTTTTCTCCCTCCTTCAAAATTTACAGATTGATTTCCTTTGATTTAAGCCCGTCGGCAGTTGCCTTAAGGGTTATTTTTTCTCCTTTATGTCTTTTAAGGACAAGCAGTGCCTTGCCCTTATAAGCACGATGCGTTTTGTCATTATACATTTCCTCAGTGGTTAATTCTCCACTTGCAACGCCCATAATCTCCGCGCCCTCTGCCTTGAAGATTACAGTATTGTTTGCTTGGGTGCAAAGTGCGCCATTTGCGTCCTCTATTCTTACGTCAACATATATAATTTCGTCATCCGGCTTTTTTGCGCCCCTTGGAATATAGCTCTTTTCAGGAACAAGGTTGATTTTTTCAGCCTTACCTTCGGTAAGGATTTGGTGGTAACCGATAACCTCGCCATTTTTTATCGCCTTGGCACTAATCTTGCCGGGCTGATATTTAACATTGAATTTATATACTCCGTCATTGGATTTAGATGCTTTTTCTACCAATTTGTCATTGATATAAAGCTCAATTTCATCACAGTCGGCAAAGACGTACACCTCGGCTTCCTTGCCCTCATATCCGTCGAAGCACCAGGTTTTATCACACTCGTAAAAGCCCCAGCCACTAATAAAATACGGTGTTTCGGTTAAATTGGGATGTCTAACTGCGATATACGGGTCACGCCTTAGCTCCCATGCAATTTCACGGTAGTAGGATTGAGGCTTTCTCTCTCCTATTATATCAATATCGCCACAATTTGCAATATGATATGGATAAAACAATAAGAAATCTCCGCGCTTTTCGTTATATTCAACGTGTCCAATTCCTGTTTCGCCAAAATAATCCCACGCTGTCCAAACGTAGTCGCCTGCGATTCTTTTGTTTGATAGCTGCTGCTTTATTGTTTTATACGCGTTAATTGGGAAGGTTTCGGTGTTTATTATTACTCTTTCGGGAAACCTTATCAAATCCTTTTCGAGTCTATATTCAAGATAATTGTAGCCTACAATATCAACTGTATCGGCAGTAATGGCTGTCTTTTTTGCGAAATAGTCCATTTTTTCAGCTGGGAAATCGTTTTCCGCCTTTTCTATCTCATATTCCTCGCTGTTGCTCCAAAGACTGCAAAGGGCGTGGGTGAGTGGGCGGGTTGAATCTAGGCTTCTTATCTTGTTTGCAATATTGCGCGCAATTTGGTAACCGTTTCCTCTGCCCGATTTTTCTGAAATTTCATTTCCTGTTGACCACATAACAATTGATGGATGACATCTATTTCTACGAACAATAATGTCAGCCCATTCAAGATAATGGTCAAAAAAGAACATATGTGAGTCGTTTTCGTTTTTACCCTCGGTCCAATAGTCGAAAAGCTCGTCAATTACAAGCATTCCAAGGCGGTCACACGCCTCGTAAAGATATCTTGACTGTGGGTTGTGGGATAAGCGGACGGAGTTGAAGCCGGCTTCCTTTAATTTAGCTATTCTTCTATACTCTGTTTCCGGATAAACGGACACGCCAAGTGCACCTTGGTCGTGGTGGATGCATCCTCCGCGAAGCTTAACGCTTCTGCCGTTTAAGATAAAGCCATTTTTTGAATCAACATTTACTGTTCTTACTCCAAAAATTGCTTCGTCGGTATCAATCTTTTTATCAACTGTAAGAGTTGTTTTGACAGTATAAACATTTGGAGTATCCACATCCCAAATTTTTGCGTTTTCTATCTCGAAATTTGCAAAAATATCGGTTGTGCCCCTATCCAAAATTACATATCTTTTTGCTTTTGCGCAAGGATTTTTCTTGTTGCCCTCATAAATTTCGAAGTCAACAACCGCCTCTGTTTCTTTTTCTGAAAAAATTCTCGTTTCTGCCGACATATAAGCAGTATTTTTCTCTACGCTTTTTGTTTTTACAAATGTACCGCATGGGTCTATGTAGGAATCGTTACACTCACAAAGATAAACGTCCCTGTAAATTCCCGAGCCTGCGTACCAGCGTGCGTTTGGTTGGGCTTGGTTGTTTACGCGAATTAAAATTTCATTTTCCTTGTCGTATCTTAAAAACTTGGTAATGTCGCACCAAAAGCTATTGTAGCCGTATGCGTTTTGACACGCTATATTGGAATTTATAAACACCTCGGTCATTCCAAACGAGCCGTCGCACATAAAGATATATCTTTTACCCTTTTTAGGGATGAAATTCTTTAAATATTTACCTGTTCCGCACTGAAAATATCCGCCTGCTGTCGAACTTGGCGCGTTCTTTTCTCTTTTTTGAATTATCGAGAAATCAAATGGTAAATCAATGGTGTCAACAATTTCGCCACCGAGTTCAAAGTTCTCAAACTCACCATTGTTTAATGCAAATTTCCAGCCCTTATTAAAGTTAGTTTTAATCATACGCACACCCACCTTTTAAGTTTATACAACAATTATACCAAAAAGGAATCCTTTATTCAAGAAATTAAATCAATATAAATCGTGTTTTATAAAAATTTTTCTTGACAAATTCGCTTTTTCTATATATAATAGTTTTGTTATTGGGGATTTGTGTAATGGTCAGCACAGCAGACTCTGACTCTGTTTGTCTGGGTTCGAATCCTAGATCCCCAGCCAAAACAAGCCGGCCATCAAGGTCGGCTTTTTGTTTTGGCTGGGGATCTGTCTTCAAACCAGCTCCAAAATCGCTTAACGATTTTGGATTGGGTGCGTAAGCGAGGCTAAAGCCGAAGTCTGCTTGCAAGCGAAAGGCTAGCCGAAGCTCATTTTCACGCAGGGAAAATGTATCCTAGCTTGGCTAATTTCATTTTCATTCGTAGTTACTTAGGCGAGTGGCTTTTTTGTTGCTTGGCTAGCTTCACAAAAAGGATGCATCTGCATCCTTTTTCTATTTTCTATTTCTTCCCTTTTCTTTTATAAAGAAGTGCGCCGATTATCATTATTACTGCAAAGACAATTAGGTAGAAAAGCACAGGAAATGCAAATTCACCAGCTACTTTTGCTTCTCTAAATTTTACAATTCCGTGAGCGTAGATTGCGACAAAAATCATAAAGAGTGAGGCGCATACTGCCAAAATTGGCATTACTATGTTTTTGAAAACACTCTTTTTGCCCTCCTTTACTATAAACATAATAAAGATTGGGATATAAAGTGCGTAGATTGTGATTATCGGAAGCTCGGATGAATCGAAGCTGAAAACACCGAAAATTGGATTTGTGAGGTTTGCCCCATAGAAATAGAAGAACCACGCGCCACAGAAAAGAAGCGTTAATGCGCTTGAGTTTACCGGCATATTGGTTTGTGGGTCGATTTGCGAGAACATTTTTGGCTTTGGGCCGCTATCTCTTACGGAAAGAGAGTAAAGTGAGCGGGTGTTTGCAAGCATTAGTCCATTTAATGTGCCTAGGCAAGAAACAACGATAAATGCATTTAAAATTACACTGCCGACACTTCCAAAAAGGCTTTTAAATGCTGCTGTTGCGCCCTCCAAGCGAAGAACCTCTATTGGTGCGCCACCCGAAAGACCAATAAAATAGGTAATATAAATAACCATTATTATGGCTGTGCCTATAACTAAGGCACGTGGAAGATTCTTTTTAGGCTCCTTAAGCTCCGAGTTTATTGATGTTGCAATTATCCAGCCCTCGTATGCAAAGGCAGCAGCGCCAATTCCTGCAAACACGCTATCAAAGCTGCCACCCTCTATATTGAATGACGAGGAAAACGCATCGACTGTGTTGCCGTTTATAAATCCAACAATTGTGCCAACCACTACTATTATAGCGAGCGGAATTAGCTTAACAACTGTTGCGCTGACTTGAAACTTTCCTGCGATTTTTGGGGAAAGCACATTGATTGCATATGCAAGGCATAGATAAAAGCCACCGAGTGCCATACAAAGACCACCTGTGATGTCGCTTGAGCCGAACAAAACGAGTGTATATCTTGCTGACACCCAAGCAAGCACGGCTGTCATTGCCGGATAATAAATGGTTGTCAAAAACCAACCTATCATATAGGCATATTTTTTGCCTACTATCGCCTCGGCATAGTCAACAACGCCATTAACCTTTACATATTTTGTGCCAAAGTTTGCAAAGTTAAAGGCACAAATTATCATAACAATTCCACCGATTATCCAGGCGAGTATGCCAAGCAGCATATTGCCACCAGTGTAATTTAAAACGTCCTGAGCCTTGAAGAAAACGCCAGAGCCAATAACAATTCCAACAACCATACAAATGGCTGTGAACAGTCCATAGCGCTTTTTCATTTGATTATCCATGCTATTCTCCTTAAAACTTGAGATATTATTATTATTGTACCATAATAACTGACAAAAGTAAACAAAAAAAGAAAAGAGGTCGTTTGACCTCTTTTTTCGTGAGGAGCAAGCCTCGCCCCTACATATTAGTGTGATTTCGGTTTTGCCCGTATCTGACAACCTCTATTCTCTTATACCGAATAAAAGCTCTCCATAATCTGGCATAGGCCAATATTCACGCGCTGTCAAGGTTTCTGCCTCATCGCAAGCCTTTCTTAGCTTATTCATTGTAGCAAGCACAACACTCTCGTATGATTTTGCCTTTTCGGCAGCATCCTTGATTTTGGAAACCTCCTTGCGCTTTTCTTCAAGCTCAAGGGTAAGCTTATATGCTTCTGTGCAGAGAGCTGAAAGCTTTTGCCCCACCTCAAATTCATAGCCTATATCAAAGCCCAACCCGCCCTTTTCGTTTACAGAACGCGCCAAAGCCTTGGTGTATTTTGATATAGCAGGGATGATTAGCTTCTTTGCCATATCAATCATTGTAAGCGCCTCGATGTTGATAATCTTTGAGTAGCTTTCAAGAAGAATTTCACATCTTGAACGAAGCTCCTTCTCGCTGAACACCTTGTTTTTGGTGTAAAGCTCAATATTCTTTTCGTCGAGCAAGTGAACAAGGGCTTCAGGGGTGGATTTGAGGTTAGAAAGACCTCTCTTTTCTGCCTCTTTAAGCCAAGCGTCATCGTAGCCGTTACCGTTAAAGAAAATTCTCTTGTGTTCCTTAATTGTTTTCTTGATAAGCTCGTGGAGAGTGCCGTTAAAATCCTCTGCCTCGCTTAAAACATCGTAAAACTCGTTTAATACCTCGGTAACTGCTGTATTGATTGCTGTGTTTGTGTCAGCAATTGAAGCGTTTGAGCCGAGCATACGGAACTCAAACTTATTACCGGTAAATGCGAATGGCGATGTTCTATTTCTATCCGAGGTATCCTTTGGGAACTTAGGAAGAATATGAACGCCAACTCTCATTTTTTCCTTTTCCTTAGAGCCGAGCTTTACGCCCTTTTCAATAGCGTCAAGTATTTCTGTAAGCTCCTCGCCAAGGAAGATAGAAATAACCGCAGGTGGTGCCTCGTTTGCACCAAGACGGTGGTCGTTTCCTGCGCTGGCAACTGAAATTCTAAGAACATCCTGATAGTCATCAACTGCCTTTATAACTGCGCAAAGGAATAGTAAAAATTGTGCGTTATCGCTTGGTGTCTCTCCTGGCTCAAGTAGATTCATACCAGTATTGGTTGAGAGCGACCAGTTGTTATGCTTACCGCTACCGTTAACGCCGTCAAATGGCTTTTCATGAAGCAGGCAAACAAGACCATGCTTTCTTGCAACCTTTTGCATAAGCTCCATTGTTAATTGGTTATGGTCGGTTGCTAAGTTGGTTGTTGTAAATATAGGCGCAAGCTCGTGCTGAGCAGGTGCTGCCTCATTATGCTCTGTTTTAGCAAAAACGCCAAGTGACCAAAGCTCGTGGTCTAAATCCTTCATAAAGGACTTAACCTGAGGCTTGATTGTTCCGAAATAGTGGTCGTCAAGCTCCTGTCCCTTTGGTGGCATTGAGCCAAACAGAGTTCTGCCTGTATAAACTAAGTCAGGGCGCTTGTTGTAGGTTTCTTTCTCAACTAAGAAGTATTCTTGCTCAGGTCCTACGGTTGGCTTAACTGTTTTTACATCCTCATGACCAAAGAGCTTCAAAATCTTAATTGCGGCTTTATTTAAAACCTCCATTGAACGAAGGAGTGGTGTCTTTTTGTCAAGCGCTTCTCCGCCATATGAGCAGAATGCAGTAGGAATACAGAGTGCGCCATCCTTAATAAACGCATAGGATGAAGGGTCCCAAGCGGTATAGCCTCTTGCCTCAAAGGTTGCGCGAAGTCCACCCGATGGGAATGATGAAGCATCGCTTTCTCCCTTTACAAGCTCCTTACCGGAAAATTCCATAATTGCAGTAGAGTTATCAAGAGGAGAGATAAAGCTATCGTGCTTTTCAGCTGTGATTCCTGTCATTGGCTGGAACCAGTGGGTATAGTGAGTTGCCCCCTTCTCGATTGCCCAGTCCTTCATGGCATTTGCAATCTCGTTTGCAAGGGACAAATCAAGGTGCTTTCCGTTTTGAATGGTATTTTGTATTGAGTCATAAACCTCTTTAGGCAAACGCTCCTTCATCACTTGATCATTAAATACCATTGTGCCAAAAAAATCTGTAACTGATTTCATATAGCTCTCCCTTTCATAGTCGCGCGTAAAAAATATATATTCAAATTATACATTCTTTTAATATGTTTGTCAAGTGCCACATATAGATAAAAAGCGCGCTTTTTTTCTATATTTTGTGTTTTTATATAAAAACACCCTTGCAAATATATTTTATGTATGATATAATATTTGCGTGTGAAATTATTTTTTGTTTCGAGGTGATTTTATGAGATGCCCACATTGCGGATACGAGGATAGCAAGGTTATTGATTCTCGTCCTGTTGACGAAAACTCAAGTATTAAAAGACGTAGAGAGTGCCTTAGCTGTGGCTCTCGCTTTACTACCTTTGAAGTAGTTGAAACAATTCAACCTATGGTTATTAAAAAGGACGGCTCACGCGAGTATTTTGACAAGAGCAAATTGCTTGTTGGAATTATCAAGGCTTGTCAAAAGCGCCCTGTCAACGCAACACAAATTGCGAACAAGGTTGAGGCTGAAATTCTTAACTCCCTTCGCACTGAAATCACATCAACCGAAATCGGCGAAATCACAATGAATGAGCTTATCAAGGCTGACGACGTTGCATACATAAGATTTGCATCAATCTACAAGGACTTTTCAAATGTTGAAACATTTTTAGAGGAATTAAAAAAGATTTCAAAGGAAAATTAAAAAGCAGGTTCCCGCTTGGGAATCTGCTCTTTTTTATAAATATTTTTGACTAAGCTCGTCAATAAAGCGTGCTAAATCCTTATCACGGATTAGGTGCTTATATTTTTCAATATACCTTTTCAAGGCTTCCTTGTTTATCTCTCTTGGCTTACCACCTAATTTTTCTAAAAGATTGTCAGAAAAGATTTTTTGCAAAGCTCCTTGCTCGATTCTAATTCCCTTTAAGCGATGGTCGTCAAAGGACATAAGCTCCTCATCGGTTGCTAAGAATCTATAAACTCGATCGCAAAGCCACTTGCCTGCTTCCATATAAACAGGAAAATCCATATCTGTGCCGAAAATGATTCTGTCTGCGTATTTTTCAAAAAACTCCTTAAAATACTCTGCTCGCTTATCAAAGTCGATATACATCTCTCCCCCTGGGGTGATATCAACTGTCAAATTTGGATAGGTGTCTAAGAGCTTTGCTAATTTTTCCGGCTCCCGGGAGCAAAAGAAAAAGTGTGCAAGACATAGGTTTAATTGTGGGTGCTTTTTAAGGACGTTCTCTATCTGCTCAAAAAACTGGTCAAAGCTTGGATATGAGCCATCACCATAATACCATTTTTTTCTTATTCTTTCCTCGGTTGGCTCTGTCCAAAAGCACTCGGGGTCCCTTACGTGCATAAGGATATATGTACCGTTTTTCTCCATTTCACTGAAGGCTGGCTCAAAAAATTCACTATCAAGAGGGTTGTCAACCAAGCTATATAAATTCGGCTTGCCCTCAAGCATTTTAATGCCATCAAAACCGATTTCTATAAGCTCCCTGTGCTGAGAGGCAAAGTCCATTCCTTGCATTTTTTCAGCATTCGCCGGGTAGCTTGGATATATATAGCCACCATATGAAAATGTGTTTTCGTTTAGCAATTTGTAAAAGGCACAAATTATATTGTTGCTAACATCACGGGACACCGGTATTGCGTTCCCCGATGGCAAGGGCGCAAGCGCGATATATTTAAGCCCGCACTCGCGTCTATAATCCTCAAGCCCGTGTAAAAAGTCTATATTATTTTCGGTGTCATACCATCTATGCATATGAATATGACCGTCTATCGGATTTTTGATATTTGGAAAGGGTTTTATATAGTCTGCCATAATTTTCCTCACTTTAGTTGTTGACAATTAAATTTTATCACCACGTGTGAAAAAAAGCAAGAAAATCTTGACTTTATGAGCCGAAAGTTTTATAATAAATATGAAATATAGACGTTTTTGTGGGAAAGCGCGGTGAAAATCCGTCACAGCAGTCACTACGGTCAAAGTCCGAATGCCACCTAAATGTTTTTGGTGAAAATCCATCGGTAAAATCGGTTTTGGGCATATGAGGACCGAACACCAAAGAGCCTTTTTTGCATTTTGCAAGAAAGCATTTATTTTGCTCTTTGTCCTGCCCTTTTGGGGTGGGATTTTTTATCTTATATTTCAGAATGCCACAATGGGCTCAAACCATTGTGCATTAAAAACCAAATGAACGGCTATTTTCATAGCTTTCGCCATTTTCTTACGTTAGTAAGCCTGCTACCGAAACCTACAAAACTATCTCGCCCATTTAATTTTGAATGTGCGAAGCAGTTTTAGGTAAGAAAATATTTTGTATAGCAAGAAAGCGAGTGTAGGCAATATTGGCATATTGCCAAGCGAGATTTTGAAGATAGACGGAATATTTACTAAATAAAACCACATTGGTTTGAGCCCATTGTGGCATAAGAAAGGAGAAATACTATGAAAAAAGCAATATCAATTAGCATAGCTTGTCTTGTTTTGCTATCTTCCGTTTTCTTTATTGTCGGCTGTGGCGACAAGGAAAGCGAGACTGAGCTTAATTTTACATTTAAGGTTGTGCACCTTGATGGCACAGAGAAAACCTTTGATGTGAAAACCTGCAAAACCATTTTGGGCGATGCTTTGACCGAAAAGGGCTATATCTCTGGCTTCCAAAGTCAGTATGGCTTGTCTGTTGAAACAGTTGATGGCGAAACACATAAATGGGGCGGCGATATATATTGGATGCTCTACATAAATGGAGAATTATCTCCAACCGGTGTTGACTCAACTAAGATAGTAGATGGCGCAACATATACATTTAAGGCTGAAAAGGTATAATCACAATAAAAAAAGGACTCGTCGGTGCACCTGCGATAGAGCAGGTACACCGAGGGGCGTGCCTTCAATCAGAAACGGTATAACATTCGGTGTTATGCCGTTTTCTCTTTTATATATTGTTTTCTATCGCGTAAATGCTCTTGGAACATTTCTTCCACTTCCTCGGGTTCGGGGATGAATACATATCCTATGCCGTGGTAGTAGATGTCAATTCGCTGATGCCGCTGCTTGTTCTCGCGGTATGGAGCATATACGTCAATTCTTGAAATAAATTCGCGGACGATCTCGGGAGTAAGCTCTTGTATATCGATGATTGCTTTCACCCTTGCAATAAACTTCTCAATGCCATCGTTCTGCTCTTTGTCCTTGTCAAGCTCCGCGCGGAGCCTCTCGGCAAGGGCTTTCTTTTCTCTTTGCTCGTCCTCGTATATGATGGACATTTTAGAAAAGTGATCGTCAGACAGCTTTCCCGATACGTTGTCCTCGTAAATACGCATAAAGAGTTTGTCAAGCTCTGCAATTCGCTTTTCGGTCTTTTCAAGCTCACGCTTTTTGCGGGCAAGTTCCTTTTTGGCTTCTTGCACGGATTTTTCTTGGAGCTGCTTAACAAACAGTTCCTCGTAGCATCGTGCGAACCAAAAGACTCGGCGCATACTTTCAAGAACCGCTTTCTCCAAATAGACCTCTCGGATGAAATGTGCAGTGCATTGCTCCTTGTTCTTACGAGCCTTAGCACAAGTAAACCAATTTTGTTCTTTGGAAAAATTCTTTGCAGTACAGAAATACATCTTTGAGCCGCAGTCCTTACAGAACAAGAGTCCCGAAAACATACTCACCTTGCCTTCTCTCGTAGGTCTGCGCTTATTCTTGCGAAGCTCTTTTACGATGGCAAAGGTTTCTCGGTCAATGATAGCGGGATGAGTATTCTCAAAAATCTTCCAATTTTCTTCGGGAACGTGTACTCTCGTTTTGTTCTTGAAAGACTTGGTGGTATAGCGGAAATTGACCGTATCTCCCACATACTCTTGACGTTCAAGCATATCTGCGACGCAGGTCTGCACCCACCTTCCGGGAACAGAGGGGAGATTACCCGCCTTTTGTCCTCGGCTTATCCAATATTCCGTGGGCGTTGGTACTTTGTCATTCGTAAGAATATCCGCAATCTGCGTTGGACCGTACCCCTTGATGCAGAGGTCGAATATTCTTCGTACCACCTCGGCAGCAGGCTCGTCTATGATCCACTCTTTCGGATTTTCGGGGTTCTTCATATATCCGTATGGTGGAGTTGTGGCAAGAGGGATGCCCGATTCGCCTTTGTGCTTGAATACCTCGCGCACTTTCTGAGAGGTGTTTTTAGCGTGCATCTCATTGAACCAATCCTGCACAGGAAGAAAATCACTAAGTCCTTGCGCTGTGTCGATATTGTCAAGAATAGCAATATAGCGAACACCGAGACGGTCAAATTCTTCCTCCAAGAGTTGTCCAACTACCAAGCGGTTACGACCAAGACGGGAATGGTCTTTCACGATAAGCGTTCCAATCTGTCCCGCCTCCGCAAGCTCCATTATTTCCGTAAAGGCAGGTCTTGCGAAATTCGTGCCCGACCAACCGTCGTCAACGAAAACTCGTGTATTTCTGAAATTATTGTCTTTTGCGTACTTTTCAAGTATAGATCTTTGAGAAGCGATTTGTCAAGGGGTTTTTCTGCAAAAAGTTATGAAATGTGAAAAAATTTTAGAAATAGCCCTCGCTCCGCGAAGAACGAGGGCTAAAATATTGCTTTTGCGCCCCGATTGTGCTACCTATCCCATCCATCACGCTCTCGTTTGGATTTGCTCGGAGTTTTGCGCTCTTGTGTTTCTTGCAACGGAGCTTCATTGACGGGTTTTACCTCCGCTTCTTTCTGCGGCGGCTCGTCATATTCACCGATGCGCTTGTCGATATACTCCTTGCTATCATCAAAATCTTGGTCGTTACAACTTCCGTGTTCCGCTTCAATCTTCTTCCTTGCCTCACTTTCCTTATCGTCGCGGAGTAGCTTTCGTGCGTTGTCAAGCTCGTCCTTGTCAAAATCACTTGCCTTTGCTTTCAGCTTGCCGTATTCGGAAATAGCTTCGTCCAACGCCTCGTCGGTCTTATCCCACTCGTCTTGGATTTTCGGTAGGTTTTCTTCGGTTTCCTTAATACGCGCCTCGGCTTGTGAAATGTCGTCGGTACTCTTACACTCCAAATATTTGAGAAGCATATTACGGCGGCTCTCCAAGTCCTCCATCTCATTGGTCAACTTTGAAATAGTCCGTGTAAGCTCTGCGCGCCTATCGGCTTTGAGGAAGAAGCGTTTGCTTTCCTTTATGGCTTCGTTGCGCTCATACGTTTTCTGCTCGATCTGCTCTGTCAGAGCGTGGTAGGATTTCAAATGTTCCTTGTCGTATTCGTGATAATACTTTCCCGTCGTGTGTGCGATATTCAAGCGGCGTTCTCGGTATTTGAGGCAGATCAACTCCACGCGGGCAACCTCAAGAGCGTCGGCTATCGCACCAACAGCCAAAGCAATGGTTTTCACCAAATACTCGATGGTCTTTACAATGTCGTCAATGAATTGATTGTCCTGCCGTATTAAGCGGTTTAACTCGTAGCGGTCACAATAGCGTTTCTTTTTGAAGATGGCAAAGCCCGAAACTCCAACGTGAACGGTAGGCTGCTTCTTAATACCTCTTGCACGAAAGCTACGGTGGTCGATGGTTTCGTCTATTTCAAGGTCTCTGAAATAGGAATTGACAAGACTTGCCCAACACTCCCTCCATTCAAGGAGAGTTTCTTCGCTATTCCACGCCTCCGAGATGGGATTTTGTCTGCCGTACTTCGTGCTTTTCGGATACTTGTTCACTCGCTCCAAGCCTTCCGCTTTGGACGGTGGGAGGTATTCTTTCTTCTTGCCGATCTTGTATAGATACTGCTTCTCCCATCCCTCGTTCTGAGCCGCCTTGTATTCAGCAGAGGTAAAGCCCCGTTCCTCACCGCCTCGGACACAAAGATATTCCTTCTCGGTCTTGCGTTGCCAAGTTCCGTCCTTGTTCAATGGTCGCACCGTCAGCATAATATGCGCGTGAGGATTATGCCCATCGGTATCGTGAATACAAAGGTCGGCACACATACCTCTGTTCACAAAATTGCGCTTGATATATTCTTGCAGCATCCTTTCCCAAACCGATAGGTCAAACTCTACGGGTAAGGCAATGATAAGCTCACGGGAGAGGCGACTATCCTTCGTCTTTTCAGCTTTTTCCACGGCGTTCCATAATACACTTCGGTCAGACCATTCCTTCGGGGCGTTGTCGGGCAAAAACACCTGCTCGTAGATAAGTCCCCGCTTTCGGGTGTAATCGTGGGTAACACCGTCGTAATCGTTATAGATGCGAGAGCAACTCATATAGGCGGCAGCGGCTACTGCGGAGCGACCGGTACCGCGGGTGATGACTTTCGCTTCAAGATGATATATGGCGATAGGCGATCACCTCCTTCGCCTCGCAGAGCGCACGTCTGCCGCAGGCAGTACACCGCCGATTTTATCGGTGGTGAGTAAGTGCGCCCTTCGGGCCCTTCGGGATAAAGATAGCGGGACGCTCGGTTGCCCGAACGCCCCACAAGTTAAACTTGCTTTGCCAATCCACATAGATAGTCCTCCAATTCCTCAAGGCTCATCGTGGCAATCTGCGGAAATGCTTTCTCCAATATCGCGCCTTCTTGTATGAGCCGCCTCGTTCTTGCCTTGCGCTCCTTTGCTCGATTTCGCATTTGTGCCTGCTCCAAGCGGTGTCGTTCTTGTATCAATCTTTTCTGTTCTTCTAACATTTGTAAATTCCTCCGTGATATAAAATTCTTTGGATAGAAAAAGGCGACCTGCGTTCATTCACAAGTCGCCTTTGGCATATTATTCGTTATTTGTTTTAGATCGACGTTCTCTTTGTCTTTGACGGTTTCCTTCGTATCGGCATTCCTCACAGCAATATTTCACGTCCAATCGTGTGGTCGTAAACTCCTTGCCGCAGGTTTCACACACAATATCTCGGCTTCGTTCCTTCGCCGCTTCCTGTCGGTAATACTTCGCTCTGCAACTTTTACTGCAATACATCGTAGCGGAGCTTCTCGACTCAAATTCCTTGCCGCAGCACTTACAAGTCAGCTTGAACGACTGTCCTACGGCGTGTTCGCCCGCCTTGATCAGTTGGTATCGTTCACGGCTTCTAATACGATGCCGTTTGAGTTGTTCCTGCCGCTTGATTTCTTCTGCCGTAAGCTCGGGCGCGGGAAGCTCAAAGCGTCCGATAAACTTTAGATAAATTTCAATCTCCTGCACTCTGTCACCGTCAATCTTTTCGGGAGCGTGGACGATGATCTTGTCGATAAGCTCGTTTATCATCGGCGTGGTAAGCTCGGAGAAATCGGTGTATTTCTTGGCAAGCTCCATAAACTGCTCCACGCGGGCGGTATCTTCTTCAAAGACGGATAGCCGTTCCTCGTCTGCCTTCACGGATGCTTGAAGTGCCTTTTGTTCGGCTTCATATTCTACAAGCAGGGTGTCAAAGCGTTCGTCTGTAATACGACCAACCGCGAAAGATTCATAGAGCTTCTTAATGATGTTATCAAGCTCGTCAATGCGCTTGCGATCTCTGTTCAATCTCCGCTTGGTGTCCTTTGCCACTTCCTTTTGCCGTAGCTCTGAAGTCGCGCGTACCTTTGCCGCAAATTCTTCTTGATTAGATATAGCGTAAGTAGCGGCGGCTCGGACGGTTTCAAGGATTAGCGAACGCAGAGCCTTCGTTGAGATATAATGTCCGCAACAAGCCGTATCGTGCTTTTGGTGGGCAAGCGTATAGGTAGAGCAATCAAAGAAGTCCGAGGGATAGGGATTGTTTTCCGTACCGCCTTTGGAACGGTGGTTATACATCTTCGCACCGCAATCCGCGCAATATAGAAGCCCCGTCAAGGGATTTGCTTCACCCCAAGTATCAATGCGTCTCGGTGTCTTGCGGAGCTTTTGGGCAAGCTCCCACGTTTCCTTATCCACGATAGCTTCGTGGGTGTTCTCAAAGATCAGCCATTCTTCTTGAGGAATCTTGATAGCTGTTCTATCCTTATAGGATTGCTTATGAGTACGGAAGTTGACGGTATGCCCCATATACTCGGGCTTGGAAAGTATCTGTCCGACGATATAGCCACTCCAATTATACGGATTGGGAAATTC
>JAFQOG010000045.1 GCA_017420755.1 Clostridia bacterium | reverse complement strand
GTTCGATTCCCATCACTCGCTCCATTTTTTTGTATGTACCCATAGCTCAGCCGGATAGAGCAACTGCCTTCTAAGCAGTAGGTCGGGAGTTCGAATCTCTCTGGGTACGCCAACCACTTCGGTGGTTCGGGGTCTTGCCTAAGCGTGGTAAGACTATATACTCTCCAAAAGGAGAGAGCACTTTGGTGGGTGTAGCTCAGCTGGTTAGAGCGTCAGATTGTGGCTCTGAAGGCCGTGGGTTCGAATCTCATCATCCACCCCAAAAAAGAAAACCAACAAATTTGTCGGTTTTCTTTTTTTATCCAAGTCGCAGACTTCGCATATCATCACCACATATTGTGTGGTGTATATCATCAGCCCATTGGGCTGTATATCATCACGCTTTAGCGTGTATCTGTCTGCGACTTGATGATATGCAACACCTTGTGTTGGTGATATGCAATTTCTTCGAAATTGATGATATACAAGGCTATGCCTTGATTTATATGCAAATATCCGCGAAGCTAACTATGGACAAAGCAAAGCCGATATGCTCTCAAAATTTGAAATCGCCCTTAAAGAATGTAACGAAACGGAGGGCTGGCTACAACTATTATATAACACAAACATTATTGATGAAAGAATACACAAAAATCATAGAAATCTTTCTGGTAGAATTAGACGCATGTTGATTTCTAGTTGTAATACGCTGAAAGAAAAAATGTAATTCTGTTATCAACCGAACCCTCGGTTTACGTTTTCTTTTTTATTCATTGACATAAATATATGAGTGTGATATAATCAAATTATGAATTAGGGGAAGAAACCCATAACAAAAAACGAAGAATTCATAGAATGCAAATCAAGACAAGGGGGCGACACCCATAGAAAAAAACATTATTGTTGTTGACGAGCAAGGACATGAATATGAGGCTACCTATTTAAAAAGGGCAAAAGGTCTTGTGAAAAATGGCAGGGCACGCTTCATAAATGAAAATACAATATGCCTTGCGTGTCCGCCAAAGGAATATTTGGAGGATAATAAAATGGAAAATAAATTAACCGAAAGAGAAATTTTTGAGCAAATAGTTGCATTGCAAAAGCAAATCACTGAAAATAGTGCAAATTCTTTGCATAGATTGGCTGATGTAATAGATAGCGTTTATTCTACCGAGGAAGATACAGGAACTGAACAGGTTTCCGAGGTTTGCAATGTTTTTTCTCAGCGAGAGCATAACTTGAAAATTATGCTTGAATTTTACATGAAAATGTATGAAGATGCTCGAATAAGTGATGAGGAAAGAAAGGCTGATTTGATAAAAAATGCTTTTTCGGAAATTACTGCAAAAATTAAAAGTTCTGATTTGCCACCTGATAATAAATCTGCCGCACTTGGCGAGGTTACAGAGGCAATAAAGGAAATGCTTATATATCTTATAGAAAAATAATTCAATATGGCGAGTGCTGATTTTCAGCACTCGTTTTTCTATTTGTAGCATCACATATATTGTCAGTTGTAAAATACAACTAAAATACAACCTAACAGTTCTTGAAAAAGTGTAAAATGTGAATTATAATAAAAGCAGATAAGTACTTGTCAAATAACCTCTCAAAGGAGAAAAGAATGGAAATCACATTAAAGGATACGCTTAAAAAATTACGCATAGAAAAAGGAATAACTCAAGAAGCTCTTGCAAAGCATTTATATATTTCTGCACAATCAGTAGGCAAATGGGAAAGAGGAGAGGGTTATCCCGATATAACCTTACTCCCTAAAATAGCGTTGTTTTTTGATACAACCGTTGATAATTTATTAGGACTACAAGAAGCACGAATACAAGAAAAGGTAGAAAAATATCAAAAAGAGAGCAGCGAATTTCTAATGGTTGGAAAATGTCAAGAAGCATATGAAATTTGGGAAAAGGCATATTCAGAGTTTCCCAATAACGAAACAGTTAAGGTTCAGTATATGTATATGCTTGAAGAACGCTATTTTGCAGCTTTTGATGAAACACAAAAACAAGAAAAATTTCCTTTGCTTATAAGCATAGCGGAGTCCCTGTTATCAAGCACAGATATAAATTCAAGAACAAGTGCTATACAAACCCTATGCTATACATATTTCCGCAAGAAAGATATAGAAAAAGCGAAAGAATATGCTAATATGTCGGGAACTATGGTTGCAAACAGGGAACAGCTTTTAGGTATAATTTTGAAAGGCGAGGAAGGGGAAAAACAGCGTCAGCAAAACACTTTTGCTTATCTTGACCTTTTTATTGAAAGCTTAATGAATAGAGCTACAAGACAGACAAATACATCAATAGAAGAAAAAATTAAAATTTTTGAAGATTGTATTGAAATTATAAAAAAGATTTTCTACAAAGGGGACTATGGTTTCTTTTGTGTAAAAATGTCCTTGCTACATTCTTGGATAGCAAAAGAATATGCAAAGCTTGAAAATAAAGATAAGACTTTAGAAAATCTTGAGAAAATGGCAGAGTATTCAATAATGTTCGATACATTGCAGGATTCCCTTCACACTTCTATTTTTGTAGATAAACTCGATTTCAAACGAGAATATGTAAGCACAAGCAATCCAAGGAACAACTCTCTCACAGCAATGGATGCAATTAATCAGGAATGCTTTAACTTTATTAAGAAAACACCTCAATGTCAAGAAATTTTGCAAAAGCTAGAAAAATATGCTAAATATAAGAGTAATGATTAGAAAACATTGTGTCAATGTTAGTAAAAGCTATATAGACAGGGTGTGCAACTGTGCGAACAACAATAAGAAAAAGCCGACCATTGGTCGGCTTTTTATGGTGGGGCTAAGCGGGGCAAACACTTAGCTATTTTACGGCGATGGAATATGAGCCCATTTCTCTGTACCTTTGCTCAAACAAATCCATATCTATTTCAAATATAGTTCCTGCCGGGTTTGAAAGCGTTACGGTGTTCTTTTCAAAATCGTAGCCCACAAGCACCATACAAGCCATATTTGACTTTAGATAAAGCTGTTTTCCATCTACAACCCAAATGCGAGAAATTGACGGGGTAATATCAAAATTCTCACATGCCCATACAATAATTGGATTTCCTTTACTCACCTCATAGTAAAGAGCTTCAGGGTTCTTGCCTGAATAGTCATACGCCTTATTTTGTCCGCCATTTACTGAAATAAATTTAGTTGCTGAATCTATAAGAACAGGGGGCAAGCACCCATATGAATTATATGCATTTCGTGGATTTCCTACATTCGCCTCATTGAAATCAGTAAATCCAACAGGTCCTTTTTTTAGATACAAATCGCAAAGGTCGCATTTGTCAACATCATAGTTTAAATATGCCAAAACCATAGCAAGTGATGTTATTTCATCACCACTTGGAAGCTCTGGGTACTGCGAAATATGTTCAATGCTTATTAGATAAGAAGAAGCCATTTCCTTATATTGCTCGCTTGGTACAATAGTGCCGTTGAGGGAAAGCTCGGAAAGGGTAACACCATTTTCATTTATATTTACATTAAGTCTTGCGCTTATATCAATAGAATCCCCCTCACTAAAACCAACACTTGACGTGTAGGTCGCTAAAAGGCATGTATTGTCACTATTTGACTGTACATTGAATTTTGTTTCCTCACCATTGACAGTTAAAACTCCTTCACCTGCATTTAATACATTCTCGCCTTTGTCTAAATAAAGCTCAACGCTTAAATAAAGATTACCTTCACCCTCGTTTTTGATTATTGCCCATTCAGCGCGCAAGCTTGAGGAAGATAAATATTCACTTAAAATCGTGCCCTGCATATCAATTGTTACAACAGCAGGAATTTCCTCGGGTTGTGTGCTTGAATCAGTTTCAGTTTCACTTTGACCTTCCGTGCTTGAATCGGTTGAGACCTGCGTGTCACTTGCATTCGTTTCAGTGTCAGCGCTGGAATCGGTTTCGGTTTCGCTCGGTTCCTCTGATTTTTGCCATACACCGCTTGCACTAACGTAAAGCACAGTAGCACCAATTAAGCAAAGTAAAATAAGTATAATGCAGGATAAATATTTTTTTAGTTTTGGGTTCATATTTAGTTTCCTTTCTTTTCCAATTTCTAACTTCATTATAGATGAAAACAGCCGATAATCAAGCAAAATCGATTGACAAAAAACACCCAAAAAGGACAATACGACACCATACGATAGAAATAGGTGTCGCAAAAGGATAAAAAAGGAAAAAATGTGCGATAAATAACTCTAAAAGTTTATGCAAAACTTGAAATTTTTATGTATATATGATATACTATTTGTATGTAAATTTTGATTTGAGGTAGCTATGAATATTGAAGAAAGAATAAACCGTTTAAGGAAGGAAATTGCCTACCATTCTAAGAGATATTACGAAAACGACGCACCCGAAATTTCAGATTTTGAGTACGATAAAATGTTTGAGGAACTAAAAAGGCTCGAAGAAGAGAATCCCGAGCTTTATAGCGAGAGCTCACCAACTCAAAGAGTTGGTGGAAAGGCGCTTGATAAATTCGAAAAGGTTAAGCACGAGGTTAAAATGGCAAGCTTGACCGATGTTTTCGATTTTGATGAGCTCCGTGCGTTTATTCGTCGTGTCAAGCTTGAGGTTGGAGGCGATACGGAATTTTCTGTCGAGCCAAAAATAGACGGGCTTTCTGTTTCCTTGAAATATGAAAATGGAATATTAAAGGTTGGAGCTACCCGTGGCGATGGCACAACTGGTGAGGATGTTACTGCCAATATCAAAACAATTCGTTCGATACCTCTTGAGCTAAATAAAAATGATTCTATCACCGTGCGTGGCGAGGTTTATATGCCACATAAATCCTTTGAAAAATTGAATCGTGAAAAGGAAGAAAATGGCGAAAATCTTTGGGCAAACCCAAGAAATGCTGCCGCTGGCTCACTTCGTTGCCTTGACTCAAAGGAAACTGCAAAAAGAGGACTTGATATATTTGTTTTCAACTACCAAGCTGGTGAGCTTGAGGGGGTTGAAACTCACAAGCAAACTATTGAAAAAATTGCATCCCTCGGCTTTAAAACAATTCCACTTTTATATGTAGGAAATGACGAGGATGAAATTATAAATGCCGTTATAAAGCTTGGAGAGGATAGACCAAGCCTGGACTTCGACATTGACGGCACAGTTATTAAGGTTAACTCACTTCAAAAAAGACGTGAGCTTGGTGAGGGAACAAGTACACCTAAATGGGCAGTTGCTTATAAATTCCCACCCGAGCAAAAGAAAACAAGATTACTTGATATCGTTATTCAGGTTGGCAGAACCGGTGTTTTGACACCTAACGCAGTCTTAGAGCCTGTGCGTTTGGCGGGAACAAGTGTTTCGCGCGCTACACTTCACAATATAGATATAATTAAGGAAAAGGATATCAGAATAGGTGATAATGTTATCGTTCAAAAGGCAGGTGACATAATCCCCGAGGTTGTGGGTAGCGTAAAAGAGGATAGAACAGGAGAGGAATCTCCTTATAATATGCCGGATAAATGCCCATCATGTGGTGGCAATTTAACCTACGATGATGCGGATGACTTTGTTGATGATGGAACAGACTTTACCTTAGGCGCATTGCGTTGCACAAACCCATCTTGCCCTGCACAGCTTGAAAGAAACATCACACACTTCGCATCTAAAAAGGCAATGAATATTGAGGGCGTCGGTGGTAAGCTTGTAAAGGCGCTTCTTGAAAACCATTTGATTCACGATGCATCAGATTTATACTATCTTTCAAAGGAAGATATTGCATCTCTTGAAAGAATGGGTGAAAAGAGTGCTGATAACTTTATAAGCTCCGTTGAAGCATCAAAGAAAATGGGACTTGCACGAGTGATATATGCACTTGGTATTAGACACATTGGTGAGGTTGCATCTGGTGAGCTGGCAAGTAAATTCGGAACAATTGACGCATTGTTTAACGCCACCGAGGAAGAAATTAAGGAAATTGGCGACTTCGGTGACGTAATGGCAAAAAGCGTCGTGGAATTTTTTAAGAAGGATGAAACAAGATATATTGTAGAAAGACTTAAAAATGCAGGGGTCAAAACAAGTGAAGAGGTAAAGGAATTATCAAACGAGTTTGAAGGACTTACCTTTGTTTTGACAGGCACTCTTGAAAATATGACTCGCGACGAAGCGTCCGAAATGATTAAAGCAAGAGGAGGCAAGGTGTCATCCTCAGTATCGGCTAAAACAGATTATGTTTTGGCGGGTGAGGCAGCCGGCTCCAAGCTAACAAAGGCACAAAGCTTAGGCGTGAAAATAATAGACAAAGAAGCATTTTTAGAAATGTGCAAATGATTTAAAAGGAGGGAGAAAATGCTGTTTTTAAGCGAGGGCGCAAAAAAGGCGATTGAGCTATTAAAAAAAGACGGTCACGAGGCTTATATTGTCGGTGGTAGCGTGCGCGATATGATAATGGGCATAAAGGCAAACGACTACGACATAACCACAAGCGCCACCCCCGATGAAATGAAAAAAGCATTTTCTTGCCACACTGTTATCGAAACAGGCATTAAGCACGGCACAATAACCTTCCTTTATGAAAAAGAACCGATAGAAATTACAACCTATCGTATAGACGGTGACTATAAGGACAGCCGTCATCCCGAAAGCGTTGAGTTTACTAAAAAGCTTGACTTAGACCTTTCTCGTCGTGATTTTACAATGAATGCGCTCGTATACAACGAGGACGAGGGAATTATCGACCTTTTCGGCGGACAAAACGATATTGAAAGCAAGATTATAAGAGCCATAGGCGACCCTAAAAAGCGTTTTGAAGAGGATGCGTTACGCATTTTACGTGGAATCCGTTTTTCCTCACAGCTCGGCTTTGAAATTGAAGAAAAAACCAAAGAGGCAATGATTGAATGTGCACCTCTTTTGCACAACATTTCAAAAGAGAGAATAAATGTTGAAATTTCAAAGCTTTTGCTCGGTAAAAATGTGAAAAAAGCGCTTCTTGAAGGCTATGAAATAATTGGTGAAATCCTCCCTGAAATCAAAGATATGCACGCATTTAATCAAAACAGTAAATATCATATTTATGACGTCTTGGAGCATACAGCGGTTTCTCTTGAATGTATAGAGCCGGTTTTACATTTGCGCCTTGCTATGCTTCTGCACGACACAGGCAAGCCAGCGACATATTCAGTTGATGAAAAAGGACAAGGACATTTTTATGGTCATAGTAAAATCAGTACGGAAATTGCAAAGAAGTTTTTAGATGAGTATAGATATGATAACGTAACAAAGGAAAAGGTAATAGCCCTTGTTAAGGTTCATGATACTCCTATAGAAATGGATAGAGTCTTTATAAAAAAGAGAATGAACCGTATGGGAAAGGATTTGTTCTTTGACCTTTTGAAGGTCAAAAGAGCAGACAATTTGGCACAAAATCCCGAATATTTTTGGCTTGAAAAGCTTGGTGATATGGAAAAAATAGCCAAGGAAATAGAAAAGGAAAATTGCTTTACCTTGTCCTCGCTAAAAATAACCGGCAATGATTTAATTGATTTGGGCTTTAAGGGCAAGGAAATAGGAGATGCCTTGAATAAGCTCTTAGATGAGGTTATAGAAGAAAAGCTACAAAATGAAAGGGAAGCACTGCTTTCAAAAATTAAAGAAATGGAAAAATAAAAAAGAAGCGAATTTTCGCTTCTTTTTGTTTTATCAAATTAAACTGGAGACTCTATGTTTGCATCCTCAATAATCTCAAGTGGAATTTCTTCCTTCTTAATTTTATGTTCCTTTTTCTTTAGCTTCTTTCCCTTTTTTGCTTTTTTAGCATCATCATGGTTTCCGTCACGTTTTAAGACAACGAAAATGGACTGGAAGAATATTTTAACATCAAACCAAATGGAAGCTCTGTTTGCATATTCAGCATCGAGCAACGCCTTGTTTTTATAATAGACGTCATCTCTGCCGTGTATTTGTGCGTATCCTGTGATGCCGGGGCGCATTCTAAACGCACCTAACTCAAGACGCATATTGTTGCAATTTTCTTCGGTTAAAACCAAAGGCCTTGGACCGATTATTGACATAGTACCAATAAAGCAACACCATAGCTGTGGCAATTCATCAATAGAAAGCTTTCTCATAAATTTGCCAACGCGCGTAAGATAAGAGGACGGATTTTCCATAATAGATGTTGCCATATCTCTTGGGGCACTTGTTTTCATAGAACGGAATTTGTAGCAATTGAAAATTTTTCCGTTTTTGCCCATTCTCTTTTGCTTGAAAAATACAGGACCGTGCGGGTCGTCAATCTTTATAGCAATTGCAAAAATCAAAAAAATAGGTGAAAGTAAAATAAGAGCTAAAAGTGATACTAAAAAATCAAAAGAACGTTTTACAAATTTGAAGAACCATCTCTTTTTTGTGGATTTTACAAAATCGTTTTTGTATTGATCGTATGTTTCGTCACTGTATTTGTATGTAGGTATAAAATTTTTGTTTTTGATTAATTCCAACTTAGAGTTGAATTTTAAATCGTATTGATCATTTTGCTTTTCTTCGGCTTGAATCATAAACGCTCCTAATATGAACTATATATGTAATTATACCAAAGGAATCGCATTTTGTCAATGAGAAAAAATTTAAAAACCACTTGCAAATAAATTAAAAATAGTGTATGATTATTATGTATAAATATGTTTTTTCGACAAACTGTTTTATTTCAATATGAACTTTGGAGGATAAAATGGCTTTTTTTGAATTAGATAATGAATACGATTCAGGTGTAGACATTAGAATATTTGGCGTTGGTGGTGGCGGTAACAACGCCTTAAATCATATGATTACCTCAAATGTTAAGGGTATTGAATTTATCGCGGTAAATACAGATAGACAAGCTCTTGCAAAGTGTGGTGTTGCAAAGAAGATATGTATTGGTGAGCGTGGCTCAACAAAGGGTAACGGCGCTGGTGCAGACCCGGAAAAGGGTGCATTAGCTGCAGAAGAAAGTGCAGACGAAATAAAGGCGGCAATGGAAGGTGCGGATATGATTTTCGTTGCTGCAGGAATGGGTGGTGGAACTGGTACAGGTGCTGCTCCTGTTGTTGCAAGACTTGCAAAGGAAATGGGCATTTTGACAGTTGGTATTGTTACAAAGCCATTCAAGTTTGAGGGCGCTGTAAAAATGAGCCGTGCAGAGGGCGGTATTGCTGAGCTTGCAAAGCATGTTGACTCGCTCGTTATAATCCCTAATGAAAGACTCAAGGAAACCTGCCAAGAAAAAATGACACTTCTAAACGCATTTAAAATAGTTGACGACATTTTAAAGCGTGGTGTTCAAAGCATTTCCGATACTATAAACATACCGGGATATATCAATCTTGATTTTGCTGATATTACAGCTATTATGAAGGATGCAGGACTCGCTCATATGGGTATTGGCGAAGCAAGTGGTGAAAACAAGGCTGTCGAGGCTGCTAAAAAAGCAATTGCCAGCCCGCTTCTTGAAACCTCTATTGAGGGTGCAACCGGTGTTCTCATAAACTTTATGATTGGTACAGATGTTTCTCTTGACGAAACCAACGAGGCAGGCGCGTTGTTCGCTGATGCTGCAGCTCCAAATGCAAATATTATTTGGGGCGTTGGCGTTGACGAAACTCTTGAAGATACCATCAGAATCACGATTATAGCAACAGGCTTTGAAAAGAAAAAGGTTAGATTTATTGATCCAAAAGAGGAAATCAAGGTTGGCTCAATTTCGAAAAAGTCTGCGAATGTACCAGCAGGAACAACTGAAATTAAAATCCCAGCACCATCTCAAAGAACAACAAGAAAATATGATGATTCATCATTCGATGACTTGTTCAGTATGGTGAATAAGTCTCGCAAAAAAGAAGAAAATGACCCATTTGAGGACACATATTAAAATAAGGCTCGGTTTGCTCCGAGCCTTATATATTTATATACTAAAAACAATTAAAATAGATATTAAAAACTTAAATTTTATTTATTATGTATAAAAAATGCTCAAAATAATAAAATAATAAAAGGCTTTTTTGTGCAAAAGGTAGAAAATCGCGAAGAAAAAAGCATTTTCTTGACAACTAAAAAAACTAATGATATAATACAACTGTGTGTATTGCGAGTATGCCATAACTGCGCACATTTGCAAATATGCACAAAATACATCGTGCCAAGTGCTCGACGTAAACATTTATTTTTAGAAGAAGGAGGAACGAAATGCCAACCTTTAATCAGCTCGTTAGACAGGGTAGAACAAGTAAGACTTACAAGTCAGTAACACCCGTTCTTCAAACCGGATTTAACACATTGAAGAACAAGTCAATCGATCAAAGCGCTCCACAAAAGAGAGGCGTATGTACAAAGGTTACAACAACCACACCAAAGAAGCCAAACTCAGCTCTCCGTAAGATTGCAAGAGTTAAGCTCACAAACGGTATGGAAGTAACTTCATACATCCCAGGTATCGGACACAATCTCCAAGAGCACTCAGTTGTTCTTATTCGTGGAGGAAGAGTTCGTGACTTGCCAGGTTGCCGTTATCACATCATTCGTGGTACGTTAGACGCACAAGGTGTTGCAAACCGTAACCAAAGCCGTTCTAAGTACGGTGCAAAGCGCGCTAAGAAGAAATAATAGCGCAAGGTAACATAAAAGTAATTTTTATCGTAGTTCCTAACTTTGTAGCTGAAATAAATGTTTATTTGTCAGTGACACTTGTAAAGGACACGACGGGAGAATTTCTTTCGAGTACCAATGATATCATATAATTAATGAAGGAGGGAAGTAAAGTGCCAAGAAGAGGTCAAATTTCCAAAAGAGATGTATTGCCAGATCCACTTTACGGTTCAAAGCTCGTAACAAAGCTCATCAACAACATCATGCTTGATGGTAAGAAGGGCGTTGCTCAAAAGATCGTTTACGATGCATTTAAGATCGTAGAAGAAAAGACTGGTGAAAATGGTCTTGACGCATTCGTAGCAGCTCTTGAAAATGTAATGCCAGTATTGGAGGTTAAGGCTCGCCGTGTAGGTGGATCTAACTACCAAGTACCAATGGAAGTAAGAGCAGAAAGAAGACAAACACTTGGTCTTCGTTGGATAACCGTTTATTCAAGAAAACGTGGCGAAAAGACAATGGCTGAAAGACTTGCAGGCGAAATACTCGATGCTAAGAACAGCATGGGCGGAGCTTACAAGAAGAAAGAAGAAACACACAGAATGGCTGAAGCTAATAAGGCTTTCGCACATTACAGATATTAATAGTCACCCGTACTATTTGAAAGGAAAAAACACAGATGCCAAGAGAATATTCACTTGAAAATACCCGTAATATTGGTATTATGGCGCACATTGACGCCGGTAAGACCACTACTACAGAGCGTATTTTGTTTTACACAGGTAAGACACACAAAATAGGTGAAACTCACGAGGGTTCTGCAACAATGGACTGGATGGAGCAGGAGCAGGAAAGAGGTATTACAATTACTTCAGCTACTACAACATGCTTTTGGTCAGGCTCAGAAAAGCAGTTCCC
>JAFQOG010000044.1 GCA_017420755.1 Clostridia bacterium | reverse complement strand
TTTTTCTAATTAGTTCATTGTTCAATTTTCAAGGATCTTTTTAGAGCATCAAACCTTATCTTACCAAGGTTCTGTTTCTTTTTCCACCCCGCTTTTCGCAGAGTGCCTTGCTATTATATCAAACCACTTCCACTTTGTCAATACCTTTTTGAAAGTTTTTTAAAAAAATTTTTTTGGTTCTAAATATAGTGTCAAATATTGATATTTATTAGTATATTTAGTAACTATTTTGATAAGAATATTTACATATTAACCATATATGTAGGAGAATTTATGGAAAAGGAAAAAAACGAGGAGCTTGATAAATTAGAAATTATTGAAAAAAGCGGTGGGGTTGAGCTTGACAAAATCCACTGCATTAGCATAATAGGTCAGATTGAGGGGCACTATGCTCTGCCTGACGGGCAAAAGGCGACAAAGTATGAACACATTGTCCCTCTACTTGTTTCAATTGAGCAAAGCAAGGAGATTGAAGGTCTTCTTATTATTTTAAATACGATGGGTGGAGATGTCGAGGCTGGGCTTGCCATTGCCGAACTGATTGCGAGCATGAAAAAGCCAACCGTTTCCTTGGTGCTCGGTGGTGGGCACTCAATAGGCGTGCCCCTTGCCGTTTCTGCAAGAAAATCTTTTATTGTGCCCTCGGCGACAATGACCATTCACCCTGTAAGAATTAGTGGCACTGTTGTTGGCTCACCTCAAACCTACTATTATTTTGAAAGAATGCAGGGCAGAATCGTTTATTTTGTTTGCGAGCATTCAAAAATAAGCGAGGAAAGCTTCACCGAGCTTATGATGGCAACCGACCAAATCGCCACTGACACAGGCTCTGTTATTGATGGAGAGGAAGCCGTTTCTTGCGGTTTAATCGATGCCGTTGGTGGACTTTCCGACGCGCTTGATTGCTTGAATGAAATGATAAACAAAAAATAAAGATGGGGATGTCCCATCATCCCTTACATATTTATATATTGATTTTCACCTGCCAAAATGATATACTATTTTCAGACAATCCATCTTTGGGGGATAATATGAATTTTCAAAATGCGATTAGGGTAAACCAGCGCGGCTTTTTAAAAAACTCGCAAAAAAGGTTCGTTTTAACGGAAAATAAAACGGGCAGCGACACCTTTAACGTATATTTAGTTGAAAACGTTGAAGAAAAAAGCGTTTACACGGGCAAATTACAGGAATATAACGAGAACGGCAAACGATATTTCGTTGGCGATTTTTCGTCAATTACCTCCGACGGTGATTATTTTATCGAAGCAGGTGGATTTAGAAGCCGACAGTTCGTTATATATGACGGCGCATACGACATTTGCCAGAGAATTATGCTTGAATATTTTAAATATCAAAGATGCGGACATCCTCTTGGGTGGAACGGCGCTTGTCATTTAAACGACGGCTTTATCAAGGAAACGGGTGAGCACGTTGATTTAAGCGGTGGGTACCATCAATCCTGCGACCTACGCAAATCTCCCGGTGGAATTTCCATAGGGGTCAATGGTATGCTTCGCTTTGCATTAAAAGACAAGAGCGAATGGGGAAAAATCCTGCTTGCCGATGAAGCAAGATGGGCGCTTGAATATTATATAAAGGTAATTCAAGAAAACGGTGCTATGTATAACACGCTAAGCTCTCCGTTCGGTTGGAGCGGCAGAGAGTTTTATAAGTCCCCCGCGCCATCCTCCGCTCAGTGGAACGTCACCTCTTGCCTTGCACTCGGTTATCTTTATTTTAAAAATAAGGACTTACTTTTTGCCCAAAAATGTCTTGAAAAGGCTATCCTTTCCTACGATTTTTTGATGGGAAAGGAAAGACCGTCGGGAGTTTACACGCATCCCGAAAAATACCCCTTCGGTATGGATCCCGACTCGTTTTACGAGCAGTGCGAAAGGGACTCAACCTCTGATATCGCTTATCAAATCACTGTTTCCCACGATATGTATTGTGCAACGGGGGAAAAGAAATATCTTGATTTAATTAAATCACAAACACCAAAAATTCTTAGCCAAATCGACGGCTTTGCTTTGATAAGACGTGAAGCAAACGGCAAGCTTGTTACCGCCTCCTGCTCATACTCTTGGCTTATTGGCGGACTCCTCTGCCTATACGACGCCTACGAGCTTTTAGGTGATTTTTGCGGCTTGAAGGACAAAATTTCATCCGTGCTTGACTCGATTTGCGAGTTTTTAGATAAATCCGTTTGGCAAACACCCGACCTTATTTATTCCGACTCTGACCTTGATACAGTTGACGGTCACGAGGGTAAAACGCGCAGAGCGTCAATGGGCGAGCTTCTTAGATTTGGAAATTACTATTACCAAAAAAATTCATGCTTCCACCCGAGCTACGGCGCTTACATAGGTCTTATTCTTTCAAAGGGAGCAAAAGCACTTAACGAGCCGAAATATATGGGCTACGCGCAAGCAATTCTTGACAATCTTTTGGGCGCAAACAATCTTGATTCAAGCAGAATAAGGAGCATTGGATATAACGGTTGTCAGCACCATTCCTACGGTCAATTTTTCCCATCAACTCCGTTCATCCCCGGGGCTGTCGGCGTTGGATACCACTCTGTTGATACTTATAACTCGTCGTCGGAATACGATATGCCCTGCGTTGGAATGTCAATGTATTTAATATCGGAAATATGTAATTAAAAAAGAGCCGAATTCGGCTCTTTTTTGTTTTTAAAAATAAAAAGGCGCGACGGCTATTGCCAACGCACCTTAAAAGCTATGATATATGGATTATCTATCTTCCATTTTAATATATTCTTTTCTTTCGCAAACATTTTCGTAGCCCGGACGGATGATTTTTCCGTTTAGAAGTAGTTCCTCTATGCGGTGTGCGCTCCAGCCGGCGATTCTTGCGATTGCAAAGAGTGGTGTATATAATTCGGTTGGGAGACCAAGCATACTGTAAACGAAGCCGCTATAAAAGTCAACGTTTGCTGAAACACCCTTGTAGATTTTGCGCTCCTTGGCGATAACCTCAGGCGCAACCTTTTCAATAAGTGCACAGAGCTTGTATTCCTTTTCAAGTCCTTTCTCCTTGGAGAGCTTCTCAACCCAGCCCTTGAACACCTTTGCACGTGGGTCGGAAAGTGCATAAACGGCGTGTCCCATACCATAAATGAGTCCCTTACCGTCGAATGCCTCCTTGCGAAGAATTTTTGTGAGATATTCCTTTATTTCCTCTTCGTCGTTATAATCCTTTAGGTTGTGCTTGATATTATCAATCATTTCAACAACCTTGATATTAGCGCCACCATGACGTGGACCCTTTAATGAGCCAAGAGATGCTGCAATTGCTGAATATGTGTCAGTACCAGAGGATGTAACAACGTGGGTTGTAAAGCTTGAGTTGTTACCACCACCGTGTTCTGCGTGTAAAACGAGGGCAAGGTCGAGGATTTTTGCCTCAAGTGGAGTGAATTTTGCATCCTTGCGAAGCATATAGAGTAGGTTTTCAGCGATTGAAAGGTCAGCCTTTGGACGTCTGATAATCAAGCTTCTTCTCTTCTCGTTATATTCGTAGCTTCTATAAGCATAAACAGCAAGAAGTGGGAATTCCGAAATCAACTGCAAGCATTGACGGAGTACGTTTGGAATTGAGGTATCGTCCGGCTTGTCGTCATATGCGTAAAGAGTGAGAACGGAGCGCGCAAGGACATTCATCATATCCTTACCAGACGCTTTCATAAGAACGTCACGAACGAAGTTTTTAGGAAGTGAGCGATATTTTGTCAAAAGGTCGCAAAACTCCTTGTGCTCCTCGGCAGTTGGAAGCTGACCGAACAAAAGAAGATAAATTGTTTCCTCAAAGCCGAAGCGGTCATCGTCCAAAAATCCGTTTACTAAGTCATTGATGCTAATGCCACGATAGAAAAGCTCACCATCCTTTGGGATTCTCGTGCCATCTGGCAAATTCTCAAAGGAGTTAATTTCTGAAATAGCAGTAAGACCAGCAACAACGCCCTTACCATTAACGTCACGAAGTCCTCTTTTAACATCAAATTTAATATATTGCTCTGGCTCAATTGTCGTATTGGCTGAGCAAAGGTCAACATATGACATAAGCTGAGGTGTAATTTTTGTTAATTCTTTTTTTGCGGTTGGCATAATTGCCTCCTTTCAGTGGTGATAACGGCATATTTGCCATTTCACTTTAGCACTTTAAAGCGATAAAATAAAAAATATAGTTTATTGTATCATATGATTATGAATAAATTGTGAATTTTTGCAAAAAAAATTATGTTTTTTTATAATTATACTTAGAAAAGCCGAAAACCGCCCGTGTTAAAGCGGTTTTTTAGCTATTTGCGAGTTGTTTCTTGGGTATTTTGAGGGAGTTTGCTTAACCTTTTCAATAACTATTATAGTTCTATCAAGAATCTCTGTGTCATTTTTCAAGGTGTATCTATCGACACTTTTCACCTCTGCCCCGACCTGCAAAATTGCATTTTTTGCTTCCTCGAGCTCTTCCTCGGTTGTTAAGGACTTCATTGCGATAAATTTGCCACCAACCTTTAAAAGAGGAACGCAAAGCTCACACAAAATATTGAGTCGAGCAACAGCGCGAGCAGTTACAATATCAAAGGCTTCTCTATATTTTTTGTCCTGCCCAAGCTCCTCCGCGCGACGACTGGAAACGGACACGTTGTCGAGCCCCAAAAGATGTGCTGTTTCATCCACGTATTTAACCTTTTTTGCTACACTGTCAACGCCAAAAACAGACACGTCCTCGCGCAAAATTGCAATTACAAGGCTTGGAAAGCCTCCACCGCAGCCAACATCTGCCACCTTCGCACCAAAAGGTATATATGGCACGCAGGCTGATGAGTCAACCAAATGCTTTAGTATAACCCCATCCTCATCACGAATGGCTGTTAAATTAAGATGCTCGTTGACCTTTAGCATATGAGAGGTTAAAGCTTCTAATTTCTGCGCGCTTGCCTCGGCAATTATACCCTTGGTTACTTCATTTTGCTCGGCAACCATTATTAGCTTGCTTGTAAAATCAGCCATTAGAGAACCTTTATTGCGCCGTCTGGACGGATTCTTAACACGTGACAAGCACCCTGTCCAAATGCGCCATCAATTGCTTTTCTATATTCTTCTACATATTCAGTCTTAACAAATGCTTGTATTGTTCCAGCAAAGCCACCACCGTGAACTCTGTATGCACAGCCCTTACCGTTAAGGGTGGAGTCTGTTATTGCAAGTGCCAAGGAAAGACCCTGCTCGCTTACATTCTTTGTGGTGAACACGTTTTGTAGGTACATAAAGCTGGAATTACCTGATTTTATAACGTATTCAAGGAATTTTGAAACATCGCCAGCGCGCAAAGCATCTGCTTGCGTTGTTACTCTTTCGTTCTCGTTAAAGAAGTGGATTGCACGTAAAATTGCGCGGTCACCAGTTGCCTCGCGTAGCTTTTCTACGTTTGAAAGTACAGCTTCCTTGTCAAGTTGTCTTAGATATTCCTTGCCGAAAAACCTTGCAACACTCTTCATTTCATAAGGAACGGAAGCATAGTCATCGTTTAGGTCTGCGTGGTTGCCACCTGTATTAACTATACAAAGTGCATATCCTGCGCCGCTTAGGTCAAATGGAATCTTTTCAATTATTGGATTTTTAGTATCCTCAAAATCTATGTAAACGAAGCCACCAACGGCGCACGCCATTTGGTCCATAAGTCCGCAAGGCTTGCCAAAGAAAACGTTTTCAGAGTATTGCGCCATCTTTGCAATCTCGACATTATCAACCTCTCCGTCATTATAGAAATAGTTCAAAATATTTCCAACCATAACCTCAAATGCAGCAGAGGATGAAAGTCCTGAGCCCTTAAACACATTTGAGGTGGTATATGCAACGTAGCCACCTGTTTTTGCACCATAATTTTCAAAAGCACGGGACATGCCAGCAATTAACGCGCTTGACTTAAAAAAGTCCATTTCGTTTGGTGTTTTATATGTTTCTATATTGACAACATCCTCAGGAAAGCCTTGGCTTTTAATTCTTATAACTCCGTCATCTGTTTCTGATGCGATAGCGATAATATCAAGGTCAATTGAGCCTGCCATTACCTTACCGTGGTTGTGGTCAGTATGGTTACCAGAAAGCTCACTTCTTCCGGGAACGGAGAAAACACTAACCTCGCGCTCACCATAATTTTCATAAAACTCTTTTACTGCGCCAATATATCTTTCTCTTTGCGCGCAAAGATTTTCTTCACCATAAATACGCAAGAGCGCATTATCTGCCCCCTTGTTTTGAATATAGCTTAAAAGTTGTGTTGTTTTCATCTTGTTTCTCCCTTAAATTTTATAAGCTCACAGCCTGTTGGCTTGAAAGTATTTAAATCAATTTCAAAAATTGCGCCCTGTGCTTCAATCTCACCCTCGGCAAAATCGAATTTTGATAGCATTTTTGTTTTTAATTTGTAAATAACGGCTTCCTTTTTCACGCCCAAAATACTATCCTCTGCTCCACACATACCAAGATCGGTAACATAGGCGCAGGAGCCGTTTAGAATTTGAGCATCGTTTGTCTGAACATGGGTGTGTGTGCCAAAAGCAACTGCGATTTTGTCAGCAAAATTATAAGCTATTGCCTTCTTTTCTCCCGTTGCCTCGGCGTGAATATCGAGCACGCAAAAATCATATTCTCCTTTGTTTCTCAAAAGCGCCTTTTCAACTGCTTCAAAGGGTGACTCTCCAACATCTAAATAAGCCTGCCCCATCACGTTTAGAACCAAAATTTTGTAGCCGTTGATTTTAATTATCGTTTCTCCGTGACCCGGACATTCAGACGGAAAATTGAGCGGGCGAAGAATGTTTTCTTCATCATCAAGATAAGAAAAAACACTTGTCTTTCTAAAAACGTGATTGCCGGTTGTTATAACGTCTGCGCCCGCTTCAAAGAGCATTTTTGCGCTGTTTTTGTCAATTCCATTTGGCTCGGCTGAATTTTCGCCATTGACAATTACCAAGTCAGCCCCGTATTTTTTTCTTTGCGCCCAAAGATTTTTTGATAAATACTCTGTTGCTCTTGGCCCACAAACGTCGCCAAGTGCCAAAATTTTAAATGTGTTTTTCAAGTTTTTAAATCCAATCTATGCGCCATTTAGCGCTAATTTTAAAAAATTACCTCTTGCTTTTTGCACTTTTTAGAAGCGCATTTTTCTCTTGCCACAGCCTTTCTGAAAGGTCAACATAATAGTTGTGTGGGTTTTCAAAGCGCAAAACCTCATCCCACATTGTAAAAAGCTCGTTTTGGCAATTCCTTCTTATTTCCATAGCGGTAGGTGTTTGGTAAACGCACTCACCATTTTTAAAAACAGGAACCAATAGCTTGCGCAAGGTGTAATTTTCCATAGTCTTTCTTTTCCACACGTGGTTAGGGTCGAAAAGCTCATATGGCTCGTTTTCGTTTATTTCCTCGTCGTAAACGGTTAACAAATCCGCCTCTGCCTTGCCTGTTTCCTTCGAATAGAAGCGATAAAGATTTTTAAAATTCGGTGTTGTTATCTTTATTGCATTTTCACTAATCTTAATTTTTGGAGTTATGTTGCCATTTTCGTCCTCGATAGCAGTCAATTTATAAACCCCGCCAAAAACAGGCTCGCTTTTCGCAGTTATAAGTCGTTCACCAACGCCAAAAACGTCAATCGGCGCGCCCTGTAAAAGTAAGTCGCGAATTAGATACTCATCAAGCGCATTTGATGCAACTATTTTACAGTGAGTAAGCCCTGCTTGGTCAAGCATTTTTCTCGCCTTTTTAGATAGGTACGTAAGGTCGCCGGAATCTATTCTGATTGCACAGCTTTTCTGTTCTTCTTCACTTAAAGCTGCCTTAAAAGCCTTTATTGCGTTCGGAACTCCACTTTTTAATACATCATATGTGTCAACCAAAAGCGTTGGTGCCTTTGGGTATAGCCTACAATATGTTTCAAATGCCTCATATTCGGTATCAAACATTTGAACCCAAGAGTGCGCCATTGTTCCCCCCGCTGGCACGCCAAACATTTTGTCGGCAAGAACGCACGAGGTTGAATTAACACCACCAATATATGCAGCACGTGCGCCATAAACGGATGCATCTGCTCCATGCGCACGACGAGCGCCAAACTCGGAAACGGCTCTTTCCTGTGCCGCTCTTACAATGCGCGATGCCTTGGTTGCAATCAGGCTTTGGTGGTTGAGTGCCAAAAGCACAAAGGTTTCGATAAACTGCGCCTCAACCAAAGGGGCGCGAACAATCATAATGGGCTCGTTTGGAAAAACAACCGTACCCTCAGGCACTGCCCAAATATCGCCAGTAAAGGAAAAGCCCTTCAAATAAGATAGAAATTCCTCGTCAAATATACCCTTCGAGCGGAGATATTCAATATCGCTATCCTCAAATTTCAAGGATTTTATATATTCAATTACACTTTCAAGTCCGGCAGCGATTGCATATCCACCACCATCAGGAACGCGACGGAAGAAAACATCGAAGTATGCAATTTTGTTTTTGATTTCACTATTGAAATAGCCACGAGCCATTGTTAGCTCGTAAAAATCGCAAAGAAGTGTCAGCTTTCTTTCACTAATATTCATAAAAAATCTCCCTTTTAAAGATTTTTGTTGAAATTTCGCTAATATAATTATATAATAAAGTAAATGAAATGAAAATTCAAGTACTTTTTTAAAATTGGAGGAAGTATGAAGGACGGATTTATCAAGGTTAAGGCCGTTTCCCCAAGCATTGAGGTAGGAAATGTCGCCTTTAACAAATCGGAAATTATAAAGGAAATAAAAAAAGCCGAGGGCGAGGGTGTAAAAATTCTTGTTCTGCCAGAGCTTTCTTTAACCGGCGTCACCATTGGAGATATGTCAAATAACAGCGTTATATTAAGCGCTTGCGAAAAGGAGCTTTCAAACATCAAATTCGCAACTAAGGATAGCGATGTTTTGGTTTTTGTTGGTGCACCTCTTTCATATAGCGGAACAGTATATTCCTGTGCTATTGCAATAAAATCAGGCGAGATTTTAGGTGTTGTTCCGAAGATTGGCAAAATGCCGTTTTTGAAGGATTACATCACCTTGAATGGTGAAAAATATCCTCTTGGAACGGACATATTGTTCTCTGCCTCCAATATGCCCAACTTAACAATTGGTGTTGTTGTCGGGGATGCTGTTTCGACCCCATCGCCAAAGGGCTTTTTCCTCTCCGAGCTTGGCGCAACTGTTATAGTTAACCCCTCTTCTTCCTTTGAGCTTGTTACAAGCGACGAAATGAGACGTGCCTCGTTCACTTCCAAATCCTACGCAACGGCTTCCGCTTATATTGTTTCTAATCCAAGCGAAACTGAATCAACCTCAAAAAATATATACTCAAGCCACAATTTGATTGTGGAAAATGGAGAAATTTTGGCAGAAAGTAAGCCTTTTCAGTCAAAAACAGGCGACTGTGTGTCTGAAATTGATGTAAACTACTTGGCGAGCAAAAGACTTTCAAAGTATGAGTCTAACCCAGCCTTAACCTCTGTCAATTTCAAGCTTGAATTAACAAAAACATCCTTAACTCGAAAGGTGTCAAGCCATCCTTTTTTTCCGAAGGGCAAGGAAGAATTAGCAAATAGATGTGAGAAAATTCTCACAATGCAGTCACGCTCCCTTGCCAAAAGACTGACTGCATCCTATTCAAGCGGTATGGTGCTTGGAATTTCCGGTGGGCTTGACTCCACCCTTGCACTTTTAGTATGCGTTAAATGTGCCGATTATCTCGGCTGGGACAGAAACAAAATTACTGCTATTACTATGCCCTGCTTTGGCACAACTAATCGTACAAAGTCAAATGCCACTGAGCTTTGCAAAGCTCTTGGTGTCGCCCTTAAGGAAATTGATATTTTCGAAGCGACTCGCGTTCACTTCAAGGACATTGGTCACGACGAGGAGAACCACAATGTCGTTTATGAAAATGCACAAGCAAGAGAGCGCACGCAAATTCTTATGGACGTGGCTAACTCCTTGGGCGCCCTTGTTGTCGGCACAGGCGACCTTTCCGAGGTTGCGCTTGGCTGGTCAACCTATAATGGCGACCATATGTCAATGTACAATGTAAATTCAGCGCTTCCAAAAACGTTAATTAGACACGTGGTGGCACATTTTGCCCAAAACACAGAGGAAAACGTAAAGAATATTCTTTTGGATATTTTAGATACACCGGTTTCTCCTGAGCTTTTGCCTGCCAAGGAAAACGGCGAGATTGAGCAAAAGACAGAGGATATAGTTGGCCCTTATGAGCTGCACGATTTCTTCATTTATAATTTTGTTGGCAAAAAATTTGCTCCATCTAAAATTTATCGCTTAGCGCTCTATGCCTTTGACGGCAAATATAGCGAAAAAACAATTTATAAATGGCTAACCGTATTTATAAAAAGATTCTTTACCCAGCAATTCAAAAGAGCTTGCTCTCCTGATGGTGTACGAATCGGTTCGGTTTCCCTTTCAAAATCTGATTTTGATATGGTCAGCGATTTTTCTTATAAGGCTTTTTTAGAGGAGCTTGATTCCAGCCTCCCTTGTGCAAAGGGAGGGGGACCACTTGTGGTGGAGGGATTGAAGTGAGTGGTCGTCACAACAAGTTTATTGTTCCTCTTGCAAAAGAACTACGCAAAAACATGACCGACGAAGAAAAGCACTTATGGTATGATTTTTTACGAACCTATCCTGTAAGATTTATTCGACAAAAAATAATAGATGGGTACATTGTAGATTTTTACTGTGCAAAAGCAAAGCTTGTTATAGAGCTTGACGGCTCGCAGCACGGCGAAGAAGAAAATGCAAAAGCCGATGCAACTCGCGATATTGAGCTTTCAAAGTACAATATACAAGTTATAAGGATACCAAACCGCGAAATTTGGCACAACTTCAATGCAATTTGTAGGCACATTGACTCGTTGGTTCAGCAATCCCTCAGTCAGCTACGCTGACAGCTCCCTTTGCACAAAGGAGCCATAAAGCGCTCTTGCTCTCCTGATGGTGTACGAATCGGTTCGGTTTCCCTTTCAAAATCTGATTTTGATATGGTCAGCGATTTTTCTTATAAGGCCTTTTTAGAGGAGCTTGATGAAAACAAATAACAATTTCTGTAAGGGCGAAGGCCCCCGACTGTGCGCACAAATTATTATATAAAAAAGACACCCTTTTGGGTGTCTTTTATTTTTATTAGTTTCCTAAGTCTTCAACAAAAAGCTCACGTACTGCATTTGGGTCAGCCTTTGGCTTGTTTCTTTCGCTAAGGAACTTTGTTGCAACCTGTGGGAAGAGTGCGTATGATAATACGTCCTCGTCGCATTTTGCTAAGTCCTTTGCTTCTTCTCTATACTTTTCAAGCTCAGGGGCGATTAAGTCAGCGGGACGGCACTCGATAATTTCATCGTCACCTATTGCCTTCCTTCTAACCTCTTCGTTAACCTCACCAGGAACACGGCCGTATTCGCCCTTCAAAAGTCCCTTGGATTCCTTAGTTACCATCTTATAGCGCTCGCCTGAAAGAACATTAAGCACAGCCTGTGAGCCAACAATTTGGCTTGTAGGAGTTACAAGTGGTGGGTAACCGAAGTCCTTTCTAACTCTTGGAACCTCGGCAAGCACCTCGTAATACTTATCCTCTGCCTTAGCCTGCTTTAATTGTGATATAAGGTTTGAAAGCATTCCACCTGGTACTTGGTATAGAAGTGTGTTAGGGTCAACATTTAATACCTTAGGGTCAAGTGAGCCTTGCTCCTTGAGCTTTTTCGCAACCTCACGGAAGTGCGCAGCAACATCGGAAAGCTTATTTAAATCAATTCCGGTGTCGTACTCTGTGCCTTGGAGGGTAGCAACCATAGCCTCGGTTGATGGCTGTGATGTACCATTTGCAAGTGGGGACAAGGCAGTGTCGATAATGTCAACGCCAGCTTGAATTGCCATTAGGTATGTCATATCACCTGTACCGGTTGTATTGTGGGTATGAAGGTGAATTGGAACCTTTATTTCCTTCTTTAATGCCTTAACCAATTCGTATGCGTCGTAAGGTAAAAGCAAGTTAGCCATATCCTTAACGCAGATGGTGTCAGCACCTCTGTTTTCAAGCTCCTTTGCGAGCTTAACAAAGTATTCAAGATTGTGAACTGGGCTTTCTGTATAAGAAATAGCCGCCTCAACGTGTCCACCATATTTCTTTGTTGCCTTCATTGCAGCCTCGATGTTTCTAACATCGTTTAGTGCGTCAAAGATACGAACAACATTGATACCGTTTTCGATTGATTTCTTAACAAACTCCTCAACAACGTCGTCAGCATAGTGCTTGTAGCCTAAAAGGTTTTGACCACGAAGAAGCATTTGGAGTCTTGTATTTGGCATCGCGCGACGAAGCGCACGTAATCTTTCCCATGGGTCTTCACCAAGAAAACGCATACATGAGTCAAATGTTGCTCCACCCCAGCACTCGAGCGACCAATAGCCTGCCTCGTCAAGCGCCTTACAAGCTGGGAGCATATCCTCAATTCTCATTCTGGTAGCAGCTTGAGATTGATGTGCATCGCGAAGTATTGTATCTGTAATTAAAACTTTTTTAGCCATTTTATTACCTTTCGTTTATATTAGGGTTGACAGATTAAGAGCAGAAATCGTTGTTTGCGACCGAAGGCGTACTTTGTACGTCGAGAGTTCATTAAACGACGATAATAAACCACAATTAAGAAGAAAAACGAAGTTTTTCAACATTATTTTATCTCAAACAATTAACGCTTTGCGTTATTTTATGTTTCTGTGTGGTTTATGCTTATGCCTTAATGTGTTACCCTGTGGATTTTAACCTACGAGTGAAATAAGCACACCCGCCGCAATTGCAGAGCCGATAACGCCTGCAACGTTTGGACCCATTGCGTGCATAAGGAGGAAGTTGCCAGGATCTGCCTCTTGTCCAACCTTTTGTGAAACACGCGCCGCCATTGGAACTGCAGAAACGCCTGCTGAACCAATAAGTGGGTTGATTTTCTTGCCCTTTGGCAAGAATAGGTTCATTAGCTTTGCAATGAGAACGCCACTTGCTGTCGCAACACCAAATGCGATAACACCCATTACAATAATAAGGATTGTCTTTAGTGAGAGGAAGGTTGCTGCTGTTGCTGTTGCACCAACTGAAACGCCTAAGAATATTGTTACTATATTCATAAGCTCGTTTTGAACAGTCTTAGATAGACGCTCAGCAACACCACATTCGCGTAGTAGGTTACCAAACATCAAGCAACCAACAAGTGCAACTGCATCAGGAACTAAGAGTGCACAGAATACAATAATTACTATTGGGAAAATAATCTTTGCCTTCTTTGAAACTGGACGGAGTGAGTCCATTCTGATGGCTCTTTCCTTCTTGGTTGTTAGAAGCTTCATAATCGGCGGCTGAATTACCGGAACCAGCGCCATATACGAGTAAGCTGCTACTGCAATAGGACCAAGGAGATGAGGCGCTAACTTAGATGTGACAAAGATAGCTGTTGGACCGTCTGCGCCACCGATAATACCAATCGAAGCCGCCTCTGCCGGGTCAAAGAATGCAATAGCCGCAGCAAATGTAGCAAAAATACCAATTTGTGCCGCCGCACCAAGGAACAAGCTCTTTGGATTTGCGATAAGTGGACCAAAGTCGGTCATTGCGCCGACACCGATAAAGATTAAGCAAGGATAAATACCGAGCTTAACGCCGAGATAAAGTATATCAATTAGTCCCGCGGCAAAGCCATCTTGCATAAACATTTCCCAATGGATATGTCCACCCGAGAATAGCTCCTCGTGGTAAACCCCTGCGCCAGGCAAGTTTGTGAGCAACATACCTATTGCGATAGGTAAAAGAAGTAACGGCTCGAATTTTTTAACAATAGCAAGGTAGCAAAGCACACAAGCGATAAGAATCATTATCATCCATTTCCATTCGCCATTTGTGATAGCTTGACCTACACCCGTGCTCTTTAAAAAGTCGAGACACGCATTAAGTACCTTTTCCATTTAGAGTTGCCTCCTAAATTAGTTGAGTGAGCAAAGAACTGTTCCAGCCTCAACGCTTGCACCTTGTGCAACGCCAACTGAAGAAACTGTACCGTCGTTTGGAGCTAAAATTTCGTTTTCCATCTTCATAGCCTCAAGAATCATGAGAACATCACCCTTCTTTACAGCTTGACCGTTTGAAACATTAACCTTCAAAATTGTACCAGGCATTGGAGCTGAAATTGTTTGTGCGCCGGCAGGAGCTGGTGCTGCCGCTGGAGCTGGTGCTGCTGCAGGAGCTGGTGCTGCTGGAGCTTTAATATCAGCCTTGTCAATAACCTCTAAAGTGATTTCATAAACATTTCCGTTAACATTAACCTTGTATGCTTTCATTTCTATATATTTCCTTTCAAATTATAACTTTTTAAATGAGATAACGCGGATAGCGGAAATGTCCGTACCCTCTTCCTCTGCAACTGCAGCGCAAACTGCTGCCAAAGTTTCTCCACGGTTTTGAGTCACACCGCTTGGTGCTGGTTTAGCCACCGATGGAGCTTTTGTGCTTGGCTTTTTCTTGTCGCCCTTTTCTAAAATCCTGTTGCAGACAAATGTCATAAGCTCAACAAGACCGATAATGCAAGCAAGACCGAGAAACACAACCGAAACACCTATAAGGCACACGATTGCCCAGTGAATTTCGCCCTCAGCTGCAAATAAAAACATTGAATTGCCCATTTTTTCACTCCTTTTTTGCTCTTTGGATTAGGATGTGTTTACCTAAAACCCCATTCTAACCCATTTTACATTATTTTAGCATAATTTACCTAAAAAGTAAAGGGTATATTATATATTAAATGTAAAAAATTTCTTACATTGATAAAACAAAGCGTGTGATTTTACGTTTCTGCCAAATTGATAATTTTAAGCCCCTTTCTTCTTGCCTTTTCTATAATTCTATAAGAATTTGAAGAGTGATTTATTACGTATGCAATTACGACCGATGAATTCTTTAAAAGCCATTCATTTCTTTTGGAAACAGCGAATTTTGGAAGAGCCAGCTCCTGTCCCTCAGGAAAAACGGTTTTCTCTTGCTCGCCGTTTAAAGCCGTTTCGCTTATATGAGACAAAACTATACTATATTTCACATTAGGATTCTGATTAGCCAATTTATTCAGTGTCGTTTGTACTAAAAAATCAAAATTCCCATTGTTTCCAACATAAAAATGTTTGACACCTTTGTTCGAAAGACTCATAATTTCCCTCTCAAGATTTGATTTTATATTGCTCGGCGCATCTCTATGTCCAAAAACGTACAATTCATAAACATCTTCCTCGTATAACAAATTTGGTATACTCATTTTAAGTATACCAACAACATTATAGCACAAAATAATCTTAAAATATACTTAGATTAAGATTTTTGAGGTGTTTATGAGAAACAAAGATAACAAGCATTTAGGAATAGAGGTTGACAAGGAACTACACTACAAGCTCCACTATATTTCAAAATACTATGGTCGCTCTGCAAATGGAGAAATATTATTTCTCATAAGACAGGCAATTAAAGAATTTGAAAACGCAGAGGGAGAAATAAAGCTTCCACAAGATAAATAAAGCAAAAGGCACGGATTTTTCCGTGCCTTAATTTTATTTAAGTAGTGTTTCAACGAGTGCAAGCGCCTCGCGTGCCTCCTTTGTGTAAAGGGAGGTGCTGAGCTTTTGCGAAGCGGAGGGATTGTTTATTTGCTTAGCAAGCTCTCTACAAGATTTAAAGCCTCGCCGATTTTGGCAATTTCCTTGCCACCACTCATAGCGCTGTCAGGACGTCCGCCGCCCTTACCACCTGTTACTGCACTAACCTCGCCAAGAATTTTTCCTGCGTGTGCACCATTTTTAACAGCATCCTTACCACAAACTGAGATAAAGTTTAATTTTTCGCCAGAATGGATTGCAAATACTGCAACTGCGTTTGCGTCCTTGTCCTTGATAACGTCTCCGAGTGAACGAACAGCATCTGCGCCCATATCACCCAAGTCGCAGGTAATAACATTGAATGCGCCAACCCTTTTAGCAGAAGCAATTAAATCGTTTACACGAGAGGAAGCCATCTTGGAATTGAGTGACTCAATCTCGCGCTTCAAGGCTCTAACCTCTTCGTTAACTGCTCCCGCGCGCTTAGCGATATCGTTTACATTTTGGCATTTCAATTCACTTGCCGTCTTTTCAAGAAGTGCTTCCTTGTTTTCAAGAAGGGAAAGAACGCCATAGCCTGTTGTTGCCTCAATTCTACGAACACCGGCAGCAACACCGATTTCTGAAATTATCTTAAACATACCAGCCTTTGCGGTATTATCAAGGTGAGTACCACCACAAAGCTCGGTTGAGAAATCTCCCATTTTAACCATACGAACAACCTTGCCATACTTCTCGCCAAAGAGAGCCATAGCACCGTTTTTACGTGCGGTTTCTATATCTGTTTCAACTGTATCAACAGAAATTCCTGACAAAATTGCTTCATTAACAAGAGCTTCAACGCGCTTGATTTCGTCCTTTGTAAGTGCTTGGAAGTGAGTAAAGTCAAAGCGACCAATTCTTTCATCAACATAAGAGCCGGCTTGCTCAACGTGTGTGCCAAGCACCTCACGTAAAGCTGCTTGAAGCATATGAACTGACGAGTGGTTTCTCGCGATTGCATTTCTTCTTGCCTTGTCAACCTGGCAGTTAACGGTATCGCCTACCTTAACCTCACCACTTGCAATTTTGCACATATGAATATATACACCGTCTGATTTTTTAGTATCAACTACTTCAATCTCAACACCATCGTTTGAAAGTGTACCGGTGTCGCCCACCTGTCCACCACCCTCGCCATAGAAGGATGTAGCGTCAAGAACAATTGAGCATTCTCCCTCGGAGGCTGATTCAACGCTCTCTCCGTTTTCGTCAATAATAGCGATAACCTTGCCACTTGCATTTAGTGTTGTGTAGCCCTCAAACTTGGTCTTTGGAAGCTCAAGTGATTTTTCCTTGTCTTGCCAACCGCTGATGTTTGCACGCGCACTTCTTGCTCTCTGCTTTTGCTCCTGCATAAGCTCAGTAAACTTGTCCATATCTGTGTCAAGTCCATTTTCCTCAGCAATTTCGCGAGTTAAGTCAATTGGGAAGCCGAATGTATCATAAAGCTTAAACGCATCAGCGCCGTCAATAGCCTTCTTGCCTGATTCTTTTGCTTCCTTTATTACATTTTCAAGGATTGAAAGACCTTGGTCGATTGTTGCATCAAAGCGCTCCTCTTCAAGCGCGAGCACCTTCTTAATATAATCCGCCTTTTCCTCAAGCTCACGATATCCGTCCTTGCTCTCGCCGATAGCAACCTCGCACATATCCACAAGGAAAGGTCTTTCTATGCCGAGTAGCTTACCATGACGGCAAGCACGACGAATGATACGACGAAGAACATATCCGCGACCCTCGTTTGAAGGAATAACGCCATCGGAAATCATAAACATAGCGCTTCTTGTATGGTCGGTAATTACACGAATTGATATATCGTTTTCTGCATTATCACCGTATGTTTTACCCGAAATTTCGCACACAGTGTCGAGGATTTTTCTAACCGAGTCAACCTCAAACATATTGTCAACACCTTGCATAACGCAAGCAAGACGCTCAAGACCCATACCGGTATCGATGTTCTTTTGTGCAAGCTCTGTATAGTTGCCTTGTCCGTCGTTGTTGAATTGTGAGAACACGTTGTTCCAGATTTCCATGTATCTGTCGCAATCGCATCCAGGCTTGCAGTCAGGCGAACCACAGCCATACTTGATTCCACGGTCAAAGTAAATCTCGGAGCAAGGACCACAAGGGCCAGAGCCGTGCTCCCAGAAGTTATCAGCCTTACCAAGACGAACAACGTGCGCAGGGTTTACACCAATTTTGTTAACCCAAATATCATACGCTTCCTCGTCATTTTCATAAATTGATGGCCAGAGCAAATCGCCGTCAATTTCAAGTGTTTTGGTTAAAAATTCCCAAGCAAACTCGATTGCTTCTTCCTTGAAGTAATCACCAAAGCTGAAGTTACCAAGCATTTCAAAGAATGTACCGTGACGAGCTGTGTGACCAACTCTTTCAAGGTCAGGTGTTCTTATACACTTTTGGCAGGTGGTAACTCTTTTTGATGGTGGGGTAACCTCACCGGTAAAGAATTTCTTCATCGGTGCCATACCTGAGTTTATCAATAGAAGTGACTTGTCGTTATTTGGAACGAGCGAAAAGCTGCCAAGACGAAGGTGTCCCTTGCTCTCAAAAAACGCAAGATATTTCTCTCTTAAATCATTTAGTGAAGTCCATTTCATAGTAAAAATCCTCCAAGACATTCTAAAAACACATACATTCTAACATTATTATATAATTTTGTCAAGAAATATTTAAAACTTGACAAAGATTAAATATAGAGGTATAATTTTCGTATGAGAACAAAAACAAAGGAGACTAAAATGACCGACCTATTAACCTTGCAAAAAAGCTTCATTTTGTCGCACCTAAAGGAGGGTGACATTTGTGCCGACTTCACTATGGGCAACGGGCACGACACTGCTTTTCTATCCAAAACAGTAGGAAAAAGTGGTCATGTTTTCGCCTTTGATATTCAAGAAAGCGCCCTTGAAAGCACCAAGCAAACTTTAAAAAAAGAGGGTTGTCCCGAAAACTACACCTTGATTTTAGATTCGCACCACAACGCAATAAATTACATTGATAAGAAAATCAAGGCTGGCATGTTCAATCTTGGTTATTTACCTGGGGCTGGCAACAAAGCCCTCACCACCAAGCGTGAAACTACTCTGCCTGCCGTCCAAAACGCAATTTCAATGCTTGATAGCGACGGAATTTTGCTAATCGCCGTTTATCCCGGTCACGAGGAGGGCTATCTTGAGGGTCTTATGCTCGAGGAATATTTTAAAACAATAAGCCGTTTTGAAATGAGCATTTCAAGGTTTCAAATCATCAACTCGCCCACATCTCCTTACTTCTTTATAGTCGAGAAAAAATAGACACGGGGTGGCACTTTTTTAGAAAACTACAGTTAAAAAGGAATTATTTATGTTAAATAAAACCATTGCTGCAATCTCCACCGCTAAGGGTAAGGGTGGTGTTGCAATAATCAGAATCAGCGGTGATGAGGCTCTCTCAATTGCCCAAAAAATGCTCCGCCTAAAATCAAGCAATATAGAGCCACGCAAATCGTACTACTGCGACATTTTGCGCGGTGAGGAAATAATTGACGATGGTGTTTTCACCTACTTTAAGGCTCCTGCCTCATTTACCGGTGAGGATGTTTGTGAGATTGCCTGTCACGGTGGACTCTACGTTACACAAGCCGTGCTCGAGTCGGCTTTTGCCTCAGGTGCATATCCTGCCGGTGCTGGCGAATTTACCAAGCGCGCCTATATCAACGGAAAGCTGACTCTTTCGCATGCCGAAGCAATTGGGCAAATTATCGATGCGAAAACAGACTCTCAGCTGCGCCTTTCTTCATCTCAAGCGCGTGGAACACTAACAAAAAGCGTTGATAAAATCAGAGAAAAAATTCTTGATTGCATTTCACATGCGTATGCGACCATTGACTACCCAGACGAGGATATTTCCGAGGCTGAAATCGGTGAAATCAACGACTGCCTTGATTTTGTCATTTCCTCTCTTGATAAGCTAAAGGGCACATACAGAACCGGTCGCGCTGTTTGTGAGGGAATAAAGACAGCAATTATTGGCAAGCCAAATGCCGGAAAAAGCTCACTTTACAATATGCTCCTTGGTGAGGAGCTTGCAATCGTTACCGACATTGCTGGAACAACACGTGATGTTATTGAACACACAGCAAGCGTTGGAGGGGTTACCTTAAATCTCGCTGATACCGCCGGCATACACGAAACCTTTGACACTGTTGAAAAAATAGGTGTCGAAAGAGCGAGAAAAAAGGTGGAAAGCTCCGAGCTTCTTCTCTGCGTTTTCGATTCGTCAGAAAAGGAAACAAGCGAGGATGAATTTATCCTCGAATTAGCGAGTGAAAAGCCATCAATTGCCATAATAAACAAGAGCGATAAGGAAAACAAGCTATCCCCCGAATTTATGCAAAAAATCAACACAGGGTGCCAAAAAACAGTTTGTTTAAGCGCAAAAAACCAGACCGGAATGGACGAGCTTGCCAGCGTTCTTGAAAGGATGTACAACCTCGGCGAAATAGACCTGTCAAGCGATGCTGTTGTGGCAAACGCACGTCAATTTGCGTCAGTTGCGTTGGCACTTGAAAAAGCACTTGAAGCAAAGGAAGCACTTCTCTTCGGTCAAACGCCGGACATTATTTGCTTTTCCTTAGAAAGCGCTCTTAGTGAGCTTAATATGATTGACAAGCGTGAGGTTAGCGAGGAGGTTGTTTCTGCAATCTTTTCCCGCTTCTGCGTTGGAAAATAGCACATCCCTTGTGCAAAGGGATATGTCGCTAAATGCGACGGAGGGATTGTTCCCGTTTTGCACTAATTTGCATATTTGGTAAGGTAATATGGAAAACAAAAGATTTACAAAAAACGATAGCGGCTTTATTTGCGAGAACTGTGGGCACGAGGTTTTGCCTCTCGGCTACACCTCAAGAAATCATTGTCCAAAATGCTTAGCATCTAAGCACGTCGATGTTATGCCCGGCGACCGTCAAAACCCTTGCGGGGGCGTTATGGACGCAATAAAGGTAGAGCCAGACCCTAAAAAAGGATATGTTATTATACATAAATGTCGCAAATGTGGTGAAATCAAGCGTAACAGAGCTGCAACAGAGGCGAAGGTTCAACCGGACGACATTAAAAAAATCATTAAATTAACCGCTGGTGGCTTTTAATGAATAAATGTACTCTCTGCCCACGCGAATGTAAAATCGACCGTTCAATATCGAACGGCTTCTGTGGCACGGGCAATAAAATAATAATTTCAAAGATTATGCTACATATGTGGGAGGAGCCGTCAATCAGTGGCACAAACGGCAGCGGTGCCATATTTTTTGGTGGCTGTCCTTTGAAATGCGTTTATTGCCAAAACAAAGAAATTAGCCATGGTGGTATTGGCAAGGAATATACAGCCTCCGAGCTGGCAGATGCCATACTCGACTTACAAAAGAGGGGTGCACACAATATAAATTTAGTTACCCCAACGCATTTTTCAGAGCAAATCATAGAGGCGCTCTCTCTTATAAAAAACGAATTGAAAATCCCTGTGGTGTATAACACCTCGGGCTATGAAAAACCCGAAATAATTAAAAAAATAGCCGACCACGTGTCTGTTTTTTTAGTTGACATCAAATATTTTTCACCCGAGCTTTCAGAAAAATATTCAAAATGCAAGGATTATTATAGTTATGCAAAGGCGTCGTTTCAAAGGATGCTGCTTGCTAAGCCAAGGTGCGTTTTTGACGAAAACGGAATAATGACCGAGGGCGTTATTTTAAGACACCTTGTTTTGCCCTCATGCCGACTCGATTCAATTGCAATTTTAGAGGACATAAGCAAGGATTTCGATGTTTCCAGCTTTAAGCTTTCCTTAATGAGTCAATACACCCCCGACTTTTATGATGGCGAAATTAAGGAATTAAAAAGGAGAGTAACCTCCTTTGAATATAACTCTGTGGTTTCGCGTGCCATTGAGCTTGGCTATGACGGATATATACAAGAAAAGTCATCCGCCTCATCATTCTTCACACCAAAATTTGATAAATAAGCCGACTTTTTCCGTCGGCTTTTTTGTGCATTATAATTAATTTTATATATTATATTGACTTTATTTTGTCAATGATGTATAATTATGTTGTATAGGTGGCGCCAAATTGCAAATTCAAGCGTGCCACATTGAAGGAGAAAACTATGAAAAGGACTCATTTTAAAATTCTTGCGACGGTTTTAGTAGCTATTATGCTTCTTGCCACCGTCTTTACTATAATTTCTTTTGCGGGCGAAAATTATGCGGAAATTACATTCGTCGAAAACTCATCCTCTTATAAAAAGGCAATCTTGAAGGGCAGCGAGCTTGAGCTCCCAGACCCTAACGAGAATGACTCTATCGGTGGGGTTATATATGGATGGTTTGACAAAGAGGGCAACCTCTACGAGCCCGGCCAAAAAATTCGTCCAACCGAGGACTTAACCCTTTATCGCGCAGAAGGTGATGAGTTCGCTCTTAGCGCATCCTTGCCTATCTACTGTCAAAAGGGATATACATATGTCAAGCTAAAATCAAGCATTTCACTTGATTCTCCTATTACATTACCAAACAACAAGATTCTTTTCATCGACCTAAACGGCAACAATATTTCTCTTACAACCGAGGCTTCTTATGATTCCGAAACCGGCGAGGAAATTCCTGTTGGCGCTTTTGTCGGACAAAACTCCGGCGTGATCTTTGCAAACTCATCGGCTACGAAATCTACCATTAGCCACACAGCAGGTGGAAACGCCGACTTCCTTGTTAACTCACTCGTTTCAGTCTCCCCCGATGCAAGCGCTAAAAACTTAACCTTTGTTGTTAAGGAAAACGTTGCTATTGATACAAACATGAACCTTTTATCGGTTCAAACCGACATTTCTGAGAACCCAGGTGCCTTGAATCTTTCTATTCACGGCGAGGTTGACTGCGGCAGGCTTCTCCGCTCTAACGGACTTGAAAACGCAAATGTTAAAATTTACGAAGGTGCTAAGGTTTCTGCTTCCTCTGAATATATGTTTGAGGACATCATTCCAGATACTAACAATGTTGTCACACTCAACATTTACGGTGGCGACATTACCTTAAACGTTGGGTTTATAAAGAACGCTGTTCGTATGACCCCATTGATTTATGGAGGCCGATTCTCAAAGGATGTTTCCGAGCTGTTTATAAATAGCAACTTCAAATTTGAGAAGGATTCCTCTGGATTCTTCGTTTTCAAGGGCTGCGCGCACCAAGGTCCTCTTTCCCAAAATGTCGTTTCCTGCGATGAGGACTGCGACAAATTGCACGACCACTGCACATGTACAATCGCGCATCAGCACTGCGATGAAAATTGTGCCATAACAGACCCAAGCCACGTTCACTGCGAGTGTAAATTAGACCACACGCACTGCCAATGCTTGAGCTTAACTAATCACACAGACCATTTCCACTGCGATACCCCTCGCAAGCTCACTCATCGTTGCATTTACTGCAATCAGCTCTACGAGGTTGAGTACCCCAATGGCGTTGGACACTCTTTCAGAATGGAGCTTGTTCAACCTCCTATAAATACTCCTGAGGAAACTCAAGCTGCTCGTTACAAAACATATTGTACAAGAGGTGACTACGAAAGACTTGAGTACGCATTCCCAGACCCATCCTCAGTTTATGTAACAGTTAAATATATGGACGGCGAGGAAGAAAAAACCGTTCGTATCCCTTCGCTTGATATTTACTCATTTGATGAAACCTTAAAAACAAAAATCATCTCCTTCTCTGTCGATAGTGTTTACACTCTTGACGAGGATGGCGAAAAGAAGCAAATTTCACCAGAATCAATCTTCTTTGTTGAGGTTCCTCTTGGAACAACCGACCTTTATGGTGAAATGATGAACGCAAACAACACACCTACCAAGGTTGGCGTCTTCGTTAACGACTATTACCTTAAAGAGGTTGCTCTTCCAATTTCCATTGTAAATGTCAATGACTATGCATTTTATAATATGAATAGCATTGAGAAAATCACAGGTGTTGAATATATCACCGGTAATATTGGAACAGAAGCGTTTATGCAATCTGCAAAAACCAAGCTTAGCTTTGATCATCTTGAACTAAATGCAAAAAAGATTGGAAGCAGCGCGTTTAGAAACATTATTATCAAAAACACGCTCACCATTGGCAAGAATGTTGAACAAATCAGCAACTACGCCTTTGCGTTAGACCCAGAAATTACCGTTGACCCAAAGGATAGAATCAAAGAAATCTTTATCGAGGGCAACGAGATTTACAATGGCGTTAAATTAGGCATGGCAAAAACGAACATGGGTGGATATCACCAGTTCTCCGATATGCCAATCGTTTATACCGGTCACGATTATATTAAAACCACTATCCCATCAACCTGTATCAGCTACGGACACGACCTAAACAAGTGCTCGCGTTGCTTTGCCGAATATCAAGATAATTTCGTAATGCACTTTAGCGACCACGATTACATTGAGCACGTTGTTCCTTCCACATGTCAGCAGTACGGCTTTGACGGATTTATGTGTACCGTTTGCGAGCTCAAGGTTAAAAAAGAGGTTGGCGGCGACCTTCCAATTGACAAAAACAACCATATGTACGCAGCCGGAGTTGTTAAATATCCAATCAAAAGCGGCACGTACTTCTGCACAGACCCATACTACACATTAAGACTTTGTGAATGTGGCAAGATTGAGCCAATGACAGAAAGCTTTGCAACGTTTACATTCCCTGGGGATGAATCCCAAACCAAGTGGGAAATTTTCCTTCTTGAAAACGGCGAATTCCTTATTTATAAAAACGGACAAAGAATCACAAGCAAATCAACCGCTTCGCTCACAACATTAGATGGTGCATTTAAAACACTTACCCACGCGGGTTACACCTGTACACTAACGAAGGTGTCCGGAAGTGGTAAGGAGGGTGATACTCTTTCCGGCACTTATACAGCGAGGTTCGGCTCGACATATAGCTTCACCGTTGAAATTTCAATAGGCTCTCGCTTAAACGCTTTCATTCCTGCATCGAACGCAAAGCACAATTATAAGGAAACCATTCTTGTTGAGCCCACATGCGTTGAGGGTATGGTTAAGCGCGTTTGTCTTGATTGTAGATATGAGCCACCGGTTGAAGCTGTTAGCCCTGTGCTACAACACACGCGTGAGCAAATAATTATGCAATCAGCAACCTGCTCTGTTTTCGAATCCGGTATCTATAAATGCACTCTTTGCGGCGACGAAAAGCCATATGAGATCAGAGATAAATATAATGACAAGGTTCACGCAAAGAAGATTAATGACCAAGGCGTTGTAGTTGCCGAGCCGTCATCAGAGCACGCGGGCATCAGACGCTTCCAATGTAAGGACTGTGGTGCAGATATATTCGAGGAGATTCCAAAGGTTGACAACAGCTTCTCCTTCACTATTCCGCTTTTAAATATCAAAGTCAACACAACCAAGCGCACATTTACAATCACTCTTATTGCTATTTTTGCAGCAATTCCGCTTATCGCCGGCGTTCTTTTAACCTTCATCTTCACATTTACAAAGAAAAAGAGCAAATCAGCTGGCTACAAGTTCCGTTTCAACACACTCAAGAAAGGCAACGCAACATCAAACAAGTCTGTTTCCGAGCAGCTTCACGATATGAATCTTGTTGACGAATTGCCGCCAGATGTCGAGTTTGATGAAAATGGAATTCGTGACGACGAGGCAGCATGGACTGCGTACGTTGACGCCTTGAACAATGACTATACTCGCACAATTGAAATGAATCTCCAAAAGGAAATCGAGGAAGATTCAAGCGTTGACGAGGTTAAGCCAGACAACGCAAACGCGTGGGAGGCTTATGTTGAGGCAATCAACAGAGACTACGAGCAAACAATGGAATTCACTATTAACAATCAAGCAGAGGATAAGTCATTGGCTGAATTAATGGCTGACACCGTTGTTGATGTTTCGCTTTCCGGCACGCCAACCGATCAAGGTGAGGGCATCGAGGAAAATGAAACCTTCGACTTAGGTGCACCAAGTGATGATGAAGCCTTTGATTTAGGCGAATCAAGCGATGACGAAACATTTAGTCTTTAATAGCTAAAAGAAAAGAGCAAGCTTAAACTTGCTCTTTTTTTATTTTATAATTTTTAACAAGCGGAGTCGTTTCAGTAAACTCACCGGTGCCCGGACAAGTCGGGTATTTTCCTATTGTTGCAAAAATATACCAAGCGCTCATAGAACCGTTATCCTCATCTCCCGGATAGGAGTCGGGGGTGAAATATTCCCTGGTTATCTTTTTTATCACATCATCGCTTTTTTTCTTATCTCCATAGTAGGCATAAAGAAACGGAATAGTAAACGATGGCTGATTGGAAATTGCACATTGACCAAGGTCACACGCTGCCATTTCGCTCATTTCGTGAATTTCTGCGCCATATCTACCATAGACAAATTTCGGTGGAGTGTCAAAAATTTCGTCAAGCTTTTCTCTTGCCTTTTCTTTTCCGCCAAGCATTTCTGCTACTGCATCAAGTGCGTGTGGAACGCCGAAAACATTTTGCCAAGCCGAGCTTTCGGTGTAGTCATATCCCCAAACAAACGGGTCAAAATCCTCTCTCCACTCTCCGAGTGAGCTTTTTGCACGGAAAAATCCGGTTTTCTTATCGAAAAGCAATTTATAATTCTCTGATCGTTCAAAATACTCGCGAGCTATTTCGTCCTTGCCCAAGCTCTTAGCAACCTTAGCAATGCACCAGTCACCATAGGCAAAATCAAGCGATAAATTTATACTCTCATCAGAAAAATCATAAGGAACGTATCCAAATTTTAGATACTGGTCGATGTTTTTTCTGCCAAAGCGCAAATCTTTTGAAGCTATATTTGCGTGGTGAAGCATTCCATTAAAAAGTCGCTCGTGAAGCTTTTTGTCGCCAATGCCTTGGCAAACAGCCTCGGCAATTACTGCGTCAATCAAGGTGCTTGGCATACATCCAGCCTCTCCCATTGCTGTCCACCGTGGCAAGTATCCACTCTCGTCGTAATCAGAGGCAAAGCCCTCAAGCATCTCGGCAAATTCTTCTCTTGCAATCATCGAAAAGAGTGTATATGATGTGCGATATGTATCCCAAAAGCCATTATTTGTATATCTTTTTCCCTTGTGCACGCATCCAGTAAATGGTGAATAGTGCATAGCTTCTCCATTATCATCAATTTCATATGCCTTATTTGGGAACAAAACCGCACGATACATACAGGAATAGAAGATTCTTTTTTGCTCGTCATCACTCGATTCTATTGTGATTCTGCCAAGCCTTTGATCCCAAATTTCTTCACCCTCGCTCTTTAGCTCTACATAGCTCTTGCCACCAAGCTCTTTTTCAAGATTTTTCAGTGCCATTTCGTAGCTTATATACGAAATTCCGACACGTCCCTCGGCTTTTTTGGAGCAAAGCTTGATTTTTGCAACGCCATTTTCTATTTCTGGCGCAACAAAATCAGCATCGTCAATAGATATTGCAAAATACATTTTAAAATTCTTGCAGTTTCCGTTTCGAATGAAATCGTTTGTTCCGTATAGAACCTTGCTTTCGTTATCTAAACGAAAGTCTGTGTTTCCGTGTGGGCTCGATAAATATAGATATCCGCCCTCGTTTTCAAATTCAATTTTAAATATGCCGCCACGCTCACTTGGCGCAATTTCAAATCTTGCGCCAAGACCATCAAAATACACGCTTATGTAATTTGGCATAAGTGCTGATTTTTCGGTGTCAAAGTGCGCTTTTTTCTTGTCGAGTGAAAAAAGTAAAGTTCCAAAATCGCCAATCCAAGGGCTTGGCTGGTGAGTTAGTCTTATTCCGTCCATCTCGTTAGATTTCGGGTCATAAAACCACTCGCTGTTCTTTTCTTTTACATCAGTTTGCGGGGAAAACGCGCACATTCCAAAGGGAAGCTGACAAAGCGGCAGTGTGTTCCCCCTTGAAAACTCCGGTTTCGAGTCCGTGCCCATCCTTATATTAACGTAATCTAAATATCTCATGCCGTTCTCCTTGATGATTCATTATTTTAATTATAGCCGATTTTTTCATTCGAATCAAGATTTTAATTAATTCTTAATTAAAGACATTGACAAAATGTATATGCCGCTGTATAATATCCTCGTTATTAATAAAATTCGACATTTTCGTCATTTGTATATTCGAGGTGCTTTATGAAAACTTTTCAGCCTAAGCTCTTCACATCCTTGAAGGGCTACAATGGCAAACAATTCACAAACGATTTAGTTGCCGGAGTTATCGTGGCAATAATCGCTCTGCCGCTCTCTATCGCCTTGGCTATTGCCTCGGGCGCTGAGCCTGCACAAGGTCTTTATACCGCTATCGTTGCCGGCTTTGTCATTTCCTTTTTCGGCGGCAGCCGTGTTAATATTTCAGGTCCAACCGCGGCTTTTGCAACAATAGTTGCCGGAATTATCGCAACCGAGGGCTTTGACGGACTGATTATTGCAACTATTATGGCAGGTATTATTTTGATTCTTTTCGGAATTTTACATATCGGCTCACTAATTAAATTTATTCCAACCACAATAACCGTTGGCTTTACCGCAGGCATTGCCGTAACCATCGTTATCGGACAATTGAAGGACTTTTTCGGTATGTCATTTGGTGGCGCATCGCCTATCGAGGCTATGGAAAAAATCGAGGCTTTAATAGAAAACGTTTCAACATTTAACCCCGTTGGATTTATAGTTGGCGCTGTCGCACTTGCAATTTTATTCTTGTGGCCAAAGATTAGCAAAAAAATCCCCGGTTCACTAATAGTTGTTATTCTTGGTGCGCTTATTGTTGCAATTTGCAAGCTTGACGTTATGACAATAGGTGACCTTTATACAATAGAATCCGGCTTCCCTAAATTCACAATCCCCGAATTCAGCATGGACAAGGTGGTTTCACTAATTCCAAGTGCATTTACAATCGCGCTCTTGGCATCAATCGAATCACTTCTTTCCTGCGTTGTTTCCGACAAAATGATAGACGACAAGCACAATTCAAACACCGAGCTTATTGCACAAGGCCTTGGAAACATCGCGTCTGGTCTTTTCGGTGGTATCCCCGCAACAGGCGCAATTGCAAGAACCTCAGCAAACGTAAAAAACGGTGGCCGCTCTCCAATTTCCGGCATCGTCCACGCCATTGTTTTGCTCCTTGTTCTTCTCTTCCTTATGCCTCTTGCATCGTATATCCCTATGCCCGTTATTGCTGCCGTTCTTTTGATGGTTGCTTACAATATGTGCGAATATAAGCACTTCTTCCACATATGCAAAACCGCACCGAAAACAGACGTTATCGTCCTCATTATCACATTCGTTCTGACAATTATTTTCGACCTCCTTGTCGCAATTGCGGTTGGTCTTGCCTTCGCACTTTTATTCTATCTAATCAAATCTCCAAAGACCGAGAAAAGAGAAAAGCTAAAATAAACAAACGCACACCAATCGGTGTGCGTTTTTAACTATAATAGTTTCATGGTTTAGTGAATATCCAGTTGGCAATATCCTCACTATCTCCTGCATATCCCCAAACGTTATGTCCACTGCTCTTGGTTTCAAAAATACAACTCTCTCCTCCTGCGTCAACAATTGCGTTGTACATTTCCTCGCTTCCGCTATATGGAACTATGTTGTCATTTGAGCTATGAACAATCCAAATAGGAACGTTTATAAGCTCGGGTGCGCGCGACGGGTCAGCGCCACCGCAAAGGCAAACCGCCTTTGAAAAGATGTCGTTGTGTCGCATTATCATATCCCAAGCGCCAAAGCCACCCATTGAAAGACCCATTACGGTGTAGCTTGCCTTGTCGGTTGAAAGAAGCTCACCAACCGAACCAACAATATCAATAACAGCCTTTAATTCGTCCGATTCATAAACCTTGCTCGTGCTGTAGCTTCCCTCTGCCCAAGGGGTATCAACCCATTGCTCGTTAGTTGGGCATTGTGGGCAAATTATAATTGCATCGAGATATTTCGAATCCTTTTGGTTGAACAAATTAACCACTAAATTTTTGAGCTGGCTCTTGTTGTCGTTGCCTCTCTCACCCGCCCCGTGCAAAATCGTTATAAGTGGGTACTCCTTTGTGCTATCGTAATCGGATGGCACGTAAATTCTATACGGCAAATTGCCATAGGCTGTGTGTACTCTTGCTTCAAATATATTTAAAAGCGATTCATATGTGAAGCTACCGTCCTTAAGCTTTAAATATTCTGCGTAATTCAAATCCTTATATTCGCCTTGGCTGAAAACGTACTGATAGTCGGCGCTGAACGAAAGCTCATCCTTGCTTTGGCCTGTTATTAAATCCCTCTTTATTATGTCAATCATATATTTATACATATATTCGGTTGATGCGACAAGGAAAAGGTCATCCTCTACAACGTCAACTGTGAAGTCCCCTGCTTTCTCTATATCGCCAAGCGGAAATTTTGCATTTGCGTGCGCTTCACCTATGACTATTCTTTTCGTGCGCTTTGATGATGCATCGCCAAATTGGTAAACGGGAATTTCGACTCCGTATTTATTTTTAATATGCTTCGATAAATCCTCGGCATATCCCTTTTGCGCCTCGTTACCTCTTTCATAAACTATAATATATTCGCTTGTTTTTTCGATAATTACAGTTATATCTTGGTCAATCGGCTTTGATTCTGTTGGCTCTTCCGGCTCAGGCTCAGGCTTTTGGTTGTCATCAGGATTTGTATCATCATCGGTGTCTTCATTAAGCCTATCAAACTCCTGATAATCACATCCGTCGCGCAAGCACGATTTTACCATATATTCTTTTCCGCCGATAATCTCCTTTGTCGCCTCTCCAAGCATATGGCCAAGCTTTAAGGTTAATACTTCCTCTTTATGTCCACAGCTTTTACAGCTGTTTACCTCAAGTCCGTCAAGCTCACAGCTAACCGTTGACACAAGCATATAAAATTCAAGGTCGTGGGCTGTTTTTTCAAGCGCTTCCTTATATTCCTCTCCACATACGTCGCATTTATATGTTGCCTCACCCTCTCCTGTGCAGGCTGGAGTAGTCTTTACAAGCGTATAGCTGTGGTCAATCTTTTTTATAGACTCCTGCGCCTTGAGGATTTGACCGCAATCAAGACATTTTTTGCCCTCTGTCAAGCCATTTTTTAAACAGGTTGCATTTTGTGCATCTTCCGTTTTTATATTTTCGTGGTGGCAAACCGTTGCATCATTGCTCCCACACGCACAAGCAAGCAAAACAAGTGCGAAAGAAATTATTGTAAATAAGTATTTAAGTGCCCTCATTTTAACACCCCCTATACTTTTATGTTACCACACATATTTTCAAAAATCAATCAAAAAAGCGCCTGTTGGCGCTTTTCTTTATTTTTCATCCTTCTTTGACGGCTCAAGCAGCTTAACCCTTCTTAAAATTCGAACAAAGGGCTTATAAAGGACTGCTATAAGCACCACATTTATTGCACATTTTAGCGCGTTAAATGGTAAAAACACAGGCAAAAGCTGTCCTACCACTGCCTCGCGAGGCACGTGTAAATATAGCGGGGTTACCAGCCAATTCCAAAGTAGCATAATTGCTACCGTCATTATAGACGAGGCAAGAAGTGCAAGCATTGCATTTTTAAAGGTGCGTTTTTTATTATAAACAATCGCTGGCAAAAGCGCAAAGCTGACACTTGCAAGAATATTCATTAAAAAGCCGATAGGTCCGGTTCCGCTAATTGTAATAAGCTCAATAAGGGCAACCAAGACACTAATTATTATGGTTGCTAAGGGGCCAAGGGCAAAGCCGGCAATAACAATTATTGCATCCTTTGGGTCGAAGCTTAAAAATCCGGCAAATCTAATAGGAATAACATTGCCGATTACTGTAAAAACAAATGCAATAGCTGAAAACAAGCCAAGCATCACTATTTTTTTAGTTTTTGTGTTCATTTTTTCTCTTTCCAGCCACGGGTGGCTTAAAACGCAGGGGCAGGAAAAGAAAATAAAAAATCCGCCAAAATCAAGGCGGAAGCAAGTAAGGGCGCAAAAATGCACCATAATTTTACCTTCTCCCATTCAGACTATACTGCCGGTCTCGGAATCTCACCGAGTCTGCGCCATCGCGCTCGCGGACTTTACCGCCGATAAGGAATTTCACCTTGCCCCGAAGATATTATATTTTTTACGTTAATATTTTATCACCATTTTATATATATGTCAAGTTTTTTGTTTACAAAACGGACACCTTGTGTTAAAATAGATTTGAAAAAAGACGTCTTATGAGGTGTTTATGAAAAAACATATTTGCTTAATTCACGCAGGTGGAACCATCGGCATGGTCAAGGGTGAAAAGGGCTACTACCCCAAGGAGGGTTACCTTGAAACAATTCTTGATGGCATTGCCGACTTAAAATCGGATGATATGCCACTTGTTGATTTTTATGAAATGTCACCACTTCTTGATTCTTCCGATATGGCAGTTGATGACTGGAACAGAATCGGCCTTGAGGTTGCAAAGCGCTATGATTCCTATGACGGATTTGTGATATTACACGGAACCGACACAATGGCATATACAAGCTCTGCTCTTTCCTTTATGCTTGAAAACTTAACCAAGCCTGTGATTCTTACAGGCTCACAAATCCCACTTTGTGAAATCAGAAGTGACGGACGTGACAATCTGATAACCTCGCTTTTAATTGCCGGAAGTGGCAAAATCAACGAGGTTTGCCTCTACTTTGGTGGCAGATTGCTCCGTGGAAATCGCGCAACGAAAATGTCAGCTGACGGACTTTTAGCCTTCGATTCTCCTAACTGCCCACGACTTGCCGAGGCAGGAATTAGCATAAGGTATTTACCCTTCACCTCAAAAGAAGAATCCAATTTGCCGTTTTCTCTTTGCAAATTAGAAAGCGTGCCTATCGGAGTTCTCAAAATTTTCCCAGGCATTTCCTTCCCTATTTTTGATACGCTTATGACCGAAAAATTAAAGGGCATCGTTCTTGAAACCTTTGGTGCCGGCAACATCCCTGGCGAGGGACACACGCTTTTGCCTATCATTAAAAAGGCGTTCTCGGCTGGTTCAATTGTTACTGTCTGCTCGCAATGTCCGCAAGGAACAGTTACCTTGGGTGCATACGCGACAAGCTCCCCTCTTGTTTCGGCAGGTGCTGTTAGTGGATATGATATGACAACTGAGGCATCCGTTGCCAAGCTCTACTACCTTTTCTCAAAGGGCTATTCAAGTGAAAAAATCAAGGAGCTTATGGAAACCGACCTTTGCGGAGAATTAACAAAGTAAATGGGAAACGATTTACCCAAAAGAAAACCGAATAGATTAAAAGAGTTTGATTACGGTGCAGGATATTCTTATTTTATAACGATATGTACACAAGACAGAGCGCACATATTATCAAACATTTCCGTAGGGGAGGGGCTTGCTCCTCCCGAAATAGAAACAACACAAATAGGTGATATTGTAGAAAAACAATTACTATTGTTAGAGCCTCGTTTCCCTAATTTAAAGATAGAAAATTATGTTATTATGCCCAATCATATGCATATAATATTTTCTTTGCTTATGGAAACGGGAGGAGCAAGCCCCTCCCCTACAATACCAAATGTTGTTTGTGCGTTTAAATCTCAATGCGTAAGAGAATCAAGAAAATTAGGTTATGAAGGAAAGCTGTGGCAACGCTCCTTTCACGACCACGTAATTCGCAACAAAAAGGACTACGAGGAAATTTCAAGATACATCTACGAAAACCCGACAAACCGGGAAACGGATGAATTTTACAATTAAAAAATCACACCTTGACGGTGTGATTTTTGTTTTTGGTGATTTCGGTTTTACCCGTTCTTGTGCACTCCAAGCAGGCGAAGAGATAAGGAGCAGAAATTGGTGATTTTTATCCGAAGGCGTACTTACGTACGTCGAGAGGTAAAAATCGCCGATAAAAATTAAAAGGCATTAGCCTTGGAAGAAAAGCCTTTGCTTTTCAACCTTATATAAACAAAAGAGGCGCACCGACAAACGATGTACCTCTTTTTCGCCTTTTAATTTTGGTTATGCCCTTAGGTCGCAGTCTTACTTGTTTTCAAGAATTGTGCAAATCTTCTTAAGCAGATCCTCTGTTGTTGGGTTGTTTAATCTTTCAAGAGCTGCTGCTTCCGCGGCTTCCTTTGCTGCCTTGTCAGCTGCTGCTTGCTTTTGAGCACGGAAAACCTCAACGTCTGCTGTGCTTCTGTAGTTAAGGCCTTGCGCCTTCATTTCCTTCTTTTCTTCCTTTGTAACCTTGCCGTTTACAACGAGGTTTGCCATCTTTTCGTGCTTTGCTCTTACTCTATTGATGATTCTAACAATCATAAAGAGAACAAGTGCGATAAGAATGAAGTTGATGATTGCACTGATGAATGAGCCCCAGTCTATGTAAATTGAATTTGCCAGGTCAACCTCTTGACCGATAACAACGCCGGCTTCATCTACAACGTCCTTGTAAACCTTGCAATCTGGGAAGAATGTAAGTGCCGCAGCAAGTCCCTCGCCAGGTAACATGAGTGAAAGAATCCAGTTGATAATCGGTTTTAGAATAAAGTTAGATAGACCATTAACAACGCCGGTGAACGCACCGCCGACAATAACGCCGACAGCCATGTCAACAATGTTGCCACGAGTTATAAAGGTCTTAAACTCGCCAAAAAATTTCTTCATTTTTGTTTTCTCCTTTTTTATTTTATTCACCGAGCTTTGCACAGTGAAATACAAGAAAATTATACACCCTTTACGCACCCTTTGTCAAGAGAATTGTCGTTTTTGGTCATATTTTACATCTTAAATTTGCGCTAAGTAATTGATTTTTTATTAAATAGGTGATATACTTAAATTGTCTTAGGACAATTTGTAGCAATTTACGCTATCAAAATGGAGATATACCTATGTTTGAATTTGCAAAAGATGAAAAGTTTTGGGAAAATGTACGAACAAGTGACGACTATGCTCGTCTTCGTGACGACCTAAAATCGGAGTATGATAAATATTTCAATGGTAAGATTATTGCGCCAAGAACTGTTTTTGACGTCATTGGCAACAACGACCACGAGTCATACTTCAGACTTATCAATCAGCTTGAATATTCAGCCCTTATGGCTCTTATTTATCCTGACAACGAGGAATACTATAAGAATCTTTTACAGGTTGTTTGGGCTTATTGTAACGAATATTCCTGGGCGCCTCTTGGCCACTATAACGACTACTACCAAAGAAAGCCATCTGACTACGACCCAGGGCTTCTTGATATATTTGCCTGCTCTGTTGGCTTTTCGATGGCAGAAATCAAGCACCTATTTAAAGAAAGATTCCCACGTCTTTTAGTTGACCGTATGACAGCAGAGATAAGACGCAGAACCATAGAGCCATACGTAAATAGAAAATTCTTCTGGGAAACACACGATAACAACTGGACAGCCGTTTGCAACGGATCAGTCGGTGCTGTTCTTATGTACGAAGCGCCAGACCTTTACTATAAATACCAAAAGCGCCTACACGACGCTATGGAATGTTACTTAGCGCCTTATCGCGACGACGGCATGTGCGTTGAGGGTACAGCGTATTGGGGCTTTGGATTTGGCTTCTTCTGTAACTATGCTATGCTTGAGCGCGAATTCACAAATGGTGAGGTTGACTGGTTCAAGCGTGACAAGGTTAAGGCAATTTCTACATATATTCAAAGAATGTACCTCCAACCAAAGGTTGTTGCGTCATATAGCGACTGCAACTTCAAGGAGGTTTACTGGTATGGTCTTGCCCATATGCTTCGTCAGGTTTATCCAAATGACGTACAAAAGCTTCCTATGCTTGACGTTAACCTTTTCAGCTATGTTCACTTCTCATTCGGCTTAAGAACCTTCTTGTATTTTAAACAAGAAAACGTGACCGACAAGCTTGAAAACGGCTCGTTCTACGCAGAAAACTGTGCGTACTTTACCAAGCGTACTGATAATTACGGCTTCACCTGTAAGGGCGGTGACAATGGCGAGAGCCACAACCATAACGATGTTGGCTCGTTCATTTTAGCAAGAAACAACAAGCAAATTCTTTGCGACCTTGGTTACCCAGGACCAACTGCTAAAACGAAAAACTATCACGGAAACGACAGATATTCAAATTTCAACCCATCTGCCCTTTCCCACAATATTCCTTTCTTTAACGGAATTCCACAGGATGGTGTTAGACGTGAAATCGTTTTCGCTAAATATAACAAGGAAAACGACTCAGTTAGTATGGACATCAAGGCTGGCTATGGCGTTGAGACCCTTGAAAAGGCAGAAAGAATCTTCTATTTCAAGGACGACGGAATAATAATGCACGACAAGTTTAGATTTAACGCACCAACCATCGCAACAGAGCGCTTTGTTACAACTACAAAGCCAATTGTTGACGGAAACAAGGTTACTCTTGACGACACTGTTCTTGAGGGCTCAAGAAACTCCGTTTTAAAGGTTATCGAGGTTCCATATTCGGCTCAATTCCCTGACGAAAACGGTTCATATGACCAAATTTGTTATTGCCTTGACTACACCCTTTATAAGGGCGAGCGCAATTTCGAATTAAAAATCAGCTTTTTGAATAAATAGTAATAAATATTAAAGAAAGGAGTTTTACTATGTTGAAGAAAATAGGTAATAACGAGCTTTTCTCCTCAATCCTTTACATTGTTGTTGGAGTTCTTCTCGCGATTTTCCAATCAGAGACACTTAAATGGGTAATGATTGCTGTTGGCGTATTGTTCATCGTTACAGGCGTTCTTGAGCTTGTTAAGAAGAACTGGGCAGGCGGCGCTATCAGCCTTGTTATAGGTATTGCACTTGTTGCACTCTGTTGGGCTGTTCTTTGGCTTGCTTTAATCATTCTCGGCGTATTGATCGCTGTTAAGGGTGTTATCGCTCTTATTGACGTTATTAAGCGTGGAATGAAGAACGCACTCGAGCTTGTTTTCCCAATCTTGGCTATTATTGTTGGTATCGGTATCGCATTTGGTCCTCTTGCTAACATTATTATCCTTATTGCTGGAATTCTTCTCGCTATCAACGGCATTATCGGTCTTGTTGGCGCATTGAAGAGTAAGAAAGACTAAGTAAAACAAAGGGAAGGTGTCACATTCGTGACACCTTTTTTCTTTATCCCCATTCAGACAATGCAAAATAGTAAAAAGGGCACGAAAATCGTGCCCTTTTATTTTTGATATTATATCTCGGTTGCCAACTTTTCAACAGCCAAGCCCTTTTTATATTCAACCATAAAGCGTGCAAATTTTGCTTTTTCCTCGTCGCTTGCAATCGTTGTTTCCTTTTCGCACGAAGCAAACTGCATATCAAGAAAGTCTTCAAGTGGCTTTTCGTTTTCAGTTGCGTAAAGAGCTAAGAGAGCAACACCCCAAGCACCACCCTCGCCTGCGTTTTTCATAACAGTAACAGGGGCAGAAAGTGCCGCGCTCATTGCATTTGCGCCAACAAATGGGTATTTGAAAAATCCACCGTGACCACAAATTGCGTCAATCTCAACCTTTTCCTCAGCTAAGATTTCCATACCAATGCTCATAGCGCCAAGCGCTGAATATAATTGCATTTGCATAAAGTTAGAAAGATTCATTTTTCCGTCAGGCTTGCGCATTACCATAGGAATACCGCTTTCCATTCCAACAAGTGGCTCACCAGATAAGAAGTTGTAGCCAACAAGTCCACCAACTTGGGAATCGCTCTTTAATGAAACCTCATAAAGCGCATCATATAGCTTGCCCTTGCCTATTTTGCCACCAGCAAGCTCGATAACCTCCATAAAGAGTGAAGCCCACGCGTTAATTTCAGAGGTAAAGTTGTTTGCGTGTACCATTGCAACAGTTTTGCCTGATGGTGTTGCCACAACGTCAATCTCTGTGCTAACACGAGAAAGTGGCTTTTCAAGAACCACCATAGCAAAGGCACTTGTTCCTGCTGAAACGTTACCTGTCTTTACTCTAACTGCGTTTGTTGCAACCATTCCAGTACCGGCATCGCCCTCCGGTGGGCACATAATAGCGCCACATTTAAGTGTGCCAGTTGGGTCGATTAAGCGCGCACCCTCACAGGTTAATACGCCTGCGTTTTCGCCTGCCATCAGTGGTGTTGGGAGTAAATTCTCTAATTTCTTATCAACGCCGTGCTTCTTTAATAGACCATTATAAATTGCAAGCTTTTCCTTGTCATATTCGTTCTCAATTGTTGGGAACATACCGGCAGCATCGCCAATGCCAAGCACCTTTTTGCCTGTTAGCTTCCAATGAACATAGCCGGCTAAGGTCGTTAAAAATGCAACATCCTTAACATGCTCCTCTTTGTTTAAAACGGCTTGATAAAAGTGTGTACCACTCCATCTTTGAGGCATATTGAAGCTGATTTCGCGAGTCAATTCGTTTTGCGCTTCGGCAGTTGTTGTGTTTCTCCAGGTTCTGAACGGAACCAAAAGATTGTCATCCTTGTCAAACGCGAGATAGCCGTGCATCATTGCAGAAACACCGATAGCGTCAAGGCTCTCTATTTTCTCTCCGTAATTTTTAACAAGGTCAGCGTATGAATCCTGCATACCAGCCCAAACTGCGTCAAGGGAGTATGTCCAAAAGCCACCCTCAAGCTGGTTCTCCCAGTCGTGCGCACCGCTTGCCAAAACCTCGCCCTTTTCGTTAATCAAAACGGATTTAATTCTTGTTGAGCCAAACTCAACACCTAATATTTTTTTCATAATGCTATCTCTAACCTTTCGTTTTTCTTTATTTCGTATTTATTCTCGCCTAAAATCAGTGTTCCGCCATCAATTTCTGAGAGCACCTCTACCTTTTCACCATCAAGCGATACAAAAATATCGCCATTTGGTGTAGGAACTGTGCCCTTTATTTTACCGAAGCACATCAAGCTTGGCTTGACCTCGTATTTTTTATATCCATTTTCGGTTGGATAAACGCCAAGGGCGTATTTGCCAAGCAAGTAAATCGGGGATGCGCCCCATGCGTGACAAAGGCTCTTTTCGTACTTTCCGCCATACATTTCGTAGTGCTCTATTCCCTTCTTTGTTGGGTCAAACTCCTCCCAAATTGTGGTAGCACCAAGACGAAGCATCTCCCCCCAGTAGCTATTTAACATATCGGTCATATATTTAAAGCTTCCGATTTTGCACATAGCATCAAGCTCATAAAACTCAAAATATGGGGTTGTGATTTTTGTTATTTCGTCATTAAAAATCACGTTTTTAATGATTTTTTCTTTTCTTTCCTCGCTTGTATAGTCAAATAAAAGCGCAAAGATATTTGCGTGGCGAGTCACGTTTTCCTTGCCTGACTTATAGTCGTCAACAAATGCGCCCTTTTCTTCATTCCAGTATAGCTCATTTGTCTTTTTTACTATTTTTTCAAATTGCTCTGTCGCGTGCTTTTCCCAAGCGCTATCGCCCACCAATGATGCAAATTTTTTGGTTGTCTCATAGGCTCTGGCAAGAAGCATCTGTTCTGCCGAGATAGGTCCGTTTGAATCAAAGCTCGACCAGTCGATAAACACCCAGTCGTCGGGTTGTCTTTTATACATTCCGTCACTATCAAGTCGCGACTCAACAAATTCCCATACATCAAGTATTTCAGGGTAAATATCGCGCACAAAGTCCTCGTCACCTGTGTATAAATAGTAATCCCAAACTGAGGAAATCCACAAAAATGTGTAATCAGAGATTGTGTTTATATGCTTTTTGATTGGGTCGCCACCGCGAAGCATACGCACGCTTCTTCTTACAATGTCGGAGTCAAATGCAAGGTAATAGTTTACAAAATAAGATTGGTAAGCATCGCCCGACCAAACCCATCGGTCTCTTTTAATTCCGTCAAAAAACGCCTCGCGAGAGTTTAAAAGCATTGTGTATGCACAAACATCCCAAAGCTTATTTACCATTTCGTTATCGCACTCAAATGAGCCACGATTTTCAAGCGGTAAATACTCAAAATCGACGGATGCTTCGCAATTTTCTATATCGGGCACAAATATGTATCTAAATGCCACAGACCCACTTGTATGCTCTTTTCCGTTTACGTTTAAGCCTATTTCTGAGTAGGCTGTATCAAGCGCCTCCTCATAGCTTTCGCCAAGTGAGACATATCTTTCCTTGCCATCAAGAAGGCTTAGATTCACCTTGCCAAAGATTTCCTTGCCAAAATCGAACAAAACGCCACCGTTTATTTGCTTTTTGGACACAGGATAAAGCCTTTTATATGAAAACTTGAAAACCTCGGGGTTGTCGGCAGGGTCGGTATAATAATCACTATACCCTGCGTGTCTATTTTTGCCCTCGTCACCCTTTACTATATAGGTTCTATCCGTTTGAAAGACATCACCCTTTACGTAAAATGCAACAAAGCCACTTTCCTTAAAGCCTTGAAGGCAAACCGTATGCTCGCCAGGCTCAATTTTCACCCTTGCGCCAACGCCGTATGCGATTCCATCAACGACCATATTGGCAGTATCGGTGTTTGAATAAAACTCAAGCGTTTCTGCCACAGAAATTGTCGCCTTTTTCTCTAAAATTGCGTTTAAGCTGGGCGAATCAATTCTCCACATTGGGTAGTAATAAACGCTTTTTCTTGTACCGTCAGGGTACGTTTTTGAGGTTGTGCGCCTATTATGAAGTAGCATAGAATGGTACAATTCAAAGCTACCGGGATGCCATATCCATTTTGCCATAATTTCACCTGTTTTCTTCTGTTTTATATTCAAAAAAGTCAAAGTCTGCGTGTGATTTTTGACCAGTCAAATCTTGACAGCACATACCGATAAATGTACCTGTATGCCCCTCGTGACCTATTAGTCCATATGCCTCATCACATAAATTTGACATATCAAGTAAGCCACCTATCGGTAAATAATCAACACCATCTAAGGAATAGTAAAATTCTAAATTTAGCCTATTTATCTTAGCGCGTAGCCACACCTTTTCATTCTTTCCTATTAAAATTCTGCCACTATCTATTGGATTATAGAATTTTAAGCTGTCGCGAACGATAATTCTAAGACAGTTTTCGTTTATCTCCTCGTTATGTGACATATAGAGATAGAAAAAGTTGTAGGTATCGTAAAATACAGTAAGTCCTGCCATTTCTTGTAGCGTTTTGGGGCTAAATTCGAGCGCGGTTGTCGCTTCCGCCTTGAATGCATCAAGCCTTCTTGCAACCATACTTTGCTTGTTGCACGAGGTGATTGCCTCGCGCCCATAAATGCGCAAAAAGCCCTCGCGCTCGTTAAGATTTGCAAAGTCGGATAAGGGTGAGCGCAATGTTTTATAATGTAATGGCAAAACGCCTGTATTAAAGCTATCGCACACTGGCTTCTCTGCGTATTTTACCTCTTTAAGGTTGGAAAAATATTCCTCTGGTGGTACTTCTCCGCCATTTTCAAGCCTTAGCCAGCCGTTTTCCCATTTTACGGGAGCAATACAGGTTTCACGCCCTAAAATTGAGCATCCCTCTGCCCAATCGACTACCTTTTTTTCTCTTAATGGTCTTGCACAAAGATAAGCGAGGTAGCCTTGACCATTTTCAGCCTCGATATACGATGCGTGACCTGTTCTTTGCATATATTTTTCGGGGTTATTTCTTGTTGTAAGCAACGGCTGTGGGTCGCTTTCGTACTCTCCCCAAATGCTTTTTGAGCGAGCTAAGCGCACACCGTGGTTATACATTGTGCCACCCTCGGCAACAATTAAATAATAGTAGCCGTCCTTTTTATATAGGTGTGGCGCTTCTGTCGCGCCTATTTCTGTCCCCTTATATATCGTTTTGATTTCTCCCACAAGCTTTTTTGCCATAGGGTCATATTCTTGCATTAAAATACCAGCAAAATCGTGATGCTCCATTCGATGGTCCCAACGCATATTGACAAGATATTTCTTTCCATCATCGTCGTGGAAAAGCGATGGGTCAAAGCCACTGGAATTTAGATAAATTGGCTCACTCCACTCACCATAAAGGTCAGTTGTTGTGACAAGATAGTTATGGGTGTCCTTAAAAATACCGTGGAAGTTTTTCACGTTTGTATAGATTAGGTAAAAAACTCCGTCAGAATATGAAAGGCACGGAGCCCACACTCCTCCCGAATTTGGACATCCCTCCAAATCAAGCTGACTTTTTCTTGTTAGTGGGCACGGCAGCTGCTCCCAATTTATTAAATCCTTAGAGTGATATAGCTCCACTCCTCCAAACCATTGAAAGGTTGAGGTCGCAAGATAGTAATCGCTTCCTACCCTTAAAATGCAAGGGTCTGGATGAAAGCCCGGTAAAACGGGGTTTTTTCTAACTAACATAATTTCTCCTTTCCTCAATCCCTCAGTCAGCTATGCTGACAGCTCCCTTTACACAAAGGAGCCTATTAGGGTCTGGATGAAAGCCTGTTAATATTGGATTCTTTTTAGTTAGCATATAGCTCCTTTAATTCTATTTTATCGTATCGAGAAAGCTTTCGTTTCCGCGCTTGGTGTACCAGTTAAATGTAATTTCCTTGCCATTTAAAAGGTATCTTTCAGGCGTTGTCGTTTCCATCCAATCGACCGGAATAAATTCATCTGCTTGATAAGATGCAACCCTATAAGCCTCTTTTAATTCTTCAAGCTCCTTTTCGTTTAAAATCCCCGGCTTGCAGGAAACGAAAAGTGGAGAGCCACTTCTTGAAAGCGCCATTAGCCATTCTCTGTTTTTCTCCCATGAAATTGCGCCGGTTATACCAACACAGTCGGCGTCGCTCATAAAGAAGGTGCCGTTTTGTGCGTTTCTAAACGCTAAGGTGTTAACACCCATTCTTGCAGTTCTTGACCATTCGTAACCACTTGTGTCATCACCTGTTCGGTTGAGCTGGTGAAGTCCTGCGCACAAATGCCCTATACAGTTACAGCCGATAATGACTGCGCCGTTTGAGTGCTCCTTTATAACCCTATAAAAATTCTTTACAATCTCGGCGCTGGTCTTTGTTTTGTCGTAGAATGACCACTTATCCCAGGTTATCTTGCCTGGCATTTCAAAGCCCCACCAGCCAAAGATATCAAAGGTGGAAAAGTCGTGCTTTATAAGCTCGTAGCCCCATTCCTTCGTCAAGCGCTCAGTTGTTTTAGCAACATAATCTAAAACCTCAGGATGTGATGGGTCAAAGACCTTTTTGTTTCTTTCAATATACCAGTATTCTGGCTTTTCAATCTTTCTTTCGGTGTCATCTCTGCCGTTTATTAAATAGCGCACCCAAATTCCTGGTCGAACACCGAGAGCGCGCATTTGGTCGGCTAATCCCTTCATATCAGGAAAGCGCTCATTTCCTCTATCCCAAGGAGCGTCAACAGAATTTGGTTGCCATCCGTCATCAATCACCATATATGGTATGTTAGGCAGGCCCTTGCACATCTCGGCAACCAGCTTAGTATCGGCAACTATTTCCTCGTGTGAGCTTTTGCCGTATGCATAATACCAGTTGTTTGAGCCGTAAACCTTGTGTGGCACAGTATATGGATTTGGTGACATTTCCTTGCAAAATGATTGAACGGCTTTATATGCGCTAACCTTAGCGTAATCCTTAAATATAACAGTTGCACATTCGAGCATTCTGCCGCTTAAATATGTACCATTTCCGCCATTTCTTACATCGAGCCAAAGAGTAACTCCCTTTGTGTCGTATTGCCAAGTGGCAATCGCATTTGGCTGAACCATAACGCCAAAGCATTCGGTAAGTCTGTTCCTATAATCAAAATCAGAGTCGCTTCCGTTTGATACAGCAATATACCAAGGCATCATTCTTTCTGGGCGAATTGTGTCCCATGCTAAATCGCCATAGCCACGCTCATAAGCATCACCAAGCACCTTTACATCCTTGCGCATTTCGTTATTCCAACGGAGCATAACGTATCTAATGCCCTTTTCATAGGTCGTTGCGCAAACGGTCAATTTATCTCCATCTAAAAGGAATTTAATCTCTCCGTTTTCTGATTTTAAAGAGGTTTTTTGCTCCTCGTTATAAAATTCGTCCTTTGTCTCATTTATAAGACAAGCGTAATCGGGAACACGTATTTTCATAAAATCTCCTATATGCCCTTGGCGTATTTTCAAGATGTTCACATCTTGACTATTTTCATTGTATCATATAATATTATTAAAGTAAAGTAATTTTTGTTGACCGTGGGAGCAAAATATGGTAATATAAATTTAGACACTAAGGGAAGGGGGGATTTTATGAATTTCATTTTTGCATCAGACTCTTTTAAGGGCTCACTTTCAAGCCTACAAATCGGCAAGCTTTTAGAAAAGGAATTAAAAAGCATTATACCAGAGGCAAAAGCAAAGTCGTTTTTGATTGCTGACGGGGGCGAGGGTACGCTTGATGCTTTTATGGTAAAGGATGGCGCACGTCGTAATTTCGTGACCGTCTTTGACCCTCTATTTAGAAAAATCAAAGCCTCTTACATCACCTTTGGAAATACCGCTGTTGTTTCAATGTCCGAGGCAAGCGGTCTTACGCTTCTCCAAAAAAGTGAGCAAAACCCATTATATACAACCACCTATGGAACTGGCGAGCTTATCCTTGATGCCTTAAAAAACGGATATCGCAACATTGTCGTTGCCATTGGTGGCTCGGCAACCAACGATGGTGGTACCGGATGCATGAGCGCACTCGGTGTAAAGTTCTTAGATAAAGACGGAAAAAGCGTACACGGGGTGGGTGAAAGTCTTGAAAAAATTGCAAAAATAGACACGTCCTGCCTTGTTTTATCAGCTCGCGAAGCGACCTTTACTGTTATGTGCGACGTGACAAATCCACTTACAGGCGAAAACGGAGCAACATATGTTTATGGCCCACAAAAGGGTGCAACCCCTGAAATTGCATCTTGTCTTGAAAAGGGTATGCAAAATTATGCACGTGTAATTAAGCGCGACCTCGATATAGATGCAAACGACATTGTCGGTGGCGGTGCCGCCGGTGGTATTGGCGCTGCTCTTTCCTGCTTTCTCGATGCTAAAATGACATCGGGTATTGAAACGCTTCTTGACCTTGTTGATTTTGATTCTTATCTTAAAAATGCCGATTTTGTTATCTCGGGTGAGGGGCGAATCGACTCACAAAGTGCAAGTGGCAAGGTTCTTTCGGGAATTGGAAAAAGGTGCCTTTTACACGGTGTTCCCCTCATTTGTATAGCTGGATGCCTGGGCGACGGCTACGAGGATATATATAATGTAGGCGTTACAAAAATCTATACGCTCGCAAATGACAAAACCACACTGGATGAAGCAATAAATAATGCCGAGGGTGTTTATATTGAAAGAGCAAAAGAACTATTCTATGACATAAAAAAAGGAGCGAATTAATTCGCTCCTTTTGTTTTATTTTTGAACCTTGCCTACGGGAAGCAAAACTGCAAAATCGTTATTTGATACTAAGTAGAAAAATCCATATTTCTCGTCGTAAACTGCACGCTTGGATTCATTTGCTCCACGAAGCACACAGTCAAACACGAGGCTGAAATATCCGTTTTTATATTGTAGCATAACGTATCTTTCAGAGTCAGACAGCGCATCATTCTTTATTCCAAGACCGATAAGTCCGTTTTCTCTATTTATAAAGTGGGATTTATAATCTAATGAGTAGCTTCCCTTAATTAAATAGGTATCAACAACTAAAACTGCACCATTTTCACCTAAGCGGTATGTTTCAATTTTTACATAGCCGTTTTCATCAACGCCAATGCCAAGAAGCTCTCCATTATTAAGCTGTATCAGCTGAGTTGAAAAGCCAGGAATTGTGCCGGTGTCGCTATATGTGATGTTGTTTACATTTTCTAAATTGAAGAAGAACACAGGGTCAGTAACCTCAATGGCTGTACAAACATAAGCCGTGTAGCCGTCGAATCTAACGGAGCGCACGGTTTCTCCAACCGACGCAAATCTTTCAACACAGCTTACATTTTCCATAGTAGCTATGTCAACTATAAAAATACTTGCGCTGGTGGTATTACGAAAACCAACCCAGTCCTCTTCTGCGCCAATATCGCCCTCGTCATATTCAGTTCTTGTAAGCACCCTTTGGTCAGTTGTAACAACATACAAATATCCGTCATTTTCGCTAAGGGAGTATCTGTCCTTAATATATCCGTTCACCTTGGCTGTGCCAACCGGTAAAAACCTACCGCTTGAATATTCTATTTTTAGAATTTCAGTAACAGTTAAAGCATAAACGTTATACTTTGTGCCAAATCCCTCTATTATGCCAGAGGAATTTATTAGTGGATATTTTTCAACCTCTTCCTTTAATTCGTCGCGATATTGACGTGTGACATAGATATTTTCATTCGTCACGTAAATCTCGCCATCAAAGGAGGCTATTGCGCCCAAATCAAGAATTTCTGAGGTGTCCTCATCCATTCTAAATGCTAAAAGATATGTTGAATTTTTATATACGCTTGGAGAATAAATTTGCTCAATTGGAATATGCTTAAAGCCCTCGCCGTCGTTATACTGAGGGATTATCAATTCCTCTGTTCTCGGGGCAAATCTTGTGAACACCAAAAATTCTCCGTCAACCAACCTCGCACTTTCGTATGTGCCAGAAAGCGTGGTTATATTCTTTAGATATACGTTATTTGGGTCCTCAACGCTAAGCGAAATTAGTGAGGTGTATGGCACCATAATTTCACCCTTATATGTGCTTCCATCTTGGCGTGTCATATAAATTTGGTGCTGTACAACAATAGTCACCGTTTTACAGTCAACTGACAAAAACATTTCCTCAACATATGAGTAGTTAGGAATTTCCTCAACAAAATCCGGTTCTATAATGTCTATGTCCGGCATCACATCAAAATCAGGCGTTAAATCTGGGAATATTGGCGTTATCGGTCTTTCTATCGGCCTTAATGCCTTTGATTCTTTTCCTATTTTTATATCAAGAACCTTTTCAATTTCTGAAATATAGTCGCTTATTGAAAACTGTTCAAGAAGTGTCGAGCCAATGCCCTTCATTGGATAAATTTTCAAGGTGGAGCCACTGAGATAGTAAATATAACTACCCGAGCGCTTTATAATATCGCCCTCTATAACTCCCGCCACCTGATTGTCTGTTGTTTCCTTGTATTCAGAATCTTGCTCATTTTTATTACTGGAGCTGTCTTCTATTTCTTCGTCAAGTGCACCATCCAATTCACCATAGCTACCGCCAAAGCTGCCAATTTTATCCTTCATTAAAGCAACTATTTTATCATATTCACTCGGTGCGCCGAGAAGTGGCGAGGTTAATGTGATTATATTTGATGGCTTTCCGGGAACATTTATTTGGATGTTTGTTACATTTTGTGGCTTTTCAACCTTGTCATCCTCATCCTTGTCGGTTGGGTCTTCCTTGTCGGTTGGGTCTTCCTTGTCGCTTGGGTTTTCCTTGTCTGTCAAGTTTGGAAGCTCAATCACCTCAAATTGCTTATTTTCATCCTTGTCAAGTGAGCCACCTTTGCCCCCACCATTAAAATCATTCCCCTTCATAAGCAAGAGTGGAATCGTAATAGCTATATTAAGTGTTAAAATAAGGCAAGCGGCAATCGTTGCAATTTGTAATAATCTAAATTTCGAGGTAATCGCTTTTTGGGGCTTTATAGGGCTTGCCTCCTCTAATATGTCATCATCTATAAGATTGAACATATTTTCAAGATTTTTTCTTTTCATAATTTCCCCCTTTCCTATAATCCGTATTTCTTTATGTACTCCGAAAAGACGTTTCTAAGTCTTAGGAGCATGACCTTAACATTGTTTTCGGTCAAGTCGTTGCTTTTCGCTATCTCGCTAACAGATGCGTTATAGAAATATCTTTGCACGAAAACAATTCTTTTTTCTTTTGTGAGCGAGCGCAAAAACGAGTTTATAAAATCCTTTAAAATTGCCTCGTCAATAAGTGAATCAGTGCCCGAAAGACATCCCTCAAGCTCATCAAGTGGCAAAGCATCTTTGTTTTTGGAGCGCTTTTGACTCTTTTCCGCCTTATACTTGTCAATTGCTAAATTGCGCGCAATTTTTGAAAGGTATGCGCCAAGCCTTTTTGGCTTTGCCGGCGGAATTGAATTCCAAGCGCGCAAAAGCGTGTCATTGACACATTCCTGTGCGTCAAGAGGTGAATTTAATATGTTATTTGCAATATAATGGCATAGCCTTCCATATTGCTTCTCTGCTTCCTTTAGCGCCTCTTCATCTCTTTTAAGAAAAAGATTAACTATTTTTGAGTCGTCCACAGATTCCACCTCTCTTTCTTGGCTTACAAAAGAATTTTAAGGTACCTTCATCTATAAAAACGGATTTTCTAAAGAAAAGGTTACAATTTATTTTAACATCTTTAAATAATTTTTTCAATAGTATTTAAAAAAGGAGGCATTGCCTCCCTTTTTATTTTGCCTTTGTTTCACAGTATAGACATCTATACTCACGTGCTTCTTCGTCTGTTAATTTAAAAATTTGGTCTAATTCCTGCTCACAGGATGTGATGCATCTTGGGTTTTTGCAGGAAATTACATTCTTTAATTCGCGTGGCAAGGAAACACCATACTTATTTACAGTTTTTCCTTCCTTTATTATATTAACAGTTGCACATGGGTCAATATATCCAATTATATCGGTGTTTAATTCTATCTCACCATCAATTTTGATTATATCCTTTTTGCCTGTCTTTTTGCTGTTTACATTTTTCATAATAGCAACAGGAATTTGAAGCTTTTCAAGGCTTAAAAGCTTATAAAGCTCCTCACCCTTGCCAGCAGTTATATGGTCGATAACTATACCATTTTTGATTTCTTCAATTCTCATATGTTACCTCCCTTATTTAATGCCCAAAAGCATTAAAATCAATGCCATACGCATATATTTTCCGTTCAAGGCTTGTTCAAAATAGTGTGCGCGTGGGTCAGAATCCACCTTTACGCTAATCTCATTAACCCTTGGTAGTGGATGCATAATAGACAAATCGCTCTTTGCGTTTGCTAATTTTGCAGGGTCTAAGATATAGCTGTCCTTTAAGCGTAGGTAATCCTCCTCGTTAAAGAAGCGCTCCTTTTGTACTCTTGTCATATAAAGAATATCAAGCTCAGGCATAGCGGAAACTAAGTCTTTAGTTTCAACGTATTCCTTGCCAGCCTTTGTGATTTCGTTCTTTACATAGCTTGGCACCCTTAATTCCTCAGGGGAAATAAGCACAAATTTAATGCCCTCGTATCTATTGAGTGCGTTTATTAGTGAGTGCACGGTTCTGCCAAACTTTAAATCTCCACAAAGACCAACTGTTAGGTTGTTAAATCTACCCTTCTTGCGCTTAATTGTTAGAAGGTCGGCAAGTGTTTGTGTTGGGTGGTTGTGCCCACCGTCGCCTGCGTTGACCACCGGAATTGACGCATTCATTGACGCAACTAAAGGAGCTCCCTCCTTTGGATGGCGCATTGCGATAATATCTGCATAGCAGGAAATCATTTTAGCTGTATCCGCAACGCTCTCGCCCTTTGCACTCGATGAGCTTTGCGCCTCGGAAAAGCCGAGCACATTTCCACCAAGCTCATACATAGCAGCCTCAAAGCTTAGTCTTGTTCTTGTCGAAGGCTCAAAGAACAATGTTGCAAGCTTCTTGCCCTTACATTTTTCGCTATATTTTTGTGGGTTGTCAATTATATCAAGTGCCGTTTCAATCAATGAATCAATTTCTTCAACTGAAAGCTCTTTAATATCTATTAAACTTCTCATATTTTCTCCCATATTTAGAAAGATTTTGATGAGGGAATAAGGAGATGAGAAAGCGTGAACGCGAAGTCGTCGGCGTACTTTGTACGACAGTACGAGCGGTCGCGTTTAGAAAGGCAATTAAATGAAATTTGTTTACAAATTTCTACCTTATTTTCTTTTTGGGGTTACTTTTGCCTTTCGTTCTCGCTCATTATTCACCATCAAGCGCCGTAAACTGTTAGATAGTTCTTAATTCTTGCAACATTTTCCTCGTTTATAGAATCTTCTTCAAGGTACTCAATAATATCGTAAACGTCAACAACTGAATATACAGGGAAGCCAAACTCCTCCTCGATTTCAACCATTGCGCCCTTTTCGCCCTTGCCCTTTTCCTTGCGGTCAACCATTACAAAGCAAGCGGCAACCTTAATGCCCTCTACGCTCTTCATAATTTCCATAGTTTCGCGAATGGCAGTTCCTGCGGTAATAACGTCCTCAACGATAACTACCTCCTCGCCTGCCTGTGGCTTGTAGCCTACAAAAACGCCACCCTCACCGTGGTCCTTTGCTTCCTTACGGTTAAAGAAGAATGGGAGGTTTAGTCCTTCCTTTGCAAGTGCTATAGATGTAGAAACTGCAATTGAAATACCCTTGTATGCTGGGCCATAAAGCGCAGTTTGCTTTTTGCCTACCTTGTCAAAATATGCCTTTGCGTAGAACTCGCCAAGCTTTGCAATGTTCTCGCCTGTTTTGATTTCGCCTGCGTTAATAAAATATGGGATTTTTCTACCGCTTTTAGCTGTAAAATCACCAAACTTTAAAACTCCTGCGTTTTGTAAAAACTCAATAAATTCTCTCTTGTATGCTTCCATAATAAACTCCTTTTCAAGGCTCCTTTGTAAAGGGAGCTTCTCTTTAGTCAATAAACTCGTCAACGCAACGACGGTATGCTGCAACTGGGTCGGCAGCTGCTGTAATAGGTCTTCCAACAACGATATAGTCAGAGCCTATTTTCTTTGCCTCAGCCGGAGTCATAACTCTTACCTGGTCGCCCTTGTCGCCATCAGCAAAGCGAACGCCTGGGGTAACTGTAACAAAGTCCTTGCCACAGGTAGCGTGTACCTTCTCTGCCTCAAGTGGTGAGCAAACAATACCGGCAAGTCCTGCCTTCTTTGCATTCATTGCATAGTGCATAACAACCTTATCCATTGGCTCGTTAATAAGAAGGTCGTCTCTCATTCTCTCCTCGCTTGTAGAGGTAAGCTGAGTAACTGCTATAAGAAGTGGGCATGTGCCATCCTCACGTCTTAAGCCCTCAAGAGCTGCCTCCATCATAGCAATAGTACCACTCGCGTGTACGTTTGTCATATCAACATCAAGGCGCGAAAGCACTGCCATTGCCTTTTTTACTGTGTTTGGAATATCGTGGAGCTTAAGGTCGAGGAATATTTTATGGCCTCTTTTCTTAATCTCTCTTACAATGTCTGGTCCTTCTGCATTAAACAGCTCCATACCGATTTTTACAAATGGCTTTTCGTTTTCAAATTTATCAAGGAATGAAAACACTTGCTCCTTGCTTGCAAAATCACAAGCGATAATTACGTCCTTTCCCATTAGTGGGCACCTCCTATTATATCCTTTAAATTTTTAATACCGTATTTTTCCATTACTCGAGGCAAATCAGCAATGATTTTTGGACACGCCATTGGGTCAACAAGGTTTTGTGCACCAACCTGAACCGCACTTGCACCTGCAAGCATCATTTCAATAACGTCCTCAGCTGTGGCAACTCCGCCACCACCCACGATTGGAATTTTAACTGCGTCGTAAACCTGATATACCATTCTAATAGCCACAGGCTTGATAGCAGGGCCGGAAAAGCCTCCCATTTTGTTTGCAATAACCGGCTTTTTGGTCTTTAAATCTATTTTCATACCGAGAAGTGTGTTAATCAAGCTGATGCCGTCAGCACCCGCCTCCTCACACGCCTTAGCGATAGAAACGATATCTGTTACATTTGGAGATAGCTTAATAATAAGTGGCTTATTTGTTACCTTTCTTACTGCGCGTGTCACCTCAGCGGCAGCCTCAGGGGATGTGCCAAAGCTCATTCCACCTCCGTGTACGTTTGGACAGCTTACATTTACCTCAAACCAACCAATGCCCTCTTCCTTGTCAAGCATTTCAACTGTGTAAACATACTCGTCAACGGAAAATCCACTAACATTTGCCATAACAGGCTTGTGGAAGCATTTCCTTAATTTAGGTAGCTCATTTTTTATAACATTTTCAACTCCCGGATTTTGAAGTCCCACGGAGTTAATCATTGCATCTTTACATTCTGCGATTCTTGGTGTTGGGTTTCCAAAGCGAGGGTCCTTAGTTGTACCCTTAAAGGAAAAGCTACCAAGACAATTTATATCATAAATTTCTGCAAATTCGTAGCCGAAGCCGAATGTACCAGAGGCAGGAATTAATGGGTTATCAAGCTCAATTCCACAGAGCTCGGTTTTCAAGCTTACCATATGATTTCCTCCTTTTCAAGCACAGGTCCGTCCTTGCAGATTCTCTTATTTCCATATTTAGTTTTACATGAGCATCCCATGCAAGCGCCAAAGCCACAGCCCATTCTTTCCTCAAAGCTATATTGACCACTTGTTGTGCTCTTGTTGTAAACAGCCTTTAGCATTGGCTCAGGACCACAGGTATATACGTATGTATAGTCCACCTTGTCAAAGGCGTCAGTTACAAAGCCCTTTGTGCCATATGAGCCATCTACTGTTGTCACGTAGGTGTCAGCACCAAGCGCTTTAAATTCATTTTCAAAAAAGATTTCATCACTTGCGCCAAAGCCAAGAATTACTGCTGGCTTTTTGCCCTCAGCTATTAGCTCCTTGCAAAGCTCATACATTGGGGGCACGCCTGCGCCACCACCAACTAAGAGGGGTCTTTCTCCGCTCTTTGATAGGTCGTAGCCGTTGCCAAGACCAGTGAGAGTCCAAATTTTTTCGCCCTCTGCCATTTTTGACATTTTTTCAGTTCCCTCACCCACAACCTTGTAGATAAGAGTTAATTTATCACCATCAACCTCGCAAACCGAGATAGGACGGCGAAGGAAAAAGCCGTCGAGCTTTAAATTAACAAAAGCACCAGCCTTTATTCCCTCAGTGTCACCAAGAAGCACCATTAAATAGGTATTCTTGGCGATTTTTTCATTAGATTTTATAGTTAATAGTACGTCTTTCATCTTTTTTCCTTAACCAATAAACTCTCCGTTTTTCCATTTTCCAACCTTCGAGAGCGCGCCACTTGCAAATGTCTTTACGCCATAGCCCGTCATTTCAAGGCCGACAAACTCTCCTTCGTAAGCATCACCATTTGCCCAGGTAAATTTGCCAAATCCGGTTTCATTCTCCTTTAAAATAGGTCCCTCGTAAGTGTTTCCGTCCGACCAAGTATATTTTCCATATCCTGCACGGACACCGTCTTTATATTCGCCCTCATAAACCGTACCGTTTGCCCAAGTAAATGTACCAAATCCGTGCCTTTTTCCGTTTTCCCAGCCTCCCTTATAGGAGTCTCCGCTTGGACAGGTATATTCACCATAACCGTCAAATTTATCATTTTTAAAGCCGCCGACATATACATTTCCGTTTTCGAATTTACACATTCCCACACCGTTACAGTAGCCATCGACCAACTCGCCTATATACTCCGTTTTTCCGTTATCACGATATATTTCGGTGTTTGTGACTTCTTTATTTTGATATGTTAATTTTACTATTTTTTCATTGGGCAAATATACTGTTTCTTCGCCATCTGAAAGCTCGTTTTCAAAAAACATGCCTTCTCCTATTACTGTAATTTCACCTATATCACAAGCTTTACCCTTGCCGTGCCTTTTCCCGTTTAAAAACTCACCCTCATAGGTGCTTCCGTCGGCACGAGTAGATTTTCCCTTACCTGTGCGCTCACCATTTACAAAGTCACCCTCGTAGATTTCACCATCAGGCCAAACAAGCTTTCCCTGACCAATAGCTACTCCTTTTACAAAGTCACCGGTATAAACACAGCCCTCAGCTAAAGTATAAACGCCCTTACCTGTACGCTCACCGTTTACAAAGTCGCCCTCGTAAATGCAGCCGTTGGCGTAAGTCAATTTTCCCTTACCCATAAGCTCGCCGTTTACAAAATCGCCCTCGTATCTATTTCCGCTTGCCCAAGTGATTTTTCCCTTGCCCGAGCGCTCTCCGTTTAGAAAGCTACCCTCGTAAACGCTTCCGTCGGGATAAACACGCTTCCCTCGACCCGCGCCTGTGCGTGCTCCGTTTAAAAAATAGCCCTCATAAAAGTCGCCGTTTTGGAAAAAAATCTTTCCGTTTCCGTGAGGCGTGTAACCCTTTGCTTCGCCTTCATAAACTGTGCCATCGTCGATTGTAACCCTTATTTTTGCGCCCGGTGCGTTTATTAAATCATAAGAGGAATTAAAAACGCCTTGATAATAGTCGCCGTTTGAGTACTCTTTTTTTCCTACCAGCTCACCCTTAGGTGTGGTCATATACACATCGAAAATGCTTCCGTCATCAAGTTCAAGTCTTTGCATTTTTCTCCTTTTGCCCGTAGGCAAGCAAGGGGAATTCCCCTTGCCTTGAAATTAAGCGTCGATTGTTGAAATTGTAATTGTGATTTCCTCAAGTACGTCGAGCAAGATTCTTACTGTATCAAGCGATGTAAAGAGTGAAATGTTGTTTTCAATTGCCAAGTGTCTGATTTGGTAGCCGTCCTTCTTTCCTTGGTCGGTATCAAGGTCGCTTGTGTTGATTACATAAGCAACATGTCCTTGACGCATAGACTCCGGAATATCGCTTGAGCCTGAGCCAATCTTCGCCTTAACTCTGGTTCTGATGCCGTGCTCCTTTAAGAACTTAGCTGTGCCCTCAGTTGCTTCGATATTGAAGCCGAGGTTGTAGAAGCGACGGATAAGTGGGAGTGCCTCCTCCTTATCGCTATCAGCAACAGTAACTAAAACTGTGCCATAGTTTTGAACCTGCATACCTGATGCTTGAAGCGCCTTATAGAATGCACGGTTGAGTGTATCGTCGTAGCCGATTGCCTCACCGGTTGATTTCATTTCAGGGCTTAAGTAAGCATCAACTCCGCTGATTTTCTTATATGAGAATACAGGAACCTTGCAGTACCATCTCTTCTTTTCTTGTGGGTAGAGGTCGAAAATTCCAAGCTCCTTGAGGGATTTTCCAAGGATAACCTCTGTTGCAATATCAGCAAGGCTATAGCCTGTTGATTTTGAGAGGAATGGAACGGTTCTTGATGAACGTGGGTTAACCTCGATAATATAAACATCCTCGTTTGAGTCAACGATAAATTGAATGTTAAATAGACCAATAATGCCAATGCCAAGACCGAGCTTCTTAGAATATGTAAGAATCTTGCCCTTAACCTTGTCGGAAATGCTAAACGCTGGGTAAACGCTGATTGAGTCTCCGGAGTGAACGCCTGTTCTTTCAACAAGCTCCATAATTCCTGCAACAAATACGTCGTGTCCGTCGCAGATTGCGTCAACCTCAACCTCTTTACCTCTTATATAGTGGTCAACCAAAACCGGCTTATCCTCGTCGATTTCAACGGCTGTTCTTAGGTATTGACGGAGTTGGTTTTCGTTAGAAACCAATTGCATTGCACGTCCACCAAGAACAAAGCTTGGACGAACAAGAACTGGGTAGCCAACCTCCTTTGCTACTCTTACTCCATCCGGAATATTAGTAACTGCTTGTCCCTTTGGCTGAGGAATTTCTAACTCCTCAAGAATCTTTTCAAAGGTGTCACGGTTCTCGGCTCTGTCAATTGCTTGACAGTCAGTACCGATAAGCTTAACTCCGCGCTCATAAAGTGGAGCTGCTAAGTTGATAGCTGTTTGTCCGCCAAGTGATGCAATAACACCATCTGGCTTTTCAAACTCGATAACCTCCATAACATCCTCAACAGTAAGTGGCTCAAAGTAGAGCTTGTCTGAGGTTGTGTAGTCGGTTGAAACTGTTTCTGGGTTGTTATTAATAATGATAGCCTCGTAGCCACATTTTTTGATTGTGGTTACTGCGTGAACTGTTGAATAGTCAAACTCAACGCCCTGACCGATACGGATAGGACCTGCGCCAAGAACGATAATTTTCTTCTTATCTGTGTGAACTGACTCGTTCTTTCCTTGATATGATGAGTAGAAATATGGTGTATAAGCTCCTACGTGAGCAGTATCAACCATTCTGAAGCTTGGGATAATGCCGTTATCGTGACGGAATTTATATACGCATTTTTCGCAAGAATTCCAAAGCTTAGCAATATACTTGTCTGAAAAGCCCATTTCCTTTGCTTCTCTAACAATAGTAGCATTTTCCTTGTTTTCTATAAGAGCCTTTTCCATCTTAACGATTTTCTCAAAGGACTTTAAGAAATATTCAGTAATCTTTGTAATTTCGTGTAGCTCGGCAGTTGTTACACCGCGACGAAGAAGCTCGCAGATTGCAAATGCGTTGTCGTCGTGAAATTCATTTATATATTCCTTGATTTTGTCAGTTGAAAGCTCGTCAAACTTTGCCATATGTAGATGGCAAACACCGATTTCCAAGCTACGTGCTGATTTAAGCAAGCATTCCTCAAGGTTGGAGCCGATGCCCATACACTCACCAGTTGCCTTCATTTGTGTACCGAGCTTATTTGGAACGGTTGTAAACTTATCGAATGGGAAGCGTGGGAACTTAGCAACAATATAGTCAAGTCTTGGCTCGTGTGATGCCTTAGCACCTGCAACCTCTATTTCGTCAAGAGTCATACCCAAAGCAACCTTAGCAGTTACTCTTGCAATTGGGTAGCCACTTGCCTTAGATGCAAGAGCGGAGGAACGAGAAACTCTTGGGTTAACCTCGATAAGATAATATTCGCTTGTTTCTGGGTTGAGTGCGAACTGAACGTTACATCCACCAGAAATCTTAAGTGCTTTAATTAGCTTAATTGCACTATCGTTTAGCATCTTGTGGTCTTTCTCGTTAAGAGTCAAGATAGGAGCAACAACAAGAGAGTCACCGGTGTGAACGCCAACAGGGTCGATGTTTTCCATACCACAAATTGTGATAGCATTATCCTCACCGTCGCGCATAACCTCAAATTCAATTTCCTTGTAGCCTCTTACACTCTTTTCAACAAGAACCTGATGAACAGGGGATGCTGCCAATGCGCCCTCGGCAAGAACAACATATTCTTCCATATTGTAAGCAAAGCCACCGCCTGTACCACCAAGGGTAAATGCAGGACGAAGAACAACTGGGAAGCCGATTTTTTCAATGGCTGCCATTGCCTCCTCCATATTGTTAGCAATCTCGGAAGGAATAACAGGCTCACCAATTTCCTCACAAAGCTCCTTAAACAATTCTCTGTCCTCGGCTCTTTCAATACTCTTTGAGCTTGTACCTAAAAGCTCAACGCCGTTTTCCTTAAGAATACCCTTCTTTTCAAGCTGCATAGCAAGATTAAGACCTGTTTGTCCACCGATACCGGGAACGATAGCGTCTGGACGCTCGTGTCTTATAATTTTTGCAACATATTCAAGTGTCAAAGGCTCCATATATACCTTATCGGCAATTGTTGTGTCGGTCATAATTGTAGCAGGGTTGGAGTTTACAAGTATAACCTCATATCCCTCCTCCTTAAGTGCAAGACACGCCTGTGTTCCTGCATAGTCAAACTCTGCCGCTTGACCGATAATAATTGGACCTGAGCCAATAATCATTACTCTTTTGATGTCTGTTCTTTTTGCCATCTTTTTACTCCTTCGTAATAGTCCTTGTTTGTTTATTTTAATTTTAATAATCTAATTTAAATTTCGTTGTGATTTTTAACATTCGTTGTGATTTTTAACAACTATTTTTCCGTCCTTGACGGTTGCTAAGCACTCACCATAAAGCTCACAGCCCTCAAATGGTGTTGCCTTGCCCATTGACAAGAACCTGCTTGGGTCAACCTTGAATTTTTTACTAAGGTCAAACACCGTGTATGACTCACCAAGCTCTATTCCAAAGCGCTTTCTTGCGTTATAGCACATAAGCTCAAGCAGCTTTTCCATAGTGATTTCGCCTGTTTTTACAAAGTGCGTGTACATTACTGCAAACGCAGTTTCAAGTCCGACAACACCCATATTACTGCCCGAAAGACCCTTGCTTTTTTCCTCAAATGAATGAGGTGCGTGATCTGTGGCAATCATATCAATGGTGCCGTCCTTTATTCCTTCTATAAGCGCGAGACGGTCCTCTTCACTTCTTATAGGTGGGTTCATTTTAAACCTGCCCTCGTCCTTTATCATCATGTCGTTAAACACAAGATAATGAGGTCCTGTCTCGCAGGTGATGTCAACTCCGTCCTTTTTAGCCTGACGGATAAGCTCAACACTCTCCTTAGTCGAGATGTGGCAAACGTGATATTTGCATCCTATTTTCTTAACAAGCTCAATGTCGCGCTTGATTTGCCCCCACTCGCTTTCAGAGCAAATGCCCTTCATACCGTGTAGCCTTGCAAACTCTCCGTCGTGAATGTAGCCACCTCTTAGCAGCTCGTTTATTTCACAGTGTGCAACAATGATTTTATCAAGCTCCTTCGCTTTTTTCATAGCCGATTCCATCATAGAATCGCTCTGCACTCCGCGCCCGTCATCGGAAAAGGCAATAGCCAAATCCTTCATACCATCAAGGTCCGAAAGCTCCTCGCCCATTTGCCCAACTGTTATTGAGCCGTATGGATGAACTCCGATTTTAGCATCCTGCTTTATAATATCAAGCTGTGCCTGTAAATTATCAATCGAGTCCGGCACAGGCTTTAAATTTGGCATTGTGCAAACGTCCGTGTAGCCACCATTAGCAGCCGAAAGAGAGCCTGTCTTTATTGTTTCCTTATAAGAAAAACCCGGCTCTCTGAAATGTACATGTACATCACAAAAACCGGGAAAAATAACAATATTATCGTTTGAAACACCAAAAGCTGTGCTACCCAAAGCGGCACTTAGAAAATGTTCATCAATCTTAAATCTTGTATAAGCTTTCATTTGTGAACCTCCAACCTTTGCTTTTCCATAAAAAATCCTATCTTGAGACAAGACAGGAGCTTTTATAACTATACTTATGTCGTAAACGACATAAAATCTTGTCGAGAACTCTCGAAGATTTATTTTTTAATATTATATCAAAGTATATCTAATTTGTCAATATTATTTTTAACTATATTTAAATTTTTTAATGAAAGATTTATACTACCTCATTTTCCCGTTTTTTAACGCAAATTCAAATTTTGTGCATATTTACAAGTATGACGAACGAATTTTGTACATATTGACGAAAAGGGTTCGATTTAATGTAAATTTTTGATATCTTTTTTGGCAAAAATTACAAAAATTATTGACACGGCACATATATTTGTGATAATATAAAAAACGGAAGAATTTGTTTTTAGGAGGGATATTATGGAAATTGCCATCATTGCCGATGATACTAAAAAAGAATTAATTACACAATTTTGTATTGCTTATTGCGGTATTTTAAGTAAGCATTCTATTTGCGCAACAAGCACAACAGGTGCATACATTTCCGAGGCTACCGGACTAAAAATCGAAAAGTTCCTCTCTGGTGAGCTTGGTGGCGAGCAACAAATCGCTTCCCGCATCGCCTATGACGAGATTGATATTCTTTTCTATTTCCGTTCAACCAACCCAACAAACGATTCTTTTTATAATGGTCACTATGCAGTTGAGCAAAATCTACTTCGTTTATGTGATGTGCACAACACCCTTTTAGCAACAAATATCGCAACTGCAGAAACAATCGTCACCGCCCTTGATAGAGGCGACCTCGACTACCGTGAGCTTATAAATCCAAGGTCAGAATATAATCTAAAGAAAAAGCTGGATGCTAAGCTTCCTGTTCCTGACGACTTCGTACTATAAGAGAAAAGCAAAGAGGTATCAGATTGATACCTCTTTTTTGTTAGCTACAGAATAGAAATCAACACATAGTGTTGCATATCATCAATTTCATAGAATTATATCTCATCAAGGCGCTTAAAACGCACGCCAAAGCGTGATGATATACACCTTCGGTGATGAGATGCACGACAAGTCGTGATGATATACCAAGCCTGCGGCTTGGATAAAAAAAGCGACCTTTCGGGTCGCTTTTTTGGAGCTACTAATCGGAATCGAACCGATGACCTCATCCTTACCAAGGATGTGCTCTACCAACTGAGCCATAGTAGCATTTGCGAAATAATTATAACAAAAGAAAAGTGCTTTGTCAAGCAATTTTTTAAATTTGTTAATTGCGATATTGATTTGGAACTGCATTTGTAGTAAAATATAGGAAGCTAAATGGTTAAGGAGGTAATTATGTCGCAGGTTGATACGAACCCTTTTAAGTTTTCGGACACAAATAAAAGATACCATACATATGATTATTACCTTAAGCATCGCTTTGGGCACAAGGTCGCAAAGATTCCCCTTGACTGTGGGCTTTCCTGCCCCAACATCGACGGCACGGTCGGTCACGGAGGATGTATTTACTGCTCCGGCGGAAGCTCATGGGGACAAACGCGAGGAGTGCTGCCATTAGAGGAGCAGTATAGACAAGGCATTGAGGTGATGAAGGGAAAATGGCAGACAAATGAGTATATCCCATATCTGCAAGCATACTCAAATACGCACACTTCCCCCGAAAATCTTGAAAAAATCCTCGACCACGTGTCTAAATTTGAGGGCGCAGTTATGATTGACATAGCTACACGTGCCGATTGCTTGGAAAATGAAAAAATCGAGGTTCTCTCTCGCATTTCAGAAGGAATACCATTAACGGTTGAGCTCGGCTTACAAAGCTCAAATGATGAAACCGCAAAAAGAATCAATCGTTGTCACTCATTTGATGTCTTTGAGGATGCTTTTTATAGGCTAAGAAGCGGCGCTCCGAAAGTAAAAATAGGGATTCACATAATAAATGGACTACCTGGCGAAACCGCCGAGGATATGAAAAACACCGCGACAAGTGTACGGAATTTACATCCAGATCTATTAAAAATTCACCTTTTGCACGTTTTGAAGGGTACGCCTCTTGCCTCACTTTATGAGTCGGGCAGATATACTCCTCTTGAAAAAGAAGAATATGTTAATATTGTGTGCGATCAGCTTGAAATTATGCCCCCAAGCATCGTAATTGAGCGTGTCACGGGCGACGGACTCGGAGATTTACTTTTAGCGCCTGAGTGGTCAAAAAAGAAGGTTTCTGTCATTAATGATATCGACAAGGAGCTTGCAAAACGCGACACGTATCAAGGGATTTTTTATAAAACAGATAATTTTGTCAAAGAATAAGGAGACATTTATGAACATACTTTGCATTGGAAACAGCTTTTCTCAGGATGCCACAAGATATTTGCATCAAATCTCAGACGAGGAGCTTTACGTTCGCAACCTATATATTGGAGGATGCTCCCTCGAAACACACTGGAACAATATAGTTGAGGCAAACGAGATTTATGAATACCAAAAAAATGGCAGAATGCGCTCTATGACCTCTATCAACAAGGCACTTACAAAGAAAAAATGGGATTATATTACCATTCAGCAAGTATCTCATGACTCCGGTATGCCACATACATACGAGCCTTTTCTTACAAATATTTTAAACTATATACGCGAAAAATGTCCAAAGACGGAGATTGTCTTCCATAGAACCTGGGCATACGATGATAACAGCACTCACGGTGGATTTGTAAACTACGATAACGACAGAAAGAAAATGTTTGATGCAATAACCCAAACAACAAACCACTTTGCCGAAGCTCACAATCTTCGTATCATCCCAAATGGCGAAGCCATTGAAATGGCGCGTGAGCTTTCAGAATTTCAAGGCGAGCTAAACATAAATCGTGACGGCTTCCACCTCTCTCTTGACTATGGCAGGTACTTAGCCGGTCTTACAATGTTCGGATTTTTTACCGGCAAGGATGCAACCTTGGTTACCTACGAGCCGGAGGAAACCGACCCCCAAATCAACAAAAAGCTCAAGGAAATTGCCAAAAAGTTAACCTTCAAGGAGCAAGTGTAAGAATTTTTTGATAAAATTAATTTATTAATTTTAAATCTTAAATTTTTAAAAATTTCTTCATATTTTATTATATTATAATAGTTAAAGTGCACAATTTTTGGGTTGTGCACTTTCCTGTTTTTTGCCAATTTTTGTGCAAAATGTAGAATTGCCCAATTTAACAATTTATCTATTTACTTTATTTTTTTAAAATGATATAATTATATAGCAAAGAGAATATCTCTTATAGTCTTATTTTATATAAGATGCACCAAAATTGATTAATAATATTCTGAAAGGAAGAAACAAAAATGAAAAAACAAACACTAATCAAGCTTTTGTCTCTCGTTTTGCTTTCTCTCATGATTTTCTCCCTCGTTGCATGTGGCGGAGATAAGAATGAAGACAGCGACAAGGACAATGAGAATGAAACCGTAACTCTTACCTTAGACGCCAATGGCGGCGTTCTTCCAGAAGGCGCGGAAGAAGAGGCTACCCACAAGGCTGGCACAAAGATTAGAAAGCTCGCAACACCAACAAAGGAGGGTGCAGAATTCCTTGGCTGGTTTAATGATGACGGCGAAAAGGTTACCGCCCCATTCACAATTGAAGAAGATTTATACCTCACAGCTTCATGGCAAGGTGGCGAGGAAAATCCTGACGGCCCAGCTGGTCCAACAGTTACAATCACTCTCGTTCTTAACGGTGGTCTTTTAAAGGAAGGCCAAGCGGAAGAATTTGAAGCAGTTATTGGCGAAAAGCTTAACTCATTACTTCCAAAGGGTGTAACAAGACCTGGATACACATTCCTTGGCTGGTATGAAGACGGTCTTACACAATACGCAATTGATAAGAAGTCCGAAGTTGAAGACTACGATATGGAAATTCATGCACTTTGGCAAGCAAACGGTGAAGAAGTAACTGTTGAATTCTTCTTAAACGCTGACGAAACACTTGAGGCAGGCGCTAAAACCTACTTCGAAATGATTGCAGGCGAAAAAATCGCTGACTTTGTCGACAGACTCCCAACAGCTACAAAGGACGGCAACAAGTTCGTTGGCTGGAAGGATGAAGCAACTGGAAATAGAGTTTCACTTACAACAACAGTAAACGCTGATATGCGTCTTACACCTGTTTGGACAAAGGTTATTCTCTGCCACGATGGTACAGAAAACCACCAATGGAACGCATGGCAAGACTACTCTGAGGCTACATGTACAACTCCTGCTCAACAAGCAAGAGTTTGCAACATCTGTGGTAGCACAGAGTATAACACAACCCAAGAGGCTACCGGACACAAGTTTGGTAACTGGGCAACTGCTATCACTGAAAATGGTATCGTAAGATCACGTATTTGCGTTGAATGTGACGAAAAGGAAGCAGATCCACTTACAAACATCGCATACGATAAATTCCAAACACCTGTTATTGACGGCGACTGCTGGGGCGGTGACAAAGGCGCTAACCTATTCGACGGCAACTACACTGACAAACCAATCGCTGCTAAGGGTACTGGCGCATTGACAGTTACTATTGAAGCTAAGGAAGCTACATATGTTGACATCATTGCTGTAACAGGCTTTGGTTCAGCTGCATACAACGTTACTGTTTACTTTGAGGATGGTACATCTAAGGACCTCGGTGTTGGTGCATTCGGCTCAGGTGACAGCGCTACTAAGGCGTTCAACGTTAATAAAGTAGTTACTAAGATTGTCGTTTCACAACCATCACCAGCTAATGGTACTGACTACTGGAGTGAAGTTTCAATCCTTATAGTTCCAACCGCTGATTAATTGACTATCTGTTCCCTCGAAAAATCAGTTTTTCGAGGGAACTTTTTTCAAAATAATTCACATGCAATCACAAGGAGAAAAATATGAATAAGAAAATACTTGCTCTTATTTTATCAATCTTCTGTCTTGTTTCAATCTTCGCTCTTGCCTCCTGTGGCGGTAACAAGGATACCGACACAAACGAGGATGATGGCGAGATAACAATCGGTCTATACCTTGACGGTGGCGTTTTGGAGGGATACGAGGATGGTGAAGTATTTACCATCGAAAAGGGCGAGGAGCTCGACCTTGACGACCCAACCAAAGAGGGCTACGTTTTTGCCGGCTGGGAAGCTAATGACAAGCCTGCAAAGAGCCCATTCACCTTTACCGAGGACACAGACCTTGTTGCTATCTGGAAGGATGAACAAGAGGAAGAAGGTCCAGCTGTTTACTACACCGTTACCTTTAATGCAAAGGGCGGTACATTTACAGGTGAGACATCAATCCAAGTAAAAAGCGGGGACAAAATCCCCGAACCACCAAAGCCAGTATATGAGGGCAAAACCTTCAATGGCTGGTATTCTGGCACAACAGCATCATCAAGATGGGACTTTGAAACCATGACAGTTTCAGGCGACGTTAATTTAACCGCTTGGTATATCGGTGGTGGCGGATGTGCACATGAGGAAACAATTCCGCTTCCTGAAAAATCAACAGCTGCCGATTGTGAAAACGGCGGTAAGGAATGGGTTAAGTGCACAAAATGTGGACTTGAAACCTATACAAACACACCAAAGCTCGGACACGACCTTGTAACAGAGGTTATAGAGGTAACATGTGCTGAAGACGGTTACACTCGTGTTTACTGCCAAAGAGAAGGCTGTGACGAGGACAGAACCCACTCTGTTGTTCCTGCAACAGGCAACCACTCTTGGGGTGACTCTTATGACACAGTTATTGAGCCAACTCAATATGTAGGTGGACAAGAGGCTAAAACCTGTAAGGTTTGTGGAGCGCAACAGCTCTTTAAGATTCCATCATACGCAGAAATGGATGGTCTTCTTTGGCACCTCGATATCGGTAACTACACCTACACAGGTGGTAAATATGTAAACGCATCATTCGTTAATATTGCAACAGTTGCCGGTATTTCATCAACATCATACTATACTGTTTGTACAGCAAAGAACGCAGTTGACGGCTCCGCAGGCTCATTCTGGTGTGCTGACACATTGGCTGATGGTGCAAAATTCACAGGCGATGAAATCGCTTTACAATTTGCTCAAAAGTTTGATATCGGTATGGTTAAATTGTCAGTTCCTCACTACTCCTCTTGGGAATTGGGTGAAGACTGCTACGTTTCATACGAATTAGAAGCACTTATTGATGGCGAATGGCAAACAGTCGGAATCCTTTCTGACAAAAATGCAGTGGCTGCTGGTAGCACCGGTGCTATAATTTGCGAATTTGATGCTCCAATCAATACAGACAACCTACGATTAACAGTTACTCACTCAACTCGTTTTGCTCCTGCTACAATTTACGAGATAGAGGTTATGGCTGCAGTTGCAAAAACCGAGCGTGTTTCCACTGACCTTCTCAGCTCGGCAACCCTTACATCATCAGGTAAATATAACTCATGGGCTCCTGGTCCTGAAAAGCTCACAGATGGCTCTTTAGACACATATTGGCAATCAAACTTCAACCACAAGGCAACAGTTGGCGAAGTTCACGCTACTATGTCCTTCCCTTCTGATACATTTGTAACATCACTTCAATTTGTGGTTGATGCAAATACTAACAAGCAATTCACTGTTAAATATCTTGCAGAGGATGGCTTAACTTGGGTGGACGCTTGCACCTATAAGGTTGTTAAGGGCTCAAGCGTTACCTTAGAGGGCGACTCAAATAACGATGGTGTTTCCGATGGAGCAATGATTACATCAAGCTCCGGCAAGAGCCGTGCAATGTTTACTTGTGATATTATCAAGTTTACAAAGGGTGTAAAGCTTGTTATCGACAACGATGGTGAGCCATGGAACGCATGCGTTTACGAAATCACACCATATACAGCCATTGAGCAAGCAGTTGTTCAATCCCCTGAAAATATGGACGGAATTTCTTCATTCTCAGGCTGTGCGCACAACTCATTTAAGACACTCGAAACAGTAACTCCTGGTTGTACAACCGCTGGTTATACAGTTATGGAATGCTACGCTTGTGGCTTCAAGTGCACAACAGACGCAGTTGACGCATATGGTCACTTGTGGGGCAACTACGAGATTGCTACCGTTGCAACTGCAGATTCAACAGGCACAAAGGAATCCCGTTGTTTAAAGGACGACTGTGACGCGGTAAGAACAACCGTTTACAGCGGTGGCTACGACGATGCAAAAATCACAACATATAGAAACGATGCACCTGCGGCTTGGGCACAAACCCTTGACGACGGTAACTACCTTGGCACATACGAATGGGTTATTCCAAAGCTTCAACAATACGGTTGGAAGGCTTCTGTAATGCTCTCTATCACATTCTGTGATATGTATGTTAAGGAGTGGCAAGGCTACTTGGCAACCGGCGCACTCGACATCGGCTCTCACTCATATACTCACGGTGGCTACTACTCTGGTGTAATTAGTGAAAACTCACTTCTCTCAGACGTTAACAACGCTCACTACTGGTTTATGAACTACTTCAAGGGTCAAAGAATCCTTACATTCGCAACCCCTAACGGACAAACATCAACAGGCACATCAGAATACGTAACAGGTCTTATGGCTTCTGCCCGTAACGGTGGTAACTCCAAGTACTTCTACAATAGAATCGAAGAGCTTGCATCTAACGGCTACGGTCAATCTCCTTACGTTGGTTCAATTACAGTTGATGAGGAAACCGGCGAGGTTACCTTCACACAATCTACCAATAAGGCTGGCGAGCTTGTTTGGGTTTCAACCAGACGTGCGTTTGGTAACATGAACTCATATATTTCCAAGGCGGACCAAACCGAGGGTGCTTATGTTGTAATTAAGAAGGACGGCACTCTTGCAAGTCCTAAATATAAAATAGTTACTCAAAAGCCTGTTATTGACGAAACAACAGGCGAACAAAAGGTTGATGAAAACGGAAATCCCGTTTGGGAAAAGCTCGAATCACCAACTTACGAAGTAACAAGTGGTGGCTACACATACGAAAATGGCAACTACACATTTACAGAAAAGGGTGGCACACACTCTCTTATTAAGTCCCCATCCGGCTCTTACTTCTACGTTGCAAACAGTGACTTGAAGGTTAACTACGTATATGATTCTGAATCTAACAGACTCAAGGATATCGGAATTGAAGGTAGCGGCTCATATAAATATGTTGAAACAGTTGACGCAAAAGGAAAGCAAACCGACTCCTACTATGAGTGGGTTCCAGACGGCGCGTGCAACGAGGACGGCTCATTCAACGCAAGTGGCGACTATAAGATAATCCACGTTGCTCTTGGCTCTTATGAAAAGGGTATTAACGAAATCTTGTCAGTTGGCGGTATGACCGTTGAATGTTTACACGAAATCGGCAACGGCGGTACAATTTGGTCCACATACACATCAACAAACTCTAAGTTCCAATACTTAAAGCAAACCGGTGTTTGGGTTGCTTCATATACAGAGCTTATCCAATATATGAAGGAGCAGCTAAACGCAACTCTTACAACAGTTGAAAGAACAGATTCTAAAATCGTTCTCTCCTTGACCGATACTCTTGATGACTATATGTTCAACTTCCCACTTACAATCGAGGTTGATATTGACGATTCTTGGCTCGATCTTGGAATTGCCGCAACTCAAGCCGGAGAGGATATCGAATTCTTCATTAAGAACGGTAAGGTTTATGTAAACGCCGTTCCTGACGCTGGCGAAATCGTTATTACTCCTGCTATTCTCTGCACCGACGGTACAGTTAACCACAGCTTCAACTGGGAAACAACAGTTGCCCCAACCTGCACAGATACTGGTCTTAAAACCGGTACATGCTCACTCTGTGGCTTTGTTAACGAAAATGTTGTTGTAGATGCTTTGGGTCATAATCTTGGCGAAAAGGAACAGGTTTCCGTTGCTGACTGCACTAACCCAACAAAATTTGCAAGCACTTGTGCTACCTGTGGTTACGTTGAATACGAAGTAACTGAGGAAGCATACGGACACACCTTTGGTGATTGGACAGCTACCTTTACTGAGGAGGGCGTTCAAGGAACAAGCACTTGCTCAGTATGTAATCAAGAGGTAACAACCCCTCTTACAAACATCGCAACCGATAGCTTTAAAACTCCTGTAACAGAAGGTGATGCATGGGGCGTAGATGCTGGTGCTCTTGTCAACGGCAACTACACCGACACGCCAATTGCTCCTAAGGATACCGGTTCATTCTCCGTTACCATAGAGGCAAAGGAAGCAACATTTGTTAACGCATTCTCCGTTACCGGCTTTGGCTTCTCTGAATATTATGTTACTGCATACTACGAAAACGGCGAAACCGCTATTATCGGCTCAAGCACATTTGGCAACGAGGGAACAGAAACAACTGTATTCAGCGTTAACGCAACGGTTACTAAATTCGTTGTAACAATGGAAAAGCCATCAAATGGTAGCGACCAATGGAGTGAAATCTCTGTGTTTGTTGCAAACGATTAACAAAATAAAAGGGACGGGTTGGCGCACCATCGATAAATCA
>JAFQOG010000043.1 GCA_017420755.1 Clostridia bacterium | reverse complement strand
TTCCTTCTTTTCCGCATCGTACTCGAAATACTTTCCGAGCAGATCGGCGGAGAGAGGTGTTTCCACGGGAGCGTAGCTCTTATCGTTCTCGTATGGGACTTCAATTGCAATGAGCGTAGGCTCTCCGTTCACCTCACACACACAAACGTGGTCTTGCATATCTGAATCGGTGACGGTGTATCCGTAACGCACATAGCGCCTGCCGTATTGCTCGAATAGCTTAACAGCGTAATCGAAGGACACGTTAACAAGAGCACGGCAATATTTCTTTTCCGCAAGGTAGGGATATCCTATCTCGGCTTCGTGTGCCTTATACACCTCGCACAGCTTGTCTGTGTCAGGGCTCTCGTCGATGATGCCGCCGAACCTGTCGGCATTGAGCTTTCCGTTCTTCAGCGTGGTGAGCGTGTCGGCGCGAAAGATGTCTTTTCCCTCGATTGCCATAATACGCATATTGCCATACACTTTTTTCTTTTCTGCCGCCATGGTTATCCCTCCTTTCGTTGATTTTATTTGGTATTCTATTTTACCATATTTTGCGGCTTTTTTCAAGTCGGAGAATGTGAACGATACGAGTTTTTCTTCAGAAAATTCGCAGTTTTACCTTCCTACTATATATCCAACATCACGAAATAGGCAAAAATAGCACAAAAGTCCTTGATTTCTCTATGCTTTTGCGCTTTACAGCCAAACGGCAGAAAAAGAAAAACTGTAAATATCGCCTTCAATTTCGCAAATCCGTGCAACCTTTTCACGCAAAAGAGGTCTGTCCTACATTTTGGGACAGACCTCCGTCGAAGCTGCATTTTCTCACCGAGCGTTTTCTTTGACTACAGCGATGCAGATATTGGGGTTTGATATAAACAACATTCACTCAAAACAATCGTACGATTTATATTCTCGTTCTTCCATGCAACCTATTTTATAGTTGTATTCCATTGATTTATTTACAAAACTAATTGCTCGACAATGCGAAACCATAACGATTGTCAACGTAGGGTTGTTCACAATTTCTTGTAACATTATTTCATTAAAAACCTTAGAATTTCTAAACGACAGGTGATTCAACGGTTCATCTAACAAAAGGATTTTAGAGGAGCCAAGTTGTAAAATTCTCGTAAGCAAATGAACGAGTTTCCCCTCACCTAAGCTTAAGTTGTTTTTTAGTTTCTGATGTTTTTTTCTTGTCAATTCAAATGCTTCAAGCAATTGATCTAATTTATCCTCATTTAATGGTTGCCCTGAGCCGTGACAAGCAATTTCGGCTTCCTTGTATAATGTTGAATTGCGATAAAAATCTTCCGTCTGAGTAACGTATGAAATGCTTCTTTCCGTCTTTGGATCTAAAAGATCTTGTCCGTTCTCGTCGTATATATGCCCGGTAACGACCAAACCCTTATATCTACTTTTCAAGTCGTTTGTGTAACCTAACGCTATTAACTCTAACAGCAAAGATTTTCCTGATCCATTTTTACCGGTAAGCATAAATCTTTCGCCCTCATAAATTGAGAACGAAATATCTTCAAATAGGATCTCGTTTTCAAGGGAGATATGTACGTTTTTAAATTCAATTAGCTTTTTCATATCCTTCCCTCCAAACCAAAATTGCAATCACTTGCGTTATAAACACCAAAAATAATGTTATAAGCAATTTTACAGAAACTATTCCAATCATACAACCTATAGCTATGAACAACATCGGAAATAGAAGCGGTGATACTTCAAAAACAATCTTGTCGAGCAAATGCATAGTTTTTACTTTCTTGTATCCCATTCCCGCGACAAAATATTTCCTTATCTCAAGGAATACGCGCTTGTGGGCAATTACTGAAAATACAACTGCAAACAAAACATACACGATACCACATACTATTTTCGTAAACATTAATATAGTGCTATCATGTTGAAACTCGTTCTCAACGTTATATATTTCAGAGTACGATATACCTCTATCATAAAAAACCGCATATTCTTCTTGCGTATAAAATCCTACGAATCTTCCTTTAGCATTATCTGCTATTTTTGCCGTGTAAGGAATTGCCGCCACTGAAAAATCAGAATCGTCCGAATAATCATAAAAATCATCGATATATTCGCCGATTATTGCAACGATATATACCTGCGGATCATTGAAAATGCTTAGATGCACGTATACCTTATCACCAACGCTTACACCAATTTTTTCTGCTACTTTGCGAGATATTTCTATTTGATTCTCGGACAAACTCTTGGTAGCAAAAACCCGTCTGCTATCGCAAGAGTCAATTGTATCCATGTAAAAATTCGTATGGATTTTATTGCCGTTATCACCTTCAATGGTAACTAATGTGTCTAACTTATAATAGCAGAGCAAAGCATCTTCACGGGTTGTACTCTCAACTACATAATCATAACCGAGTTTTTCTTTGAATTCTAACTGTTTTTCGCTGCGCGTAATCAACCAACCTACACTTAGCACGAACACAGAAGAAATCAATATGTATGCAACTATTAACGCGCACATATTAGACAAATTTCTAATCAGGTGCGACTTGTACTGCTTTTTAAAGAAGTTAATCATGTTTTAAAGAACTTCGATTTGAGTATTGTCCGTTGAATTATCCACGAAGCAATTACCGCTATCGTAAGACTGCTTACAGCTACTATATTATTTATTTCGAGTAAAGCATAATCAAAAATCAAAGATCCAACAAAAGCAAAGATCACAGAACATAACAAAACGACGATCAAGTTCAATACAAAATATTTATTGAACATACTCTGCTCTTGTTTGAATGAGAATTTGTTTTTGATGTCTTTCCTTACCTCTGTTTTGCAATACATAAGAGTTCTTACAAGGTAGAATGCAAACAGTATCAAAGCACAGCCGCCCATAATTCCAAACACAAGAAGAGACTCCCTTAACATTTTTGAATCATTTCTTTTCGATACTTCATTCAAATAGGATTCTCTATAGAAGGTTGTGAGAGTATAATCCGTTTCTGCTCTCTTGTCAAGATATATTTGATACAGCTCATCTGAATCAAACTCATCTCTTGAACGAAGATCTCCTAATGGCACATAACTTTCAAGAAAATCTTCCGTTGCCGCAATATCATTGCTCTTTATATACGCACCGCTATACTTATAGCCGCCAGAAAGCGCTTCCAATACATCACCGGACATTGTGGCAATTGCCATGCCACCAACTTGCCTGTTGTCGCTTTTGTATATAGACGCTATAGTGAACTTAACGTTTTGACCGCATATAATCGTAGATATCTCATCCCCGGGAATTAATGAAAGGGATGATGCAAAGTCGTTGGAAATATAAATTTCGTTTTTACTGTCCACATTCTTCTCGGATTCCAAAAGTTGATCTGAAAAAACCGTATATTTCAAATCGCTTTTATCTTGTATAACGAAAAGATTGGATTTGACATTTTTCCCCTTAACAGAAAAATCGGATGAGTAATAAACGTAGGGGGTGACCTTGTCAATGTGGGAGAGCATTTCCATTTCTACCACTTGACTATCGCTTGGGGACTGAACTATAAAATCGACATCTGTTTTTTCTATATTATACAAGTCTTTTGTCTGTATGTAACTATCGTACAATAATCCACCCACAAAGAAAGAGAGTGCAACTATTATAACAACGGCTATTTCGACAATAGAAATTCTAAAATTTTTGTTTTTATATTTTGTCATAGTCATTCCTGCAATTCGTACTTAAAGAATATCGTTCTAAAATATCCAGTGCCTATTTCCACTCCGTCCTGATCGTAAATCTTCACAGTCATCTTTGCAGATCCTTCTCCTGTGGGAGTTCCCTTGAACATAATCTTTTCTTCTACCGCTTCCTTAGACCCTTGAATAGTAAAAGTCAATACAGTTTTCTCATTTTGTTCATCCCAAACCACAGAATCAGCATTTTTTCCGCCTGTTTGATCAACTTCTATGTCTTTGGTTTTAGGAACTTCGACAACTACAGTAAAATCATAGTTCGATTTCTCATCGGTTACAAGCTTTACCTTAATGCATGTATAGAAATCCTTTCCAATCTCAAACGCATCAATAGACTCATTATACTCGCTTGCACCATCAGTTGTTTTAAAGCCAAAGACGACGGAAGGTGTTGTTTCCGGAGTTCCGCAAGACACAAGCGTTGACAAGGCAACAACGAAAAGAAGTAAGAGCGCAATTGTTTTTTTCATGGTGTTTTTCATAATATAGTTCTCCATTTTAAATTATTTTATCATTATATGAAAATAGAACGACCTTGGATTTAGCGTTTGAGGTAAGACTACAACAATGTGAGTAATTACTCGAATTAGATTCATATACCAAGGGAAGTTGAGTAGAACAGCTGTGCTTCACAACAACATTTTCAATTCGGGAATTTTCACACAGGGCACATAACGCCGCAGAATGCACAGAGTATCCATTATCATTGATTTTAAACACAACGTTTTCGAATGTAATATTTTTGATGGTTGCATTAAACATTGAGTTTATCAATGCTATGGATTGTTCATCATATTCAGCATTACAAGAAACGGTTATGTTCCTGATGGTATGACCGCATCCGTCGATAGTGCCTCGAAAATCATCTACCAAACGGCTGACGACAATGTTTTCCATATCAATATCAGTTTCAAGCACATACTCGCCTGTTTTTTTGATATCCAAAACATCTTTTTTGTTTTTCAATAGCATCATTTTTACCCCCTTACTCCAAACGCACCATCTCTCAAAAGCTTTGCGCCTCCAGAGTGAGCGTATCCACTGACAGCTCTATCATGTAATTCTGTTGGAATTAGAATCAATGTTTTTCCATCTTCCAAGTGATGCCAAGTATATCCGGGAATGTTGCTTGTAGTGCCGTGATGAACTAAGTTTGCATTTCTAATATCTATTGCTCCTCCTTCCATGCCATTTAAATTAGGAAGCTCAACCCTTGCGATAGCGTGCTGATCAAAAATCGGATATCCTGCAGAGTTATACATGATATCTCCGTATTTATCGGCTATATACTGATTGCTGGAGGGACAAATTTTAGATGCATATTCTGCATAAACAGGCGTATATCCTTGCGAAGCATTAAATTGCTTTGCAAACTGACACCGTAGTTCTGCGAACTCATTAACGAAATTGTTGTATACTGCGGTATCGGTAGCTTGATAGAAGTGTGCTATAGTATTTCCAATGTTAAGCACGATGTCATCAGAAAGTCCCCAAGCAGAAATCGAGATTCCGTTCACAATATTATCAATACTTTCCGAGCCTACGCCTTTTGCCACTAATGTATCGGTAAATATATCCTTTATGAGTGCTTTATTGCTCGTGCTTTGCATTGCCAGCGCGCTAATCGAATAATCTGCTTTGCTTACAAATTCCTGATAAACTCTACTTCCATATTTTTCAATAATCTTGTTCTTGGTTAGTGAATTCGAAACAACATCTGTGATAATATCACTCGTTATCGCATCTTTGCTGACATGCATCATCAGTTTGTTTACAACTAAATCATCAATTATTTTAGCGGCCTTTTTGTCCAGATTAAGTTGCTTTAAAGCTTGAACTGCGATTTCTCTTGACGATTGTATATTCTTACCGATGAGAGAATTCAAAGACGAGATATCATCAATGCTCTTTATAGAACCGTTTATTATGCCGTCTATAGTATTCTTTACCGCCTGTTCAATAATGTTTGAATTCTTCTGCCAAAGTGCATTGTATAACTTTTGAGTATAAATAAGAGTTTTTACGTTATCCGCACCATATCGGATCTGAAGTAGCAAGAGCGACTCAACATTGCTCATAACATTATCGATTTGCGTTTTTCCCAATTGTTCTACCAATGTAGAATAGGCATTTTTGTTTTTCGCAATATTTTCTGATAACACATTAAATGCTTTTTCGCCCAAATCTTCGCCCAAAGATTTTCGAAGAGAGTGCTTTAAGCAGTCATCAACAAAATCCTTTGTCATGTTCGCTCCAAACAATTCGCAAAACTCATACAAATTTTCTTTTACAAATTGCTTAACCGCAGGCTCAGTTATGTCGTCGAGCTTTTTAATCGTTTTGTTTTGAATGTTTTTAATTAACGTATTAGCTGCATCATCCGTTAAACCTGCCTTCTTTAAAAATCCAACCTTGTTTAACTTTATAATTTGGCTTGCAACATCATATGGATTATATTGCTTGATAACATCATACAAAATATCCGAGTTTCTAAACGCTTTTATAAACAAAGATTCAGTTAAATCTTGTGATAGCTCCTTTTGAGCGGCTTGATATGCCTGCTTGAGAACATCATCTGAGGCATCAGCTGCCAAGTTTGAGGTGTGCTTCATTATTTGCGGCATATCTTTAATCATATCAGATATTTGCTTTGTAGGAACGCCGCTAAACACAGCGTTTTTAGCAGCCTTGCTCGTAGCTCGCATACCGGCGACAGCGCCTTTAACTGCCTTAGCTCCTTTTTCAATTAATTTTCCGCCAGCAAAAGATACAGGTGCTAAGAAAGCTCCCCATTTAAAACCATCTGCTATTCCGTTAACCATATGACCTATGACATACGAAGCATCTCCGCCCTCCTGATACGCCATATATCCAGACACAGCAGCATCAATTGCTGCACCTATGACTAATGCTCCAGCCGTAAATTCCGAGCAAATTACTGCTCCAAAAAAGGTTCCAACAGGACCGCCGACAGTCGATAATGTTGCCCAAACTAAGAATACAGTAGCTCCGACCGCCACATCCTTAATCAGCTGTTCCCAATCAATATCTACGCCATAATAGTCAACGAAATTCTGATACGCTAAATAAACAAACTCATCATTAATCGTTGTTATGTTTAATTCTAAAACCGAGATTTCGGTGACGGTAATTGTGTTAACCAATATATCTTGGACAGATATGTCTGAAACCGATGCTTCGGTTACGATTAACTCGTTTATTTTAAGATCAACAAACGAATCATTTATCGCCACTCCATCCACGATCAAATTTCCGTTTTCATCCTTTTCCGGTTTATCGGTGCTGTCTTGTGGTGTACTGCATGCGACCAATGAGAACAATAACGTCAAAATTAGAAATAAAGAGATTAATTTTATATGTAATTTAGTTTTCATACATATTCCTTTCTACCATTTCGAACCATGTAATGGATAGAATGGCTGCGAGCTTAATGTTGTTGTTTTTTGACCAGTTTGATCATAGTACTTATAGCTTGAAATATTGTTTGCCAATAAAATCGCAATTACATCCGTTATGGCTTTGTCATAAATGCTATTTAAGATTCCTGATGCCTGCCCCCATGCACAAAATACATCTGCTCCACTATTGTTTTTTATTATTGCATCCATTTTGTTTAGGTTGTTATTATAGGAGATATGCGGAGTGCTGAATAGATTGTTATACACACTATTGATCGCCGCAGGAATGTTGTCATAATAAGGAAACAGATTCAATGTGATAATTTTATCATACGTGGTACCATTCACAAAAAGAGTATTTATAATGTGGGAGGTAGTTTTGTCAACATCGTATGTGTCCTGTAAATTTGTTGAATAGAAAATACAGCTTTTACATGTTGATGCAGGATTCTTTAAAATTACAATAGCCGTCTTGCCGATTTGATGTACTCCATGTTTGCACAATGTCAAGGAATATCTAACATTGTATTTAGGGTCTCCATCATAACTTGAATTTTTTATATCTATGTATGCCAAATCAAATTTGCTCATTGGTATTTGTCCCTCAAAGAATTAATCGTAACTATCAGTTCTTTTCTTAACCACTCTGGCTCAAGCACCTCGCAGTTTGCACCAAAGCCAAGGACGAAAACGAGGATATCTTCCTTGTTCTGCATTTCTACCGAAAGAATAGACGTGTTTTTATCGACAATTTCTACTGTCTGATTTTTTCCATAGATCCTTTCTTTTACAAGCATCGCGTATTTACCAGTGATTTTCAACTTAATAGGGTACCACTCACCGTTTTGCCTCATACCAAATTCATCAATAAAATCGCGCTCGTTGTAGGTGAGAGGGATACGAAACTTCTGGTTTGTAATGTTGAAGTTCTGAATTCTATTGAGCTTGAAATAGCGGAAGTCATTACGCTTTTCATCGAATCCGATAACAAACCAAGCGTTGTTGTACATATAGAGTTTGTACGGGTGTAAGACACGCTTGCTCACCTCATTCGAGAGGGAGAGATACTCTATTTCTATGGCTAACTTGTTAGCTATACAACGCGCCATAGCTGCATAGCGTTCCTCAATCTCTCCCTGTGGCATTGCCAAAGGGAATCGGTTCGCTATCAAAGTGTTTTCAGGAGTATCTGTCGCCATAAGCGCAGAGGATATCTTCGCCATCGCTCTTGAATAATCATCTTTTCGCATAAAATCGTTACGCGAAAGAAGATAATCAAAGCCTTGCATCAAGCCTTCTTTTTCAGTGTCGGTTAGACGCGTCGAGGGGAAGGTGTATTTTTTATTAAGTACGTAACCACCGTATCTTCCGGGGACGGTGTCTATAACGTATCCGGCTTCTTCAAGAACCTTTTTATACTCAGGTATGTTTCTCGGATTGGTGTCAAGCAGTCTTGCAAGATCTGCAATGCTAACAATACCACGGCTATATAAAATTTCAAGCATCTGAATGCTTAAGGCTGTTTTGCTCATAATATCACCTCGTCCTTATACGAGTATTATATATTGCTTATCAACACGATAAATGTTAAATTGAATATTTTTAACGGCACACAAATGATGTTGTAATGCGCAGTATCATATTTATAACCGCAAGCAATCTTGTCAATAAGTAAAAACTGCGCCCCCGAAGGAGCGCAGAAAAAGTGCTTTCCTTCCTTTGCGCTTTCGCGCTTAGCTGCTACACAATCTCGCCCGCAAGGTATGAGAAAAGAACAGGAAACACCTTTTGGCAAAGTATTTCCCTTGCGGCTTTCTTTATACGATTGTGTAGCATTTTTCATTATAACACTTTTTTGTCGTTTTGTCAATAAATTGCGCGCAATATAAGGTAAAATAGGACTTATTTTATGTCTTGTTCATAATATACTTTGAATTCGCATTTTTCGGTATCTGTAGTGATAATGGGATAGTCCACATATATATCACTCGCTGCCGAGGCTTTGATTGCTTTTTTTATTCTTTCCTCACACGGTTCGCCCTCAGTTGACAACAAACTACCAATTGCTTCGCATTCACCCGATCCAATGGCGCAGTAATCATCGATTTCAATAACAGTAGCGTTGCCGGATATGTAAAAGAGCTTATCCTTGTACGCAAATAGGAACGACGACTCAAACTCGGGTGGGTTGTCGCCTTTTTTTATTGCTCGATATTCCTCAAGTTCCTCGAACATTCTTGGAACAAGGCGCTTTACAACGAAGGAGAAATCTACCTTATCCTTGAGTTGAGCCATCTCGGGTACAAGATCTCGCGCAACGCGAATAATGTTAGCTTCTCTTACGAGCCCCACGTGTGCAATAAGGCAATTCTCGGCATCAAGCACCTTCCACACCTTATAGTTATTGGGGTTGGAGAGAGTTCTTCTCGTGCCGCCTCTCGTGCATTGACTGTCTGCTCCGATGGTTACTTTTCCGTTTTCTTTAATTGCCACAACTACGCTCATCTCATATTCTCCTTTGATCTATATTTCTTTAGCTTTCGAATAAGTTCTGATAGGTAATCTTTTTTTCATAACGATTCCAAGTGATACGTCATCTCCGGTGCCAAGCTTTGCTCCAACATCCATAACAAACTGTTCAAGCTTTACACTTTTGCCAAGATATAAATTCAGCATTGCCGGCATAACAAGCGCTGAACTAAAATTAGTAAGATTTTGGAATGGGTTGATCATACCATCCGTACAAACTATCGCTCCGTCATAATTCACAGTTTCATGTACTGTAACGAGCAAATGCAAGAAGGCATCGTCTTGACAGAGGGAATACGTTATGTTAGCCACCGGTTCATCGTCATCCTCCGGGAAAGGAGAAATACATGCTCCGTTTTTGACAAGAAAACAGCCTCCATCACCGAGCGATACTGTTATAATTTTGCTCCCCATAATCATTGCAGCATTTACTGTTGTTCCATAAGCTTTAACAGGTGTCTTTTTTAAGGAGATTAGTTCAACGTCGGTAAGATCCGCAACCTCTGATGCTCTAATTGGATTTTTCGTCATATGAGCATCGACTAACGCATTCCAACGACAGAGAATGTTAAGTCTTATATTTTCGGCTACCACTTCTTTTTTGTTCTTGTAAAACGCAGTTCTTTCGAGATCTCGAAGAACGTCTATCACGGCACATGAGGCAAATTTCGCACCCAAATGACTACGAATATAGACATTTCCTCCGTGTCCATCACAAGCGGTAACTATTGTGCGTTCTTCGTCGTTATAGCTTGCGGAGTAATCCTGACAGCGTTTATTTGCAATAACGTGGGAATATCCTATTGATGTTTTAGTGAAAAATATACTCATTTTACCACTCCCAATCTTCGACCTCGGCAATAGCTGCCTTTACCTGTTGCACAACCTGAACATTCTTTGCTATGGGAGCATAGGCTCCCATAGCTGTCGTTGAGGATTTTACTTTTGAAGCGGTCAACACGATGATTTGAATAATGTTTTTCAAAAGACTTGCATCATAGCAGTCTATAACATCTCCGTTCCCTGAAACAAATTCATCGAGTACATTATGTGTCCTCTCGTCGTTCAGCATAATGGCAATGCCATATTTCAATGCCGCATTGAACCATGGAAGCTTCTTCAACTCTGCCATTTCTTTCGAAAGAGGATATTTTGTAGGGTGTCCATCCGTCATTAGAAGAATAATTGGGGCAATCCCTCCAAAATCCGGCATTATACCTCCTTTGGATTCCTTGATCAGCAGCTCGCTCAGTTTGCCGTATGCAAGGTGAAGATTTGACCACCCCCCGCCTTTCAAATCCTTGAAGTTAAATTGCTCAATTTCCGTGGAACGATCACCATTCAAAAAGCATGCATCGTTAGAAAAAGGAATAACCGTTATGGCAAAATTAACGTTTGCGTTCTCGTTCTGCATATCCACAAGGTGCTTACGTATATCTCGCAATGCCTTATTTACTTGTGATATACGTTCTCCTTGCATACTTTTTGATGTATCAACAAGAATTATTACGTTTAGCTGCTGTTTTGCGATTCTGTCAGCTATCATACCTGACCTCCTTTACCATTCTACGCCATCAACATCCTCGAGTCTGTCTGCGATAGCATTTTGTGCTATCGCATTGTTGTTCATGCCTCCGGTTTTGTTAACAGCGGCAGAGCTTGACTTGACCTTCGAAGCGGTAATAGCAATAACCTTGATAACCTTTCTAAGTGCTTCTGCTGTGTAAATTTTTAACACGGTTTCCGGGTTTCCGGTGAATTTTGAGAGAACATCCATTGCTTCGTCCGTATCAATATTGATCGCCAAAGCGTATTTAAGAGCAACCTTGAACCACCCTTTTTTCTTTAATGTATTGAGGTGATCTTCCCAATCATAACTCGTAGGAAGGCCGTCGGTCATAAATATAAGAATAGGAGCAACACCGCCGATATCAGGCATCTGACCTCCATTTGATTTTTTCGAAAGCCAAACAGACAATGCGTCGTAAGCTCCGGAAAGATTAGTGCCTCCGTCTGCTTTAAGATCGGACCACTTGAAATCACCAACCTCTTTGGGTTCAGAATATATCCATTCTGCATTATCTGAAAATTTTAGTGCCGAGATTTTGATAACAGCATCCGCAGTATCCTCCTGAATTTCCGGCATGATACTTATAATATCTCTAATGGCGTTATTAACCGCTCCGATATTTTTTCCTTCCATCGATCCGGAATTGTCTATAACAAAAAGCAAATTCAGTTCCTGACGAGCGATTCCTTCGCCAAAAGTCATTCTATCATTCATTTGATTTCTCCTATCGTATTTTCGTTAAATTTGATTTTTAAATTGCGAACAATTGGGATGATACCATCTTTTTCTACCACCTTAACTTTACCGGTGTTGTCCTTGATTTCAACCTCAGTATTCAATGCAAGCTTAATTCCCCAAAGACTGGGATTCCTTTTGCTTGCAATTACCTTGCCTATCGGCACGAGATACTCGGAAGAATACTTGTCCACATGTGTGGTGTAAATCATTTTCCCAAGATCGAGAGCCACAGTATTTCTGCCAACTGAAAGTGAACAAAAATCTTTAGTTGCTGCATTGCATGATGGGCAATTCTCGTAATGTTTTTTCTCGCTATATCCAACTATGTATTCATAACCACAGTTACCGCAAGCAATAAGCTCATCACGGTACTTGGAAAGCAATTTTATCCACTCGAGTGGAGTTGTTCTCTCGTTTTCTCGATCATTAAGACCATCAACAAAGGTTCGGTGAAATGCTTCCTTAACATATAGGGGAATATACGCCCATCTTCGAAGAACCGCAGAATGATAGCCTCGAATTGGGCGATTAGACTTGTCCGTCTTATGATATACAAAAACAGGATCTTTGCCGAACAATTCAAACTCCGCATCTTCATCTACAATATCGTAATTTTTAAGGCGCTCTCCCTCGAATGGGTTTCCAAGACACAGTGCCATAAATAGAATGATTGCGAGCGAAAATCGATCCGAATGCACATCGGGAAGTTGAACACCACCGCCACGGATTTTATCACCTCTGACGATTTCCGGTGCCATATAACGCATTTTTCCAAGAATTCCGAGATTCTTTTTGTCAGCAGTGACATTATCGTTATCACAAATAAGAAGGTCACCTGTATGGGGATCAAAAAAGAAGCTGCCATCGTTCAAATCCTGATATGAATAGCCCTGCTCGTGCAATTTTTTGAATGCATTGCAAAGCGTAATGCACCATTTAAGCATAATAGCCTTTGTATCGAATGTGTTTTTTCCCGTCAGATATGAAACGAATGATACGTAGTTCGAGGGACGCAGATCCATAATATAGCCAAGATCTCCGTCATCAAAATCAAGCAATACTTTCGGCCATAAAAATTCATCAGCAGGCGAACCTTTCTTGATATTATTTTTAAGATTGTACCGAAAATCCGAGCTGACCTCATCCTTATAGATTTTGAGAGCATATTTTTGCCCATCCATCTCCACAAGATATACTTCACCCTGACCACCCTCGCCAAGAAAATCCAATATAGATATAGTCTTTCCTTCGTGAGTTATAGTGTCGTTCTTCTTAAATTTCATAATTTTTCTCCCTTATTAAGTACGATCATATACTCATTTTTCTTGTGCGGTATCGCTACACCTTCCTCAAGCATGCGCTCAAAAATATAACGTGCATCTTCATATCCTATACATAGCTTGCGTTGAAACAGTATACAAGATGCCGTTTCAAGTTCTTCGAGTAGCCTAATACCTTCCTTATAGAGTAATTCTTGTCTTTCTGTGTATTCCATCATCAAATCTCCTTTCGCATTAACAAATATACGCTTGTATGCAACACTATTTATGTTGTTTTAAGAAATTGAATCCGTCTTTTGCATAGTTTTTAGCTTTTTCACGAGTTTAAGTGTAGATATTTCCTCTATCATGCATTGAACGAAGAGGGATGTTATCTGACTCGACCATCTGTTTCCGGTAACAGCAAGATGCCCTTCGTAATAATCGTCAGAGAAACCATCGTAACAGTGGCTTCCGTCAGTCCTCAGCATGCGGAAAATTTCCATATGTGTCTCAAAATCAAGCTCACCGTCGAATGGGAAAAGGAGTGCATAATTTACTGAGTGATCATCGTAATTAAAACTGAACGACAGATGCACACCCTGAACATCTGCATTGATGCCAATCCATATAGTTTCCTTTTCGTTATCGTAAGAAATATTGATCGTTGGAGAAAAGCCGAGCATATAAAGCTCCTTCATTATGGTGTTCGTAGCATCTTTCATAAAAAAGCCTTTACGCATTACATGCACGAGCGTTCCGTAATATTTAAAGAAATCTTCATTTCCCTGTGGTAACTCATCGATAAAGGTAATTACGTGAATTCCCGATGCTCTTGATTTTTGCGTGAGTATTCTTAAATTCTCAAGGAACTGCGTATGTTTAGGATTATCTACCACAACATCAGCGCCATCTACGATAAGAACCGATAATTTAATTTTTTCTCCGCAGTTTCGTTGGTTATACTGAATGTAATTTCTCGACTCACTATTCGCTATTAGATCATATCTGCGTTCCATATCTTCAAGATACGTTTTAATCAAAGCAGCATCAAAAGCGCCTACAATACCGTTCTCGTATTTTTCGGGAGCGTGTGAGATCAATTTCACCTCTACCACATCCTTATATTTATTAGCTCGAAGCTGCTCAAAAACCGAAAAAGCAGTTAAGGTTCTTAACTCCCCCTTTCCGCAAAGAAATAGCGAATTCCACGAGTTTGAAACATTATAGGTCTTGCACCCGACCTTAATGCTCACAGCCTGTTTTACCATCAAATGATACCTCCGTTTTGTATTGTGCAATAGAATTTTACTCGCGTTTGTCGCATTATTTATGTTGCATTGAAAAAACAAACAAAAAAAGGATAAGCCTCTAACGCCTATCCTTTGATTAGAATTATTGCTCATTTCATTATCTCAAATATTAGTTGTGCCCCTAATTTGAATGCATACTCGAAGATGGCTACTTCGGCGAGGCTCATATACTCGCTCCAGCAATCGTGGAATTTCTCGAAGGTTTCTTTCTGCTCGTCTGTGAAGCTCTTTTCAAGTTCCTCGTGATGTCTTGCCATATAGCCGAGGAGTTCCTTCATCTGCGGCGAGTTGGTTCTGCTGTCCTCATGCGGAATGACGTTTCCGTGCCATAGTTCGTTTATCATGTTTTTCATAGGTTGCGCCTCCTTTTCTGTCAGCACAACAACATACCACAGAAGAGAGCGAAAGTCCAGCATTTTTTCGAAAATAAATCCAACTTTTTTCACGGCTGTACTCTTTGATTACTGCGATGCAATTTTTGAGGGGCGATGTCACTTTCACTTTGTGAAATTGTGCATTTGCATAAAATCACAAAGCGGATTTTATATGCTTCGGAATCGAAAGTTTGCCTTTTCGTGATTTTTATCGTTGAAGGAGAAAATGCGTTAATTGAGCCCGAGAATGCGTTAATTGAATCTGAAAATGCGTTAATTGCTTTCTAAAAGCTGTTATTTCACAATCCTCGAAAAGTTTACGATTATTACTTGATTTATGCCGTAAAAAATGGTATACTATTTGTATAATTTGCGTGGGAGGTGAGAATATGGATTTACGCAAATACATCGGCGAAGCAACCGAATATGATAAAAAAGCGATGCTTGAAGAGAAGAAGCCTAAAAGTTGGTGTAAAAGCGTAAGTGCGTTTGCCAACGGCAAAGGCGGTGTTCTCATTTTCGGCATTACAAACGATGATGAAGTTATTGGTGTTGAAGCTCCCGAAAAGGTCGCCGAGAAGATCAGCGAAACAATCACGGCAAAGTTAGATCCTATTCCTGATACCACGCTGAAATTTGAAGTGGTTGACGGCAAAACACTCATTTTCCTTGAGGTCGCTGCAGGCTCTCAAACACCGTATTACTATGTAAGCGACGGAACTCGTATTGCATTCGTGCGTGTTGGCAACGAAAGCAACCCTGCCGAGAACGTAAAGCTCCGTGAGCTTGTTCTCCGTGGTAGCAATTATACCTACGACAGCTTGGTATCCAAATTCGAGCTTTCGGATTATGCTTTTTCAAAGCTCCGCGCTGCTTATAAGAAGAGTACGGGCAATTCCTTCGTGGATTCCGATTTTGAATCTCTCGGACTTGTTGAAGGACAGTATCTCACCAATGCAGGCGCATTACTTGCAGATGATTCTCCTGTTCGCCATTCTCGACTGTTCTGCACTCGTTGGAACGGTTTGACGATGACCTCCGGCACAATGGATGCTATCGACAGCAAAGAGTTTTCGGGAAGCCTGATTTTACTCCTTGAAAACGGCTTGAACTTTATCACCACCAATTCTAAGAAGAAGTGGAAGAAGCTTGCTGACCGCCGTATTGAGATGCCCGATTATCCCGAACGAAGCGTTCTTGAAGGCTTGGTCAATGCTCTGATCCATCGTTCCTACCTTGAACTCGGTAGCGAGGTTCACATTGATATGTTTGATGACCGACTTGAGATCTATTCTCCGGGCGGTATGTACGACGGCACGAAGGTGCAAGAGCGTGATATCTATAATATCCCATCCAAACGCCGCAATCCTGTAATAGCCGACATTTTCAACCGTCTGCATTTTATGGAGCGCCGTGGAAGCGGATTCAAGAAGATTTGTGAGGACTACGCTTTCGCTGAAAGTTACACCGACGAGAAGAAGCCGCGCTTTATTTCAGATAGCGATAACTTTACGCTGATTCTTCCTAATTTGAATTATAAGGCATCTCGCAAGAATGTCGGGAAGAATGTCGGGAAGAATGTCGGGGAGAATGTCGGGGAGACTCTAAACAAACGTGAACGAGAGATCCTTCGGTTGATTGCGAATAATCCATCTATTACACAAGAAGAACTCGCAGCCGTCTTGAATATAACCGTACGTACGATTGAGAGAAATATTCAAAGTTTGCGAACAAAAAATAAGATTAAGAGAGAAGGCTCTCATACCAAGGGTACTTGGATTATTATTAAATAATTTTCGATGCTCTCGGTAAAACGGGAGCATCGCTTTTCTTTGCTTTCTGCTATGCAATTTTTGCGTAGTGATGGCGGTAATCTTGGCGGTAATAATGTCGTCGGTGCAAATCCGAATTACCTTACGCTCACGCTTACTTTTATCACCTTTGTAAGCGTGGTTGTTAAGTGCTACCTGCCTTTCACGCTGAACTTTATGTAATTTTTCAGCGTAGAAGGCAAGTATTTTCGTCGGAGCGTTTTCTTTCGTCTACTGCACATCAATTTTTGCGTTTTGAGCAAAGGTGGTTGACTAATCTTTCGAAGTATGGTATACTAACGGCAGAAGAAAAACTCGACACGGGGTGAACCGTTTAGTCACCTGACGGTATGAGTTTGCTATAATCGCGGCTCGGTTTTTGGATCGGATTGTGGCTTGACCACATCTTTGACCATCTACGGCTTCGGACTACGTGGAAACAGTGCTTACAAGAGCATCGGAAAGCATCGTTTTCGGACTAAAAAGCACTAAAAAGTCAACAAAAGTAGTCAAAAAACGATGGCGTATTTGTTCGGGTACTGGAGGCCGCGAGTTCGAGTCCCGCCACTTCGACCAAAAGATAAGGTTATCTGTCAAGGATAGCCTTGTTTTTATTTTGCAGGACTCGAACCAAGGTTCTCCGACGGCTCGAAAATAT
>JAFQOG010000042.1 GCA_017420755.1 Clostridia bacterium | reverse complement strand
TTCTTGCAGAATTCTTTTCGCTTCCGCCTTAGCGCTCAAAATTATTTTTTCAGCCTCATCATTTGCAGCTTTTAATATAGCCTGTGCCTCTGATTCTGCAGCTTCTACACCGTCTTTTTTGATTTGGTCAATAAGTTCTTTCAGTTGTATTTCCATTATGTTTTCTCCTTTTGCTTCTTGTGTTATAAATAAAATTATTCAAACGTACCTAAGCTTATAAAGGCATTACCCTTTAGTCTTCCAAGCTTCTCCGTATTCGCGATCACGATTTGCGGACGTTCCATGCGGATACCGTGGGAAGTGTAACAAGTGTTGTCACGCAGGTGACGGTGGTTGCTGTAAGCAGCGTGTCAAGATATCGAACGGCTTTGCCTATGGCTGAGCGTATCTGTAATGCTAACAGCATACTTCTCGCAAGAATGGTCTCAAGTAAGCCGAGCAATATGATCTACGTGGTTGAAAGCCTGAATTTATTTTTCCTAACCATAAGATTTTCCTCTAAAAAGCATAAAGGAACCAACGTCCTCTGCAGTCAGCTGGTTCCTTTTATTTTATTTGTTTTTATAATTATATCATATTTGTCTCTTTCTGTCAACACTTTTCATGGAAACTATCATGAATGTATAATGAAAATGATCAAGAAGTGATACAGAATATTATTCAAATATCTGTTTTGTTATTCGTTTGTGTCCGATTGCACCTCCATCGTGAGCCTTGCTCCGAGGCGGAAGGCGTATTCGAAGATGGCTGCTTCGGCGAGGCTCATATACTCACTCCAGCAATCATGGAACTTTTCGAATATCTCCTTCTGCTCGTCTGTGAAGGTCTTTGCCAAGTCCTCGTGATGCCTTGCCATATATCCGAGTAGCTCCTTCATCTCCTTTGAGTTGTTTCTGCTGTCCTCTTGCGGAACGATGTTTCCGTGCCATAGCCCTTTTATCATACTTTTCATAGCTTGCACCTCCTGTTAGCACAACAACATACCACAGAAGAGAGAGGAAGTCCAGCACTTTTTCGAAAATAAATTCGGGCTTTTTCACGGGGCGTTTTCTTTGTTTACTGCATATCAAAATTTGAGGGGTGACGGTTGATTTTTCCGTCACCCCTTTTCAATGCTATTCTAAAATTAAATTGCTATATTCCGTACATCAACACACCCAAAACGCCCGAAATTATGATAAGCAAAATGGGTGAAAATGCTTTCTTTTTCCACTTGAAATAACCAAGCGCGACCATGAGCAATACGCCGAATATCACCAAGCCTTTCCAATCAAAGCTCACCGCACTTTTCACAGCCCTGATATTCAAAATCACGCTCAAAAACATCGTAAGAGCCGTTGCTAAAATCATTCCGACGATAGCAGGTTTAATTCCGCCAAGCACCGCCTTTACACCTGCGTATTTCAGCAATTTCGTGAGCAGGGTTGCCACCAACAAAATGATGATAAACGACGGCAATACCACGCCAAGCGTGGCGAGCATTGCTCCCCAAAATCCGCCCTGCGACGAACCCACGAACGTTGCCATATTCACGGCAATCGGTCCAGGTGTGGATTCTGCAACCGCGATAAAGTTCAAGATTTCCTCTTCCGTCAGCCAACCGTATCCCAAACAGTCTTCACGGATAAGCGAAATCATACCGTAACCACCGCCAAAGGACACCGCTCCGATTTTTAAGAAGGTCAAAAACAACTTCAAATAAATCATTGTTCACCCTCCTTCTTTTCGGGGGATTTTTTTGACTTGAAATACCCGATTAAGTAAACCAAAAGCCCGACAAAACCGCTAATTAAAATGTAAAAAATAGAAGAAAAATTGACAGCGAACACACTAAACGCTACCATGCAAAGGAAAGTAACCGACAAAACGATGAGATTGAACGGTTTTTTCTTCATTTTCTTCAGCATTTTCACGCCTGCCGAAAGAATGAGAAACACAACGCAAACCTGAATCCCCTTAAACGCCGACGCAACCCAGCCAATCGACAAAAATTGATTGAAAAACAACGAAATGAAAAAGATAATGGTAAACGACGGAATGCACATCCCAAGCGTTGCCAAAACCGCCCCTAAAATCTTTTCTTTTTTATAGCCGATATAGGTGGAGCAGTTGATAGCAATCGGCCCTGGCGTAGATTCCGCAATCGCAACCAAATCCATGAACTCGTCTTCCTCAATCCACTTCTTTTTGGATACGAACTCATTTTCCAAAAGGTGAATCATGGCATATCCGCCACCAAAGGTGAACAGACCTATTTTCAGCATAGTTATAAATAACAGCCACAGCGATTTTAATCGCCCCGTAGCGTTTCGTTTTTCATCCTTCATCGCATACCTGCCCTATCCGTACAAGCGTAATCATTACGCTTCATTGACGAGTTTTCCCGTCATATGCTCGATTTCCAAACAAAGAATTGCCGTGTTCTTTCTAAATTTCTCGATTTCATTATGGATATAATCCCTATCCGTGGTGAATTTTTTAGAAAACTCCGTTATCAGCTCGTCCGACCACTCGTCTACCATGTGAATTCATCCGAATATAATCACGCTTTTGATATTGAGCGACCAATGTCCGCCCTCGTGATAGCCCTTATCGTAAACGCAGAAAGAAACCTTATCGCTGTTATCAATCGCATCGAGCTTATACCCGACCTTTCCGCTGTGAAAATAGAGTTTATTGTTTCTCTCGTCAAAGTAAAAATTGATAGGCAAAGCGTATGGATAACCGTCATCGCCGTTGACGGCAAGCACGCCACGCACCTCTTGTTTTAATATTTCCTTACACTCTTCCAACGAGAGTTTTTGTTTCTTTCTCGTTAATTCTCTGAACATACTTTTCCTCGTTTAATAGGAATTTGTCAATTATATCGGTGTTCCCACTTCAATTAAGTTCCCATCCAAATCGTAAAATCTGACCACCTTTTGCCCCCAGCTGTGTACCATCAGGCGATTGACATATTCGATTTCAGGGTAAAGTGTTTCAAGACGCTCTACAAATTGTTCTATGTTGGGCTCTTCAAAATACAACTCCGACTGATTACTGTTTGGGATTACACTTCTTTTTGTGAATTGTTCCCAGTATCCCGATTCCTGTAAATATAAATTATTCGTCAATTCCATATTCCCATCATTGTCTTGAAGCAGTTGAAATCCAAACATATCACTATAGAACTTTAACGCACGCTTACAATCTTTAACAACAATAAGTGTTCCTTTGTATTTCATATCCATCTCCGCAAAATCCTTATTTATAGGTGTATTA
>JAFQOG010000041.1 GCA_017420755.1 Clostridia bacterium | reverse complement strand
TTTTAATGTCCTCCTAATGTGATTTCTTTGTGCAACTGCCAGGTCGCACCTTTATTATATCACATTAGGAGTTTTCTTTTCTGCCTCACCGGTGGAACCTTCACTGAACCACGCGACTATCGCGTGGTTTTCGTTATACAACAAAAGGCACACACAAGGTGTACCTTTTGAATATAGATAAATAATTATCTACAACACGCGTTGTGTGTTGCATAAGTTCCACAAACCAATCGCCCTTCGCCTTTGGCTCGGGTTCTTGGGTGTCACTTATCTTTGAACGCAAGGATAACAAAAAAAGCAAGACCGAAGTCTTGCTTTTTGATGTTATCTCTTGCTGAACTGTGGTGCGCGACGAGCAGCCTTCAAGCCGTACTTCTTTCTTTCCTTCATACGTGGGTCACGTGTTAAGAAGCCAGCAGCCTTGAGTACTCCTCTATTTGCTTCATCAGCAACTAAAAGGGCTCTTGCAATACCATGACGGATTGCACCAGCTTGACCTGAGATACCACCGCCAACAACGTTAGCAACAACGTCGTACTTGCCTACATTTTCAGTAGCCTCGAGTGGTTGGTTAACGATGAGCTTTAAGGTCTCAAGACCGAAATATTCGTCGATGTTCTTACCGTTGATTGTAACAACGCCTGTACCAGGATAAAGACGAACACGAGCGATTGATTTTTTTCTTCTACCAGTTCCGTAGAAATATGGTTTAGCACTTGTATACATATTCTTCTATCCTTTCCAGATTATTTTACTTCAACAACTGTTGGTTGTTGAGCTTGTTGGTTGTGGTTTGCGCCAGCGTAAACCTTGAGTCTTGTGAATGACTTGTCGCCGAGGTGGTTGTGTGGGAGCATACCCTTAACTGCAAGCTCCATAGCGAGCTCTGGCTTTGTTGCCATAAGAGTCTTGTATTGAACCTCTTTAAGACCACCGATGTAGCCTGAGTGACGTCTGTAATACTTTTGCTCAAGCTTCTTACCTGTTAATACTGCTTTTGATGCGTTAATGATGATAACGAATTCACCGCAGTCAGCGTGTGGGGTAAATTCTGGGCGATGCTTACCTCTTAAGATGTTAGCAGCAGCAACTGCTGTCTTACCAAGAGGCTTGTTTGCAGCGTCAATAACATACCATTTACGCTCGATTTTGTTGTTAGCCATAAATGTTGACATTTTTAATTCCTCCGAATTTAATAATAACTGGGACTTTGCCCGTTCTTTAATTGCTCAACCATTATAACACTTGACTTTTGATATGTCAATACTTTTTTTAATATTTTTTTGTGAATTTTAATTAGTTAGGGTATATTCTCTTTTTTTCTCATTTTTTCTCATTTTATCTCCCGTTTTCTCAAAAACTATTTTTCTAAAAAATCATTACTTTTGTAAAATACATAACGTTTAAATAAGAAAAGTCGCCATCTTGTGGCGACTTCATCATTTTTCAATTTTTAAAGTTTTGATTCCCTTTTCTGTAATCATAACATCGCAGTGCTTATCAAACTTGCCCTTTGGTAAGCTTGGCATAATTTGATGGGTAAATGCAAGGCCGATGGTTGAGCCTGTAAATTTATTCATAAACTTATCGTAATAGCCCTTACCGTAGCCAAGACGATATCCATAAACGTCGAATGCAAGACCTGGAACGAAGCAAAGCACGCTTCCGCTCGATTCCTCGGGATCGTAAATTGGCGCATTCTCCTTTGGCTCTCTAATGCCATATGCGCACACCTCTAATTCATCAAGAGAGTCAATGAAATGGAATTTCATTGTTCTGTCCTCTAAGTTACACTTAGGAAATGCAACCCTTTTTCCCTTGGATTTTGCGATATCGAAAATTGGCATAACGTCAATCTCTGATTTTATAGGCGCGTAAAGAAGAATTATATCTGCGTGACGGAAGCTAACTAAATTAGTTGCGACCTCGACAATTTTCTGGCTAAACAGCGCACGCTCCTCAGCTGGCATTGAGTTGCGTCTTTCAGCACACTCGCGTCTTATTGCGTCCTTTTCTTTTTTTATAGGATTCATATTACGTCCTTTCTAAATGCCACGATTTCCATCGGGCACAATTCTTAATATAGAACAGCGTCCTTTAGCCTTTGTCTTTCTTCCTTGCCACAAAGTGCCTCGACAATTTCAAGTGCGAAATCGTGTGATTTGCCCATTGCACGTGCAGTAATTATTTTACCATCGCGCACACATCCAGTATCAAGCACAGTAGCGCCGAGAAGCTCATTTTCAAAGCCTGGGTAACAAACAGCACGCTTTCCCTTTAAAATCCCTCTTTTGCCAAGAATAAATGGTGCGGCACAAATTGCTGAAACAAACTTATTTTCGCTAACTGCCCTTTTTATAAAGTGGTCAACCACTTGGCTCTCATCAAGGTTGTTAGCGCCAGGAAGTCCACCAGGCAAAATAATCATATCAAAATCCTCATTGCCCGAAAGCTCCTTGCCTTCTATGTCGCACACAACAGGGATTTTATGTGAGCCCATTGCGATTTTTGTATCAATTCCAACGGTTTTTGTTTCAATTCCTGCGCGTCTTAAAAAATCAAGCACGCAAAGCGCTTCGATTTCCTCAAAGCCGTTTGCTAAGAAAATATATACCATATCTTTTCCTTTTAAAATTATTTCAAATCAAGTCGTCTAAGAATTTCATCAAAAATATCCTCACGAGTGCGAATTGTATCGCCCTCGTAGCATTTGATTTGCTCCCAGCCAAGCTTTTTGCACGAATATAAAGCCGCCTCATAGCACTTTGCCATATATTCAGTATCCTTTTCGTGAATATCCATTTTTTGTCCTGTAGACTCGCTTCTGCTTCTTACAAGTGAAAGTGAGAGGCGAGGTGGCAATTCAAGGTAAACAACCTTGTCAGGGGCAGGAAGCCCGAGCTTGCCAAATTCAAAGTCCCAAAGCCATGAAAGGAAGCCTTCCCATTCGCTTTCTGGTAGCTTTGAAAGCTGATGAACTGCGTTTGCTGTGGTGTATCTATTAGCTACAACGATTGTTTCGGGGTCGTCAATGTCCTTTTTCCAGTCGGTTTTGTAGCTTATGTATCTGTCACAGGCAAAGAACATTGATGCCGTATATGCGTTTGTATCGCTTGGCTTATCTCCAAGCTTGCCTTCCAAATACATTTTAACGAATGCACTGCTTTCGTTTTCATACATTGGGAAGGATAAAACGCGTACCCTTTTGCCTGTACTCTTTAAATACTCAACGAGCTTTTCACTCTGTGTGCCCTTGCCTGAGCCGTCAAGCCCGTCTATTGCAATAAATATGCCCATATTTTCTCCATTTTACCGAAGGAGGGTGTCTAAATTTAGACACTCCTCGGTATTTTTAGTTGGTTTTTAGTCGTTTTGTCTGCGCATCATAATCTCGTGAAAATCGTCCTTAGTAATTAAAACATCACGAGGCTTTGAGCCGTTTTGCTCACCGATATATCCGCATTCCTCCATTTGGTCAATAATACGTGCAGCTCTTTGGAAGCCTAAACGCAATTTTCTTTGTAGGAATGATGATGAAATCTTGCCCATTTCTGTCGCAAGCTCGAGTGCATCATAGAATGAGCTATCAAGCTCGCCTCCATCTCCGTCATCATCGTCAAATGAGGATGATGAGCCCTTTTCACTCTTGCCAATCTTTGCCGCATTTGCGTCGATTTGGTGCATAACGTCCTCGTCATAGATTGCAGGGGTGTTTTCTTTCCAGAAGTTTATAACCTCCTCAATCTCATCAGCTGAAACGAATGAGCCTTGAACACGCACTGGGTAAAGTGAGCCAACAATCTTAACAAGCATATCGCCTCGGCTAACGAGCCTTTCAGCGCCAACCTCGTCAAGAACTGTACGTGAGTCAATTTGTGATGGAACTCTAAATGAAATACGTGATGGGATATTACTCTTAATAAGACCTGTGATAACGTCAACGGATGGACGCTGAGTACCAATGATAATGTGAATACCAGCGGCACGAGCCTTTTGAGTCAAGCGTGTGATATGTTGGTCAATGTCGGGAACCTGCATCTTTAGGTCTGCAAGCTCGTCAATAACAATAACAATACGTGACATTTTGTCAGCATCGTAGCCCTTTTCAACCTTTTCATTAAATTCGATAAGGTTTCTAACGCCAGCAGCCTCGATTGTTTCGAAGCGGTTTTCCATTTCTGTAACTGCCCATTGAAGTGCACCAAGCGCCTTCTTAGGCTCAACAACAACAGGAACTAATAGGTGTGGAACACCGTTATAGTTCGAAAGCTCAACCTTCTTTGGGTCAACAAGGATAAGTCTAACATCATCCGGAGTTGCTCTATATAGCAATGAAACGAGCAATGAGTTGATGCAAACGGATTTACCCATACCTGTTGCACCTGCAACCAAGAGGTGAGGTGTTTTTTCAATATCAACGTAAATGTTTTCGCCAGCAATGCTCTTACCAAGAGCACAGGTAAGCTTACCCTTTGCCTTTTTGAATTGCTGACAATCAATAAGGTCGCGTAGGTAAACAAGGCTTGTAACCTTATTTGGAACCTCAATACCAACTGCACTCTTTCCAGGAACAGGACATTCCATTCTTATGTCCTCAGCGGCAAGCTTAAGCTTGATATCGTCAGAAAGGCTGGCAATTGAACGGACACGAACACCAGGCTCTGGAACGAGCTCGTATCTTGTTACTGTTGGACCTCTTGTAATATCAGAAACCTTTGTCCAGGTCTTGAATTCATTCAAGGTTTCAACAATGATTTTTGCATTTTCTTGAAGCTCTGCCTTAACCTGTGCGCTGTTTGAATTGTCAACAGGCTCTTGTAGGTACTGAATTGGTGGGAACTTGTAGTTTCTCTTGATTGCCTTCTTCTTTGGAGGCTGTTGAGGTGCTTTCTTTGTGCCCATATGGTCAAGAGGAATACAGTTCGAATTGTCAACGAAATCGTTATTTAATGTTTCCGCTGCCTTATTTGGGTCAATGGTCTTTTTAGCGTTATCAATAAGCTCGTCAAGGTAGCCAAATTCGTCAACCGGTGCTTCAGGCGCAACTGGTACAACCGGCGCAATTGGTGCTGGTGCTATGCTTTGGGCACTTTCAGATGTTTCTATAGCTGTGGCAGCTGCCATTCCAAGGGATGCAGCAGCTTGCACACCACCCATACCCTCAACGTATGGAACAAGCTGTGGCTTTTCCTCAACCTCGTCAGCTGCTGGCACATCCACCATCTGCTCTCTTTGTGGGTTGAAGTCAAATGAGGAAATTGATGAAACGGCGTATTTTTCAATTTCAAAATCGTCGTCCGCTTCTTCGATAACAGGCTCATCTACCTTGTTATTCTTTTCTAAATAGCTATCTGTAAAGAGAGATTCTTCCTTTTTCTCAGGCTCTTTACTAACAATGCCCTCCTCAGCCTCACGCATAGCAAAATACTCGTCAAGTGAGTCAAAGCTTCGGGTTGGGGCTTCTTCGCTTTCATCCTCGTCTAAAACGTGACCATATTCGTCTGTATCAATTGGAGTGGAGGAGGCAAACATACTTTCCTCTATCTCCTTGCGTTCTCTTATATATTCTTCATCGTAAGGCTTTAATTGATCGGAGGCTGTGCCACGGGAGTTAACAAGCTGATCGTCAAAGCTTTCGTATTTTTCATACTCACCCTCAACGCTTTCATGGCTCTCGCCATCGTCCTTCATCATAATGAGCTCACGAAGGTCAACACCGACATTTGGGTTTTTCTTTGCAGCTTGCACCAGGCGCTTCTCTGCTTCCTTCTCGACATAGTCCTTGCCATCGTCGTAAACATCAACCTTTTTGCCCTTAACAGGCTTTGGTGCCTTTTCTTTCTTAGGCTTATTCTCCTTTTCCTCCTCACCATCCTTTGGCTTGCGCTTCATTTTGGCAAAGAGTGCTTGAACCATAGTAACTGGTGTAATATTGAACATTTGGAGGAACAAAAACAGTAGTAAAACAAGAAGTATTGCATAAGCAATAAATTCGTGAGTAGCTGAGCGAAGGAAATCGCCGAGCAATGCACCGAAAATACCACCGCCGTGCATATCAAGTCCATTTCTTCCTATATCAAAAATGGAACTGAGGCTATCGTATGGCACATGATAATTGTCATACTCTATAAGGTGTTGAATTGATGAAATGAAGATTGCTGTGAAAATGGTGCAGATAACACGTCTTACACAAATCTTATGCTTAACATCATATTTCCAAACAAGCGCGTGATAAATAAGCGCGAGAGTGATAAAAATCGTTCCTGATGCGGAAAACATCACCTTCAAGGGTGCGATGAGGGCAGAGCCTATTTTTATTGTTTCTTCGCCTTTTTTGATGTCTAAAAAGCCAAACAAAGAAAATAGAACCACAACAAAAGCGATTGATAAAAGGTAAGGCATTAAAACGCTCAAAACCTTCATTGCTATACGGATTTTTTTCTTCTTTGGTTTTTTCTCAGGCTTTGCAATTTCTTGATACTTCCTCATTTTTTCCCTTTCCTTATTTTAACGAACATAATTTAATTAGAACTATACATTATATATAATAACAAAAAAACTTTAAAAAAACAATATATTTTTTATAAATCGAAAGAATTTTTTGGAGATATTATGCTAAATTTAAAAAAAGGTAATAGTTTTTGGGCTATTTTAGTATTCTGTGTTCTCTCTTTTCTTAGTGGTGCTATAAATGGATTTGTTGGAACGGGTGGTGGCATACTCATTATTTTCCTTTTGAAATTCATGACTGAAAACGAGCCACATAACAATTTAACCACTGCGCTTCTTTCTATAATTCCCATCTCTTTAATTGGCTCTTTGGCATATTTTAAGGCGGGGAGTGTCGATTTTTCCGTTTTAGCAAGTGCATCCTTGCCCGCTATTTTTGGTGGGGTCTTGGGTGCGATTTTAATGGACAAGCTAAAAATCAAATGGCTTGATTTAATCCTTGGCTTGCTTGTAATTTATTCTGGAATCAATCTGCTTGTGAGGTAGAAAATGAGCTATATTATTCCTTTTTTAATTTCGCTTCTGATGGGTATGGGTGTCGGTGGCGCTGGCCTATTTATCATTTACCTAACCTCGTTTCTTGGCACGCCTCAGGCAATGGCACAAGGAACAAATCTCGTTTTCTTTGTGATTTCCGCTATTTCTGCCTTGATAATCCATTTAAAAAAACGCAAGTTTTACCCCGTCCAGGTTGTCACAATCGTGATTTTTGGTGTGCTTGGCAGTTATATTTTCTCGCATTTTTCAAATATGATTGACCCCGATATTCCAAGGAGAGTTCTTGGTGGGATTTTGATTTTCGGCGGTGGAGTGTCTGTTTTTTTAGCAATCAAATCGTTTTTTCACAGCTAAACGAAGGCCTGAGATTTTATCGCTGCTTATAATAAATAAACTTTTTTCTAAAAAAGTCTTTACAAATTAAATTTTGTGTGCTATAATATTGCGCAGCACCCGATACCGAGTTTTCGGACAAAGAGCTGAGTCAATAGATTTGGCATTTTCACCCACCGATTGCACAGTATATGGGGCTAAATAAAATTATGAGGTGAAAAAAGATGAACAAGAATGAAATCATCAAGGCTTACGCTACACACGAGGGTGATACAGGTTCACCAGAAGTACAAATCGCACTTCTTACAAGCCGTATCAACAACCTTAACGAGCACTTAAAGAAGAATGCTAACGACCACCATAGCCGTCGCGGACTTCTTAAGATGGTTGGTCACAGACGTAACCTTCTTAACTACCTTGCAAAGAACGACATTGAGCGTTACCGTGCAATCGTAGAAAAGCTTGGCTTAAGAAAGTAATAGGTTAGCCTTGGCTATGGCAACATAGCCAAGGTTTTCTTACCTATTAGCCCTAATTTGCGTAAAAATGCGTGACGAGATAGCAGTTAACTAAGGGTCAAAAGATTGTTGATTTTTAGTTAAATGCTATGTCCCTCACGCGCATGTGCGGAGGTACACACTTACCTTCAAATGAAAATTAAAGTTGGCGATGTCATCAACTAAGAGTTGAGAGCTTGGCGAATAAATAGCAAAGAAAGACAAGGCGGAGCGAGGGCGCATACTCTTTAGGGTCTGTAACCGAGCGAGAACGCAGTATTTCAAAGTTATTTTTTGTCAAAATCCAATCTCGTGTTGTGTCAGAGCCGAGTCAAAAAGGAGTAAACAAAAATGACAAAAATGTTCACTGAAAAGGTTTTTGACAATTACAAGACCTATGAATACGAGCTTGCTGGACGTAAGCTTGTTATCGAAAGCGGAAAAATGGCAGGACTTGCTAATGGTAGTGTCCTTGTTCGTTATGGCGAAACAATTATTTTAGCGTGTGCAACAGCATCAGCTGCACCTCGCGATGGTATTGACTTCCTTCCCCTCTCTGTTGACTACGAGGAGAGAATGTACTCAGTTGGTAAAATCCCAGGCGGTTACTTAAAGCGCGAGGGCAAGCCTTCTGAAAAAGCGGTTTTAACCTCTCGTGTTATCGACCGTCCTATCCGTCCTTTATTCCCTAAGGACCTAAGAAATGATGTAAACATTTCACTCACTGTTCTTTCAGTTGACCCAGATTGCTCACCTGAAATTGCAGCTATGATTGGTGCTTCAATTGCACTTTCAATCTCAGATATTCCTTGGAATGGACCTATCGGTGGTCTTTTCATCGGCATGGTTGACGGCAAATTCGTTATCAACCCAACTCTTGAGGAAAGAAAGGTAAGCACACTTGAGCTTACAGTTGCTGCTTCTGAGAATAAGGTTGTTATGATTGAGGCTGGCGCTAAGGAAGTTTCCGATGACGACATGTTCAATGCAATCATGCTCGCTCACGAGGAAATTAAGAAGCTTATTAAGTTTATCAACCAAATTGTTGCCGAAATCGGAAAGCCAAAGTTCGCTTACCCATCATGCGAGCTTGACCACGATATGTTCGACGAGATCTTCGCTTACTGCGAGGAGCGCGTAATGGAAGCTCTTGACACAGACGACAAGACTGTTCGTGATGCTAAGATGCAACCAATTATGGACGATATCGTTGCTAACTTTGAAGAAAAATATGAAGACATCAAGACAATTCTTCCAGAGCTTATCTACAAGATTCAAAAGAAGATTGTTCGTAGATGGTTACTTAACGACAAGAAGCGTGTTGACGGTCGTGGAATGAACGAAATCCGTCCACTTACAGCTGAGGTTGGTATGTTCAAAAGAGTTCACGGTAGTGGTATGTTCACTCGTGGACAAACTCAAGTTATGACTCTTGCTACCCTCGGTCCTATCTCTGATAGCCAAATGCTCGACGGAATTGACGAGGAAACAGAAAAGAGATATATGCACCACTACAATATGCCTGGCTACTCAACAGGTGAAGCTAAAGCTTCAAGAACTCCTGGCAGACGTGAAATCGGGCACGGCGCTTTAGCTGAGCGTTCACTCGTTCCTGTTCTTCCATCAGTTGAAGAATTCCCATATGCTATCCGTCTTGTTTCTGAGGTTATTTCCTCTAACGGTTCAACCTCACAGGCTTCAGTTTGTGGCTCAACACTTGCACTTATGGACGCTGGTGTTCCAATTAAGGCTCCTGTTGCTGGTATCTCCTGTGGTCTTATCACAGCTGAGGACGGCTCTTGGGATACAATGATCGACATTCAAGGTCTTGAGGACTTCTATGGCGATATGGACTTCAAGGTTGCTGGTACTCACAAGGGTATTACATCTATCCAAATGGACTTAAAGATTGATGGTCTTACACCTGAAATCATTAAGCGCGCATTTGAGCAAACACACGCCGGTCGTGACCAAATCATTGACGAGGTTATCTTAAAGGCTATTCCAGAGGCTCGCAAGGAGGTTTCAGAATTTGCTCCTAAGATGATTTCAATGAAGATTAAGCCTGAAAAGATTCGTGAGGTTATCGGTACTGGCGGTAAGGTTATTCAAAAAATCGTTGCTGACACAGGCGCTAAGGTTGACATCGAGGAGGATGGAAGCGTATTCATCTCCGCTGTTGACAAGGCAGCTATCGAAGCAGCTCGTGAAATCATTGCTGGCATTGTATTTGAGCCAGAGGTTGGCGCAATCTACAACGCAAAGGTTACAAGAATCATTCCTATCGGTGCATTTGTTGAATATGCTCCTGGCAGAGAGGGTCTTGTTCACATCTCCAAGCTTGCAAAGGAAAGAACCGAAAAGGTTGAGGACATTTGCAAGGAGGGTGATGAGTTCCCAGTTAAGTTCTTAGGAATCGACGAAAAGGGACGCGCAAACCTTTCAAGAAAAGACGCTTTAAAGGACTAATATAATTACCGAAAACACGCATTTCGATGCGTGTTTTCTTCATTATATATTGTATCTTGATTTTTTTAGTATATAATGGTATAATGAAGTTAGATATATATTTTCTTGGAGGAAAGCGATATGAAAAAGGCACTTACTTTTATTTTTATAGCTTTATTTGCGCTTTTTGTTTTTTCTTCCTGTGGTGAAAAAACGCCCGCCAGTTGCCAACACAAAAATATTAGAATTGACAAGGGCTACCGTGCCACCTGCGAAGAAAAGGGTATGACCGACGGAAAGGTTTGTCTTGACTGTGGCGTTGTTTTACAGTCACAGCAGCCGATCAAAAAGAAGGCCCACGAATATGAGCTTATAAACTCAACCCCTGCCTGCGATGGTGAGGGTGAGGCGACCTATAAATGCGAGGAGTGTGGCGATAAATATACTGAATCCTTACCTGCTGGCACACATATACTTGAATTTTTTGAAGCTGTACAAGAAGCCACTTGCCTTGAAAATGGCATAGAAATGCATAAATGCAAGTATTGTGACCACACCGAGGAAAAGGAGCTTCCGCCACTTGGACATCAGCTTGATGATGGTGTAAAGGATGACGGCTTCCTTGTAAAATCGTGTACGCGCGATGGCTGTGAATATAAGGAATTTGAAGAAATTATCGGTGATAGCGACAGTGATACAAGCTCTGATTCTAACAACGATTCAAGCACCGATAGCGACTCAAGCTCTGATTCAAGCAGTGACACAAATGGTTCAAGCAGTGATACCGAAACCGAGGTTGACCCCGACGATTGTGAACACGACTGGCAATTTGTCTCCTCTACTGCAACCTGTACAAAGGACGGCGTGGCTGTTTATGCCTGCTCTATCTGCTACGAAATGATGAGCTCTAAGGGAGATGCCTTGGGTCACGATATGCAATTTTCATACACAGTAGACCCAACCTGTGCCGAGGGTGGCTATGATTTGTATAGATGCGCTCGAGGCTGTGGCGAAACCGAAGAAAGAAATCCAACGCCAGTTACCACAGTACACACCTGGGCTATATTAGATGTTGATTTGCCAACCTGTGAGGAAAATGGTCTTATCACCTTTGAGTGCTCCGTTTGCTTCACAGAAAAGGACTCCACCTATGAGGAGCTTGCAAACGGCTTGCCAGAGGAACAGGTTTTGGCAGAAACAATCATGGCGCTTGGTCACGACTTCTCTGTTTATGAAAGCGAAATCCCCGCAACCTGTACCGAAAGCGGCTACACAACCTATTCCTGCTCTCGCGAGTGCGGAAAAACCGAAACGATAGTAAACACAAACGTTCCGATAGGACATTTGTACGAGAACAGCTACCAATGCTCAAGATGCAATTACTTCTGTAAAACTCCGAGCGAGGGACTTGTTTTCACAAAGAACACGAGAACTCAAACGTACTACGTTTCGTCAATCGGCACGTGCGAGGATTCGGACGTTGTAATACCTTATACCTATAACGGCACACCCGTTACGGGAATATCGGAGCGAGCGCTGGCAAGCAACGATAAAATGGTAACTCTTACAATCCCATCCTCAATTACCGAGCTTGAGAAGGGTGCTATTGCTTCATGCGTAAACCTTACATCCGTTGAGTACTACGGCGGATGTAACATAACAGCTATGGGTACATCTGCGTTTTACGATTGCTCATCGCTAAAAACCGCCGAAATCCCTGAGGGAATAAGCACGGTTCCGGCATACGTCTTCCAAAGATGCACCTCTCTTACCGAGGTTGTTATTCATAACGGCATAACCAAAATCGACACCTACGCATTTGACGGATGCTCAAATCTTCTTTCCGTTACCGTTGGCTCATCGGTTACCACAATAGGAAGCAAAGCCTTTACGGACTGTAAAATACTTGAAATTTACAACCTGTCGCAGCTTTCAATCAGCACGTCTAATACCACGTCGTACGGTGGCATCGGCACGAACGCGCTCGTCGTACGCACGTCAACCGACGCACCGAGCATCCTTGATAAAACCGATGACGGATACGTCTTTATATACTATAACGGAACAAACTCTCTTGTCGGCTACACGGGAGATTGTGAGGAAATAAGCCTTCCCGAAAGTTATAAGGGTGGCTCGTATGCGATTTACGCCTACGCGCTATATAGCAGCAAGATAACAAAGCTGTCTATTCCAAAGGCGGTAACGTCTATTGGCAAATACGCATTTTCCGAGTGCAAAAATCTTATCGAGGTTTATTATAATGCGTCAAACATTTCCGACCTTTCAAACACCTACATTTTTGATAATTCGGGTAAAAGCGGCGACGGAATTACTTTGACCGTTGGAAAAGACGTATTAACCTTGCCGCAATATATTTTCTGTTCGGAAAACACGTCAACGGTATCGAAATTGACTACGGTTAACTTCGAGTCGGGTGGAATTTGCCAAGCGATCGGCGAGGGCGCATTCTACTATTGCACATACCTTAAAAGCACTGAAATCCCGGGTAACGTTTCCATAATAAGCGACTACGCCTTTAATGGCTGCTCAAGCCTTGAAAACGTAAAAATAGGCGCGGGAGTGTCTGAAATTGGTCGTTCCGCCTTCCAACAATGCTCATCTCTTGCAACCATTGTGATACCCTCAAGCGTTACTACGTTAGGGAACTACGCATTTAAAGATAGCACTAATCTCGTAATATACTGTGAAACACAATCACAGCCTGCCGGATGGAATAGCTATTGGAACTCCGGCAAAGAACAATATACGTATTGGTATGCACCGAACCGACCATCCGCGTCAGGTCAATATTGGCACTACGTAAACGGCGTTCCGACCAAGTGGTGAAATTCAAAATTTACAGAGGCAAGGGTAACTCCTTGCCTTTTTTGTCTAAAGTGTTAATTTTTTATGTGCACTTTGCGCGCTCGCGGATGCGCTTGGCGGAGCGTTCTACGGCGGCTTGGAAAAACTCGTCCGTGTCGAAGCTTGAAAACGAATCTCCCCTCTCCTTCTCTTCCTTTCTTGTCCACGCAAGAATCGTTGCATAGTGGGATTTATATTTATCGCCCCTTGATTCTATATAGTAGCTTAAATTATCAATATGCTTCTCATAGGTATGCGGGTATTTTTCCTTTAGCCTTTCGTACTCTTTTAGAGTTAGTAAAACGTTTTCAAAAGCACCGTATTTGTTTTTAGTTTCATTTACATTTTCATTTACATTTTCATTTTCCATATGTTCAACATATGTCAAACATATGTTTTTCATATCTTTTTTTGTCCTGTTTTTTCTTCTTCTATCCGAATAGACACGACGTTTTTCTTGCTCCTTTTCCATTCTTTCATTATATAAATGACCGTTTTCGTCTTTTTTGAAAAACCGAAGCACGTCCGGGCTGACTTCTCCAACCGAAAGCTTAACGGTTTTCTCGCTCAAATGTCCTATTTGGTGCTGAATGCAAAGCAGCTTTATGTAAGTGCCGATTTCCTCAAGAGTTAAGCCTTGAATTGTGCTTAAAAAATCTGCTGTGTAGAACAAAACTGCTGGGTCCTTTGCCATTATTTTTCTCCTTTTTGATTGCTTTTTCTATTATATATGTACATTTTAACATAAAAAAAGCGTCCCTGACCGGTACAATTAGCCCTTTTTTGTTCAAAGTGCCAAATTTAGCCTTTTTGGCAATATTGCACAATTCTTCTATTGATTTTCCTATTTTTTTATGATATAATACAATTGTAATTCTAAAAAGAGGAGATTTTTTACAATGAAAAAATTTACAAAAGTAATGTTAGTTGTATCCTTACTTTTGCTCTTGGTTTTCGTTGCCTGCTCATGTGGTGATAAAGAAGAACCTACTGAGTGCGTACACGCTAACAAGACTACAATCGAAGGAAAAGCAGCTACATGCACAGAAAACGGTCTTACCACAGGTGCTAAATGTACTGACTGTGGTGTAACCACTACAGCTCAACAGGTTATACCTGCTAAGGGCCATACCGAGGTTGTTCTTAATAAAAAGAACCCAACTTGTACCGAAGCCGGTCTTACCGAGGGTAAGCAATGCGCTATCTGTCAAGCAATTACAGTAAAGCAAGAAACAGTTAGCCCACTCGGACACACCAATGTTACAATTGAAGCAGTAGCTCCTACTTGTACCGAAACCGGTCTTACTGCTGGCACAAAGTGCTCAGTTTGTAAAGAAATTACCAAGGCACAAGAGACTATCGCAGCTACAGGTCACACTGAAGTAACAGTTCCTGGCAAGGCTGCAACATGTACCGAAACCGGTCTTACAGACGGTAAGAAATGTACAGTATGTCAAACAGTTACAGTTGCTCAAACAAAGATTGACGCTTTAGGTCATACTGAAGAAGTGATTGCTGGCAAGGCAGCTACATGTACTGAAACAGGTCTTACAGATGGTAAAAAGTGCTCCGTTTGTGATGCTGAATTAGTAGCTCAAGAGGTTATCCCTGCTACCGGTCACGATACTCAAAGCGTAGATGCTCAAGCTCCTACATGTACCGAAATCGGTTGGGATGCATACGAGTACTGCTCAAAATGTGACTACACAACATACGTTGAAATTCCTGCTACCGATCACGATACTCAAAGCGTAGATGCTCAAGATGCAACCTGCGAGGGCATTGGTTGGAACGCATATGAGTACTGCTCAAAATGCGATTACACAACATACGTTGAAATTCCTGCTACCGGCCACGCTTGGGTTCTCGATGAGGATAAATTAGTTGGCGGTCTTCCTACTTGTCAAACAGAAGGTAAGTACGCTTACAAGTGTACAAACGGCTGTGGCGAGGTTGAATATAACCTTGATGGACAAGAAACAGATGTAATCAAACACCTTGGTTACGTAGAAGGTCAATTTACAACAGCTCCAACATGTACAACAAGAGGTATCTACACATGCTCTGAATGCGGTGAGGACTTCGAGGCTTACGAAGAAAGCGGTGACGCTCTCGGTCACGATTACATCGACCACGACGCTCAAGCAGCAACTTGCTTGGTTATCGGTTGGGACGCTTACCAAACTTGCTCAAGATGTGACTATACATCATACGTTGAAATCGAGGCTCTCGGCCACGATTACATCGACCACGACGCTCAAGCAGCAACCTGCTTGGCTATCGGTTGGGACGCTTACCAAACATGCTCAAGATGTGATTACACAACATACGTTGAAATTCCTGCTCTCGGTCACGACGAGCAACCACACGATGCTCAAGCACAAACTTGCTTAGTTATTGGTTGGGAAGCTTATGTAACATGCTCAAGATGTGATTACACAACTTATGTTGAGCTCCCTGCTCTCGGACACGATTACGTAGACCACCCAGCTCAAGCGGTTACATGCACGGAAATCGGTTGGGATGCTTACCAAACATGCTCAAGATGCGACTACACAACATACGTTGAAATTCCTGCAACAGGACACACCTACACTGCTTGGACAATATCCGACGAGCCTACTTGTACCGAAAACGGTGAAGAGACAAGAGGATGCGTTGATTGCGATTTAATAGAAAAACAAACAGTTCTTCCTCTCGGCCACGATTATATCGACCACGAAGCTCAAGCAGCAACTTGCTTGGTTATCGGTTGGGATGCTTACCAAACATGCTCAAGATGTGACTATACATCATACGTTGAAATCGAGGCTCTCGGCCACGATTACATCGACCACGATGCTAAGGAAGAAACTTGCTTAGATATCGGTTGGGATGCTTACCAAACATGCTCAAGATGTGACTATACATCATACGTTGAAATCGAGGCTCTCGGCCACGATTACATCGACCACGATGCTCAAGCAGCAACTTGCTTGGTTATCGGTTGGGACGCTTACCAAACTTGCTCAAGATGTGACTATACATCATACGTTGAAATCGAGGCTCTCGGCCACGATTACATCGACCACGATGCTAAGGAAGAAACTTGCTTAGAAATCGGTTGGGATGCTTACCAAACATGCTCAAGATGTGACTATACATCATACGTTGAAATCGAGGCTCTCGGCCACGATTACATCGACCACGATGCTAAAACTGAAACATGTATCTCAATCGGTTGGGATGCATATCAAACATGCTCAAGATGTGACTACACAACATACGTTGAAATCCCAGCTACAGGCATTCATAACCTCGTAGCCGGTACTGTTGTTGATCCAAAGTGTGAAGTTGAAGGCTATACAATTTATGCATGTGACCTTGACGAAAACTGCACAGAAAAAGAAAACAGAGACTTTACACCAGCTCTTGATCACAATATGATTCTTGATGAAAGCAAATTAACAGATGGCGCTCCATCTTGTCTCACTAATGGCGACTGGCCATACATCTGTGCGAATGGATGTGGCAAGGTTGATTACAACCTTGGCGAAGATGATGTAAACACAGGTGCTGTTCACGCTGGATATACACAGGGCGAATGGAAAATTGCTCCAACATGTATCACTCCTGCAACATATCATTGCACATACTGTGACACTGACTTCTCCGCTGACCTTTATCCAGAAATCGCTGGTCAACCTACAGGTGAACACAAGCTTGACAAGGTTCTTGAAGAATCAACAGCTTCCTGCACAGCTTATGGCTACAAGGTAATGGGATGCTCAGCTGATGATGGTTGTACCGAAACTGACGTAGTTGATTGGGCTGATAAGCTCGACCATACATTCGAAGTTGGCGAAAACTACACAATCGTTTGTGGTGACTGTGGTGCAGTTTATGAAAACATCGCAGCTAAGATTGAAGAAAAGAGCCTCTGCAACTGTGGTGAAGAGGGTTGTGAGGTTGACGGCATGAAGGTTATCGTTGTTGCTGCAACAGAGGACGACGAAATCGAAATCGAAGGCAACACACCAACAGAAGCTCCTGAAACTGATAAGGTTATTACAGTTATCGCACTCAACGGTAGTGATGACACAGAATACACAATCACATTGAAGGATTCTGAAGGCAATGTAATTGATAGCTTTGAAATCACAGTTCAAGGTGAAACAAACGAGTTTGACATAACAACAACATTTGTTGGAAATGCATACGTTGATATCTCTGAGGTTGCTGATTTGGTTGACACAATCGAAATCACAACAACAGCTGATGCATCAGTTTCATTCTACACAGCAAAATAATTAAATTAAATAAAATAGCACCTGCTTTACTGCAGGTGTTATTTTTTTGCCAAAATTAAGATTTGTTTTAATGTTTACTATTGAAAGAAAAATAAAAAACGTGTTTTGACGGACAGTTTTTTTAATAAAAATCACTTTTTTTCGTGTTTTTGTCATAAAAAGCGAGAAGAACTAATATTATTTACTGAGATTCACTTTTCTATGTTGTTTTCCATATTTTTACATATTTGTATAATATTTACAATTTAAAAGGTAAAACTTTGTAAATAATGACGAGTAAATTTTTGTTGAATAAATTGGAAAAATATGGTAAAATAAAAATACAGTGAATTTACAAATTTTGGAAATTAAACGAGGTAGAAAAATGGAAACAAATGCAAAAATTTTAATCGCAGACGAAAACGCGTCATCAAGAACAACTACAAAGGAAACACTTTTAAGGCGTGGCTATCGCTTTGTTGACGAGGCGCAAAATGGCGAGGAGGCGCTAATCAAAATCAACAGAAATCATCCGGATATTGTAGTCACCGATGTGTGGCTTTCAAAGCTTGACGGCATCGGTCTTATAAGAAATGCTAAGGCGATAAACTACGGCACGGATTTAGCGCCATCATTTATTGTTGCTTCAATGGTGTCAAACCAAAATGTTTTCGTTGATGCTGCAAGGGCTGGCGCTTCAATATGTCTTTTGAAGCCCTTTGATTATTCGAGCTTATCCCAGCATATAGACACATTATATAGGGAAAGAATCGAGGGCTCAGTCTCCTCACAAACGGTTAAGGATGATATTGAAACACAGGTGACAAAGGTGATACACCAAATCGGTGTTCCTGCACACATAAAGGGATATCAATACCTTAGAACTGCGATTTTAATGACCATATCTGATAATGAAATAATCAACTCAGTAACCAAGATTTTATACCCATCAATTGCAAAGAAATATTCAACCACGACCTCGCGTGTTGAAAGAGCCATTCGCCATGCCATAGAGGTGGCATGGGATAGAGGTGATGTTGATACCTTAAATTCCTACTTCGGTTATACCATACAAAACAACCGCGGAAAGCCCACCAACAGTGAGTTTATCGCCATGATTGCTGATGATATGCGACTCAAATATAAAATGTATAAATAATGTTCATATGTTAATATATTCATATTAAAGAATTAAAAAAGATGGGTAAATGCCCATCTTTTTATTTTGTAAACACTGTTTCAATAACCTTTTGCGAATTTGGTGGTGAGTATATCCACTTATCTATATGGCTGACCTTATCGGTGTCTATATAATAATGCTTTTTCGGATTTTCCCTTACCACCTTATCGTATGTATCAATTATAACAAGCTTTATTTTCATTTTCTCGGGAATTATGCTTTTTATATAAACTGCACAACCATCCCCGACATTTACATTTTCCTTTAGCTCGGCAAGTCCTGCAAGATTTGGTGAAAGCTCCACAAAAATGCCGTAGCTTTCAATGCTTCTAACTATTCCTGAAACGGTTTGACCTGCTGAAAACGATGATACGTTTTCCTCCCACGTGCCAAAAAGCTCCTTGGTTGAGACATAAATTCTGCCGGTTTCGTAGTCAATACTCTTAACCACCACCTTAATTTCCTCGTGTCCGTCAAATCTATCTCGTGGGCTTTCTATGCGTGAAACCGAAACCGAGTCTATGCTCATAAGAGATGATATTCCGCATCCAATATCAAGGAACGCACCGAACGGCTCAAAATGCGTGATTTTTGCAGGGATTATGTCCCCTGGGATTAGATCAAGTAGATAGTTGTTTAAGCAGTCTCTTTGTGCTTCCTTTCTTGACAAAATTGCAAGTGGCTTTCCTTTTTCGTCTTTTTCAATTCCCATTACCTTAAACGCGACAGCCTTGCCAACGCGAGTGATAATTGCTATATCCTTAATTTCGTCCTCTAAAAGGCAGTCCTCTTTATAAATTATGCCCTTTATTCCATTTAAATCCACCTCTAAATTCAGCGTGGAGGAATCACATTTTGTGGCAATAGCCTCTAAAATTTTGCCCTCTCCCTTGGCACGCTCAAGAGATGCAAGTGAGCCAAGATACTCCCTGTTTTCGCGTGTGAAAAGCAGGCTCCCCTCGGGAAGATATTTATTTTTAGTCATTTCAAAAATCCTTTCAAATTACTGTTTAATCTTATGTAAGATTCTTATTTAAAATGCTATTTTCTATCTTCTTCTTTTTAAATAATCTTAATAAAAGCTTTCGCAAAAAATCAAAAGCCACGACTGAAAATGATATTAAAATTACATTCACTAAATCAAGTGGTGAAAGAGGCACACATCTAAAGGTATTGCCGCCAAAATAGATAAACGAAATCTGTAAAATCGCGACTAAAAGCATAATAAGGATAAATGACTTGTTTTTGCCGATTCCATATAGAATATTGATGGAATTCGAGCGCGATAAAAAGCAAATAAAAATGCCTGCAAAAATAAACATTCCAAAAAAGGCAGAAAGGAGGTATTTTTCCTCTCCGTTTGACAAAATCATGGCACACGTATCGCTTTTTAGGAACCAAACGGACAAAACAAGCATATATAAGCTCGTTATAATTATGGTTTTAATTCCGCTTTTATTTAAGATTTTTTCATCCTGTGATTTTGGCCTTTCCTTCATATATTTTAAAAGAGGTGGCTCGTTTGCAAAGGCGAGTGCACCTAAGGTATCCATAATAATATTTATCCAAAGCATTTGTGTTATTGTAACTGGCGTGTCAACTCCGATAAACGGACCCAAAAGCGAAATTCCAACGGCTGAAAGGTTCATTATGAGCTGGAACTGAACAAATTTGCGTATTGACTGAAAAATTGTGCGCCCATATAGAATTGCTTTTACTATTGAAGCGAAATTATTGTCCTTAATTACAATGTCGCCTGCCTCCTTCGCCACCTCAGTGCCCGAGCCCATAGCAAAGCCCACATCGGCACTTTTCAAGGATGGGGCATCGTTTACACCATCGCCTGTCATACCAACAATATATTTCGCCTTTTGCGAAATATCGACAAGCCTTGTTTTGTCAGACGGCAAGGCGCGTGCAACAACGGCAAGACGCGGCAAAATTTTTTCGATTTGAGAATCGCTCATTTTATGTAGCTCATTAGCACAAAGAACTAAGCTTCTACCAAATCGCTCACTAATTATTCCACATTCCTTGGCAACAGCCTTGGCTGTGCCCTCGTTGTCTCCCGTTATCATAACAACTCCAACACCAGCCTCTTGCACGTTTCTAACTGCCTCAGGGACCTCGCGTCTTACCTTATCCTTGAAGATTCCAAAGCATAAAATTGTAATTTTATCAAGGGGAGTGTCGCTTTTCCCCTCTTTTATGCCAAAGGCAAGAACACGAAATGACTCTTTTGTTAAATCACAAAGAGTTTGACGCAGACTCTTTCTTATCTGCTCGTTCATCGGTGCGATTTCCCCGTTTCCGAGCTGATATGAGGTGGCGCTTTCAATCAGCTTTTCTGGTGCGCCCTTGACTAAAGTCAAATCTCTACCCTCATAATTTACAACTGCTGAGCTATATTTTTTGGTGCTGTCAAATGGTGTTTTATCAAGCAGCGTAGCTCTTGGCTTATAAAATGAAAAATAATCTAAAAGTGATGTTTCTTGTGCGTCATTTCCTATTATTTTATCGCCATTTTTTCTTGCATTTGTGCAAAAATACGCACACAGGGCGAGGTTTTCTTTGATTTTTGTCTGATTTTTTATCTCCTTTTTCCCAATTCTCTCTCCATTTGGCAAGGCAAAGCCCTTGACCTTTAGTTTTCCCTCGGTCAAAGTTCCTGTTTTGTCGGTGAAAAGTAGGTTTATGTTGCCTGCCGTTTCTATTCCAACCATTTTACGTACCAATACATTGTCGCGCGCCATTTTCTTCATATTGGAGGAAAGAACAACTGTTATCATCATTGGCAATCCCTCAGGAACTGCAACAACCGTTATGGAAATACCAAGCGTTAAAGCCCCTATCAGCTTGGAAAGAACAAAGCGAAAATCGGATAACAGCGCCAAAGCTTCGCTCATTACAAATTTGGTATCAATGAAGAATGCGTTAAACAGATATGCAAGGGCGGTGATTCCCGCTAAAATATATCCAAGACGGCTGATACTTTTTGCCAAGGCTGAGAGCCTGTTTTTTAGTGGGCTTGGGCGCGTTTCTCTGCCAAGCTCGTTTGCGACCCTTCCGTAATAGGTTTTTTCTCCTACTGCTGTGACAATCCCTTCTGCATATCCGCCTGTTACAAGGCTTCCCTTTAACGCCTTTTCTCTACCCTTTTCATTTCTCTTTGATACCTCCTCGCTCTCGCCAGTCAAAGAGGATTCATCAACTGAAATTTCGCCCATATATAGCGTTAAATCGGCAGGAACTGCCATACCCGTTTCCAAAATGACAATATCGCCAACAACGAGCTCACTCTCGGGAATTTTCGACACTCCCTTAGCTCTTTTTACTGTAACAAAGCAATCATTATCCCTTTGACGAAGCTTTTCAAATGCATTTTCGCTGCTATATTCGCTTATTGTGGAAACGAGGGTCGCAATCATAATCGAAGCGCCGATTCCGCAGCTTTCAAACCAGTTTATATGTGGAAACGATATTATGATATTGATAAATAGCGCAACAATCAAAACCTTGATTATTGGGTCGTTTAAATTGCCAAAAAAGCTTCTTAAAAAACCTTTTTTCTTATGTTCAGTCAGTTTGTTTTCACCATGCTTTTCCCTTGACTGTAAAACATCTTCATCGGTGAGCCCTTTGATTTCTTGCATTTTTGCCCCCTTGTCTTTTTTATATATAATATTCGCACGGAAATATTTTATGACAAGGATATTCGAATTAGATCCTATCGCTACGCTCCAGGATGACAAAATTAGGCTTTTTGAGATTTCTCCGCTTCGGTCGAATGATATAGAGGACAAAAAAAAGAACCGCGGTTGCGGTTCTTTTTTTGTTTTATTCATTTCCTAAGAAATCATTAAATGTGATTGCTTGTGCTGTTTTGCTTATTGCACCGTCAGTTAGGTATGAAACCTCACCATTTAAAATAACGTATGTTGCG
>JAFQOG010000040.1 GCA_017420755.1 Clostridia bacterium | reverse complement strand
CTTAACCGCGCATACTGCCATAAAAACAAAGTCAGAGACAGTATCTAATTTTGAACCGAAGCTACTGACGGCATTGGTTTTCCTTGCAATTGCTCCATCAATCATATCGCTGAAGCCGCAAAGCAAATATGTGATATAGAACTGGAGCGAAGGCACATCAAAGAACAATAATACAACGCTGCCTATGATGCGCAAGCCGGTAATTATATTAGCAAGGTGTTTTTTCATATTCGGCTCGTCAAATTGGATTTTGTTACTCTGTAATGAGTGGTTCGATATATTCTCGAATGAAATCAACTCTATCGAACACGGTAGGCTTGAAATAAGATGCCACTGCGACTACAATATCCTTTTCGGGGTTCACATAGATCACGTTGCCACTGTTTCCGATAGCTGTATAAATGTTTTTTTGACGGTCAATGACCCACCACAAATATCCATACTCCATTCCTCTGAAATGATCGCTTTCGACGGCGCGAGGGCGTGTCATTTCGGTGATCCACTCGGACGATACAATTTGTTTGCCGTTATAACTACCGTTACCAAGGCACATCAAGCCAATCTTTGCCATATCCTCTGCCGACATACAGAGTCCGTATCCGGGTGTGCCAAGACCGTGTGGGTCACTAAACCAAATATTCTCCTTGGGTGTTTTACCTATTGTAAACGCTTTGTGTTCCTCTGCCGTTTCCGCATAATAATTTTTATGCTCCGCAATGCTAAGCGGCTCGAACAAATACTTGTTCGCATAATCCACCGTTTTCATATTCGTTGCCTGATATAAGATTCCCGAAAGGATATGCAGGCACACCGTTTGATAGTTAAATTCGTCTGTCAAACCTTTTCTGCCACCCAAGAAATCAAGAGAAGAATATGTCCAATTGTCACTTGAGCAAACCTTGCTCCAAGGATCACCCTTGCACTTATACGGTGCTCGCATGGTGAGCAAGTGTTTGATTGTAACATCATATACGGTTTTCTCGCCGCGCTTGACCTTATAATCAGGGAAATAATCAAGCACTTTATCATCACTGCTTTTAATATGTCCCTTGTCTATCGCAATTCCAATCAGCAATGCGATAATGCTTTTCGTGGCTGACATAATATGAACAGCGTCATCGGGTTTATAGTCATTCCAACAATCAGAGTATACTTTTTCTCCGTTTTTATATGCCACGATTTGACAAATATTTGGTTGTTCCGTTTTTATCAGATTATATAATTCTTCTTGATTCATATGATTACATTCCTTTGCCAAATATCGATTTGCTTAATTGTCTTTAGAAATCCACTTTTTAGACCAAGAGAACAAGGTGTCGGACATTTTGCTGAAATCAACAGCATCGCCATTTTTCAGCTTCAAGAAGATTTCAACGATCTTTCGTTCATCGGCAGAAATCACGCCGAACAGTTCATTTTGATGCTTGACGTATTTTCCCGTCTGCTTGAATGCAATAGCCTGCACAACGAAGGATGCGGATTTATACAGCCCGCGCAAAATGTCCTCGCTCTTTTCGTGTAGCATATTATGTACACAGCCGTGGTAGATATTACAAGCACCGATTTTAATGGCTCTGTTGACAGCAGCGTCGTCAATAACGACAAGCAATTCATCAAGGCTGCCTTTTATGGGTGTTGTGTCATAATAAAACTGAAAAAGATCGGAAGGTTCCCAATGGAGAAGCTCGCCCTTTCCCGAAAGAAAACCGCAGATCAGTTCTCTATGAGGTAAAGCATCCAACATTGTATCATATTTTTGAATGTCAGAAGCGGATAACTCGTCAAGTATCACAACAATATCAATATCGCTCGTTTCGGTTGCTTCACCGCGCCCGTAGCTGCCTTGCAGTCCGACAAACCACACGCGATTTTCAAAATTATCATTTAAGACTTTCAAAAAGCCATCCATCCAAGTAGTTATTTCTATCATTTACCTCACCTCGTTATTAACTCACTGTGATTCGCCCGAAAATGCTATCTTGTATTTGGGTAATACAACTTTTATAAATATCAATGCGTTGACTAACAAAATAACACCGTAAATAATTCGAGCAACGACCTCGGGAACAAGAAGTTTGATACCGTTCATATCTCCGCCCCCGAAAAATCCGCAAAGAATACTTAAATAAAGCGGATCGATCAGTAGCATTGCGATTGTGATATAGTAGGAGCAAGCCTTGACTACTTTAGAGGATAATTTTGCGATCTTTCCTATCAAAGCAATCAAGATATAAGCGGACAGTAAGGTCGCAATAGAGCTTATTAGACAAAACACACCAAGCTGTGTTTGTGTCATCTTTTCAGCATATATATCAATTTGCATTCCCAATCCATTAAGGTTAATTTGCTTAAATGCACCGATAGATAGGGCGTATAGCAAATGAGCGCCTTCGTGTATCAGATAATACGCAATGACCGCCGAGATCAATCCAACATATTGCCTTACTCGTTTGTTCATTCGCTTTACCTCATTAAGATTGTTTATTATTTATTATTACCTTGTTTGGAAGCCAAAACAATTGAGCCGACAAGCAAAGCAACACCAAGCGTGAAAAACACGCATCCAATAACGGTATTTAATTGATTAGCAAAAAAGCCAATCATTCCGGCGCCAGTAGCGCAGCAAATTACTTGAAATACCTTTTTCATAAATCACCCTCCTATAATTGCCTAATTAAATCAGCCCATTGATCTTTTGAAATTGCAAACACCTTCGTAATTTCATTTTCGTCATCTTTATATTCATCAACTTGTTTGCAACCATAAGAAATCGCAGTTTTTACTGATGGTTCATTGGTGTACTTCATGTAGGAATAGACTATCTGAAACGGTGTGTTGTTAAACGTCCAATCTCTGACTGCAATTGCCGCTTCTTTGGCATATCCGTTTCTTTGTTTGTCGGCTCTTATATGGTATCCGATTTCAGGCTTAATCTGACCATCTATGAGCTGCAGGGTTATACCGCAATCACCTATCATTTCACCTGTTTCTTTCAAACATACCGCCCACAGTCCAAAGCCAAATATCCGATATCGTTCTATATTTCTTTGTATCCAGTTTATTACTCTATTTTCGTCAAAAGTATATGGATAGTGTTGCATAATATCTGAATCGGCTAATACTTTATAAAGTGCATCGAAATCGCTTTCCTTCATTTCCCTTAGGAATAGACGTTCTGTTTCAATAATCATCACTTTTCTCCCACAGATTCCGTCAGCTTTGCCATCGCATCAATAAGGATTTCCATTTCATCATCCGATACTACGCTGAAAATTTCTTTTACACTTTCAGATGATCCCACCTTATTGTCGGCAAGAAAGTTCAGTGCCTTTTCCGTCAAGTAAATTCTTTGCTTGCGATGATCATTTTCATCCTGCTGTGAAACAATATAGTCGTCCTGCAAGAGCTTTGCGTATAGTTTATTGGCATTCTGGTGTGTGCATCCTAAAAAATCAGCCATATCTTTTATGGAAGGCGCCTCCTTAAAAAGTGTTACACCATTTAGGAAAAACATCTGTTGCCAGCTTAATTCTTTGAAAAAGGCATTTGCTGCGGATTGATAGCGATTGACAAAACGGCTTATCAAAGCAATCAGCACAAAAGGCGGAGCAAAATTCTCATAACTGACTTTTTCTCCAAAAAGATTCTGTTTCATTATATAACCTCCGATATACAACTTGTTGCGCATTTATATTATACAACAAGTTGCGCATTTTGTCAATGCTCTTTGGTATGAAAATAAAAGACAACACTTGAACTATTCACACTTTTATGGTATAATACATCTACAAGCTACGGCTTGAATATTTTTATCGGAGTGTGCTGTTTGAAAAACACCAACCTTTTGGAAATTGTACTGTAAACGAGAGGTTTGCAAATACATTCTCAGCATTCCTCTCGTGCCTGAGCGTCAACAGATATGAAAGGATTAAAAATGAAAAATTTGACGATACGTTTAGAAACAGAAAAAGATTACAGAGCAGTAGAAGAACTTACACGTGAGGCGTTTTGGAACGTCTATAAGCCGGGCGCAGATGAACATTATTTCGTTCATACGATGCGCTCTCATCCTGACTTTATCCCCGAGCTTGCATTCGTGCTTGAGCTTGACGGCAGAATTGTCGGCAACAT
>JAFQOG010000039.1 GCA_017420755.1 Clostridia bacterium | reverse complement strand
GATTGTAATACCGAAATAATCGGCTAACAGTTTGAGTGACTCATCATTCGGCAACCCCAAGCCGTTCTCCCATTTAGCAACGGCAGATCTTGAGATATGTATGTCGGCTGCGAGCTTTGCTTGCGAGATGCCTTTTTCGCTACGCAGTTCTTTTAATTTTTCGGAAAACTCCATATTGCCACCTCCGTTATATCTGCCCATATTATATCATATTTTTGGCTAAAAATCTACCCTTTAGAGTGTTACTTTGTTGGGTTACGCTGTTACTTTTGCAAACAAACGCCCTCGTTCCGTATTGGAACGAGGGCAAAACTTATTCTTCCGTCTCGGTTTCTTTCTTCAATTTACCAACTTGTATTTGATAAGCAATTACGGGAATTAACGCAAGAACACCTATACTACCTAAAATAATCGAAGCAAGTGGTGTCTTAAAGGCAAACAGTATTGCCATAAGCGCAAACATTACAAAGTAGGTAAGCCAAATATTACGCCACTTTTTCATATATCCGATCTTATCGTTTATTGTGGTATGCAACTCAAAGGGTTTTCCGTCATTTACTTTTTCCACAATAAGCAACTCTTTATTGAAAGTAGTAGCATTTGTAGCTATCTTTCCGCTGCCTTCTGCCCACGGTCTGAAACGCACTTTACCGATAGAATAATTCAGATTGATATTCTTGTAGAAAACCTTATATCCACAACCTTCAAGGAACTCTTTGTATCCTTGCGAGTCCTTCTTGGATTTATCCGCAACAAATTCAACCGCATACTGATATTGTCCGGGAGTACAGCTTTCAAATTCATAGAGCAGTTTGCCAACCTTTACAAGCCGATACCCCTTTTGAGCCATTTTATTTAACCATTTTTCTTGGGAAGTCAAAAAGCCACCAAAATAACGATATTTTTTCATTGTGTTATCCTCCTATAATTTCCTCAGCTATGCAAGCCAAACTTTGAATACGTTTCAGTTCACGTTCCGCAACGTACCTACCCTCGTCAGTAATGATATATTCTTTTTTTCTCACATCGGAGTCATCGTGAACGGTGATCCACCCTTTTTTGCTCAAGCTATCCAATGCTCCGTATAAAGAGCCTGCACCGATTATCAGCCTACCGTTTGTCTTTTCCTCGACAAACTGCATTATGGCATATCCGTGTCTTGCTTGATATAGGGCAAGCAAAATAAAGAATGTAACCTCTGTTAAAGCTCCGCTTTTTACGTTATCTCTCAAATTCAACACCTCGCTATTACGGTTACTGTAATAGTATTATATCACTAACCGTAATAGTTGTCAATAGATTTTGCGATACTTTTTGAAAGGAAAGATAAAATACGCCCTCGCTCCAAGCAGAACGAGGGCAGAATGTTATTCAGCGTAAAAATATATTGAGTGTGTACCGAGGTTGATTGGCAATGTAGGTTCTTCCGTTCCGTCGGCGTATGTAGTCATAGCTACGGTTGCATATCCTTCCTTTTCGTCAATTGTAACCTTATAATCGGTTCCGGCAGGTGTTTTCTGCTCCACCGTATAAGTTCCTTCATAGGTCTTGTTGTTGGTATGATCTGTTATTGTGATTTTTCCGTCTTTGGCGGTAAGTGTCATATCTATTATTTTAGCTTCGGGATGTGCAGGATCATCCTCACCGACGGCATCAACGACCACTTGATTATCCTCTCCGTGCATAATCGTCCGCATCTTCCACTCGTAGTCCTCAATCTTTACTTTGCCTAAACCACAAGCAGAAAGAG
>JAFQOG010000038.1 GCA_017420755.1 Clostridia bacterium | reverse complement strand
TTTTAATGTCCTCCTAATGTGATTTCTTTGTGCAACTGGCGGGTCGCACTTCCATTATATCACATTAGGAGTTTTCTTTTCTGCCTCACCGGTGGAACCTTCACTGAACCACGCGACTATCGCGTGGTTTTCGTTATACAAAAAAGGGAGCAAGATTACTTGCTCCCTTTAATTTTAGAGTAGGTAGTATGGTAGGCTATCGCCTATTGCGATATGTTCAAATTGTTGCTTGATAGGTGATGGCTTCTTTGTTGTTTTTTTAGTTGTCTTCTTTGGTGCTTCCTTTACTGCTTCGGGCGCAACTGAAGCTACTTCAACCTTTGGCGCTGCTTCCTCTTTTTTCTCAGCCACGGCGCTGTTTTCCATATCTGGCGCTGTTGTTTGCACGTTAGAGTATCCACTGTTTGAAACTCTTTTTATTGCGTTTTTACCTATTGGCATATTCCACTACCTCCTTTGCAAGACTTCTATATTCAATTGCGCTTCTTGAATATTTTTTGTAAGCAACAACCGGCTTACTGTTATCCTGTGACCATTCAATTGCGCTATCAACCTTAACATAAGAATTGAAAACTCTTACATCCTCTGATTCTCTTAAAGATTTTAGGGTTTCCTTGAAATAATTCTTTCGTTCGTCTGCCTTTGTCACCATAATTCCCATAATTTCAAGACGTGGCGACATCTCTCTTACCTTGCCGATAAAATCAAACATATTGGCAAGACCGAAAAGTCCCCAAGGGCTTGCCTCAACAGGAATAATAACGTAGTCAGAGGCGCACATAACGTTCATAACCCAGCCACCAAGGGTAGGTGGAGAGTCTATTAGTATGTAATCGTAATATCCACGTGCCTTTACAGGCTCAAGACATTTTTTAAGTATAAATTCCCTCTGCCACTTTGGGAAAAGGTCAAACTCAATTGAGCTCATAAGCGAGGTTGATGGTACAATATCAAGCCCCTCATATTCTGTTGGCACAATAAAGTCGGATAAATCCTTTTCATCCTTTAGTGCTGTATATATATTTTTTCCATTGCTTGCGTACTCTAAAACCTTTTCCTCATCAAAGAAGGAAAGTGTTAAATTTATTTGCATATCGCCATCTATAAGTAGCACCCTTTTGCCCATCATAGAAAGCGCACAGCCGATATTTGAGCAGGTTGTGGTTTTTCCACTTCCGCCCTTGTTATTCGCAAACGCGATTACCTGAGTTTTGCTCATTTTCTTCGCATAGCCTCCTTATGCCTGACGAGAATGGAACAAACCAGATTTTAAGTGGTAAATTCCCCCGTCTTCTGTGTTAAAATTTTTTGAAATATTTTTATATTTCGGCAAAATTTTGCCTTAAATACAAGCGAATTTTCTCGCTTAAAATTGCAAAGCACCTTGGACCGATGTATTTTTAGATAATTTGGGCAAGATTATGATGCAGTTGTATTTGATACTACAAGGAATAAGCTTGTCAAAAGTACTAAAGGCTCGACAAGAATCTCAAACCGCCTAGTTTTGTGCCGCAAATACACGGCTCAAGGCTGATTCGCTCCATTCTCGTCAGGCATTTCACTATCTGACAAAAATTCAACAAGAGCATCTAAGCCCTCTCCTGTATAAGCACTGACAGGGAATATTTTCTTGCATCCTGCAAGCCTTAGCCATCTCTCGACCCTCTCCGGGTTAGCGTCAGGCTTGTCAATTCCTGTTATAATTCCGACAACCTCTCTGTTTACAAGGCTTGTAATACAGGGCGAGAAGATAGAGTAGGGCTCATTTGCTGAAAGCACAAGTCCAACAACGTCTGCCTCATAGGCATAAAGTGCCAATGCGCCACTGGTCTGCCTAAGCTCTGTATATTCGCCGGGGGTGTCTATTATTGTATCAAGATAATTTATGTACTGCGTTTTATAGTAGTGAATGTCCTCACCGTTAAGCGCTTGAGTTAGGGTGGTTTTTCCAGCCGCAACTCGTCCTATCAAAATAATTTTTTTCATTACGTTTTAGTTATATCACAGCATACATAGGAAAGCTTAGATGTGAAATATTCACGTATAGCAGTAAACGCCGATTCCACGCTTGAAACGCTTCCCGAAATAATAAGTGTTCCTGTAAATCTATCAACAAATCCAATTTCAGCACCCGAGGACTTTATGGAAATATCAGCTGCAATTACAGCGCTTTCCGCAGGGGAAACGGTTAAAACACCTATTGCGCTTCTTGTATAGTCTGTCTTTGGGTCAAGTCCAAGCTTTGTGAAAAGCACATCGTCTGGATTTGCAATTATATGGCAAAGGGTTATCTGCTTACCAGGTACTAACTCCTGCACTATTCTCATATTTTCTTTAAGCTCCATTGTTAGCCTCCTATTTTACATTTAAGTCCCGATTCCTCGGCGACTGATAAAAGATATTCCATCTTTTCCTTAGATGGTGGCTCTATCTCCTTTAAGGCATAATTTCTGCCAAGACCCTTATATTTGTCCGAGCCAAGACGGTGGTAGGGAAGTAAGTGATGCTCGCGCACGCCCTTTAGGCTTTTTGCAAAGCTTGAAATTGCTCTTATTTCCTCTGGTGTATCATTAAAGGTGGGGATTACCGGTGTTCTTATCACAAGCTCGACACCGCTTCCTGCTATTTTTTTCGCGTTTTCTAAAATCAATTCGTTGCCAACGCCTGTATATTCCTTATGCTTTTCAGAATCCATATGCTTTATGTCCATAAGATATAGGTCAAGATAAGGAAGAAGCTTTTCTATTTCCGAGAAATTTAAGGACGATGCCGACTCAATAGCAGTATGCAGTCCCTCTCCTTTGCATGCCTTTAGTAGCTCGGACGCAAAGTCAGCTTGGCACAAAACCTCACCACCGGAAAGGGTAACACCGCCCTCGCTTCTGCGATAATAGGGCTTGTCGGCTAAAATCTCCGGCATAATGTCCCAAACGGTAACATCCCTGCCAACGATTTTTTCCTTATCCTTTTCGATAATTGTTTCAATTTCTCGATTTTGAGATTCGGGATTACAGCACCAAGCGCACCTCATACGACAGCCCTTGAAAAAGACTATTGTTCTTATTCCCGGTCCGTCGTGTATTGAAAAGCGTTGAATATTAAATATTCTACCCTTTATAGCCTCCGGCACGTAATCACCTCCTTAAGTTTTGTTTATGCCTTGAAAATGCTCGCTTGGATTTTTTGTGGAATGTGTTTGTGCCTTAATGTGACACCCTTCGCTTTAAAATCCTTGTTCGGTTCTATTTATAATGTCGTCCTGTAATGAACGTGAAAGTGTTGTAAAGAGTGCGCTATAGCCTGCAACTCTTACTACGAGTGTTTTATATTTTTCTGGGTTCTTTTGCGCGTCAAGCAAGGTTTCCTTTGTTACAACATTAAACTGAACGTGCATACCCTTTTGGTCAAAGTATGAGCGAATCAGTGCAACGAATTTGGAAAGACCGCTCATTCCAGCCAAGGCTGACGGGTGGAACTTTTGGTTAAGTAATGTTCCGTTTGATGCAACCCCTTGCTCAAGCTTTGCAACCGAGTTTGCTGTCGCTGTTGGGCCCTTTGTATCTCTGCCTGATGCTGGTCCTATACCATCTGCAAGCGGAGTATATGCAAGACGTCCGTCAGGAGTTGCGCCGGTCGATGCGCCAAGTGGCACATTAGCAGAAACAGGGTAAAGTCCTGCTTGGAAAATGCCACCACGTGGGTTTTTGTATTTTTGAACCTCTTTTGTGTAGGTGTTTGCAACGTCACGTGCGAACATATCAACGTCGTAAATATCGTTTCCGTATTTAGGTGCTTCCTCGTCGATTAAGCGCTTAATTTCCTTATATCTTGCTTTTTGTTCATAGCTAAGAGATGTTTGATTTGTCACCTCGTCGTAAATTGTGCGAATTGCATCTTCATTTACGTTTATGCCTTGACGTACAAGCTCTGTTGCTATCTCGGTTGTTAATTTTTCAGCAGCTACACCGTGTACGCCATAGCCAAAGTTTGCTCTCATAGCCTCCTTTAGCTCAGAAAGGGTAAATTTGCCCTCCTCAAACACAAGCTTTTTAATAGCTATAAGACCATCTGTATTATTTGCAATACCAAAGCCCTGCGGGCCTGTGAAGTTATATATAGCGCCACCCTCTTGAAGTGATTTTCCTCTGCCTATGCAGTCCTCTACCATACAGGACTGGAAGGGAAGTGGGCATCTTGTCGCGTGTGCCATATCTATTGCGTTATTTGCATTTACAAGAAGCTTTATCATATAGCTCTGCTGAGTCTTATATGCCGAATATAGCTCCTCAAAGGTTTTCATATTCGAAACATCGCCTGTGTCAGGGCCTATCTTTTTACCCTTATCGTAGCCGTTTGAGAAAACAAGCTCCATTGGGCGACACATATTAAAGAACGCAGCGTCGTGCCAGCCGTCAGTTTTTCCAGCCTTTTGTGGCTCAACGCATCCGATAATGCAATAATCTCTTGCATCCTCAAGGGTAAGCCCTCTTGCCATTATAGATGGAATAATTATTTCGTCGTTATAGTATGCCGGCAAGCCCGTTCCAAGCCTTGTAAGTGCTGCCGCCTTAATAAGCAAATCCTCTGGTGAGCCATTCCATACTCTAATAGAGATAGATGGCTGAGGAAGCGGAACGTGCATAGCAGCCTCAATGCACATATATGAAAGGTCGTTTGTCGCATCCATGCCGTGAATGTCTTGTCCGCCTACAATAAGGTTTTGGAACATTCCATAGCCTGCAAAGCCGTCAGCCGACGCTCTATCTCTTACCTTGTTTATATCGTTGAATTTTACCCAAATACAGTCGAGCAGCTCTTGTGCCTTTTCGCGTGTGATTTTGCCTGCGTCAACATCCTTTTTATAATATGGGTACATATATTGGTCAAAGCGACCTGGGGAAATAGAGTGTCCGCTTGATTCAACCTGTAAAAGAAGCTGTATAAACCAAAATGCTTGGCAAGCCTCGTAAAAGCTTGTAGCACCAAACTCCGGCACTCTTACACAGTTTTTTGAAATTATTTCAAGCTCACGCTTTCTTTCAGGATTGGTTTCCTTTGAAGCAAGCTCCTTTGCAAGTGCGCTATATCTACGCGCATATTCAATTACTGCCTCACAGCTTTCAATTACTGCGTAAAGGAAGTTGCTTCTTGAAACATAGTCGCTATCTGACACGTCAAGCTTAGAAAGCGCTGACTCTGCCTCTGCAATAATGCCTCTATAACCATTTTTCAGAACCTTACCATAATCCACGCAAACGTGACCGATTCCGTTGTAGAAATAGTTACCGGGGGTAAAAATAGAGTGCTCAACGAAAGCCTCATAGGCTTCCTTTGACATATTAGCTTTAGCTAAGTCACTTGTTGTTTTGCCATTCCACCAAGGGTAAATTTCACGTAGGTCCTTTTTGGTTTGTTCGCTTATGTAAAATGGGTCTGCTTGTCTTGTTGAAACTGTATCAAGCTCGGAAAGGAGCCACTCATATGAATATTCAGGGAAAACCTGACATCCACGTGGAGCAACTGTTGCGCTACCAACAATAAGCTCGTTTTCTCTTATAACAATTGGAATGTTTTTAAGAATATGAGCAAATGCGTGGCTTCTGCGCTTAATTATAGGCAAATCCTCAGTCATTTTGTAGCTTTCTGTTACAAGCTTGCCTCTATTCGATTCAATCTCAGGCATTTTTTCATAAAGATTGTCTATAAGTCCTTGTATTCTTGAGCTTTTTTCAATTATATACTTAATATTTTCCAAAGCCTTATCTCCTTGTTTTGTGTTTCCACATTACATTTGATTCCAAAGCTCACTGTGTGGAGCCGCAATTACTGTAAATGAGGATAGAGTAGAGAGCTCCTTTGCGTAATCTGCGCCAGCCTCAACTGCTGCTGTTACATCACCCACATCGCCTGTGAGCATAACTACGCCCTTTCCGCCCATACCTCTTGAGACTCTTAAATCATATATTTCAACTCTTGCGGTCTTAACTGCTATATCAGCTGCCTTAATTGCACTTGAAGCAGAGAAGGTTTCGATAAGACCGAGAGACCCCTTTCGCTCACCAACCTGAGTGCCAAATAGAGCCTTTACGACCTGCTCTTCAATTTTTCCCATAACCGCTGAGTCTATTACATAGCCATCAAACCTCTTATTAACGTGCTGAACAGCAACGCTAACGTCGGATATTGAGCCTGTTAGTATAATTTCATACTTTCCAGGGCAAGAGGGATGGGCAGAGACCATTTCTATGCCTGAGCTTTTTAGCGCTGCATCTGCTGCCTCTACGCCCTTAGGTATGCTTTTTAATTCTATAACACCTATCGCCTTATACATCTTATCTTACCTTATCAATTATTATTTTATCGTTACCAAGCGTAGCTCTGCCAGAAATTGAAGCATGCTGTGGCAAGGAAAGTCCGTCGCCTGCATTTGCAATCAAATCGCCCTTTTCTACAATATCGCCATCCTTGATAGCTGGGATGCTCGGTATTCCTATATGTCTTGATAGAGTCATTTCAACTCTTTCAAAATCGTTTATTTCACCGTAAAAATCGGTATCTCTGTCAAATACTGATACTCCGAGTGCGCTCATCCATTTTTTATATGGGAGCATTCTATATTCGCGCTCTTCCTTTACACTATATTCGCCGTTTTTGTCGAAGCGAAGCCTGTTTTTTGAAAGAAGCTTCTTGTAATTATCTATAACTGCTTTTGGAGAGATGCCTTGATTACACGCAAGGCTCTCACAAACACCACAGCCACAGCAAAGAGTTGCGCTAATTACCATATCCGGCATAGCCTCGACAACACCCATAGCTGTTCTTACCATTTTGTGTGGCTCAAGTGGGTAGCCAAGTAAGTGGCGCGGGCACATATCAGTACATCTTGTACACTGACAGCACGCAGTTTCAGCTCTTTTTGTTGCCAAGACCTCATTTGTTTTTTTAGAAAGAATTGCTTGTGAATTATCAGGGAGAATAAGTATTCCCTTTGTTGTTTTGTTCACCGCGTATGTTCTTGGGTTTATGACCTTTCCCATTGAAGGACCGCCATCAATAACGGTGTAGCCTTCCTTAACCTCTACGTTAAGCTTTTCAAATATATCAGCAATTTTAGCGCCGAGTGGCACCTTAATAACTACTGGATTTTTAACCTCTCCACCAATAGTTAGCCATTTTTTAGTTACAGGCTCGTTATATCTTATGCCTCTGCCAAGATTGTACATGGTTTCAACATTATATACTATAACGCCCTCGGTTATAGGCAGCTTTCCCGGCTTTATAAGTCTGCCAGTTGCCTCGTATATAAGACTTATCTCGTCGCCGAGTGGATAAACATCAGGCAAGGCTCTTGCAAAAACACCGTCTGCGAGCTTTTCGCCGTCTTCCCAGCCGAGTCTTTCGGCGTTGTGAGCCTTAACCGCTATATATGCTTTTTTTATACTTGTCTTATTAATTACCTCTAAAACTCCTTGAAGAACTAAATCAAGCTCATCTCTTAAAAGTATGTAGTCGGTAGCTAAAAGCGGTTCGCATTCTGCGCCGTTTATAAGGAGTAAGTCTGCCCCCTCTGCAAGCTTGGCATATGAGGGAAATCCAGCACCTCCGGCACCTACAATGCCGAGTTTACGCATTAAATTTTTAAGCTCTTGCATTTTTTCATCCTTTCGCAATAATACCTAAGAAGAAATTTTTATTAGTCAACAATACCAACTATAACAGCGTCAGCTGGACAGCTTGTGTTGTGAAGTGCAAGTCTTGCAGCACTTCCGGTAGTAATAAGTACTGTTTCACCAATACCTGCACCAACAGAATCAATAGCTATAATAAACTCCTCTGTAAGTGCGCCATTTTTGATTAGCTGAACCTCCATAAACTTACTGCCTACCAAGGATTCTTGCTTTCTTGTAGAAACTATGTTTCCTCTAATAATTCCCTTTAACATATCTTTATCCTCTCTTTACTTTACAATTGTAACTAAAAATCCGTTGCCGATTCCTGCTGAGTTTGCATCGTCCGTGTCCACGTGCATCTCTAAGCGGAAATCCTTGTGCACTCTTACCTGAACGTCAAACCATCTTGTTCTTTTCTTGCCGTTTACATCTATGTCAACGTAATCACCGTCGCTAAGTCCAAACACCTTTGCCTCATCCGGCGACATATGTATGTGTCTGTTTGCTATTATACAGCCCTCTTTTAATTCAACCACTCCCTTAGGTCCGACAATTCTTATCGGAGCAGAGTCCTTTATGTTTCCACTCTCTCGTACAGGTGGCTTTACCTTTAAAACGTAGGAGTCTGTCATAGATATTTCAACCTGTGATGACCGTCTTACAGGGCCAAGAACTCTTACGTTTTCTATCGGTCGCATCGATGGACCTATAATGGTTAATTGCTCCTTGCAGGCATACTGCCCAGGTTGGGAGAGCTCCTTTATAGGTGTCAGCTCGTAGCCTACACCGAACAAGGTTTCAAGGTCGTTTTTTGAAAGGTGTATATGTCTATTTGATACACCGATGGGAATACCATCTTTAACCTCTTTATTTCCATTTTTATCTATTTCAAGAAGCGCACGCTTAACAAGCTCGGCTATTTGTTCCTTTGAAATATCCATTTTCTTTTCCTTTCCGTTTTTATTCAATCGCTATGGGCACTGCAAAAAAGCTCAACGCTTTTATTTAAGCTCTTTTGCAGTACCCCAAAGGGCAAATGCCCTTTGGATACTGAAAGATTTCCGTCTATCACTTAATAGATGGGAGAAGCTTTTCAACGTCTGCGTGTGGTCTTGGGATTACGTGAGTTGCAATTACTTCACCAAGGGATGTTGCAGCTGCTGAACCAGCCTCTACTGCTGCCTTAACTGCACCAACGTCGCCGCGAACCATAACGCTAACGAGTCCTGAACCGATCTTTTCGCTACCTACTAAAACTACATTTGCAGCCTTTACCATTGCATCTGCAGCCTCGATTGCAGCAACGAGACCTCTTGTTTCTACCATTCCGAGTGCTTCCATTTTCAAATCCTCCTATAAGATTTATTTTTATTTTTTGCTTGTGTTATTTATTTTAAAGCCGAAGCTCTAAAAGCTAAATTTTATACCCCTTCGGGGCTTTGTGCCGACCTTTTGTCTGGCATCTTAACCCGTCGTTAAGAATCTCATAACGTCGGGATGTGGGCGCGCGATAACCTCACAGCACTTAACGTTTCCTACTTCACCGGCTGCCTTTGCGCCAGCCTCAAGCGCTGCCTTTACCGCGGAAACCTCGCCTTCAACGACAACCGTTACCAGTCTGCCGCCGAGGCGCTTTTCCACGTGAATCAGCTTAACGTCAGCTGCTTTTACCATAGCGTCAAGTCCTGTAATTGCGGCTACCATCGCCTGTACCTCAAGTAACGCAATTGCCTTCATATTATAAACCTACAATTATTTTATAATAGGAAGAAGCTTTTCAACGTCTGCGTGTGGTCTTGGGATTACGTGAGTTGCAATTACTTCACCAAGGGATGTTGCAGCTGCTGATCCAGCCTCAACTGCTGCCTTAACTGCACCAACGTCGCCACGAACCATAACGCTTACAAGTCCTGAGCCGATCTTTTCGCTACCAACTAAAACTACATTTGCTGCCTTTACCATTGCATCTGCTGCCTCAATTGCTGCTACAAGACCTCTTGTTTCTACCATTCCGAGTGCTTCCATCATTGTTTTATTCTCCTTTTTATTAATTTATCGTAATTTATCTTTACCGAGCGCAGAGAGGTGGGCAAACCACTCAATATCCTCGCTCTGTCTTGCAATCACCCTATGGGTGATATACAAATCTCTTTTTTCGGCTTCGCTTTTTCCTGCCATAATCGCTGATTCAACCGCAGCTGCTGAGCCTTCAATTTTTATCGCCATAACAAGTGGAACTCTTGCAGAGTCGCCGCCTGCCGGCTTGTTTTTGTCAATGGCAACAACACTAACGTCTGCTGCCTTGGCCATAGCATCTGCCACCACTATTGCAGTAGCGAAGCCATAAACCTCTATCATTCCAAGAGCCATAATTTATAACTCCTTTACCTAATTACTCGTTAACGTAGCAAATCTTAATGCCTTGCTGTGAAACGTTAACCTCCATAGCCTCGTTGAGCTTGTCAAGAGGGAAGGTATGAGTAATAAGCTCCTTAATAGGAATGTTCATTTCTCTTGCTTGACGAAGGAATGCCATTGTTGTTGGGTAATCATCAGCGCTATAGTCCCAAGAGCCGACAACATTGATTTCCTTGTTACACATAGCAAAGTGTGGGTTGATGGTGTATTCGCCGTTGTTAACGAAGAAGCCCATTTCGCACATTCCGCCTCCACGACGGATATATTCGTAAATATCCTTTGCTGCCATAGGTGCACCTGTGCATTGGAATGCAAAATCAACACCTACGCCATTAGCAACGCTCTTAACGAGTGATACTCTTTCCTCGAGTGAGGTTATTTCCTTAAAGCTGATTACTGTTTTTGCACCAAGCTTCTTTGCCATTTCAAGTCTTTTTGGAGTTCCGTCAATAGCAACTATATGGTTTACACCTGCTGCACGGAGAACACTAATCATTACAAGACCAACAGGGCCAAGTCCTTGAACAAGCACCTTTGAATTGAAGTTGATTAAGCCTGTTGTGTTAGCTCTCTTTAGAGCATGCACACAAACGCAAGCAAGCTCTAAAAGCATTCTTTCCTTTAGGTCAAGATCGTTTACTACGAAATATGTAGAGCCCTTGCCACTGATTAGAAGATGACTTGCAAACCAACCGGTTAGTGGATTTGCATCGCTGTGTGGGATAAGTCCAAACACTCCTTGCTTATCGCAAAGGTTGGTATTTGCAGGCTTGTTACGGCAAACAAAGCATTCGCCACAGCTGATAACAGAGGTAACGATTTTGTCGCCAACCTTGATTGGATTTCCAGCAGTATCAGCCTTTATATTTTTACCGAGAGCAACAATTTCGCCTGTTCCCTCGTGACCAAGAGTAACTGGGATAATTCCAAATGGGTCACCCTTCCACTCGTGAACGTCTGTTCCACAAACACCACAGCCCTCAACCTTAACGAGAATATCGTTGTCACCTACGGTTGGAATTGGAAATTCCTTAACCTCGATTTTCTTAGGAGCTGTTAGCATTGCTACCTTTGCAGTAGCTGGAATGTTTGCACTTTTCTTAGCGCTTGGTGTATTTATCTCGCCAAGAATCTTGCGAACAATGCTCTCTACCTGTGATGATGAAATATTCATTTCTTTTTCCTTTCTTAAGATTTATCTTAGATTATTCTAAAGCTTTCAGACAGAACGCAACGACGCTTTCTTGTAAAGCTTTTTGCACTTGTTAAGCCCTCTCCGGTTGGACCCGCTATTGTAAAGGTGGTATGACCCTCGCCACCGAAGCCTATGCCTGCATAGGATGGAGCATTCTTTACAAAGATAGTGGTTTCAACGGCTCTGGCAAATCTTGTTAAATTGTCAATATTTTTCGAATGCATATGGGCTGTATGACGGTTGCCATGCTCAGCCTTAACGGCAAGATCTATTGCCTCATCGATATCCTTGACTCTGACAACAGGAAGAATAGGCATCATAAGCTCGTGCTGAACGAAATCGTGATTAAAATCGGTTTCGCAAATAATGCAACGGATTTTATCGCATACTGTTATGCCGATTTTTTCAAGCAATACCTTAGCATCTCTGCCAACGCAGTCGCGATTAACAATTTTTGACTTTATGCCTGTCTTCGGATTCGTTTTTTCAACAAGAACAATGCTTGCAAGCTTGCTCGCTTGCTCGCTGTTTATTAGATACGCGCCATTTTCCTTCATTGCGTCGATAAGCTCTGTTGCAACACTGTTAAACGCGAACACCTCTTTTTCTGCTATGCAAGGGAGATTGTTATCAAAGGTGCAACCATCGATAATGTCCTTTCCAGCCTTTCTTATATCAGCTGTGTCGTCAACAATAACCGGTGGGTTTCCAGCGCCTGCGCCGATAGCCTTTTTGCCACTTGAAAGAACGCTCTTTACAACACCCGGACCACCTGTACAAACAAGAAGCCTAATTCTTGGGTCCTTGTACATAATGTCAGCGGTGTCAAGCGTTGGCTTTACAACAGACGAAACCAAAACTCTTGGTCCGCCGGCTAACTGACTTGCACGGTTGATAAGGTCTACTGCATAGTTTGAGGTTGCAATAGCATTTGGGTGAGGGTTGAAAACAACACCATTGCCAGCCGCTATCATTCCTATACTGTTACAAATAACTGTTTCTGATGGGTTTGTGCTTGGGGTTATGCTTCCCACTACGCCAAAGGGCGCCATTTCGGTAAGAGTTAGTCCATAGTCGCCTGTTTTAACCTGCGCTTGTATATCAGCTGTGCCAGGTGTTTTGTCGGCAACAAGCATATGCTTTGCAGTTTTATGGTCAACTCTTCCCATTTTTGTTTCACTAACGCCGAGGCTTGCCATTGTTGAGGCTTCCTTACGACAAAGGTCGCGGATTATATCTATAACCTTTTCTCTTTGTTCAAGTGACATTGCGCGAATTGCCTTGTAGCCCGATTCAGCAGCATCAATAGCATCCTTCATATCGGTATAAACACCGATATATTTTTTGCCATTATAGCCAGCGCCATCGTATTCACCCTTGGTGGCAGGAGCTTCTTTTGTAAGACTTTTCATAACCGAGGCGACAATTTCTTCAATTTGTGCCTCTGTCCAATTTATAGCCATTATTATCTCTCCTTTCGCCTTTATTTTTTAGCTTTGGGAGAATTACTTTCCAAGAGCTGCGATAACTCTACGTGTAATTTCGTTAACGAGATCCTCGTTTGAAGCGCACTTGCATTCCTCTTCACCGTAATCGATGCCAGGGTGACGACCAGGAATGTTCATTTTCTTACGAAGGTCCATAAGCTTCTTTAATTGGTCGTTTGGAATTTCATGAACTGCGCCAAGCTCCATAGCGTACTTGCAAATCTTTGCGTTGAACTCAACCTCTTCCATAACGAACATTGCCTTTTGGAGGCTGAAGCCTACTGTCAAAGCACCGTGGTTTTGGAGAAGGAATGCGTCGTGGTTTTCGATGTATGGCTCGAGTGAGTCTGGAATTTCCATTGTTGAAGGAGTTCCGTAAGCACATGTTGGAACCTCACCGATTGTAAGAACTGCTTCTGGAAGAATGTATTGGTCAAGGTCGATACCTGCAATTGTAAATGCGGTAGCGATTGGTGGATGTGCGTGAACTACTGCGTTAACGTCTGGGCGCTTTTCATAAACACGCATGTGCATTTTGATTTCTGATGAAGGATTTAATTTACCCTCAATCTTCTTTCCGTTTCTGTCAACCTTGATAATCATATCAGGGGTAAGAGCACCCTTTGATACGCCTGTTGGTGTGCAGTAAAACTCGTTCTCTGATACCTTAACAGAGATGTTACCATCGTTTGCGGCAACAAAGCCAAGATTGTAAAGCGCATGGCCGACTTCACAGATTTCCTTTTTAATTTCGTAAGCTGATTTCATTTTCTTTTTTCCTTTCGGTATTTATATATTTTTTTATTATTTGACTAAATTAAATGTATCGAGGGCAATCATATACTCCTCGTCTGTTGGGATAACAAGTGTTCTTACCTTAGCGCCTGCCTTTGTAATATCCGCCTGTGTTCCCCTTGGTAGCTTTAGGTTTATGTCATTATCGATTTCAATTCCAAGATAAGACATATCCTTGCATATTAGGTCTCTTACAATTCCATCGTTTTCGCCGATGCCAGCAGTAAATACAAGAGCATCAACTCCATTCATTTCGGCAATATAAGAGCCTATTATTTTTTTGATGTAGTGGACTAAAATATCCATTGCTAAAGCCGCGCGCTTATTTCCCTCGCCCTGAGCTATGAGCACGTCGCGACAGTCGCTTGAAACCCCCGAAACTCCGAGCAGTCCTGATTTTGAATTGAGAAGCTTTTCAGCCTCGTCGGCTGTAATTCCTTCCTTTTTCATTATATATGTTACAACGGTTGGGTCAACCGAGCCACTTCTTGTTCCCATAGGAACGCCCTCCTGTGGGGTGAAGCCCATTGAGGTGTCAACCGCCTTACCGCCAACGCTGGCTGTTATAGATGAGCCATTGCCGAGGTGACAGGTAATTACCTTTGCATCCTTGTTTCCAAGCATTTCCATTGCCTTTGCACACACAAATCTGTGTGATGTACCATGGAAGCCGTAACGACGGATTTTGTACTTTTCATAAAGCTCATAAGGAATAGGGTAGATGTACGCCTTTTCCTCAACTGTTGAATAATAGGATGTATCAAATACTCCAACGTGCTTAACATTTGGCATTACACTTTTGCACGCCTTAATTCCACTTATTGCCGGTGGACCGTGGAGTGGATTGATTTCAACAATGCTTTCAAGATATTCAATTTCAGCGTCGCCAATAACGCTTGACGCTCGCAGCCTTTCGCCACCATGAGCAACTCTGTGTCCGACTGCGCCAATTTCCGAGATGCTTGATATAACACCAAGCTCGGGGTCGCAAAGAAGATTGAGAACAAGAGTAATTGCCGCCTTGTGGTCGCCAAGCTCTGCGCTTGATTTGTAGTTTTCCTTGCCGGGTCGCTTGTGGGTGATTACACCATCGATTCCGATTCTCTCACATAAGCCCTTTGCCAAAACGCTTCCGTTTTCCATATCAAAAAGCTGATATTTGAGAGATGAGCTACCCGCATTTACAACGAGAACCTTCATTTTTCCTCTCCTTTATATTAATAATGTAGATTTTATTCGATAATTCGCTTCGATTGAAGCTCCGCCTCGCTCTCACCAACACTGTGGGCGACTGCGGTGTTTTGATAAACAATTTTGTAGCACAAAGCGTCTATCAATATAAGCCTTGATATATGGGAATTAAGTCCGAGCGAGCTGTGCATTGTTTCCTCCGTGTCAGTCAGAAGCAGAATGTCACTTTGCCTTGCAATCGGCGAGCGCTCCTTCGAGGTTATCGAAATAGTGGTAGCGCCACGCGCTCTTGCAACCTTCATTGATTCAACAATGTCCTTTGATGAGCCGGATTGAGATATTCCTATAACCACATCTCCCGCCTTTAGCTGAGAAACAGCTATCGCCTGCATATGCGTATCAGCATACGCACTTGAGTTACAGCCGGCACGAAGAAGCTTATTGCTTGCATCCTCCGCAACCTGAGCTGATGTACCAAGTCCGATTAATACAACGCGTCTTGCACTCGATATTTCCTCAATCGCTTTTGACATATTTTCAGCAGAAAGAGTTTTCTTTGTTCTTTCGAGTGACATATACGCATCATTGCATACCTTTTCAAAAATAGAGAAGCAGTCATCGTTACTTGTTATTACCGGAGCGACAACCTTCTTTTCATGCTCCTTGGCAAGGGTCAATTTTAAATCCTGATAACCCCGACAGCCGAGTCTTTTTGAAAAACGAACTATGGTCGCCTCACTGCTTTCACATTTGGAGGCAAGATCTGTTATGGAATAGGGAAGCACCTCACCGGAGTGAGAAAACAACCAATCAGCGACTTTCTTCTCGGAACGACCCATTTCATCATACATGAGCTGCGCCTGTAATAAAGTCCTGTTCAAAATTTGCCTCCTTTCTTGTGATTTTGAAAATTCAATTCTTTTTTATGAAAATAATTTTCACTTTTTGAAATGTTTTTATTTCAATTTTAATGTTTTTTGAAAACTATTTTCAATAATAATGAAAAATACTTTCACAATTCCGATTTTAGCATAAAAATACAAGTTTGTCAACTTTTTTCACGAAATTTTGAAAAAATATTTTAAAAACGATATTAAAATGCACATTTTTCGTCATTTTCGGCTTTTCATTTGCTTTTCAAAAAATGAAAATTTTTTTCACTTTTCAGAAATTTCTTGAAAATTATTTTCGTTTTTTCATTTTTGAGTGTTTTTAAAATTTTTGATTTCAAGAGAAAAGAGGTCAAAAAAGTAAAAAACAGTGCCAAAATATGACATATTTTTTCAAAAACATATTTACTTAGTCGAATTTATGTGTTATAATACCCTCGTATAACGAACTTTTAGGAGGTGCAAAATGCGTAGCTGCAACCTTAAAACTACAATACATTTTGAAGGCAATGCGCTTGCGCGTCTTGCCACACTTGAATATAAAAAGGTGTTTATTATTGCCGACCCATTTATTGTTTCAAGCGGTCTTATCAAGTCCGTCACAAAGCACTTAGAGTCGGCGCATATTGAATATAAGGTATATTCTGACGTTGTTCCTGACCCAACCATTGATAAGGTTGTTTTGGGTGTTACCGCTCTTTTGCGCGAAATGTCCCCTTGCTTGATTGCTGTCGGTGGTGGCTCGGCTATTGACCTTGCCAAATGCGTGCGTCTTTTCGCACACAATCATCACTCCGATTACGCACCACACTTTATTGCAATTCCTACAACAAGTGGCACAGGCAGTGAGGTTACCTCGTTTGCGGTTATAACCGACCCAAAGAAGAACATAAAGCACGCTCTTATTGACGATTTTCTTCTTCCTGACGAGGCAATTTTAGACGTTGAAATGGTAAAGAGTGTACCTGCTTCTGTTACAGCCGACACAGGACTTGATGTTTTGGCACACGCACTCGAGGCTTATGTTAGTACCGAGGCTGACTACTTCTCAGATATGTACGCAGAGAAGGCAACCTCGCTTTGCAAGCACTACCTTGTGCGCTCATATAATTATCCAAAAACACACGAGAACAAGGCAAGAGATAAGATGCACGTTGCCTCATGTCTTGCAGGTATTGCATTCAACTCCGTGTCCCTCGGCATTTGTCACAGTATAGCTCATCAGCTCGGAGCACAATTCCACATTCCTCACGGACGTGCAAACGCAATAGTTCTTCCTGATGTAATCAGCTTTAACTCGGGCATTTACGAAAACACCTTTGCCCTTGAAAATCCAGCACCCTGTGTTTCAAAATATGCTACTATGTCCCGACGCATAGGTCTTGCTGGCTATGACGACATCGCTTGCGTAAAGGCTCTTGCTTTCTATATTCGCTCAATGCAAATTGAAATGGGAATGCCGATTAGCGTGCGCGATGCTGTACCAAGCTTAACATACGCCGAATACGAATCAAAGCTAAGCTCTATGGCAGAGGCGGCGCTCCTTGATAGATGCACAAAAACAAACCCACGTGTACCAACCAAGGAAGATATTATAAAAATTCTAAAAAAGATTTGGTAAAATCAACCATTTTAAAATAAAAAAAGGAACAAGCTTGACTTGTTCCTTTTTTTAATAATATTATACTGCAATATAACAAAACGCCCATTAAATCGCAAGACAATTTTAACGTGGAACCCGAGGTCAGCGTACGACAACGGTCGCCAGCGAGGGGAAATGTCACAAAGTGACAAAAGCGTTGCCACCTCGGCGATGAGGGTCAGCAAAGCTTACGAGGGATTGTATGCCTCGTCGCGTGCCATTTTCTATAATAGCTCGAATTTTTTATTATTTCAAATACTTTTGCGAAAGAAGCTCTATTCTTTGCTTGTCAGAATCCGTCAACGCAAAGGAGTACTTTTCTATATACGCCTTAAATTTCTCCTTATCTATCGGTTTTGGAGAAGCACCAACACGGCGCTCGAAATTGGCAAAGAAAATGTTGTCCACTCCCTCGCTTGGCAAGCTTACGCCCTTAAGGATTTTGTTATCAAAGGCTTCAATCTCTTTGTCTGTGCCTATGTAGGTTGTTACAACATTGAATAGCCAATTTGCATATTTTTCGTCACACATATAAGCACGGTCTGTGCCAAAAATAAGCCTGTCGGAGTACTTATTAAAGAATTCCTTGTAGTAATCTTGCTTCTTTTCAAACTCAACATACATCTCACCTCCGGGGGTTAAATCCACACACAGGTTGGGGTAAAGAGAGAAAAGCTTTTCTAAAATCTCTGGCTCCTTGCTACAAAAGAAAAAGTGAGCAAGGGTTAGGTTGAGCCTTGGGTAGCTTTCAAGAATTTTTATGGTTTGCGCCTGTATTTCTTCATAAGAAGCAAATGAGCCGTCTGTATATGTCCAACCTTGTTTAATCGCCCAGTCTGGCGCCCTTTTCAAGTCCCAGAATTCGTCTGGGTCGTTGACATGCATTAAAAGGTGAGTGCCGTCCTTTTCCATTTGCTGGTACAGCTTGTTAAGGGCAGGGTGGTTAAGGCTTTTACCAATTCTTTTATGCTCTGTTGGCTTTCCCTCCAGCATTTTAATTCCGTCAAAGCCTATTTCCATAAGCTCGTGATACTGTGTAAGAGCATCCATATCCTTTGGCATGTTATCTATAGGAACCTTTATATACTCAATGCCACCATGCAAATAGGTGTTGGGGTTTGCTATTTTGAAAAAGCCAAGCATAATATTGTTGCACACGTTAGACTGACGAAGTGGAATTGAACAAATATTAAGGGCGTGAATGCCACACTCCTTTACATAGCTGTCAAAGCAGGAAATGAAGTCCTCCTCGCCCCATTTTGATATGTGTAAGTGGCTGTCTATAATTTTCCTATCCTTTTGCATAATACCGTTCCTTTACAAATTCATATTTATCAATTGAATTTTACCACACGATAAGACGTTTTTCAACTTTTTGGGCAAATTGTTTTTATTCGGGCTTGTTTTTTCTATATTCAGACGGCGTTTTCCCTATATATTGCTTGAATATTCTTGTAAAATAGTTAAAGTTATCATAACCGCACATAAAGCTGATTTCCTTTATTGAGATATCGCTTGTTTCAAGGAGCTCTATTGCAAGCTGCATTCGCATGCCTATTATATAATTTATAGGAGTTTTGCCGAATTGATATTTGAACGCCTTATTGTAAGCGGTCATACACATATTTTCCATTTTTGCAAGATCGGTTGTTCTTATTTCGGTATTGTAACATTCATTTATGTATCTAATGGATTTTGATAATGGCGCTTTATCGCTCTCTTTCCTTTTTATTCCTCTTGCAATTTCTATAAAAAGCTGTTCCAAAAGACTTGATAATTCCTCGCTAAGGTATTCATCCTCCAAAGAAAAAGCATCAAAAATCGACTTAAATCTTTTTTGAACTTGATTATCCGCACTCAGCTTGTTAACACTTGGAAATATGGAAATTCCGTATTTTTTTAATTTTTCCTTAGCCTGTGCCCCTGTAAAATGCACACAGAAAAAATACACCGTATCATCTGCATAGCAGTCAATACAATACCATTTTTTCGGAGGCACTACCATAAGCTCTCCTGCCGTTACCGTCGCTTCGCCGTCCGGATTTTTTCCTTTTAAAACACCTTTAATTACATATATAAGATAATAGTCGTTTCTGCCGATTTTATTTAGGTTTTGATGATTGTATGGCGTATTTGTACATCCTGCTATGTTGACAATAAGTGGCGATTCGTATGATTCTATGTTGCCGTAATTTACATCTGTATATTTTACGTGTGCGTTCAGCTTTTGAAAATGATATATATTGCTTTTCAATTCGATCGCTTCCTTTCGTGTCAAAATGTGCTACTATTTTGTTAAAATATAGTATAAAATGTTATATTTATATTGTATCATATAATTGGTGTTATGTCAAATTATATAAAATTATAAACAATGAAAAAGTATATTAAGCCAAGCATTGAAATTGTTGAGCTTGAGGTAACTGATATTATGACCGCCTCGGGAATTGTTGATGGTGGAGAAAGCTCCTATACGGACAAAAACGGAAACACTATTTTCGGCAAGGAAGGCACGTTTAATTCCTTCTTTGAAAGCATTTTCTAATAAGCTTACAAAATTTCAAGTAAAGAAAAAAGGGCAGAGAAATCTGCCCTTTTTTGTTCGTTCTTTGCCTTGAGTCCCGAGGATGCCTTGCCCAGCCTCCTTTGTGCAAAGGGCGATTTCCCTGCGAGGGAAAATGTCGCAAAGCGACAAAAGGGTTGCCGCCTCGGCGAGAGGGGGCTGCAAGGCAGACGGAGGGATTGTTTGCCTCGTCGCTACCAATCTTAGCAAGACGTTAGAGGCTCTCGGTTAGCCCTAAGTCTTGTATTGCTTAGCTTTGTTTGGCCTTTGCCATGTGATTTTACAAGTGATCTGCACCTTACAAAATTAAGAAATTTCATTAATTTTTCCATGTTTACAGCTCAAATCTGCGCTCTTTATAAAATTTTGGATGGCAAAAAACCACTCCTCACTCAAATATTCAATTAGACAGCCCGAACGAGGGTAAATCATTACCCCATTAATTCCGTTTTGCTTCAAATCGTTCAAATAGTTAAATATATCCTCGTTGCTCGGCTTACCAACCAAGGCAGACATAGTGATTAGTGGGCTTTTCATGGCGATTTTTCATTTCGATAGTCTCTGATGAAATTATACCACAGCTTATAGAAATTTTCCATATTTTTGCAGAAAAAGTAGGCAAAAGAGCGCAATAAATATATTGACTTTTGCATTTTCCTTGCTTATAATTAAATTAAGGCACAAGGGGGCGATTAAAATGGAATTTCAGTATAAAAAGGGCATGGGCATCGGTGGTTGGCTAACCAACTACAAAAGATTTAATGTTTTGCCAAACGATAAGCGCCTTGAATTAACAATCGGTGACTATGAGCATTTTGATACTTATATTACCGAAAGTGATGTAATTAACATAAAAAATATGGGAATGGACCACATTCGCTTAGGCTTTGACCAAATCGTTTTGGAAAGCGAGCCCTTTGTCTATCGTGAGCGCACAATGGCGCTTGTTGAAGGCTTTGTTGCTCTTTGTCAAAGGCACGGTCTTGGCATTATTCTTAATTTGCACAAATGCATCGGTAACTACTGCGACATCGAGGAAAGCATTACTCTCTTTGATAGCGAGGAGCTACAGGAGCGCTTTATAGGGCTTTGGTTAGAGCTTGAAAGGCGCTTTAAGGACAACGATAGCGTTGTTTTTGAGCTGTTAAACGAGGTAAGAGAGGTTGAGCCCGATGCTTGGAACGACCTTGCAGAAAGAACAATAAAAGCGATAAGACGCATAAATAAATCAAGAAAAATTATAGTAGGGCCCATATGCTGGAACAATCCAAATAAGCTTGATAAGCTAAGAGTATTTGATGACGAAAATGTAATTTATACATTTCATGTTTATGACCCAAGCGAATTCACGCATCAGCAAAGTGTTTTGCACTGGAAGCATTTATATTACAACAGAAAAATGGAATACCCATGTGACGATATTGAAAAATATCGCGAGTTTTATAGAGTAGTTTTTGGCAACCCGAATGCGTATGCTCATATTGAGAAAATGGACATAAATTATATGCGTGAGATTTTGTCCACAGCGATAAGCTTCAAAAAGGCTCATCCGGATAAAATCCTATGGTGCGGAGAGTTTGGAACTATTCGTCACGCAGATATAAATAGCCGCGAAAGCTGGATGAGGGATGTTATTACTATTTTAAAGGAAAACGATATTCCCTACTGCGTTTGGAACTATCTAAGCACACCAAACGACGGCAATCGCTTTAGCTTGGTCGATGATGATACAAGAGAGATTTTAAGCGAAAATATGCTAAATATAATAAATGGCAATATATAAAAGGGCACTCTGCCCTTTTTTATTTCGCCCTCTGCTCTCCGCATTTCAAAGGATATTTTTATTTAAAATATCTTTTGAGCAAGCCCTCAAATGCTTTTCCGTTAGCCTTCCCCAGTGGGAGATTCCCCTGCGAGGGGAAATGTCGCAAAGCGACAAAAGGATTGCGCCCTGCCAAGGGACACTTCGGTGGTGAATGAGGTGTACGCCTCGTCGCTACCAATCTTAGCATATCGTGAAAAGCTCTCGGTTAGCTCCGTGTATGTATTACTTAAATAGTAATTTGAAGCTTTTTTTCATATTTTTCTACTTTATAAAATTTATTCGCCAACGATATTTTGAATTTCTTTGACATCAACATCAATTAATTTTTTATTTTGCTTAACAGAAAGGGCTGCCGCCGCACCTGCTGCCTCGCCAAGCGCAATACAAACAGACATAATTCTGAAGTTTGAGTGCGCCATATGTGAGCCGCTTATGTTCCTGCCGGAGAGAAGTAGCCCCTCGACATTTTTAGGTAGCAAGCAACCATAAGGAATTGTGTAGTCCTTTTCTTGCTTCCACTCGTGCTGAACACCCGTTTTATCAAGGCTTGCGCCTGTAAGATTATGAACATCGAAATTGAAGTGTGCGCGTCTTACCACCCAATTTTCGTAGTATTTCGCCTCTAAAATATCGTCCGCACTCAAGGATTCAACTCCCTCAAAATGACGGGTTTCGCGAATGCCTATCAGAGGCGCAGAGCTCATAAGCCAGCAATTTTCATATCCCGGAACATATTCGCGTAAGAATTTGATAATCGGTATAATTTGTGAATGGCAGGCAAATACACCCTTTGTCAAGCTTGTGGCATCTGTTCCGTCAATCTCAATTGCGTTTGTCATATTACAGCATACCGTGTTTGGGGTTGGCTGAGTATATAAAAGCACATGCCCCGCAGGGAAGGGCAAATGCTTCTTGCCAAGAGATTGGATTTCGCCCTTTGGAAGCTCTATTGTGGTTTCAAACGACGGCGGAAAAACAGCCTTTTCATAATCAACGCCACCTATTTTAAACATAATAGTGCAGGGCTGCATTTTTCCATCAGACTCACGACCCTTAAAGTATGGAACACCGGCGGAAGCTGCAACATCACCGTCGCCTGTTGAATCAACTACGCGCTTGGCTCTTATAAAGCCGCGCCCACTCTTGTTTTCTACAATAACACCAATAATAGCGCCATTTTCAACTACCGCCTTACAAACCCAGGTGTAGTATAAAACCCTGATATCTTCCTTTAAAAACATTTCCTCAAGGATAATTTTTTGTATATCGTGATATATTGCGTCATGTCCACACCAATTTTCGTGTGCCCAGCCAATATCCTTGGCTTTTTCATAGGTAAGCTCGAAAATTTCTTGCATAACCTTACTGGAGGAACGACCGCCCCAGTGCGACATCATGCCCGCTGTTGCAATACCGCCAAGACAGCCCTGAGATTCAACAACCATAACAGAAACACCTTCACGCGCCGCACGAATAGCCGCACCGATTCCGGCAGGACCACCTCCACAAACTAAAACATCAACATCGAAAATCTCGGGTATTTTGCTCTCTTCTTCTAAAAAATATTTCATTAAACGCCTCCATCTTGACAATTATCCGTTTTTATTATACAATAGAAAAACAAAGAAAACCTTTGACTTTTAACAGTTTTTCTTTAAAAAACAACAAGGGTGCGAGAATGGAAAACAATATTTTCAAAGAAATAATAAGTTATATAGATTTTTTAAGAGGGCTTGGCTATAAATGTGTTCTTAGCCACTTTGATACAAGATTTGAGCCTTATACTCAAGAGCTGTATCTATACGAGGTGCATTTAAGCTCGGTTTGCTATTATTTGAAGCAAAGCAAAGCAACAGAGGGTAGATGTCATTTGCAAAAGATGAAACTAAACTCGATGGATTTTGATTCTCCCTTTTACTCTTCCTGCTACGCCGGGGTAGAGGAGTATATTTTTCCTGTCTTTTTTGAGGGAGAAGATATTATGCGTATTCATATTTCCGGTTATAGAGATACTCTTAAAAAATCGCTTTATTGCAAGGAAAAAACAAGAAAGATGTGTGACATCGGCTTCATAAAAGCATACAGTGAGCTTTCTCCTAATCCGCCAAGCATGGATGAGGCTTTAAGATTTGTAAAGCCTCTTGAATATATGATAATTGAGCTATATAAATATTGCCGTCAAAATAACCAAGTCATAAGTGAAACTAAAAAATTGTATCTAAGGGCAATGGAAATAATCAACAAAAGCTATCAAGAGAAAATCACGGTAGAGAGCTTAGCAAGGGAAATGAATTATTCGCCCTCTTATTTAAGATACATCTTTAAAAAGGAAGGGGATACGACTCCTAATAAGCAGATAAATGCAGTAAGGCTGGAAAACGCCAAATATTTATTATTGAACACGAATCTTAGTGTTACCGAAATATCATTCCGCTGCGGCTTTGTTGATTCAAATTACTTTTCAACTGTATTTAAGGAAAGGTATGGCCACCCCCCTAAAGCTTATAAAAGACTTAATGCATAATAAGTTCCATAATTTGACCTTTTTCGCCCACTCCCCAAGGCTCGTATCCTCGCTTTACGAGAACCCCCGAAGCTACTAAAGAGCACTTCGGGGAACCCCTACTACGGGGACCCCGAGGGGCATTGACACACCTAAAATTCCATAA
>JAFQOG010000005.1 GCA_017420755.1 Clostridia bacterium | reverse complement strand
GGCGGGATTTTTCATTGCCCTCCAAAGTCGCATAGAGAAGTCAGTGCGAACACATCCCGCCTTGTAGTGACCGAATTTCGTTCACCTTCACGGCGCTCGGTGCAAAATTCGACTACTGCGGAGCTCGCACCCTACCTGCATCTGCCACAGGCAGCGGCAGGGCACGAGCCCCAACGAGCCACGCTCGTCGGTCTATAACTAAAACCGAAAGGTTCAAAATCCCACCACCCAAAACGAAAAAAGACACCCGATGGGTGTCTTTCGTTTTGGGTGCGGAGGCGGGATTTGAACCTCGCGACCTCCGGGTTATGAGCCCGACGAGCTACCAAGCTGCTCTACTCCGCGATATATACTCTCAAAAAGAGAGTTGGTGCCGATAGCCGGACTCGAACCGGCACGGGAATTTCTTCCCAACGGATTTTAAGTCCGTGGCGTCTACCGATTCCGCCACATCGGCTTATTAGCCTAATAAGTATAGCACACGAATTTTGACTTGTCAAGTACTTTTTCATAAAAATTTTTTGCAAACGGAACCATAGTATATTATATACAAAGGTATGCGTCATTATTCCAAAAACAAAAAATTTTAAAAAGGTCTTGCATTTCTAAAAAACATATGCTATAATCTTATAGTCCAATAGGGGTGTAGTTCAGTCGGTAGAACACCAGTCTCCAAAACTGGGTGTCCAGGGTTCGAGTCCTTGCGCCCCTGCCAAAACAAAAAGGTCGCCAATCGGCGACCTTTTTTGCAGGGGCGCTGGACTCCTTTGCCTGCGGGCAAAGCCTTTCCGCGGATCTGACACTCGGGCATTCTTTGTTTTATATAACTTGCTTGAAAAGCACATAGAATTTTGTTATAATATAAAAAGAATTTAAGATAAGACAAGGAGAGATTATGAAGCTTTACGCTCCGAAGTATTATAGAAATTTCAAATGCATCGCAGATAAATGCAAGCACAGCTGTTGTATCGGTTGGGAAATTGATATTGACAAAACAGCTCTTAGAAAATACAAAAAGCTAAAGGGCGGCTATGGTGATGTTATATCTGACTCAATTTCTATGGAAGAAACGCCTCATTTTAAGCTCGGAGAACACGATAGATGCCCCCATCTTGATGAATTTGGACTTTGCAAAATTATTATAAACGTAGGAGAGGACTACCTTTGCGACATTTGTCGTGAGCATCCAAGATTTTATAATTATACAAGCGTTGCCGAGGTTGGTCTTGGTATGTCTTGTGAGGAAGCTGCAAGGGTTATTCTTTCGTCTTCCGATTATGATGAGTTTGAATGTATAGGCGAAGTCGATATAGAAGAGAACACGGATTTTAACGGACTTGCCGCTCGTGGCGAAATATATAAAATATTGCGTAATGCAAAGGACTATAAAAAAGGTCTTAAAGAAATTTATAGTAAATACCAAATAGATGTGTGCAAAGATGAAAAATGGCTTGAAGCACTTGACTCACTTGAATATCTTGACGAAAAACACAGGAAACTATTTGGAAATTATTCATCAAAAAATCGTCCCGATTTAAAATACGATAAGTATTTAGAAAGATTTTTAGCATATCTTATTTATCGCCACACTACAGAAGCCGTTGATTATGATGATTTTGTTCTTCGTTTGTCGTTTTGCCTCTTTTGTGAGCGCCTTTTTGCATCATTGATGTGCTTTAAAAAAGCAGAAGAATTAAATGATGTCGCAACATTGGCGCGCATTATTTCAGAAGAAATCGAATATTCCGAGGATAACACAGAAGCACTTATGTATTAAAAGCCACTTGATAGTGGCTTTTTTATTTTTCCTCTTGACATTTCAAGTTCCTTGTGATAAAATAACGATTGTTATATAACAATTGATATATAGGAGATCTTTATGCCGCCAAAGGTAAAAATCACAAAAAAGGATATAATAGAAACAGCGCTTGACTTAATAAGAAAAAATGGACAAGAGTCAATAAATGCGCGTAGTATCGCAAGAGCACTTAACTGCTCAACTCAGCCTATCTTTTCAAATTTTTCAAGTATGGAGGAGCTTGAGAGTGAGGTTTTAGCCTCGGCGTACAAGCTCTATCTTAGCTTTATAGAGCGCGAAATAGAAAGCGGAGAATATCCTCGCTATAAGTCATTTGGTATGGCTTATATCCGCTTTGCAAAGGAGGAAAAGGAGCTTTTTAAGCTTCTGTTTATGTGTGACCGTTCAGGAAAGGATTTTACGCCAACCGAAGACTTTGAAGCATCTGTTGATATGATTATGCAAGCAAATGGGATATCAAACAAAAAGGCAAATCTTTTTCATATGGAGATGTGGGCGTGTGTGCACGGCATCGGCACTATGCTTGCAACCTCGTTTTTAGAGCTTGATTGGGATCTTGTCAGCTCTATGATAACAGATGTATATCAAGGCTTACGTACAAGGCATATTTCGGAGGAAACGAAATGAGCGCAATTGAGGTTAAAAATTTAACTAAAAAATATAAGGATGTAGTTGCTGTTGACAATCTTTCCTTAACTATAGAGGAAGGTGAGATTTTCTCCATTTTGGGCGTAAATGGTGCGGGAAAAACTACAACTATAAAAATATTAACCTGCCTGACTAAGCCAACAGAGGGAAATGCATTTTTGTTAGGCAAAAGCATTTTGGAAAACCCAAGCGAGGTAAAAGCCTTAATTGCAGTTTCTCCGCAAGAAACTGCAATCGCCAGAGGACTTACCGTTTACGAAAATTTAGAGCTTATATGTGGTGCTTATGGCATAAATAAAGATAAGAAGGACGAAAAAATTAAAGAAGTAACGAGTCTTTTAGGACTCAGCAGTATGCTGAAAAGAAAAGCAGGAAAACTATCGGGCGGCTATCAAAGAAGACTCAGTATAGCTATGGCGCTAATTAGCGAGCCGAAAATTTTATTTCTCGACGAGCCAACGCTTGGTCTTGACGTGCTTGCAAGAAGTGAGCTTTGGGAAATAATAAGAGAATTGAAGGGCAAGGCAACCATCGTTTTAACTACTCACTATATGGAGGAGGCAGAGGAGCTATCCGACCGAATAGCTATAATGAAGGACGGTAAGCTAATAGTATCTAATACTCCCTCAAAAATCAAGGAAATGGCAGACGCAGACAGTCTTGAACATGCCTTTATTCGCATTATTAAGGGGGTGGAGAAATGAGAATCTTTACGTTTGCTAAAAGAAATCTAAAGGAAATTCTCCGCGACCCGCTTAATTTGGCATTTGGCTTGGGCTTTCCGCTTGTTTTGATTTTACTCCTTAGTATAATTCAAGCAAATATACCTGTATCGTTATTTGAAATAGAATATTTAACACCGGGAATTACTGTATTTGGGCTATCGTTTATGACGTTGTTTTCCGCAACCCTGATATCAAAGGACAGAAAGAGCTCACTTTTAGAGAGGCTTTATACAACCCCAATGACACCCGTTGATTTTATACTTGGTTACACCCTGCCAATTATTCCTATCGCTGTTATGCAAAGTATAATTTGCTATTTGGTTGCTATTGTTCTTGGCTTAGATATAACGGTAAATATACTTTTAGCTATTGTCTTAATAGTGCCAATTTCTTGGCTATTTATTACTCTTGGATTGCTTTTTGGAAGCATACTTAACGATAAGCAGGTTGGTGGGATTTGTGGTGCATTATTGACTAACCTATCAGCATGGTTATCGGGCATTTGGTTTGACCTTGAGCTCGTTGGCGGAGCATTAAAAAAAGTAGCCTATGCGCTACCATTTGTACACGCGGTTGAAATGGAGCGTGCCGCACTTTCGGGAAATTTTGGAGAGATATTACCACATTTGCTTTGGGTTGGTGGTTATCTCTTAATTACGACAATAGTGGCTGTATTGCTCTTTTTAAGACAAATGAAAAAACAATAAAAAAGGTGCACATTTGTGCACCTTTAATTTTAGTCATCTTCTTTTTTACGTGAAATAAATAAAGTAATTAATGTATAGAGTGAAATTGCAATTAGAATACAACCAAATACAACTGCGGCAAATGCATCCCAGTCGGGGATATATTTAAGACAGAAGGCAAGAGCTGTAACAAGAATTCCAACAATGAGAGTGATGATAAATTCAGCAGTTGAATTGTATCTGAAAAACTTTGATAAAAATGCCTCAACTATAATAGCAACACCAAATGCAATCATAACGTAAAGAACATATTTTATTAAAATGCCGGACAAGGAATTAACGATAAACATAATTCCAAAGGAAAGAGCGCAAAGACCGAAAATCGCATCAGAATTAAAGAGAGATCTTAATTTTATTATTGCGTTAATTATGTAAAGTGCACCAGCCAAGCAAAGTGCAAGTCCAATTAGCCAATCAAGACCGTTGCCAAATGATTTAGAACAGCAGAATAAAATTCCGATGATAAGAGTAACGCAGGAGGCAACAATTGTGCGTGACTTATCTTTTTTTAATTTTTTTGGTAACATAATCCACCTCAAAAAATATTTTTTATCAATTATACCATATTGTTTTAGTTTTTTCAATATAATACAATAAAAAGACGCTCGAATGAGCGTCTTTTTTGTCAAAATCAAAGCGAATCAACGTAGTCGCAAGCAGCAAGAGCAGCAACAGCACCGTCAGCACAAGCTGTTGCAACCTGACGAATGCGCTTTGAACGGCAGTCGCCTGCAACAAAAATGCCCTTTTTGTCAGTTAAGCAGTTTTCTCCTGCATCAACATAACCCCATGAGTTTAAGCTGATAAGGTCAGCTACAATTTCGTTTTGAGGAATCAAGCCGATTGCGACAAACATACCATCAATAAGAATTGTACGTCTTGCTTCGCCACTTTTAACAACAATTCCATCAAGTACACCATCGCCCATCAAGGATTCAACGGTTGTGCCGAGAATCACCTCAACATTTGTTTTGCCAGTTAAAAGGTCTTGAAGCTTTTGTTCACCTGTCAAATAGTCAAGGTTTTGAATAACATAAACCTTTTTGCAAAGGTCTGAAAGCATAAGTGCTTCTTGAAGTGCTGAGTTTCCGCCACCAATAACAGCAACGGTTTTACCTGTATAAAATGCGCCATCGCAAACAGCACAGAAGGAAATACCCTCGCCAACAAATTCACTCTCACGCTCAAGACCGAGCATACGGTGTCTTGCGCCTGTTGCCCAAATAACGCTCTTGCCCTCAAAGCTGCCAGAATCAGTAACAACGGTTTTGATGTCTCCATCAATAACCTCAGTAACCTCAGCACATTCAACGTCTGCGCCTTGCTCCATTGCTTGTTCAACTAATTTTTCAGCAAATTCGTTTCCTGAAAGCTCTAAAAAGCCAGGAATATTCTCAACCTTTGGAGAATAGGTGATTTGTCCACCGAAGGTCGCCTTTTCAATAACTAAAACAGTTTTATTTGCGCGTCTTGCATATAAGGCGGCAGTCAGTCCTGCAGGACCTCCTCCAATTACAATAATATCGTATAACATATTAATCTCCTTTTAAAGATAGGGTGCTGTGATAGCACCCTATATATCTTTAATTATGCGCCGATGTATTTCTTAATATCAGAAACACCTGCATATTTAGTAACATTTCCGCCCTCAATGATAACGAGTGTTGGAGCAGTCTTAATGCCGATTTCATCAACTAATTCCTTATTTTCGTTAGCGAGAAGCTTAGTGTAGCCTACGCCAGCCTTGTCAAGGAGTGAGCAAGCAATCTTGCAGTTAGGGCAGGTTGCTGTTGTGAAGAGGTAAACACCATCATTTGCGCTTGACTCACATTTGCAAGCCTTTTCTTCCTTTGCTGCAACCTTTTCAGCCTTGTTTAGCTTTGAGTTTTCAATGTTGTAAACAAGTCTATCCTTGTACTCTTGTGCCTTACCATCGTTCCAGTTTTGAACAGGACGATAGTAACCGGTAATACGGCTATAAACCTCTGTTCTTGACTTACATTCTGGGCAAGAATAGTGTTCGCCTGCGATGTAACCGTGGTTCTTACATACAGAGTATGTTGGGGACATTGTGTAGTATGGGAGCTTGTAGTTTTCTGCAATCTTGCGAACGAGGTTAGCAGCTGACTTCCAGTCAGGAAGCTTCTCTCCGAGGAATGCGTGGAAAACAGTACCAGATGTGTAAAGTGTTTGAAGCTCATCTTGAATATCAAGAGCTGTAAAGATATCCTCTGTGTAACCAACTGGCAAGTGTGAGGAGTTGGTGTAGTAAGGAGTATCATCATCTGTCTTTGCAGCTGTAATTATGTCAGGGAAGTGCTTCTTGTCGTGCTTAGCAAGACGGAATGATGTTGACTCAGCAGGAGTTGCCTCGAGGTTGTAAAGGTCGCCGTACTTCTCTTGGTAGTCGGAGAGCTTTTCTCTCATGTGGTTGAGAACCTCTTTTGTAAACTCTTGAGCCTTTTCTTGTGTCAAGTTTTCTCTGATCCATTTAGCGTTGAGACAAGCCTCATTCATACCAACAAGACCGATTGTGGAGAAGTGGTTAGCAAATGTGCCGAGGTATCTCTTTGTATATGGGTAAAGACCATTTTCAAGAAGTCTTGTAATAACTGTACGCTTAACCTTAAGTGAACGAGCAGAGATGTCCATGAGTCTGTCAAGACGAGCATAGAAGTCCTCAGCATCAGTTGCAAGATAAGCAATTCTTGGCATATTGATTGTAACAACACCAACAGAACCTGTTGACTCACCACTACCGAAGAAGCCACCGGATTTCTTACGAAGCTCACGGAGGTCAAGACGGAGACGGCAGCACATTGAACGAACGTCGCTTGGCTCCATATCACTGTTGATGTAGTTGGAGAAGTAAGGTGTACCATATTTAGCGGTCATTTCAAAGAGAAGCTTGTTGTTCTCGGTTTCAGACCAGTCAAAATCGCTTGTAATTGAGTATGTTGGAATTGGGTATTGGAAGCCACGACCATTAGCATCACCCTCAATCATGATTTCGATGAATGCTTTATTGATCATGTCCATTTCCTTCTTACAATCCTTGTACTTGAAGTCAACCTCCTTGCCACCTATGATACAGTTGAGCTCTGCTAAGTCGTTAGGAACTGTCCAGTCAAGGGTGATATTGGAGAATGGAGCTTGTGTACCCCAACGAGAAGGGGTATTAACACCATAAACGAAGGATTGGATGCATTGCTTAACCTCTTTATATGAAAGGTTATCAATCTTTACAAAAGGAGCAAGATATGTGTCAAAGGAGGAGAAAGCTTGTGCTCCAGCCCACTCGTTTTGCATAATACCAAGGAAGTTAACCATTTGGTTGCAAAGAGTTGAAAGGTGAGAAGCAGGAGCTGAGGTAATCTTACCGGTAACACCACCAAGACCCTCTTGGATGAGTTGCTTTAGTGACCAACCAGCACAGTAGCCTGTGAGCATTGAAAGGTCGTGGATGTGGATGTCTGCATTACGGTGAGCATTTCCGATTTCGTCATCATAAATTTCGGATAGCCAGTAGTTAGCAGTAACCGCACCAGAGTTTGAAAGAATAAGACCACCAACAGAGTAGGTAACTGTTGAGTTTTCCTTAACTCTCCAGTCGTTGATGTTTAGGTAGTTATCAATGATTGCCTTATAGTCAACCATTGTAGCGTTAATGTTACGGATTTTTTCTCTTTGGCGACGGTAGATGATGTATGCCTTTGCAACATCGTCATATCCTGCCTTGATAAGAACAGACTCAACGGAGTCTTGGATGTTCTCGACAGAGATTTTTCCATTTTCTATTTTTGGTTCGAACTCAGCTGTAACCTTTAAAGCCAAGAAATCGATAACATCTTCGTTAAATTGCTTTTGACATGCGTCAAATGCTTGTGTAATAGCTTCGCTGATTTTTTTGATGTTAAAATCTACAATTTTACCATCACGTTTTACTACGTTGTACATAAATTTTCTCCTTCTTTTCTTGATTTTTCTATTTTTTAAAAATACTATATATAGTTTTTGCACCAATTTTAGACTTAGTCAAGTTGGCGCAAAAAAACACCAAGATTTTTTAAATGTCCTAAAAAGCCTTGTACCATCGGGCTTCGTGCCCCAAAAAGACAAAATGTGACATAATTTTTCCGGTGTCGAAATCAATTATATCACATATATAGTGTTATGTCAATAGGTTTTTTAACAATATCTTGTGTTTTTTTCTAAATTCCGCGAATTTTGGTATTTGTTACAAATTCACTTGCCAAAAGTGCCATTTTTTTCATATTTTCGGGTGAAATTGCACAAAGTCCGTTCATAATTAAATCACCTGAGTCAACAAAAGACTGCAAAAAGTACCTAGGGGCCCCTTTTATGGTTTTCGCGATATCCACAATATCTTGTGTTTCGTGTATTCCTTCAACAACAGTTGTTCGAAACTCGAAATCAATCTTGCCCGAGAGCAAAAAGTCAACCGTTTTCTTAAAAGGAGATAGGTCTAAATTCTCGATTCCCGTAGTCATAGGATACTTTTTATATGTGTTTTTGAAATCGACAGCGACATAGTCTATAAGGCCTTTATCAACAAGGGAAATAAGCTTGTCAGGGAAAAATCCGTTTGTGTCAAGCTTAACCTTATAGCCAAGCATTTTAACATCCCTTATAAAATCTTCGATGTCGGGCTGTAAAAGAGGTTCACCACCGGAGATGCAAACGCCTTCCAAAATGCCTTGTCTTTTTTGAAGATATGAAAGAATTTCTTCCTTTTTATATATATTGGTATTATCTATGTGTGTAACCAAGCTTGCATTATGACAAAATGGGCACCTGAGATTACAGCCGACGGTGAAAAGTGTGCAAGCCACCTTGCCAGGGTAGTCAAGTAGGGTTAGCTTTTGAAATCCTGAAAAATTCATAATATCACCTCCGATTGGATATCTAAATTTATTATATCATTTTATGATATAAAATGCAATAAAAAACGACTTGAAAACGATACAAAATTATAGTATAATAGAAATGAAAAATATAATTAAAAGGAGAATAAAATGAAAAAATCACTTTTGGCAATTTTACTTGTGTTGATTTTCACTTTCACGCTTGTTTTTTCTGCTTGCTCAAATGGCACAAAGGACACGAGCTCAAATTCATTAAATAACAATCCATCATCATCACAAAATAAAAATGACAATGATGATATTGAAGACGAAAAGGAAGAGGAAGAAGAGAATAAAGAGGTTGTTTACAAGGCAACCCACAACGCAACCATCGTAATTGAAGAATTTGGTACAATCGAGCTTGAGTTATATGGAGAGCTTGCACCAATTACAGTTGCAAACTTTGTTAAGCTCGCAGAAGAGGGCTTTTATGATGGACTAACCTTCCATAGAATTATGTCCGATTTCATGATTCAGGGCGGCGGATTTAACGTAAGAGGCGTTGAGCTGCCTGCTGATTCGATTAAGGGTGAATTTGAAGCAAACGGCGTTTCAAATCCAATAAAGCATGAGCGTGGCGTTATCTCTATGGCAAGAACAGACGATAAGGATAGCGCATCAAGTCAATTCTTTATTATGCACGCAGATTCACCACATCTTGACGGGCAATATGCTGCGTTTGGTAAGGTTACAAGTGGCATAGAAGTGGTTGATAAGATTTGCGACGAGGTTCCACAGGGATACAATGGTGCAGTTGAGCACTGGCACAGACCAATCATTGATAGTATAACAGTAAAAGAAGCAACAGAAAATGATGATAGCGAGAACACGGGAGTTGTTAACTACACCGTTAATGTTGTTGACGAGCAAGGAAACGCAGTTTCCGGTGTAAATCTTCAAATTTGCACAGATGCCTTCTGTCTCCCTCCAAAAGAAACAGATGAAAGTGGAAAAGCATTATATGAGTTTGATAAAATTATCGATTTTAAAATTCAAATAAATTCAGTTCCCGAGGGATATGTGCTTCCAACCGAAAAAATCTCCTTCCCCGAAGGCTTAACAGAAGCAACAGTTACACTTACTTCTATAACACAAGAATAAATTTAATATTAAAAGAGCTTGGCAATGCCAAGCTCTTTTCGTTTATAGCTGTTTTGTTTCGGCAACGGATGAACAGATTCCGTCACATAAATATGTTACCGTGGATTCAATTACGGCAAATGCACAGCAGTTAACAGGTGTGCTTTTCGGAACGTTCAAAAATTTAATGGTTAAGTTAACATAATTTGTTCCTGTCATTTCACAAGCAACAGATTGCTGCATTGGTTCTATAGCTCCGTTTGTGATTGAAATAGGTGTGCCAACAGCGCTTCCTGCTGCAGCAACTGTTCCGTATCTTACGGTTACCTTCGCAATACTTTCGTAGCTTTCGATGTTTTTATGGTTTACTCTGATTGAATAGAAAATGCTATTGCTTTCGTATTCGGGTGTTGAATAGCCGAACGATACGAAAAGGGCAGAGTCGATGATTTGTTCTCCCGTATAAAAAGCTTCACAATCTAAGCATTTATGCTGCTGTTTTGCATTTGAAAAATAATTGTTGTTTTCGTAAACCCAAGAGACAACATCGGGGGATTGACCGTTTGATTTTAATGAATAGTCATGACCCAATTCTTCAATAGGGTTCGAGGAAAGAAGCTTGCCGCAGAAGCAATAAGTGTTTGACGTGCCGGCTGTTGTGCAGGTTGGTTCGGTGTTTAAATCCTTGGTTTTGTCGTAAATATGCTCTTGATCCAGCATATCTGTGGGCTCACCCCAGCTACCGTTATAAGAAGCCTTTTTGCTATCGCCAAAGAAATATGCCGTTTTTGGAACAACATTCATTCTCGAGGCGTTTTCGGAGCTTATATAAGGGAAATACATATTAACATTATTTAGCTTAGTGCCGCCGATAGCATCGTTGATTACTACCGAATCGGCATCGCTTGTTAAAAATACAAAATTTTTAGGGTTATTTTGCATATCAAAGTTGAAGCCGCTGCCTATGCCGTTTACAGCACTTGGGAAAACCCATGTAGTTGTTGTGGCATTTTGCTTGAAATTGTAAAAATTGCCTTCAATCAAATTTGATTTGAAATAGTAAATCTCCGATGGCTCGGTATCGCTTGGAGTGTTCATCAAAAATACATCAGACGAGCCCATGTTGGTAAAAGTACCGCTGCCAAGATTAGTAATTGAGTTGCCGAAGTAAATTCCCTTTAAGGTTTTTAAAGCAGCAAAAAATTGAGATGGCAACGTTGTTATTTGCGAATTGTCGGAAAAAATGATATATTCAACCTTGGCGCTGTTGAAGAACCATTGTCCAAGACCGCTGTTTGTAAAGCCCTCTCCAAAGGTGACGTGAGTAAGAGTTAAGTTTGTCCAAAAGTCTCCGTTGGTTTTTTGAAGAGTTTTACCTGTGTTTAATTTTAAGATAGATGTGAACGATGAGTCTTTTTTAAAGTATCCGCCGTTTATTATTCCGGTCGGAATGCAAAGCTCAACAACGTTTGCGTCCGAATAATTTTTTGTTGCCTTTTCGTTCAACCAAGCGTAGCTTGTTTTAAATTCTTCGGAATTTTCAAAAATGTAATAGGAAGGATATGCACAACCGTCGTCAAATACGACTAATTCGCTTGGATCATATGTAAGAATGGATTTTTCTTCATACGTGTCGTAAATTATCGTTTGTGCACTTGCGCAAAGAGAAAATGCGAAAGTCAAAACACCTGCCAAAAGAATGGTAAAAAACAATGTTTTTTTCATAAAATTCTCCTTTATATTTTATTTACCCAATTATATTCTATCATTGCACAGTTGACTTTTCTTGTCATTTATTGTACAATATATTTGCAAAATTTGTTCTGTTGGAGGAGATTATGGTTTACGAATTTTCCAATTTCGGCACAATTCAAGATTACTATACAAAAAAAGGAGAAAACCTTTCATTTTATGAGCATATGCATAATTCGTTCGAGCTTTTTGTTGTAACGGACGGAGAGGTGAAGGTGACTGTAAACGATATTGAATATTTATTGCAAAAAGGGGAGGGAGCCTTGATTTTTCCTAATCAAAGGCATTCTTTTTCCAGTGAAAAATCGAAGCACCAATATTGGATTTTTTCGCAAAGCTTAATTGAAACCTTTTCTAATCAGGTTTTATATAAGATGCCTAAAAGTAATAAGTTTGCGATATCACAAAGTGTTTTCAAGTTGCTTTGCAACACGAAACCTACAGACTCGGTGTTTAAGAAAAAAGGCGCTATATATTGCTTGATAGCCGAATTTGACAAGAATGCCGAATATATTGATAAAAACAGGTTAAGCCTTCATTTTTTAGATAAAGCTCTTGAATTTATCGAAGAGAATTATTCAACGGATTGCTCGCTTTCAAAGGCTTCGGCTAAGCTTGGATATTCTTATACATATATATCTAAATATTTTCAAAAGAGCTTTGGCATTTCTTATAATTCATTTTTAAATCAGTTTAGAATAAGTAAAGCTTGTTATTTGTTAAAAAATACGGAGTTGTCTATACTTGAATGCTCGATGGAATGTGGATATAAGTCGGTTTATTCATTTATGAGAAATTTCAAAGCCATATGTAAGGTTACTCCAAGCGAATATAGAGAAAAAAGATTGATGTTACCGTTGTTTTAAATAAAAAAGGTAGACAAAATGCCTACCTTTTTTGCTATTATTTATTTCTCAATAACGAATACGGGCATTTCGGATGCACAGAAGGTAACCGCGCCGTTTTTGTTTTTCTTCAAATCACTGCGTTTGCCCTTGTAGTATTCAAACTCAAGCTCAGCAAGAACAAAATCACCCTCACCAACGTTGAGCTTATATCTTTTAACCTTTGTTGAGTTGGAGGTTGGGCACCATACAGCATATCTCGCCTTACCCTCCTTGGTTTCGTACTTGAATACCTTAACCTTTGGATTGCCTGAATCAATTTCTGCCACAAAGCGAGTGTCCTTCAAGATTTCCTTCAAGGTGTAAACATAATAGAAGGAATCCTTCTTGTTTCCTTGAATTACATTGGTTGGGTCAATCTCAATAGGATGACGAACCAAGCCGGAGGACCCATATTTACCAACTGCTGTTTCCTCAGGGCCACAGTCACGGGACATATACATAGCCGCACGCTCAACACCAATAGAGGAGAGAAGCAAGTACTCACGAACAAGCCACATGCCCTGCACCTGTCTGCCTGTATATTCACCATATGCGTGAGCAGATGTTGAGGTCTTATATGATTGGTTAGTGTCCCAGCCAAATTCAGTTAGCCAAATTTCCATATCTGGATAGTATCTATCACGCCAGTCCATAATAGTACTGAATGCGCCGATGATATCGCCCTCTTCAGGGGAGACACCAACGTAAACCATTTGGCTCTTGTCGCCTCTGTCGTCAATATTTACGTCAACGTTCTTTGTTTTTCCGGTCTTTAGGTTAGTGCGCTTACCGCAGTATCTGTGAGCATTGATAACATCGAAAGGCAATCTCTTGTCCTTGCGGTTGTATTCGCACCAGAATTGCATTGCCTTAAGTCTGCCAAGATGGAGTCCAGCACCACCAGACATTGACATAATGAAGTTAGGGTCAGCCTGCTTAACACCAACATTTTTGTACATTCCCTCATGTCCGTCATAGCACATACTTAAAAATGCTGCCATTTCAAATGGTGTGAAGTATGGCTCGCGTCCAAGCCAAGTTCCATCAGGCTCGTTAAGTGGCTCAACCGCAGTCATATAACCAAGACCGATTTTCTTTTCTTGACCAGGACCGACCTTGATTAATTCAGGGTCAATATCCTTATTGTGTCCATAACGAGCAACGAATTGGAAAAGCATTGCTGCATAGGACATATAGTTTTTAGGGTCACAAGAGTCACAGGTGTTATCCTTAGGAGTGCGCTTGTGATGAGTAGAAATAGTAGTTGCAACATCTATTCCGTGGCTGTGCATTCTTCCGTAGTACTCGTCAAAGTACCAAGGACCTGCAAAGCTCGGGTTCATAGAAAGAGTAGTGTTTTCAAGATCAGGAGTACAGCTCCATAGCCAAGGGTGATACTCACGAATGTATGTACAAGCGCGAGCAATATCATCACCATCGTTAACAAAGCCGTTCATACCAACAAACTTTGAAAGGTCGCTCCACTTGTGCTCCTTTCTTGGAGGAGGGGTGAGGTCAACATCTTCAACCTTGTAGCCATAAATTACAATCTCACTTGGCGATTGGTTGTTATTAAAAGAGAAGTTAATATAACGAGTCTTGTAGCTTGTTTCAAAGCCGGTCCATTTTCTAACCTCTGGCGCAAGCTCTTCGTCATATTCCCAGCTAAATGGAGTTCCCATTTTAACTCTAACCTTACGAACGCCATAGTCGTGCTTATCCTGCTCAGGCTTATATGCATCGTAATCGTTATAAATATACATATTAGTAATTTGATAAATACCGTCAAGCTCTACTGTGAACTTAAGGTCGGTTTCGCCAATCCACCAGTGGTCGTGCCTTGGATGCACTTGAGGAATTGCTCCCTCTACGCCATATAAAGGGTCTCCGTCGTTATCAAATTCGCAGAAAAGGTTTTCAACCTTTTCAATACCCATATCATTGATGATCATATCAGGGGTAACTCTGATTTTTTGTGTTTTGTTCATTTTTTTAGTCTCCTTGTGCAAACAAAATCGCAAAATTGTTTTTTGTGCAAAATCAATAATAAAAATCTCAAATTAGCACTGTGTATAGTATAATATAAACGAAGATAAAAGTCAATTGAATATGGAAAATATTTCATAAAAATAAGCAATATATTTAACTTAATCTATATATTGACAATTAAGAAAAGTAAATGTATAATAATAAGGTAAATAATTTGGAAAAGAAGGTAGAAAAATGAAGCTTAGCTTGATAATGACTGTTTGTGACGTTTGCGAAAAAAAGCTTGACTCAGCCTTGAAGGCGGTAAGAGATTCGTACTTGAAAAATGATGAATATGAATTGATTGTTATTGATGATGGTTCAACTGGAAATTACGATGAAATTATAAAAAAGTACAGCCCTGTGTACGTTAAAACACCACATAGAGGCAATTTAAGTGCTGTTTTGTATGGAATTTTAATTGCAAAAGGAGATTATATTGCATTTACTAATCCATTAGTTCAGCCAACCTTTACCTATTATAAAACTATGCTCGATGGCATAATCGATAATGGAGCAGATATTTCAATCGGCGAAATTGCATATAGTGAGGGAGAAGCAAAATATGTAAATAAGCTCGACCCTGTAACAAACAATGAAATTTCAGTTGAAAACGAGCATATATTAAGATTTTTTGTAAGAGATATGATAGAATCGGAGTCTATCACAACTCTTTATAACAAGATTTTCAAAAAGGAAACACTTCTTTTAGCGAAGAATGAGCTCGAAAAAACCGACGCTTTCGCAAATAAGTCCTTTGATGTATACGGTGAAATGTTGCTTTGCTATTATGCTGCAAAAAACGCAAAAAAGATGGTAAAATCACACACAGGATATTGTTTTTTTGATATCGACTCTAAACAAACCATTGAAAACGATGAGGAAAAAAGTGCAACATTTGATATAATTCTTAACTCCTTGCCAGAAAATGAGCATACAGCCGAGCTCAAGAAAAATGTTGAGTTTAATCGTGGAATATATATAAAGAACAACATAGGATTTTGCAAGAAAGCATATCTTGGCAACAATTTCTTTGAAATTGATAGGGAAATTGCAAGATTTTATAAGTCTGATGCAAAAGTAAATTTGATTTATGATAAAAAAGACGCATATGTTTCTGAAATAATAGCTTTAATTGTAAAAAATGATGGCAAGGAAATATCAGACAGTGCACAAAAGCTTGTTGTTATTCCAAAACGCAAAATAAGCCTAATCCAAAAAATCAAATCAGTTTTTTAAAACCAAAAGCCTTCCTTTTTCGAGGAAGGCTTTGTTAATTTTCAATGAACATTTTTAAAAAAAAGATGAAAAGTCAAACACGGCACGGCACTTTTTATAAACAATTTATTACATAGTATTCTTAAATTTACCTTCTATTGACAAATAACCGCCCGTGTGATATAATATACAAGACTTAAAATAGTTAATTTTAATATATAGGAGTAAATAATGCTAAAATCAAAAAAACTATTGTCTATCGTTTTAGTTGTTCTTATGCTTGTGGGCGTAATCCTTGTTTTTGCGTCTTGTGGCGGTTCTGGTGATACAGATACCGATACGTCAGCAAACAGCTCAGACAAAAACGATGATACAGTTCAATCTGAAACTGACACAGAAACTGATTCCGATTCTGATTCCGATTCAGATTCCGATTCTGACTCTGACTCTGACCAACAAGTGCCAGAGGGAGACAAAAAGGTTACTGTTACTGTAAAAACAAAAGGAAAAATGCCTCTTGAAAACATAAGAGTGTATATTTATGACTCACTTGGCAATATTTCTAAGGATAGAATGGGTAAGACCGATAAAAATGGTAGCGCTTCATTTGTTTTGCCAGCAGGTGAGGAATTTACAGTTTCCATCGAGGATGTTCCTAAGGGCTACATAGTTGAGGATTTGTACAAGTTTGACGAAAACGGTGTTGCTGACATTGAGCTCGAATCCAAGCCAAGAAGTGGAGATGCCTCTGCTGCTAACTACAAGCTTGGGGACATTATCTATGATTATTCAATCGTGCTTGACGGAACCACATACAAGTTCTCTGATATCTTGAAGGAAAAGAAGGCTATCGTTCTTAACTTCTGGTTCACAACCTGCTCATACTGTATTGAGGAGTTCCCAGATATGGAGGCTTCTTATGCAAAATACAGCGACAGGGTTGCACTTTTTGCATTGAACGGCAAGCTTGGTGGAGATAACGAAACAGCTGTGAGCAACTTTAAATCAGCATTCTATGCTAAATTCGGAAGCTACAACGCAATTTGCGATGAGCTCAAAAAGGACGATTCCTTAAAGGCGCTTGCTGCAACACTTGTTACTAATCCTAATATCAGCTTAAATAGCTTTGATAAGACAAAAATAGAAGCCGAGCTTGATAATTTGCTTGCAAGCATTAAGAATACAGGTGATGTTAGCACTGCGGCTAAGACACTTGCTCAATCAATCGAAACAGCAATTGCAGATGCTGATGATAACAAGCTAAGAGCAGCTCTTGCTAATTTTGTGACAGAGTTAAACGAAGCGAATACAGATAATATTGATACTATTTTCGCTAACGCTAAGGCTGGTATTGTTGGCGCGTTTGGACTTGACCTCCCAATGCTTAAGGATGCAAACGATATTGAAAGTGCATTTGGCATCACTGGTAACCCTGTTACCATCGTTATTGACCGCTATGGCATGATTTCATTTATGCACAGTGGCGCAGTTCCAAGCGAAAAATATTTTGATATGCTCTTTGAATACTATATTCAAACTGATGAGAACTACAAGCAAAACATTTTTAACGACATCACAGAATTGACTCCTACCGATAAGCCAACTGAGGAAATGCCACCTCAAGATGCTCTTGATAAGGTTCTTGGCACCACAAATAGTGGAATTATCTATTCCCCTGAAAAGGATTCAAGCGATGCGGAATATGCTTGGCCATTTATTGTGACAAGCAAGGATGGCGTTGCTTGCATTAAGCCATCAAACTTCGATAAGGATTCATCCTTCGCTATTCTTCATGCATCAGTTACCTTAAAGGCTGGCGAAGCATTTATGTTCGATTACTTTGCTTCAACTGAGCAAGGATATGATATTCTTTATGTTTTAGTTAACAATAAGGATATATACACCATTTCAGGTGAAAGTGAGGAATGGAGCGGTTGCTGTCCATGGGTTGCAAATGAAGATGGCACATATGATGTTGCATTCGTTTACTTAAAGAATATTTCCGATTATGAGGGAGACGATGCGGTTTATTTGAAGAATTTCCGCGTTGTAAAGGCTAAAGAGGTTGATGTTGAAACCTTCATTCCTCGTGATGCAGTATCGGACCTTACCGACGACCTTGCTGATTATGAAAATTACATTTCAGTTGTTCTCGGCGATGATGGCTACTACCATGTTGGCGATAAAAACGGTCCACTTCTTTTGGCAAGCTTGATTAACTATACAAACTATTCAAATAATATCTCCTTAACACTTAAAATCACAGAAACTAAGGAGCTTATTATTGACGGTGTTAACTGCTATGATGATTTAATTCAATATTGTAACTACGCATCAAACTCACAAATTTATTCTTACTGCCCAGTTACACCAACGCTTCAAAAGTATCTTAATGCGTTTGTTAAACAAAACAATGGTATCGGCAGAGGCAACCCTAACCAGTGGTTAACACTTTGCTATTACTATGATGCTTACGGAACAGACGGAAAACAGCTTGAGGACCCAATTAAGGGACTTGCTCCGTTTAGCGCGTATGAGGTAAAGGAAGACGCGCCAAACCTTGTTGAATATAATAGAGTTATCATGCCAAGAGGCTTGCTCTATAAATTTGTTCCAACAAAATCTGGTGTATATAGATTCACAACCGATAGTATTTATGAGGTTGACGGATGGATTTTCATTGGTAATCACGATGAATGGGTTAAAAATGGCGACAGAATCCAATACACATATTCCGATGTTGGTGAAAGATTCTGCGAGGAATTGCTTGTTGATCCGGATGGTGACGGAATTTTCCAAAGAGACTATACTAACGCAACATTGGTTGCATATATGGAAGAAGGCAAGGAATATTACATCGACTTCGCTTACTACGATCAATATCAATATGGTAAGTTCACATTTGATGTGAAGTACATTGGTGAAACTTTTGATTACTTCATTTCTGCATCTCCTGGACCATTCACTTGGGAAGAGGGTATTGGTGGAGCACAAGGTGATACAATCGCCGGTGGAATTGATGTTAAGCTCGGTGACGACGGCTATTACCATCATGTTTTAGAGGATGGTTCACTTGGCTCAATTGTTTACGCGGATTTCCATCAATATACAAGCATCTTTACAACAATGTCTATTAAGGATCTTTTAAAGTCAAAGGCATTCAATTTCGCTATAACCGAGGTTGACCAACAAGCTATGGCTTACCTTAGCAATTACAGCGAGGACGAGCTTCGCGAGCTGTGGGGCGCTGATTTTGAGGAAAACTGGGAATTCTATCAAATGGACGATATTCTCAATGGTAAATACCATGGATATATTGTTGATGGAAAATACAAGGCATATGGATATGAGTATGTTATAGTTGACGAGGAAACACTCGAAACAGAAGCAGTGCTCATCACACCTCCGGAGGGGGCAGTTTTGGCACCTAACTATTCTTCAGTTATTGAAAAATATGTTGGCTTGATGCTTGATGAGGCTGGCTTCCCAGAAAGACAGGGCTGTGTTGCAGTAACAGAGGAGCTTGCAGAGGCACTTCAAATGCTCATGGATAAATTCACATTTGAGGGCGTTGAAAACTCTTGGACAAAGCTTTGCTACTACTACGAAGAACTCGGTCCTAAAGTTGCCGAATAATTTATAATTAGGCGGTGGTTAATCTCCGCCTAATTTATTTAAAACGGAGAAATTATGAATAAGAAAATATTATTAATTATAGCTTTTGTTTTTCTTTCGCTCTTTATTTTTGCAGCATGTGGTGGTTCTGATAAGGACACTGATACAAAAACTGATACAACAGCCAACACAAGCTCCGATAAAAATGACAAAGAAACAGAAACTGACACAAATACCGACACAGAAAATGAGTCAACAGAAACGGAATACACCGTCAAGGTTGTTAATTTCAAGGGAGAGCCTATCACCTCAGGTGTGTTTGTTCAGCTTTTAAAGGATGGCGAAGAAATTGGTGGCATGAAAAAGACAAATGCAAACGGTGAGGTTACTACTACACTTGATGGTGACAACTACACCTTTGAGCTTATTTATACTGACGAAGGCGTTATATATGACGAGTCGGAATGTGTTTTGTCAAAGAATGCACCAACTAAAGAGGTCATGCTTTACAATGAAGCAACTGACAGAAAAATGACAATTGTCCCATACAACGCAAAGGAAGGCGAAAGATTTGACTACGAAGCGCAATTTGTAAAAGAGGGCGCAAACAAGGTCGCAATTGACAACCAATCGTACTATCTTTTCCAGCCTACGGTGGGGGGAGTGTACAAGTTTAGCTATATTTGCGATGTCGCAATCACGATTGGATTCTTTGGACAAAGTGGATACGTGCTTGAGGAAAGTACTGTTGAAATAAAGGATAGAGCCTTTACAGCAGAGGTTCAAAACGGCGACCAATATCCGATTTTTGTAATAGGCGTTAAGTCCTTGGCGACCGACAGCTGCTTTTTAACTGTTGAGCGCATAGGAGATCCAACCAAGGAAATTCAAAAGCTTGATTATGTACCAACACAAGTGCCAAGCAAGGTCTGCGAATATAATTATTTAAATGCCGATATTGTTGATCTTGATGTGACAGACAAAAATCTTAATGTTGTTTACAGTGAAAACGATGGATTTTATCATTTGGGCAACGAAGACGGAGCAATTGTGCTTGTGAGAATAACAAGCGCGAGCAGATATATTGCTTCATTTAGTAAAATGTGCGAAACAACAAAGCTTTTTAAAATCTTTGTGGATGAAAATGGCACACCACTAAGAGAAGAAGTATATAACAATATGATAGAAAAATATGCAGAAAAGTGCGATTTGGCTGGCGTTGTTCCACTAACAAAGGAGCTTGAGTATGCAATCAAAAACATTCTTGAGCAACAGGGCTGGTACGGAGAACAAAACATTTTCAAATATCCTGATATAGTGGATGAAAATGGCAATGTTATAGAGGGCGAAAAAATAGAGGTTCCGGAAAAGAATGCATGGCTTTTCGCTTGTGCTTATTTGGTTGAAAACGAAAAAGGTGCAGAGGATAGCAAAATTGTAATTGATGACACAATAGACCCAATCGCTTATCATGTTAATATCGATGCTGGACAAACACTTTATTTTGTTGCATCAAAGCAAAGGGCAGCTACCCTCACAATCAAAAATGCTCAAGGCATAAAGATTAAGGTTAATGGTGTTGACACTGAATATATAGCAGATGAAAATGGAAAAATTGAAATAGTTCTTGATTTAATTCCTTATGTATATGAGGATGAAGAAACAAAAGAAATCATAGAGGGCACTTATCCTATAGAGTTCTCAATCACCAACACAAACGAGCAAAAGCTTGATATTTCATTCACATATGTTACAAAAATATAAAAAGAGCCGATTTTCGGCTCTTTTTTCTTTATATATAAATAAATTATTGCAAAATAAACAGTTTAATGATATAATACTTGTGTCTAAAAGTAAGATTTTAAATAAATTAGGAGGATAAAATGAAAAAAATATTTGCAATTTTACTAATAGTAGCTTTCATTTTTAGTATGACTCTAATATTCGCTTCGTGTGGTGGTACATCTGATTCCGATACAGATACCGATACAGAGGCTGATAAGCCAACCACATCTGATTCAAGCACAGACACGGGAAGCCAGACAGAAACTGATAAAGTAACAGAAAGCGAAACAAACACTGAGACAAACGGTGGAGAAACAAGCGGCCCTGTATATTATACAGTTTATGTCGAAGACCAATTAGGACAGCCTGTTGAGGGTGTTGACCTTCAAATTTGTAATGATAAGCTCTGCTTGCCACAAAAGATAACAGACGCAGAGGGCGTTGCAAAATATGAATACAACAAGCTTGAAAGCTTCAAGGTGCAAATTAACGAAGTGCCTGACGGATATGTAATGACAACCGAGAAGACCCCTTTCCCAGAAGGAAAAACCGTTGTTAAGGTTGTTATTAAACGCCTTGAAACATATGTGATTACAGCAACCGATATGCACGGAAAGGCTCTTGAAAACATTTTGGTTGAGCTTCTTGACGGTGCGCTTGAGGTTGTTGACAGCGTTGTTACAGGAGAGGATGGCAAGGCTTCGTTTACTGTTGAACCGGGCGATAGCTACACGGCAGCAGTATCTCACAGCGAAGGCAACTACGCCTTTTCACCTGTTGGCGGTCATCAAATCAGCTTTGAAAATGGAAAAAAGGTTAATGTACAATTCACTATTAGCAATGCTGCCTTTTTCTACACTGTTTTTGTAAAGGATGAAAATGGTGTATCGCAAGAGGGCGTTGAGCTGCTATTATATGATAAGAGCTTAAAGCTTATTGGCTCTGGTACAACCAAAGAAAATGGCGCGCACTCCTTTAACTTAGTAAACGGCGATTATTTCGTTGTTGTTAACTCGAAGAATGGTCTTTATGCAGATGTTGTCGAATTTAAGAAAAATCACGCAATGACAGCCGATATGATTTTATCAGAGGAAGCTGCAGGCTCATCAAGAAATACGGCAATCTTTTTACCTGGTGATATTGATGTATCACTTGAAAAGGATGCTTCACTATGGTATAGCGTCCCCGATTATGATGGCAAGGTGATTGAAATTGAATCTAAAACAGCAATTATTCGCTATGGAATAGAGGATTACTCAGCCGACGAAAACGGTGTTATAAGAGTTGTATTGAATTCCAAAAACGGCGGCAAGTTTAAACTTTCAACCTCCGATGAAGCAGGCGAAAAAATTACCGGTATTATTTATCGTCCGGGCTCAAAAGAAACACCTTTTAAGATTGATGCAACTGAGAGCTATGTGTTCGATATAAAGGTTCCTGAAAACAAAGAGGTTTATTATTCATTTGTTGCTGACAAGGATGGCACAGTTAGAATTGAAAGCACAACAGAATATGCATATATCTTAATAAACGGTAATCCAAACAAAAAATCAGTAAAGGTTGGAGAAACAGTTCTTATTTGCTTTGCCTCAAAGAACGATAGCAGTGTGGATGTTGAATATCCGGAAATTGTTATTTCTGCAACAATGACCTTTGCACAAACAAAGGCAGACTATAATGTTAATGTTTTACTTGAAAATGAAATTTCACCAAACGCAAAAATAGAGCTTTATAAGTATGAAAATGATGAATACACACTAATCAAAGAGGCGACATGTGATGAAAACGGCAAATATACATTTGCTGGACTTACAGAAGCTGCAAATTACTTTATAAAAGCTATTTTTAGCGAGGAGTACGAAACACAAGCGGAATATCTCCCGTTTGGCGACGAAACAAGCATAGATGTTCATATAAATCACAAGCGTGATGGTAGCCTTGAATATCCTTTCTTGGTTAATGGTGATGAGCCTGAAAGTAGCACAACAACTATTGCCTTAAATGCTGGCGAGGATGTATATTATACAATCTTCTATATCCAAGGTACAACAATTGCTATTGACAACAAGGATGTAAAGCTTGAGGTTATTATTGGTGGTAAAACAGTTGAGATTTTGACCGGTGAGGTCCTATCATATATAGTTAATAGTGGTGATTTGGGAACTAATTCAAGAGTTCTTTTACACCTTTCATCCGAAAGTGATGCTGAGGTTAAATTGATTATAACAGCACCAAAGCAAGGCGAATAAAAGAAAAGGATGCTTCGGCATCCTTTTTTCTTATAGAAAAAGGCATTGACTAAAATCAATGCCTTTTTGATGTGGATTTTATTCTTTGATAATTCCAAGTGCCTTTTCAACCTCTTCGGTTAACTTGGCTTCGGTTATCGAGCCTGGGGTTGTGTATGTGATAACGCCGTTTTCATCGAGAATTACAGTCATTGGATATGCGCCATACGCACCACCAAGCGCGGTGTAGTACTGGTCGTAATTTGCACCCTTAACGTCCTTGGCAAATATCATATTTGTTTCTAAATAGTTGTCTTGAACGAATGTGAAAGCATCCTTGAATGAGGTGTTGTCTGAGTGAATTTCAATAACAACAACAGAGTCGCGATGTTTTGAAGCGATAGTGTCAAAATACGGCATTTCATTTACACAAGATGTACATGTGGTGTACCAGAAGTTGATAACTGTAACCTTGCCAGTCTTTGTTGGATTGATGGATTCACCAGTGAAGCCGTTTTCATCAAAAATCTGCAAAGCTGCACTCGGGCAGGAATTTCCAATTTGGTTACCAACAGGTGGCTTTGGAGCTACTGGCTCGGTATTATCAGTGCCGTTGCTTGTATCGGATTCTGTATCTGTTTCAAATATAGATGGTGGAGCATCGTCGTCGCGACCCCATAATTCATTGTTTTTAATGATATTGTAGTAAACAAGTGCGCCAACCATCAAAAGCGCCATAAGTCCACCAATAACGCCTTTGACAATATTGTTGCGTTTCTTGGCTTTTGCATTGATTTCAGCTTGCTTAGTCTTGATATCTGAAATTTCCTTCTCACTTGCGTTTTCTGGGATATCAATTTCGTTTGGAGCAAGCAAGATTTTTGGTCCCTTGAAGGAAATTGCCTTAGTAGGGCAGACATCTATACATTCGCCACAACTGATACATTCACGGTCGCCGACCTGACGAATATCCATTTTACATTTTGCAATACAACGTCCACAGTTTGTGCACTTTGGCTTTTCAAGCTTGATTCCAAGAATTGAAAATCTATTGAACAAGCTGTAAATTGCGCCCAAAGGACAAATGAAACGGCAGAATGCACGATAAACGAATATTGAAACAACAACGAATGAAACAAATAGCGAGAATTTCCAAACAAATCCTGCACCCAGTGTCTGTAAAAGGACTGGTTTTGCTGGTAGCATACCAAATGCTGCCTCTAAAATACCGGCTGGACAGATATATTGACAGAAGATGGTGCCGATTCCAAGTGCGGCAAAGGCAACAGCTAAAATCAAGAGTACATATTTAAAATAAGAGAGTGCTCGTGTGACTGGACTCTTTTTAAGCTTTGGTGTTTTGATTTTGAATAATAGGTCTTGAACAAGACCGAATGGACAAAGCCATCCACAAATGAAACGTCCGAAAATAACACCATATAGGAAGAGTATGCCAAAAATCAGTAAGAAATAGTTACGTGATTTTAAGCTGTTTTGAAGTGTTCCAAGAGGACATGCACCGATTGCACCTGGGCATGAATAGCAGTTAATACCAGGGGAACAAATGCCCTTTTCAACACCGCTAAACATATCGCCTTGTATGTAGCCCTTTATATTCGCATTAAAAAGCAGAGCAGTGTAAAGCTGAATTAGGCGTCTTTTTGTTGGGATAAGCTTCTTCAAAGCTCCCAAAACGCGTGATTTCCAAGATTTTGGCTTTGGAACCTCGCTGATATCAATAACCACAGTATCGTGTGCGATAGAAACATCTTTAACATATTCCTGCGCGTCCTCATCCTCAATGCGAGGAGGCGGAGAAGGAATTTTAAATTCAGTTGTAAAGCTATCACTGTAATCTCTAAATCTTAAAGAATCATCATCAAGATATTCCTTGATGTTGATGGTTACCAAGTCCTCATCGGAGTATTTTGGCTTCGGCTTGTGCTCGTAAACGCCCTTTTCGTTGGTAGGGACTAAATTTAATTTGGTTCTTTTTTGTTCGTTTGCCATAATGCCCCCTCCTTAAAATAGTCCAATACAGCCGGAGCAAACATTATCGCCTGCTAAGGATGCGATTTCTTTAAAGTCGTCGAAAAAGACGATTGAAACAACAATCAAGGTGATAGCGAGTACTAAAATAAAGCAACGAAGAATGTTTACAAAAGCCTTTTTGTGCTTTTTAAAAAAGCAAGGCTTTTTCTCGATTATAGACACAGGGTTGCTATTTTTTGCGTTATATTCGGAAATTGCTCTAACAGCCTCAAGCTCTCTTGCGTATGTAAATCTTGAGAAAAGGTGATATATTACGATAACGAAAATTGGGATTATTGCGTATGAAAGAGCAGTAGCAAAAATCGGGAAAAATTCTGCAAAATGGTCTGGATTTGGCTTGTGATTTAGACAAGTAGAAAGAACATAAAGAATCATATATGCGCCATTTATAATTGCGTTAAGAATTGTAATAATTAAAAACGCACATCTAAAGCCTCTTTGGCTCTTGACAACAGCAACAAGCTCTTTTGGAGCTTCCTTGTAGTTGATACGCTTGGAAAGGTTCTTAATCATATCCTTATCTGTGATATTAACACGTAGCTTTTGCTCTTCCATTGGAATGAAAATATTGAGGCACACTCCGCCGATGATTGTAAGAATACAAACAATTGAAGGAATGAGCAACACGAAAAAGTGGGATTTAATTGCATCAGGAGTGAATGGAGCATTCTCGGCGCTTTTGTAAATGTCTAAGCAAGATAAAATGAAGCAAACACCTATTGCAACTAACAAAAAGGAAAGCATTATGCTATATAAAAGATGCCCGAGCTTGATTCGTTTTTCTGTCATTTCGTTACCTTTCTTTTATAATATTATATACAAATTTTATTTTATCATAAATGATATTGCTTGTCAAGAAAAAGTTGGGATTTGATAAATAAGACTGCATTTTGTCGCTTTTAATCCCAACCAGCTTGTAAATCTACGGAAAATGTATGTCGATTGGCCATAAGGATAAAATCAGACACTCCTCTAAGCGAAAGATGTAAAGTTATACACGTGGTGGCACTTTTTTGAAAAAACGTTAGGGAGTCTACGAAATTGGCAAAAGTTTAATAAATTGTAAACTTTTTTTGAAGGGTTATGGCAAAGTTATAGTCAAAAAAGCTTTTAATTTTAGCTTCGCCACAGTTGCGAGAATACCGATGCTGTTTAGCCTTTTACCACTTTTTTGCTTTACAAAGATAAAGCATTTGATTTTTTAGTTAACTATTGATTTAATTCATATAGTATATAGCTTATTATTTTTTATCTTGAATTTTCATCTTAGTTATGGTAAAATACTTCCGTACGTTATGATTATATTATATTATAACTCGCAAATAAAAAGAAAGGCAAAAAAACATGAACAGAAAAGTACTGACAAGAACGACAACGGTTATGCTTTCGGTGATACTGCTTTTGGCTACTGTTTTCGCACTCGTGATTCCTTCTTTTGGTCAAGGAGATTCAGTTTATAAAGCTCCTTACATAAAAGATGTTTCTAATGCGATACAGCTCGACAAGAGTCAATATTTCGACGGCAATGTCGTTCAAAAACTTCCGTCAAGTGTAAAGGATAATGATGAGATATCCATAATTATGTCACTTGACACAGCGCCGCTCCTTGATGCGTACAACAAGGTGGAAAGAGAAATTTCATTCCAGGAGTACGTTTTAACGGATGAGGCGAGGGAGCTCGAGGCTGAAATTCTTCTTCAAAAGGAGGAAATCATCAGTGAGCTTGAAAATAGCGGAATCAATTTCGCTTTAGGAGCAGATTATTCTGTACTCTTGAGCGGATTTGAAATCGTAATTAAAGCAAAGGATTTTGAAGCTACCTGTCAAAGCACTCAAGCTATGGCAACCGCCATTGTTAGTGAGGTTTATAACGTTAGCGAGACAAAGCTTGTTGAAAACAGCGTTAACGTATATGACACAGGTATTTTCAATAGCTCCAGCTATAAATATGATGGAACAGGAATGACAGTTGCGGTTCTCGACACAGGTCTTGACTATACGCATACTGCTTTCTCCTTAAACAACTTCACAGCTGATAGAACAAAGCTTGGCTTTACAAGAGATATGATTGCTGCTTGTCTTGCAAAGACAAAAGCATACTCGCTTGTAAACGGCTTGACAGTTGATGACGTTTATATTAATGATAAGGTTCCATTCTCATTCGACTATGCGGACAGAGATGCCGACGTTTATTCATTACATAATAACCATGGTACTCACGTATCCGGTGTTATCGTTGGTAAGGACAACACAATAACCGGTGTTGCACCAAACGCACAGCTCGTTTCAATGAAAATATTCTCAGATATTCAAGACTCCGCAAAGGCGTCTTGGATTTTAGACGCGCTTGAAGACTGCGTCGTTTTGGACGTTGACGTTATCAATATGTCTCTTGGTACCGCTTGCGGCTTTAGCCGTGAGTCTGACAAGGAGGCTATGACTGGCGTTTACGACAAAATTCGTGCGCAGGGCATTAGCTTAATAGTTGCCGCTTCAAATAGCTTTAGCTCAGCATATGGCTCTGAGAAAAATGGTAACTTAGGTCTTACAACAAACCCTGATACTGCAACCGTTGGCTCACCTTCAACCTATGAGGGGGCAATGTCTGTTGCATCAATCAATGGTGTTAAGACTCCTTACATTCTTTATAATGATAGAATCGTTTATTTCGTAGAATCTACAAACAGCGCTGCAAAGGAAAGAAGCTTCTTTGATGATTTGCTTGGCAGTGGCAAAAACGAGCAAGAATTTGAGTACGTTTTAGTACCAGGTGCCGGACGTAACGCAGACTATGCGGGAATTGACGTAACGGGCAAAATTGCTCTTGTAGAGCGTGGCTCAAACACCTTTGAGGAGAAGGCGAATGTTGCCGCAAGAAAGGGCGCTATCGGTATTATCGTATTTAACAACGTTTCTGGTGATATCAGAATGAACGTTGGTACATCAAGCCTTGCAGTTTGCTCAATTTCACAAGAGGACGGTAAGGTTTTAGCAGCGGCTGGCTCGGGAAAAATTACAGTTAGCCGTACACAAGCATCAGGTCCATTTATGTCTGACTTCTCATCTTGGGGACCATCTCCATCCCTCGGCATAAAGCCTGAAATAACAGCGCACGGTGGTAATATTCTTTCTGCTGTAACAGGTGGTGGATACGACCGTCTTTCAGGTACGTCAATGGCATGTCCAAACCTTGCCGGCGTAACAATTCTTCTTCGTCAGTACGTTTCAGAGAATTATGATAAAATTATCGGTGATGGCGAAACAAACGAATATAAGCGTGACGTTAATATAAACGCAACGGTTAACCGCTTGATGATGTCAACAGCCGATGTTGCTTATAACAAAAACGGTCTTCCTTACGCTGTAAGAAAACAAGGCGCAGGTCTTGCAAACTTAACAAGCGCAACTACAACAAAGACATATATCATCACGCACGATAGACACACCGGAAAGGCAATGGACAAGACCAAGATTGAGCTTGGCGACGACCCACAAAAAACCGGCAAATATGTGCTCGAATTCACTCTTGTTAACTTTGGCACAACGTACTATTCATATGATGTTGTTGCTTCCATCTTAACAGAGGGAGTTAGCGATGTTAAAACACACCAAGGACAAACAACAGTAACCGAGGAGGGCTACCTCTTGGAGGGTGCTGCTGTAACCGTTGAATCTAAAAACGGCACCTTGATTGGCAACAATATTACAGTTGGTGCAGGCGAAAAGGTTGATGTTAAGGTTACTATTGAGCTTAGCGAAGAAAATAAGAAATATATCGATACTAACTTTGCAAATGGTATGTATGTTGAGGGCTTTGTTTCCTTGAAGCCTACATGGGGAACAGATATTGTTTTGAACGTTCCATACCTTGCATTCTATGGCACATGGGCACAGGCTCCTCTCTTTGATAAGGACTATTTCGAAACCAACGCAGATGAGCTTGATGACACAATTCCAACCCTTGACAAAACATTGCCAGATGCGTACGCAACACGTCCAATTGGTGGAATTGAAGAGGACTACGTTAGCTATCTTGGTTCATACTACTTCTTGCAGGACCCAAGCAACAAAATAATTTCTGCAAGTCGTGACTATATTGCAATTTCAAATACTGAGGGAACAATCCACTCAATCAGATTTGTTTGGGCAGGTATGCTCCGTAACGCAAGTAAGATAGAGATTACCATTACTGATGACCAAACAGGAGAGGTTATCTTTGAAGCAGTTGAAAAGGATGTACGTAAATCCTATGGTGACGGTGGCTCTTATCTATATCCTGCAAATGTCGATGTTGAGTTTGATGCAAAAGAGCATAACCTAAAGAACAATGCAAAATATACTGTAAAGCTTGTTGGTTATCTCGATTACGACGACAACGGACTAACAACTAATGCTAAAAACACATTTGAATTCCCATTAACTGTGGACTTTGAGGCTCCTGCAGTTACTGACTGTGAATTCTACCTTGAATATGACAAGGACCTTGAAAGAAACAGACTTTATGCAAGAATGGCTATCTATGATAACCATTACTCAATGGCAGCTCAGGTTGGCTACGTTGATAAGGATTACAACTTCAAGCCATTTGACTCCTTTATGACCCCGATTTATTCTGAATATAACGGCACAACATACTTGGAGGTTGAGCTTACTGACTACATCTTCGATATAAGAGATTTTGCAGTAAATTCCAACTCTATCGTTATTGCATGCTACGACTATGCGTTAAATGATGCAACATACGAAATTGGTTTGCCTGACGAGTTTAAGGATTTCTTCTTTGAGAGTGAGGAAATCACATTAAGCCCTAACCAAACATATAGCCTATTACCTCTTGTTTATCCGGAAACAGAGTGGCCTGAGCTTCTCAGCTACTATTCTTCAAATGAAAATGTTGCTGTTGTTGTCAACAACAAGATTGTGGCAAAGGAACCAGGTGTTACAAGAATCACAGCCACTGACCCGAATACGTACGAAACCAGGTCATTTAGGGTAACTGTACTTAGTGAGGGTGATGAGGGCTTTGAGTATTACGACAAGCCTGTCGCAGACGAATTTAAGCTGGTTGGCTATGAGACCTTGAAGGCGTTCTACATAGTTGATAGTAACGAACGTGAAATAGGCGTTACAGGAGATGTCAGAATATTCCCGAACGACGCATATAGCTTGATTCTTTACCCATCAGAATCGGTTAAGCTTCAATACAAGCTAAACGCTTTCTTCCCAGAGGATACAACGATTGAGTTTACCTCAGATGATGACTCTATTGTTAAAGTTTCAGCGGATGGAACAATACTCGCACTTGAGGAGGGCTTCTCAGCAGTAAACGTTAATGTACTGTTGGACGGCGAGAGCACATATTACTCGGAAACTGTAAGCATTGAGGTCAAGGACCCATATATTACAACAGCACCAACTCTTAAGAACTATTATGGTAACGGTGGAGTAGTTGAAATTCCTTCTTCACTTATGCTTACCGAAATCGGTCAATTTGCATTCTCCAACTTTGAATACATTCCTAAAGAGGAATGGGAGCTTGATCCTGAGGATCCAAGCACATCAAAGCTTTGGTTTATCGGTGAAGATACAATTACTAAGGTAATCATTCCTGAGGGTGTTAAAAAGATTAATCCATATGCATTTGCAAACCTAACTGCACTTGAGGAGGTCGTTCTTCCATCAACAATGGAGGCTATTGAGTATGGCGCATTCTTAGGCTGTGTAAACCTCAAAAAGGTTGAGGGTCTTGAATATGTACAGCTCATAAACAAGGAAGCATTTGCTTACTGTAACCTTGAGGGCACAATTTCACTTGATAATATGTGTGCTATCGGTGACTATGCATTTGCAGAAAACGGCACACGTATAGACTCAAATGAAGACGGCATCATTGATATGTACGATAGAGTTGTTAGCTACAATCTAACAGGAGCTATCTTGCCAGAAAAGCTACAATCAATTGGGGCTTATGCATTCTATCATAACGAAAGCTTGACTGATGTTACAGTTATGGCAGAGAAGGTTAAATATGGACCTTATGTATTTGCAAACTGTACCTCACTTAAAGAAATTTCGATGAACGCAAATGTAATACCAGAGGGCGCGTTCTTTGGATGTAGCGCACTTGAAACCATCAAAATCGGCAAGGACGTGTCAACAATTGCGGAATTTGCCTTTGCAAGAACAAATATTTCTAAATTCACATTTGATGAAGCAAACGGAGCATTTAAGCTCTCAGAAAATGGCGATTATGTTCTCTCAAATGACGGAACAACTCTTATGTTTGTTTCTCCAACAATCTCGGGCGAATTTGTTTTGAATGATCCTAATGTTGTGAGAATTGCAAGAGGCGCATTTGCGTACAATGACAAAATTACAAGCATTTCTATTCCAAGCGTAACTGCAGTTGAAAACAATGCATTTGCATACTGTAGAAACCTCACCTCCGTAACTCTTGGTAGCTTGAGTGAAATTGGTGATTACGCATACTTTATGACAAAGATCGACACGCTTCCTTCATTTAATAATATAGAGGAGCTTGGTGATTACGCATTTGCATACACAAAAATTACAAGCGTAAATATCCCAGCGAATATGGTTGTTGGCGAGGGTGCATTCTGCGAATGTAAGGAGCTTCAAAGCGTTACAATCGGCGACGGAGCAGTCCTTGGCACAGGCGCATTTATGCTTGCAAGAGACGGAAACTTTGCAAATGAGCTTGTAAGAGATCCAAATAGCAAGCAAAAGGTATATTATTTTGAATATACATCTAAGCTAACAAGCTTGACAATCGGCAAGAATGTTGTAATTGGCGATAGCGCATTTATGGGTGCATCCAAGCTCGTTTCTGTTACTCTTGGCAGTGGCGCGATACTTGGAGAGCAAGCATTCTTCAACGCTCCTTGCCTAAAGAATATTGACCTATCTAAGGTTAAGTCCATTGGTGCAAGAGCATTTAGCGGTGATATTCTTTATACATATTCCGATATGGCAGGAACAATCGTTGCTATTGACGAAAACGGATATTATATTTATCACTACTATTCAGCAGGTCTTGAAAATATCGATCTCTCATCACTTGAATTCATTGGTGAGGATGCATTTGCAAACTGCGAATACTTAACTAATGTTAAGCTTGGCACTAAGCTTGACACAATATCAGCAAACGCATTTATGAACTGTAAGAAGCTTTCAAGCATCAACCTTGAAAACGTAAAGGTGATAGGAATGCAAGCATTTGCAGAGGCTCCACTTACAGAAATTGACCTTTCATCCTGTGAGCTCGTTGATAACTATGCATTCGTTAAATGTAACAGCTTAACAAAGGTTACCTTGAATTCAAACGGAACAAAGGTTAATGAGGGTGCATTCGCTTATGATAATAAGCTTGAAAATGTTATAAACCTCTTTAGAGCAAGAGATATTGGCAATTACGCATTTGCATATACAGCAATAGATAGAATTAACCTTGCGTACTGTGAAACAATTGGCGACGGTGCGTTTATGAAGGAAACACTTACACCTGTTGAGGTTATTCTCGGAGAAAACCTTGAAAAAATCGGAGAAAACCCATTCGCTTTGTGTAAGCTAAAGCCATTTAGCAAGATTGAGACAAAAGAATTTAATGGACAAAAGTATGAAGAAACCATTTATACCTTTGATATAAGTGACAAGGCAACTGTAATTGATGGTTCACTTTATGTAAGGGTTCCAAATGGACTTCAAATGGTTGTATTTGCGGGCACTGAAACTGAAAACGTTAAGGTTGCAGATTCAACTGTTAGAATTTCAGCAATGGCATTTGCAGGCAGTGATGTTATAAGAGTTACATTGCCAGAGTCATTAAATTCAATCGGTCACAAGGCATTCTATGGATGCGATAAGCTTGCAACCGTAATCTTCACAAGCTACGAGGCTCCTATCTTAGAGGAAGAATTTGACAGTGCTTATTATGAGTGCTTTGAAAACTTCCCATCAGTAGGTAAGTATGAGTTCAGTGATTATAACGGAGATATCCTTGTATATGAGGGAATCGGCATTGTTCCTTACTACATGTGGAATGTTGCTGACGGCAAGTACTCAAACGTATATTATGGTGCAAACTTTGTAAATCAAATCGGACACGGTAGTCCAAATCTCGTAATGGTAAGACCTACAAACGGCTTATACTACGAAACATTTATTTATTCACAATATTTCAGCACAGTTCTTGACGGCTCAGTTGCGAAGCAGGATGCAACCCTTGAGGCTATCGAAGCTATAAACAGACTCCCTGACGAGATTACCTTGGCAGATGAGCAACTTGTTATTTTGGCAAGAGAGCTTTATGAAAAGGCAGCAGCAATTGACGACCAAAGAGCGCTTATAGACAATTACACTAAGCTCGTTTCAGCAGAAAACGCAATTTTAGCTCTTAAGAGCTTGCAAGTACCACAGGAGCCAGCTCCAGAGGAGACACCATCCGACGGTGTGGTGGAAGAAAAGGATTCAAAGGTAGGAAAGATTATTCTTATCGTTGTTCTATCCTTGGTAGGCGCTTCATTCCTTGCGACAGCTATTATTTCAATAGTTTTAGTAATTGCTTCAATAAAAACACAAACACCTGTTTCAACAGTAGTAGTTACATGGTTTGTGAAGGTGATGCAGAAAAAGCTTCTTAAGCAGGTAGCTAAAGAGCAAAAGAGAATGGAAAAGGCACAATTAAAGGCTATTAAAAAATCGCAAAAGCAAACGAGAAAAGCGAAAAAGAAAGCATCTAAGGATGATATTATAATCGAATAAGCATTTAAGTGCTAAAAGAATAAATAAAAGCCGACCGCCACTCAGCAAAACGAACGCTGAGTGGACGGCGGATAAGATAAAGGAACGAAGAATGAATAAGAAAATTAAATTATTGATTATTGCCGCTGCAGTAGTCCTTATGTGCTTATTCGTTGCCTCATGCTCACAAGAAGACGTATTTGGAAAGTACGACGAGGAAGGATATAAGGTAACGGTTCGTTACGATGCAAACGGCGGTTACTTCGGTAACGCTGGACAGCTCTATGTAAACGATACCTACAACCTCGGCAAGTACAGAGTTAATGAAAACGGAATGAAGGAAATCCGTTTGATTGACCTAAATGACCCTTCAAGAGGTAAGGCAAATATGTACCCACTTGAAACCGCTTCAAGAGCTGGATATTTCCACGCTGGCTGGTACACAGAAAAGGCAGAATTAAAGGATGAAGATGGCAATGTGGTTAAGGACGATTTAGGTAACGTAGTATATACCTATTCGGGAAAAATCAGATTCCCTCAAACCATCGAGATTGACCCAAAGAAACAATACTCAGCAGGCGAACCGGCAATTACCGTTTATGCCGCTTGGGTAAGATGCCCTGAAATTGAGGTTTACGAAAAGGTGAACGGCGTTGATGTTCTCCTTGGTAAATACGAGGTTTCAAACCCTCTTTATAAGGACGGCGACAAGATTATTTTGCCATCACGCAATATGGAAACAGGTGCACTTATGTTTAACACCTTGGCTCCAGTTGGCGACTTTATAGAGAGAACAGCAGAGACTGTTAACGGACAAACAATTACAAGATATTTTGACGGCTTCTATCTCGATAGCGAGCGTCAAAATGGTATAAGTGGCACTTATAAATTGCCATTTGTACTGAATGAAGAAACAGCAACAATTGAAAACAGAACCTTAAAGCTTTATACAGGTTACGAGGAAATGGTTGGAGAATGGTATAAGATTTACACTCCATCTCAGCTTGAGGAATATGCTTCATCAACCGGAAGCTACGAAATTATGGCAGACCTTAATTTCGAGGATAATATGTGGCCGGTTACATTTACTGATGAAACATATACAGGTACCTTCAAGGGTAATGGACACACAATAAAGAATCTTATGATTTACTCCTCCGGAAATCAACACTTCGGCTTATTTGCAGGACTTAGCGCCGAGGCGGTTGTTGAAAACGTAACATTCGATAGAGTGGAGGCTGAAATTTCTGACGTATACATTTATCCAGGCGGAAGATATGCATTATTTGCAGCAGTCATTGAACCTGATAAAAACGGACAAATTAAGTCCTTTGAAAACGTAAATATTACAAACTCCAAGCTGATTATTTATGCATCTGCATACGCAATGGAAACTAACGATTATGAGGTTGGCTTACTTTGTGCTGATGGATATAGCATAGGCTTAGGAATTGATATAAGCGGAATTTCCTACGAAATTTATTCAGAGGAATACGATTTACATATTTTAAAGATTACTGAGGGCGCAGACGGCAATAAGCTCGAGCTCGAGTTTGTTTTAAAATATGACGAATAATTGCTTAATAAAATTTACATATCAATAAAGGAGAACATTCAATGAAAAAGAGAATATTAGCGCTTGTGCTATGCATTTTGATGCTTCTTGGCACGCTTGCGCTTTTCTCAGGCTGCGGATGTAGAAGGGATAAGGATGAAAAGCCTGATGCTTTCGTTATCATGTCCGAGGATTTTGATGGTGTATTTAATCCATATTTCTCGACCACTGGTGCGGACAGCACAATAGTATCGATGACACAAATCGGTATGCTTTCTTCCAAATACGTAAATGGCTCAGTTGAGGTTGCATATGGTGAGGACCAAGCAACAGTAACTAAGGATTTTGAGATTTCTGACTACAATAAATCCAAGGACGAAACGGTTTATACCTTCGTTTTGAAGAATGGAATCAAATTCTCAGATGGACAGCCACTTACAATGGAGGATGTGCTTTTCAACCTCTATGTATATCTTGACCCATCATATACAGGCTCAGCAACAATTTATTCAACAAAAATAAAGGGCCTTTCTGAGTATAGAACTCAGTCAAACGCAGACAGCGAAAGCCAAGATGAAAAAATCAACACACAGGCAATGCAAAGAGCAAGAGCACGTATAAACGAGCTCATTAATATCTTCCTCTCAAAGGGCAAGGGCCAGAGTGGATACGAATTGTCGTATGACGATATGGTTAAGGAAATTGCCAAGAAGAAGCTATCCGATGGTTATAAGAAGGCGGTTAGCGGAGGAGGAACAAACGCACAGCTCCGTAAGGACTATGATTACGCATTAAAGCTATTTAGAGAAGAATTAAATGACGACTACGTGGCGGCACAAAGTGCATACACAGAGGCAGAGCCATATAAGTCGCACCCATTCTTCAAGGACGAAATCGCCCGCTTTATGTACCACGAGGGCTTTGTTACAATCAAATGGGGCAAAAAGATAGTAAACGGTAAGCAAACCGACGACAAGAGCGTTATTGACGAGGTTACAGCGAACTATAACCAAAAGGATGTAACAACCAAGGAAAAGGCAATCGAATACGTATATAATGCAAAGGTTGAATCCGAGCTTCACATCATCCTCTCAGCATGGGCAACAGCCAACCAGCTCTTGACCGAATACACAGCTGAGGCAAAGGGCGTTATTCTTAACGAAAATAATAAGGGCGGAATGAAGTACGACCATATTTCCGGTATCGTTTCTCTCGGTCATGAAACTGACGAAACAAAGATTACTGTAAATGGTACTGAATACAAAATCGCCAAAGAGCACAACTCAGATGGAACACCTAAAAACGCTGATGAGTATGATGTATTACAAATAACAATTGAGGGACAAGACCCTAAGGCACAATGGAACTTTGCCTTCTCGGTTGCACCTCAGCACTACTACGGTGATAGCACAAAGTACCCAGTAGATATCGTAAATCACAAATATGGCGTTGCATATGGTCAATACGACTTTATGAAGAATGTAATTCAATCACCAAACAAGACAGCAGTTCCTGTTGGTGCTGGTGCATACAAGGCAACCAACCGTGAAAATGAGGATAACCCATCAGGAACAGGCTTCCTTGCAAACAACGTTGTTTATTTCAAAGCAAATCACTATTTTGAAACAGTTGGAGAAAGAATAGAGAATGCAAAAATAGAGAAGGTACGTTATCAAGCGCTCCCAGCAGCGGATGCTATTAATCTTCTTGAAAGCGGAAGCGTTCACTATATTTCACCTCAGTTGACGAATGAAAACTACGACAAGCTCGTTGCGTTACAAAAGGAAGGCGGATTTGACTTTATCCAAGAGAAACAGCTTGGTTATGGTTATATCGGCATTAACGCTGACAAAATTCAATCCCTTGAGCTTCGTCAAGCAATTATGTGTGCAATGAACACAGCTACCTCGCTTAACTACTACCGTCCAGGTACAGCTGAGCAAATTTTCTGGACTATGTCAACAGTAAGCTGGGCATACCCAAGAAACGAGGATGGCTCACTCAACAATAAGAACAATAAGAATTATCCATATATGGGTAACTGGTCAGCCGACATCAATGGCGATGGCATGGCAGATGGAGAAGCAGCAGCGAGAAAGAATATTCAAGCTCTTATGAAGAAGGCAGGCGTAAAGGCTGGTGATAAGAAGCTTAGCATCGAATTCACAATCGCAGGTGCTTCAACAGACCACCCAACATTCCAAACATTTATTGACGCAGCAGCGCTTCTAAATAGCTTGGGCTGGGATATCTCAGTTGTTCCAGATGCAACAGCTCTTACAAAGCTTTCAAGCGGTGGTCTTACCGTTTGGGCAGCTGCGTGGGGCTCAACACTTGACCCTGATATGTATCAGGTTTACCACAAAAATTCAACCGCATCCAGTACAAGAGCATGGGGCTACCAATTCTTGAGAACTGAGGGCGGTAAGCAAGAGAGACTTCTTGACCAGCTCAGTGAAAAGATTGATGAGGCAAGAGAAACTCTTGACCAAAATGAGCGATCTGCGATATACCAAGAGGCAATGGGCTTGCTGCTTGACCTCGCTGTCGAGCTTCCTGTATATCAAAGAAGCGTAGTTTATGCATACAATTCAGACGTAATTGACCCAGATTCATTCCCTGATGTTTCGAATCCTTATTCGTCACCACTTGATAGAATTTGGGAACTTGAATTAAAAGACTAATTTGGAGTGATACAATGTTTAAATATATACTAAAAAGAATAGGACTTTCTATTCTCATATTAGTAGCGGTATCCCTTATTATTTACTTTTTGGTACGTTTAATGCCAGTTGACTTCGTTGCTGCTAACGCGGGTATGAACTCAGAGCCAGAGACTCTTGATAAAATCCGTGAGCAGCTCGGAATTGGCGATAATAGCTTTAAGGGAATTATAAAGGGCTATTTTGATTGGCTTGGAAACTTGTTTGAATTTGAGGATGGATTTATCACCCTTGGACGTTCATTCAAGCTAAACAACCAACCAGTATCCCGTGTAATTCTCCAAGGCTTGCCAGTTTCATTCGTGGTTGCTTTGATTGCAACGGTATTTGAGTTCTTGATAGCAATTCCTTTAGGAATTACCGCGGCAACGCACCAATATTCGTTCAGAGATTATTTCATTACAGTTCTTGTAATGATAGGTATTTCGCTACCATCGTTCTTCTTTGCTAATATATTCAAAGCGGCATTCGGTACGGGCGGAATTATGGAAAGCATCTTGGAAAAGATTTTCCAAGAGGGCTCGGGGGCTTATGAATTTTTCTCAAGCTTCCTCGTTTTCCCAGTTTCCGGTACAACCGACGCTTCGCAGAGTACGACGGGTATTATGGACGTATTTAGTAACCTAAGGTACTACATACTACCAATCTTCACCATTACTATTTTGAGCCTTGGTGGAAGAATGAGAATGACAAGAACCAACATGCTTGAGGTTCTAAACTCTGACTACATTCGTACAGCCAGAGCAAAGGGTCTAAAGGAAAGCAAGGTAATATACAAGCACGCCTTTAGAAACACCCTTATCCCACTTGTAACAACACTTGCAGGACTTATACCAGCACTATTCTCAGGTGCGATTATTACCGAGAAAATTTTCGGTCTTGATGGTATCGGTACGACTGCATTGAATCTAACAAACAACGGAGACATTCCGTTTATCATGGGCTACAATATGTTCTTAGCAACGCTTAGTGTTATAGGCATTTTGATGTCGGACATTATGTATGCAATTGTTGACCCACGAGTAAAGCTTAAGTAGGAGGTGCAGATTAAATGGAAAACGAATCAAGAAAAGTTGTATTTTTAACTGCACAAGAGGTAAAAACTACAAAGCTTTATCCAAAAGAAAAAGAAGAAGAAACTCTTTTAGTAAATGAGGAAATAGAAGAGGAAGAAGAAATAATACCAGTAGAGGACGAGGCGCCCTTAGATAAAACGCTAAAGCTTATGTCACCTACAAGAATGGTTGTTCGTCGTTTCTTCCGTTCAAAGCTCAGCGTTATAGGTCTTGTAATGGTAATAGGACTATTCCTATTTTCATTCGTTGGCCCATACATTTACCATGCAATAGTTCCAGGTCTTGACGGCGACGGCTGGCAACAGGACGAAAAGGATGAAAGTGGTAAATGGGAGCAAACAACTAGCGAATATACATACACCCTAAACGGAAAAGAGTATACAGTTTATCAAACACTCGAAAAATACGAAAAGGATAACGTTTTAGCAAAGCCATCTAAGCTTCACCCATTGGGAACAGATAAGTCTGGATACGACGTACTATCAAGACTTATGTATGGTGGACGTGTTTCACTTATCGTTAGCTTCCTTGCCGTATTTATCATAACCGCACTCGGTATTATTGCCGGAGGTATTGCGGGATATTTCGGTGGATTTATTGATAACGTTATAATGAGAATATGTGATATTCTTATGTGCTTGCCAGGTATTCCGATTCTACTTATCGTCGGTGTGCTCCTGAACGGCTGGATCAGCAAGGGATTATTCTTTATCAGCGGAGAAACAAGAATTTACTTCCTTATGATATTTATCTCATGCATTTCATGGCCAGGAACAGCTCGCTTGGTACGTGGACAAATTCTATCCTTGCGTGAGCAAGAATATATGGTAGCTGCTGAGGCTATGGGATATTCTACATTCCGTAAGATATTCAAGCACTTAATTCCAAACGTAATGCCACAGTTAATTGTACAAATGACACTCGGTCTTGGCTCTATGATTATTTACGAGTCAACACTTTCATACCTCGGCTTTGGTGTTAAAGCACCAAACACAGCTTGGGGTACGATACTTAACCTTTTTGAGGAAGCAAACGGCTTTGAAATTGCTATGGCTAATCCTCTAATTTGGGTTCCTGCTGGTCTTTGTATCGTTATTGCGGTTCTCGGCTTTAACTTTGTCGGTGACGGCTTGCGTGACGCACTCGACCCGAAATCTAGGAGGTAAGAAAAATGGCTGAAAAGAAAACAAAAGCTTACCTTTCTGGCAAGGAAATTAGAAAAATTGCAAAAGAAAATGCCAAAACCATGCGTGTTTTGGAAAACTACAAAAACCGTCGTGCAAGCGAGAGTGAATTCTTGAGCGAAATGAAGGATCCAAATAATATCTTGGAGATTGAGGACTTAAATACCTACTTCTTCACTGACCAAGGTGTTGTAAAGGCTGTTAACGGCGTTTCCTTCAATATTCCAAAGAATACAACCGTTGGTATCGTTGGTGAATCGGGCTGTGGAAAGAGCGTAACAAGTATGTCTATTATGCGTCTTTTACAAGGCCCAACAGGACAAATTTATTCGGGTAGTATTCGTTTTACAGCTAAGGATTACATTAGAGGTAAAAACGGTAAGCCTGTTATGTATCCTGTGCGAAATGAAAATGGAGTTTTAGTTGGACAAGAGCCAAAAACCGAGGAAAAGGTTTACGATATTGCAAAGATGCCAATTCGCGAGATACACCGTATCCGTGGAAAGCAAATTTCAATGATTTTCCAAGAGCCAATGACCTCATTAAACCCAATTTTCACAATCGGTCAACAGCTTGACGAGGTTACATTTATTCACGTTCCAGGCGCAACAAAGGAGGATGCTAAGGCAAAATCCCTTGAAATGCTCAATTTGGTTGGTATTGCAATGCCAGAGCGTGTTTATAAAGCATATCCGCATGAGCTTTCTGGTGGTATGCGTCAACGTGTTATGATTTCAATGGCGCTTGCATGCAACCCACGTCTTATTATTGCAGACGAGCCAACAACAGCTCTTGACGTTACAATTCAAGCGCAGATTCTTGACCTTCTTCGCGATCTTAAAACTAAGATTGACGGCTCAATCCTTCTCATCACCCACGACCTTGGTATTATTGCTGAAATGGCAGACTATGTCGTTGTTATGTATGCAGGAAGAGTAATTGAAAAGGGTACGGTGCAGGAAATTTTCCATAATCCACTACACCCATACACAAAGGGACTTCAAAAATCAAAGCCTACGCTTGAATCGAATAGCGATACGCTCTTTAATATTCCAGGTAACGTGCCAAACCCAATCAATATGCCTAACCACTGCTTCTTCAAGGAAAGATGTGGCGAGTGCATAAACAAATGCGGTGGACGTTATCCAAAAATGAAGCAGGTTAGCGAAACACACTTCGTTGCTTGCCACTTGTATAACGATATGGGAAAGGAGAATAAAAATGGCTGACGAAAAACAAATTCAAGAAATTGAAGAATCAGTTGTAGATTCTCCCGAAGAAATCGTTTACGACGATGCATTAGAGCAAGAGAAATTCTTGGCTAATCGCAAGGCTCAAATAGAGGCTGACAAAAATAAGCCCTTTGACCCGGACGCGCTTTTGGAGGTAAGACACCTAAGAAAGAGCTTCCCAATCAAAAAATCAATGACAGGTAAGGTTTTGCAGGAATTAGTCGCTGTTGACGATGTTTCATTTGTTCTAAAAAAGGGTGAAACACTTGGTATCGTTGGTGAATCTGGCTGTGGTAAAACCACAATGGGTAGAACCATTTTGAAGCTTCATCCATCAAATGGTGGTCAAATTATATTTGACGGCAAGGATATAACCAATTATAAGTCATCACAAATGCGCGAGATCAGACGTCAAATGCAAATAATTTTCCAAGACCCATATTCATCATTGCCTCCTCGTTCAACAGTTGGTGGAATCCTTTCTGAGCCTGTTGGCGTACATAAAATTGTACCAAAGAAAGAGATTAAGGAATATGTTTTGGAGCTTATGGACAAGTGTGGTCTTCGTGATTACTATTATGAAAGATATCCACACGAGTTCTCAGGTGGACAACGCCAAAGAATTTGTATAGCAAGAGCGCTTTCAGTTAACCCTAAGCTTGTTATTTGTGACGAGCCTGTTTCTGCTCTTGACGTATCAATTCAGGCGCAAATTATCAACCTTCTAAAGAGCTTGCAGGACTCAATGGGTCTTACGTACCTCTTTATTTCGCACGACCTTTCAGTTGTTAAGTTCATCTCTGATAAAATTGGAGTTATGTATCTTGGCTCAATGATGGAGTTCGGTAGAAAAGAGGATATATTTGCAAATCCACTTCATCCATACACTAAGGCTCTTTTCTCGGCTATTCCTAATCCGAACCCAGACAAGAAAATGAACCGTATGGTATTAAAGGGTGATATTCCATCACCTGCGAATCCACCAAAGGGCTGTCGTTTCCATACACGTTGCCCTTATGCAAAGGAAATATGTAAGCACGTTGTTCCTGAATATAAGGAATATGAAAACGGTCACTTTGCAGCGTGCCACTTAATTTAAATGAGGTAAACTATGAGCGATAAAAAGAAGAAAAAGGAAAAGGTAAAATACGTTGATGACGGCAGATCTCTTGCCGACATGAGCGCGTTCCGTAATGGACAAAAAACGGACGACAAGGGCTTTGTTCGCCCACCGTCAACCGCTAAGGACAAGTGGAACACCTATTGGGCAGCTGTTAGAAGCATGCTTGTTCCAATGTTTATTACCCTTGGAGTTATAACAGCTATTTTCTTCATTGCGTTTATAGTGCTTGGTGGTTTTCAAGAATATTTTGGTTAATAAAAAAGAGCGTCATTTGACGCTCTTTTTATTTTACCTTTTCAATAGAAATAACATTTAAGACCTTTCCCTCAACCGTAAATTTGATTTCATACTTATCATAAAAGAAGCCAAAAACACGGCAAGGGTCGTCGATATAAGATGGGCGAGGGTCGTTTTTTAGTGCTTCTATAAGACAGGGAAGAAGCTCAGCCGGGAGTGATTTTTCGACCTCGCTTGGAATCTTAACATCTAAAATATAATCATCAAGATTTTCAGTAAAGCCACCACTGGCATTGTGGATAGAATCGGCAAATGGAATATATGGCTTGATATCATAAACAGGAGAGCCGTCCATCATATCAGCACCGGAAAGGTGTAAAACGTGTCCATATTTTTCTGTTTTTTCAATAGACTCGATTTTTAAAACCGATAAGGCAAGAGAATTTGGTCTATATGGGGAACGAGATGCAAAAACGCCAACACGCGTGTTCCCACCTAATCTTGGTGGGCGAACAGTTGGTGAAAACTGACCATATTTTGCTTCGGAAAATCCCCAAATTACCCAAACATGAGAATAATCCGAAAGTCCTACAAGCGCTTCCGGTGAGCGATACTCTTCTTCAAAAATCAGTGTGGCAGGGGAGCTTTTTGAAACTCCGCTTTGCCTTGGAACACCAAATTTTGTAGGGAAGAGTGTCTTTAAATGTCCGATTTCTTTAATTTCCATAATTAACCCTTTTTCATATTGCCAGGCAGGGTGGCTCTGTCCGCCTCATGTGCTGGCATTTTCTTTTCATCAAGCACGGTTGCTGGCAAAATTGATGATTTTCCGTACGTATCTTTTATACTATCAACAGCCGATGATAGTCTTTTTTTCTTTTCTTCCTTCTCAGTGTCAAAAAACATATCTGTTTGTACTGGTGTGTCGCTTGTTTCAATAGAAATCGCTGTTATTGTCAAGGCACGAATCTTAAAGCGCCAAGGGTAGTTTGATTTAAGTAGGCTTATCGCCTCGCGCGCTAAAAGACTTTCGTCTTGTGTAGAGCCTTCAAATCTTTTTTGGTATGAGTAGCTCACAAAATTTTCATCCTTAACTACCAATGAAACGCCATTTGCGTAAAGGTTTTCCTTGCGTAGCTTATAGCCGATATCTAAAGAAAGCGATACAATTACCTTTGATGCTTCGTCATTATTTATAAGATTTTCAACACATGTGACACCATGACCAACCGATTTTGGTGGGGTGTAGTGGTCCTTGTGTATAACAGGTGAGCTATCAAGCCCATTTGCATAATCCCAAAGAGAAGCACCATTTTTACCAAGCCGTCTTTCAATAAAATCCTTTGGCATTTTTGCAAGCGCACCAATGGTTGTAACGCCACATTCTCTTAAAGTCTTTGTTGTTTGGCGACCACAAAAGAGAAGCTCGGAAACAGGCAATGGCCAAATCTTTTCCTTAAAATTATCTTTTGAAATTACAGTTGTTGCATCTGGCTTTTTAAGGTCTGAGCCGAGCTTGGCAAAAACCTTGTTAAAGGAAACACCAATGCTAACAGTAAGCCCCAATTCGTCCTTAACCGCTTGTCTTATTTCTTCGGCAATTATAAAGCCGTCCGTTTGACAGCTTGTCACATCAAGCCAGCACTCATCAAGACCAAAAGGCTCAATGTAGTCCGTGTATCTTTCGTAAATCTTACGTAGAAGCTTCGAAAATTTCGAGTAGATTTCAAAGTGTGGGGGAACTATTATTAAATCCTTGCATTTTTCTCTTGCTTCCCAAAGAGGCATACCAGTGGTTACACCAGCTTTTTTTGCCTTTTCACTTTTTGCAAGAATAATGCCGTGTCGTTCAGCCTCATTGCCACCGACAGCCACAGCCTTGTCACGAAGAGAAGGGTTTAAAACCATCTCACACGAGGCATAAAAGCAGTTTGCATCACTGTGTAAAATAACTCTTTCCTTCATTGCTTTTTAGGATTTTCTTGACAGAAAACCACTTTCCCGTATCCTTCTCAAAATAAATTTTCTTTATTTCACCGCCAACCATAATAGTAAATTCAATAGGTGCAATGGCGCCAACGCTTTTAGGACAGTAATTCTTTTTGTAAAGCACTTTGTCAATTAAGAATTTTTCACCGTTTACCGATATGGTTTTTGGCTTAAAAACGCCGTCAGCGCTGTAAATGACACCGACGGCGAGGGGGATGCGAATATACATTATAGAGATTTAATCACCTTGATTGCAACACCCTGAACCTGACAGTTATCAACGATGATATCCTCCATTGTTGGGTTTTCAGGATGAAGTCTTATCTTCTTTATTGTTGGGTCAGGCATATAGCGCTTCAATGTGCTTTGACCATTTGCAAGCGCAACAACAATGTCGCCCTTGCGCGCGCTCTCTTGTTGCTTAATTATAATCATATCTCCGTCATCAATTCCGGCATCAATCATAGAGTCGCCCGATGCCACAAGAATAAAGAACTTGCCCTTGCCAACAAAGGATTGTGGCAATTTTACATAGCCCTCAATATATTCTTCCTTTTCGTCAAGTGGACCACATGGAATTCTTCCAAGCTTTGCAACAGGAACCATTTGTCTTTCGGTTTTTGAGATGTAAGGTGTTTCAATACCCTCTTCGGTGCGAGTAATAATGCCAACGCGCTCCATAATTTCAATATATCTTTGAACGGTGCTTTTGCTAATGCCCGTCATTGTGGAAATTTCGCGAAGAGAAGGGGAGCGTGAATAGTCATCAAAAAAGGTCTCAATACAGCTTCTGATGTTGATAATTGTGTCAGCACTAACATTTCTCATAATAACTCCTTTTGCCAAAAGGCAACAATAAATTTGGGACACCGATTTAAGCCTTTGCGGGACACCTTTAAAGAACTAAGTGAAACACAAAACACATCAATTCGGTACACCTTGTCCCATTTAGTATAGCACCTTGTCCCACGTTTGTCAATAGGTTATTCTAAAAAAATTACATATGTCGCAAAAAAATCACAAATAGAAAAGAGGTCATTGCGACCTCTTTTTCTTAAATCTTAAATACCTTGTCAACAGGAATAGAAAGTACAGTTCCTTGTGCCTCGCTCTTAAGACCAAACTCGCTGTTTACACTCTCAAGGATTTGATTTCTAACGCTATCTGGCGCCAAAATTGTAACAATTTCCTTTTCCTCGTTCAAGATTTCATTTGCATAAGCCTCAACAATTTGAGGTTCAGCAAGTCTTGCCTTGATTATTGTACCACCGGTAGCACCTGCTAATTTAGCAGTTTGCATAACTGCGTCGGTATAACCACGGTTTACAGAAATTAATATTAAGCTGTAGTTGTATTCGCTATGCATTTTTTCGCCCTCTCCTTTGGTATAATCATTACTATTTTTCTTTATTATCTCGGCAGAGATTCTACTAAATGCCGAGGTGGAAATAACCATAAACAATCCTTGGTAGCCAAGGCTTGTGCCCAAGTTCTTATTCAAGCTTGAAGCCAAGCGTTGCGCGGTCGCTTGGGTAGCGAAGCTGATCATAATATCCTTTTCGCTACTACCAAGACCGAGAATGTCCATAATTTCTGATGGGGCAGTACCCTCACCAACACATTGATAGTGTAAAACTATGTCGTTTTCCTGTAATTTTTTGATGTACTGTGCACCCTTACCACGCTTGATGATGGAAAGGAGCATTACTATACGTGAGTCATTAGCCATTTACAAGCACCTCCTCATCGAAGTAGCAGATACCATCGTCGATTTGTTCAATTTCGCTATGAATTCTCTTAAGCATCTTATCCTGCTTGATTTTACCGATAAGACCGAGCACTTGAATTGTGATAAGTGGAGTCATAGCAATCATTGCAACGATACCAAATGCACTTTCCAAAACGTTTCCGCCCATAGCAGTGCATGCACCGATGGCAAATGGTAAAATAAATGTTGTCGCCATAGGACCTGATGCAACACCACCCGAGTCGAACGCGATAGCAGTATAAATACGTGGAACAAAGAATGTAATTGCCAGTGGAATAATGTAGCCGATTATTAAAACAGGTAAAATAGAAAGTCCTGTCAAAATACGAACCATTGAAATACCAACAGAAACGGCAACACCAATAGAAAGAGCTAAACCGATTGATTTTTCGGAAATAGCGCCGTTTGTAACCTCGGCAACCTGCTTCTTTAATGTATGAACTGCAGGCTCGGCTGCAACAACAAAGTAGCCAAGAAGCATACCAATAGGAATGAGCAACCACTTGAGCCAACCGGAAGAGCCAAGAACAGAGCCAATCAATTGACCTGTTGGCATAAAGCCGATATTTGCACCGGTAAGGAATAGAACAAGTCCGACATATGTATAAAGGAAGCCTACACAAATTTTTGTGATTTGAAGCTTGTTAAAACGCTTGAAAATGAGTTGGAATATAATGAACATTGCAACAATTGGAAGGAATGCAAGTGCAACCTCACTCATATATTGAGCAATTCCACCGTGAGCAACGGTTGGGCTAAAGAATTCAAGGAATGCATCCTTTGTTGTGAAGTTTCTGTATAGCTCAGGATTAAATGGCTCGTTAACAACCGTTGGCTTTCTAATTAGACCAAGGGCGAGAACTGAAAGAATAGGACCGATAGAGCAGAGGGAAACAAGACCGAATGAGTCTTGACCTGAGTTTTTGTCCTTACGCATTGATGCAATACCGGCACCGAGTGCCATAATAAATGGAACAGTAATAGGACCGGTTGTAACACCACCTGAGTCAAATGCAGTTGGAATAAATTCAGTTGTGCCAAGCTTGTTGCCGGTTATGTATGGCAAGGTTGCAAGCACAAGAGCAACACCGTAAAGCGGAACTAATATGTAGGATAGAGGAATGCGTCTTCTCGTTCTTATAAGTGCAACTGCTAAGAAAAGACCAACACCAAGAGCAACGCAAAGGATTAAAATCCATTTACCTGCATTGAAATTGCCAATCTTAACACCCATATCAATTTTGTCTGCCAAAACTGTCAAGTCAGGCTCTGCAATTGTGATAAGAAAACCAACGACAAAGCAAACAAGAATAGGCAAAAGCTTCTTTTTTGATTTACCTATAATAACACCGATACCATCGCCGATTGGTTGCATACAAATGTTTGAGCCTATGGTAAATATGCTCATGCCGCCAATTATAAATAGTGAACCAAAAAGGAACATTACCATAACGCCTGGCAAAATCGGAGAGAGAGAAATGGTCAAAGCCAAAACTATTGCACAAATCGGCAATACCGATTGAAGCGACTCCTTGATTGAGCCGAAAAACAATCTCATAAATTTCCCTCCTTTTAATATGTAATATTAAACATGTCGAAAAAACACATTACAAACATTATAACAAACAAAAAATAAAAAAGCAATACTAAATTTGAAATAGGAAAAAATTTTTATATTAATTTTACATAAAAATTTTTGTCATTTAAAGCAATAAAGTTGACAGAGAAAAAAAGGTGTGATATAATGATTTATATTTTATTTTAGGAGAACACAAAAATGAGCGAAATGAATATAGTTTGTCTTGATTTAGAGGGCGTTTTAGTGCCTGAAATTTGGATTGCATTTGCTGAAGCAAGTGGCATTCCTGAGCTTAAAAGAACGACACGTGACGAGCCAAACTACGATAAATTGATGGCTTACCGTATCGCAATTTTAAAGGAGCATGGTCTTGGCCTTAAGGAAATCCAAGAAACTATTGCTAAAATAAATCCAATGCCTGGAGCTAAGGAGTTTCTTGACAAGCTACGCGCAAAGACACAAGTAATTATTATTAGTGATACATTTACCCAATTTGCAAAGCCACTTATGGAAAAGCTCGGCTGGCCGACAATCTTCTGTAATACATTAGAGGTCGCAGAAAATGGAGAAATTACAGGCTTTAAAATGAGAGTGGAGAAGTCCAAATTATCAACAGTAAAGGCACTCCAATCCGTCGGCTTTGAAACAATCGCCGCAGGAGATAGCTATAACGACCTCGGCATGATTTTGGCAAGTAAAAAAGGCTTCCTCTTTAAGAGCACCGAGCAAATAAAGAAGGATAACCCAACCCTTGAAGCATATGAGGAGTATGACGAGCTATATAACGCAATAGTTAAAGCACTATAAAAAGAAAAACGGACACCGAGTGTCCGTTTTTTATATCTTTAAATTCTTTCTGCCTTTAAAATAATCCAAGAACTGCTTTTTAAATCCCAGCTTACGTTATAAATATCGTCGTCTAAAATTTTGTATCTTGCCCAAGTGTTTTTGGGATTGAATATGTTCTCTTTGCCACTTGGCATTTTGTCTTTGTATATTTTGTCAACATTATTGGCTTGCTCTTTGGTTAAAACACAACCATATGAATGGTTCAAAACATCTAATATTTCATTATACAACTCATTACTATCGAGGATAGTGTTGTTTATATATTCTAGTATGTAGCTTTTTATTACAGCTTTGGGTATTACATGCTCGTGGCGCAAATCATTGTTATTTTTGTATTTTGAAGATGATGTAAGTTCAGTTGGCGAGTTAATTCCGTAGGCTTTTTTTAGAGCTTCACCACTCCAATATTTACAGCCTCTGTATTTTGCCTTTGGCACGATTTTAGAAAACTCGTAATCTCGTATTTCAGTCACCGCCCACAATATATTATCTAAAACTTCTTCTTTAATAAAGTCACTAAAGTCACCCTTCATTAGATTAATGATGTCGTGCGCCATTTCATTTTTAGTATACATATATTTTCTTGTTTTTCCCATAATAAACCTCTTGTAAGTTAAAAAGTTATTAATGCTTCAATAAAGAGAGCAAAGCACACGCCATTTGGCGTGTGCTTTTAATTTTAAGCTATCGCTAAATTATCTTTCAACCTCTTCCATCACAAAAGCCTCAAGGATATCGTTTTCCTTGATATCGTTGAACTTTTCAAGGCCAATACCACATTCGTAACCGGCAGCAACCTCTTTAGCATCGTCCTTGAAGCGCTTGAGTGAAGCAATCTTATCTTCAAAGATAACAACGCCATCACGGATAATTCTAATTTGTGAATTACGAGTAATCTTACCATCTTGAACGTAAGAGCCGGCAATTGTACCAACGTTAGGAACTCTAATGGTTTGACGAACCTCTGCGTGACCATTGATAACTTCCTTGTAGGTAGGCGCGAGCATACCCTTCATAGCAGCTTCAATTTCCTCGATGATTTCGTAAATAATTCTATGAGTTCTGATGTCAACCTTTTGTCTTTCAGCTGAGTCAATAGCCTTCTTGTCAGGGCGAACGTTAAAGCCAACGATAATAGCATTAGATGCAGCCGCTAACATAACGTCGTTTTCAGTAATACCACCAACAGCAGTGTGAATAACATTAATCTTAACCTCGGCATTTGAAAGCTTAATAAGTGAAGCCTTAACAGCCTCGCAGGAGCCTCCAACGTCTGCCTTGATAATGATGTTGATTTCCTTAGCACCGTCGCTAATTTGAGCGAATAGGTCATCAAGGTTAACCTTTGCGTTAGCCTTAAATTCAGCCTCCTTGGCCTTTGCACGTCTTTGCTCAGCGAGCTCTCTTGCCATTCTTTCGTCTTTAACTGCGTTAAATTCATCGCCAGCCAAAGGAACCTCGGAAAGACCTGTGATTTCAACAGGAACAGAAGGACCAGCTGTCTTTAATACCTTACCATTGTGGTCGGTCATAGCTCTTACGTGACCAACAGCATTACCGGCAATAACAACATCGCCAGCCTTAAGTGTACCATTTTGAACGAGAAGAGTAGCAACAGGACCGCGACCCTTATCGAGCTTAGCTTCAATAACAAGACCCTTAGCAAGTCGGTCTGGGTTAGCCTTTAGTTCCTTAACCTCTGCGATAAGAAGAACACTTTCAAGAAGAGTGTCAATACCCATCTTTGTGTGAGCAGAAACAGGAATACACATAACGTCACCGCCCCATTCCTCAGGAACTAAGTCGTATTGTGTAAGCTCTTGTCTGATATTATCTGGGTTAGCAGTTGGCTTATCCATTTTGTTAATAGCAACGACAATATCAACGCCTGCAGCCTTAGCGTGGTTGATTGCCTCAACGGTTTGAGGCATGATTCCGTCGTCAGCTGCAACAACGATAATAGCAATATCAGTAGCCATAGCACCACGCAAACGCATAGCAGTAAACGCCTCGTGACCTGGGGTGTCAAGGAATGTAATATCCTTGCCGTTAATATTTACGCTATATGCACCGATGTGCTGTGTAATACCACCAGCCTCGCCTGTGGTAACATTTGAGTGTCTGATTGCGTCAAGAAGTGATGTTTTACCATGGTCAACATGACCCATTACGCAAACAACAGGAGCGCGCTCAATGAGTGATTCGGGAGCGTCCTCTTCCTCGTCGAATAGCTTTTCCTCAATTGTAACAACGACCTCTTTTGAAACCTTAACGCCAAGCTCATCGGCGATAAGATAAGCGGTATCGTAGTCAATAACCTCGTTAACAGTTGCCATAACGCCCATCATAAATAGCTTTTTAACGACCTCATTTGCGTTAACCTTAAGTCTTGTTGCAAGCTCGCCAACTGAAATTTCATCAGGAACAGTGATAGAGAGCTGGGTGTTCTTCGCCTTTTCGAAAACCTCGCGCTTTATTTTTTCCATAGCCAAGCGTTCCTTTTCCTTTTTAGAGTTAACGTCCTTGTTATTTTGCTTCTTTAATTTTTGCTTAGATGAGCCTTGGCTGTAGTGTCCGTAGCTTGACTCGTATGAATCATTCTTTTCATCATATTTAGAAAGGTCAACATTTGATGTTCTTGTATCAACTATACGGGTAGCGCCTGTCTTAGTCTTGATTTCAACAACATTTGATTCTGGCTTTTTCTGCTTAGGTGTTACGTTGTAGCGTCTTTCACCACCATCCTTGTCAAAGCCCTTATCAAATCCCTTGTTAAAGCCACCCTTGTCGCCTTTATTAAATCCGCCCTTATCATAGCCACCCTTATTATCGTAGCTCTTTGTAAAGCCGTCCTTACCAAACGAGCGCTCTGGCTTTTCAAACCCATCCTTGCCGAATGGACGATCGTTCTTTTCAAACTTGTTTTGTCCTTGTGGCTTTTCAAATGGCTTTCTTGCATCGCGATTGAACTTGTCGTTCTTTGCTTCAACCGGCTTATCCGCTTTAATTTCGGCTTTTTTCTCAGCTGGCTTTTCAGCCTTGATTTCGGGCTTTTTTTCGGCAGGCTTTTCAGTCTTAACTTCAGCCTTAACTTCAGCCTTAACCTCAGCTTTAACCTCAGCCTTAGCCTCAGGTTTTTGTTCTGCCTTAGCAGGCTTTTCTTCCTTGACCTCAGCCTTCTTTTCAGGAGCAGGAGCTTCAGTCTTTGGCTCCTCCTTCTTTGGAGCGGCCTTTTTCTTTGCGCTCTTTATTATTGCTTCACCATTAAAGTATGAATCAATGCCCGAAAATTGCTTTTCAAGAGTGTATTTATTTAAGAATATCGCTATCTCGCCGTCATCGATATTTCCGCTTGATTGCTTTGTACCAAGACCATAGCTTGCGATAAGCTCTACAGTCTCTTTTATGTCAAGACCTAAGTCCTTTGCAAAATCCTTAATTCGTGCCATATAATATACCTCATTTCATTGAGAGTCTATCAAGAATTTTCTTGACAAAGCGATTTTAATTCACTTGCGAAATTTAAGTCGGTTACACCAAGAGAGCACACAGCTCCGCTTTTGCCGATTGCACCCGAAACCTCTAAGGAAGAGAAGGGGGCTTTGATACATTCAACATCGTAGAATTTACATTTGTCAGTAATTTTCTTTTCGGTGTTGCCAGATGCATCGCATGTGTAGATAACCAGATATGTTTTTTTGCTTGGGAGAGATTTTGTCACCAAGTCCGTTCCGATTATAAGCTTGCCCGCTTTTCGGCATAATCCGAGCATAAATAGAAATTTATTGTTCATTGGCTAAGCTAAGCTCCTTTTCAAGCTCGAGGTAAATTGTCTCGGGTATTTCAACCTCTAAGTTAGATTGAATTCTTTTTGATTTGATAGCCTTTTTGAGGCAAGCCTTGTCCTTGCAAATATATGCACCACGACCTGACTTTTTGCCACTTAAATCTATTATTACCTCGCCCTCGGGTGTTTTTAATACCCTAACTAAATCTTTTTTAGGGAATGAGCTCATACAGCCAAGACATTTTCTTAAAGGAACTCTTTTTTCCATAGCTTACTCGCTTTTGATATCTATTTTACAGCCTGTAAGTCTTGCAGCTAAGCGTGCGTTTTGTCCCATCTTACCGATAGCTAAAGAAAGCTGATCAGGGGAAACGATAGCTCTCGCTTGGCGCTCACCAATAAGCTCTACGCTCTTAACGGAAGCAGGGGAGAGTGCTTGCTTAACATACTCGCATATGTCGTCACTATAAGGAATAATGTCAATCTTTTCACCATTCAATTCATCAACGACAACGCCGATTCTTGAACCCTTGTTACCAATGCATGAGCCGACAGCGTCAACCTCTGGGTCGCGTGAATATACAGCGATTTTTGTTCTTGAGCCTGCCTCACGGCTAATGTTCTTAATTGTAACAGTGCCCTCTAAAATTTCAGGAACCTCAGCTTCAAAGAGTCTTTTTACAAGTGTAGGATGTACACGAGATAGGGAAACAAGTGGACCCTTTGCCTCTGTGTTTACTTGGGAAGCAAAAACCTTGATTCTATCATCAACACGTAAAACCTCACCAGGGATTTGCTCACTCTTTAAAAGAACTGCTTGAGAAATGCCAGTGTCAACAACAACATTACCAGTTGAATCCTCAACCTTAGTAACAATGGCAGAAATCATTTCGCCCTTCTTATCCTCATATTCTCTTGCTTGATAGCTTCTTTCAGCCTCACGGATGCCTTGGATGATAACCTGCTTTGCATTTTGTGCACTTAAGCGTCTAAACTCCTTGGTATGAAGCTCGTATTCATAATCGCTACCGATTGAACGACGGCGTGAGCGAACCTTGTGCTTAATACCAGCAGCCTTTTGTCTTGCCTCAAGCTCCTCAATTTGCTCCTTGGTAATTTCAATAGTTGGGTCCTCAACCTCAGCAACAATAGTGTACTTTCTATACACCTTCATATCTTGCTTTTCAGGGTCGATAACAACTGTGATGTTGGCAGAGCCAAGCTCCCTTTTACAAGCGGTAGCAAGTGCTGCCTCAACCTTTTCAATCATATAAGCCTTTGGGATGTGACGCTCTCTTTCAAGAGTGTCAAGTGCTTCAAAAAACTCCTTGTTCATTTTATATCTCCTTTTTATTATTTTTCAAATTAGAATTCAAAATAAATATTCATTTTTGCAATATTTTTTCTTGGGATTGTTATTTCAATCTCATCTTTTAGGGTAACGCTTTCGCTGTCAAATGAGAAAAGCGTACCACGAACAAGCTTGCAGCCCTCGATAGGGGAATATAGCTTGATTTCGACAACCTCACCTGTGCATTTTTCAAGGTGAAAATCGGTTTTTATCACCCTTTCAATTCCAGGGGAAGAAACCTCCAAGCGATAAGTGCCTTCAAGGTATGGCTCCTCATCAAGAAGTGGGTCGATGGCGCGAGAATATTTTTCGCAATCTTCAATGTCAATACCGTCCTCTTTGTCGATTTCAATGCGTAAGAACCATTCCGTACCCTCTTTAACGTAGTCAACGTCCCAAATAAAATATCCAAGCTCGCTTGCCACACGCTCACATAAAGGGGTAACCTTTGTTACAATGTTTGCCAATTTTTCTTCCTCCGTTTTTGTCAACTCATAAAAATGAGAGAGGACTTCGTGCCCTCTCTCGCCGTGTATGATGTACACATTATAACACGCATTTTTTAAAATTGCAATAGTTTTTTTAAAAAATTATTATTATATATTTACAAAGAGTTGTTTTTGTGCTAAAATAACCTTAATTTGATAAAGGGAGAAAAGATATGAAAAGGGAAGGAACGCTTGGGGATACTCTTTTAGCATCAATTCGGTGCTTTCTTTGCTTCTTGGTTTTTCTTTTGTCCCCTTCAATTGTAAATTTTATTTTTAACGTTTTGATTGACACTTTTGTAAATGGCACACCTGAGGAAATTGTGAAAATAAAGAGCGATAACGGCACGCTTGTTATTATGCTTGGTTATCTTTTGACAATTGCAATTTTCACTGTATATTATCTCATAAGAAAATCAAGCATTTTAAAAGAAGCAGGTATAAATAAAATCAAGCCGAGAGTGGCACTTAATTCCGCGCTTTTAGGTGTCGGTATGCTTGGTGCTTTCCAAGCGCTTGTTTTGGTAATTGGAAAAATTGCACCAAAGTGGTTAGAAACTCAAAACGCACATTCGCAGTCCATTTTAAATGGTAGCATTGTGGTGGCGATTATATATACCGTTTTCGTTGCACCCATATGCGAGGAGCTTATGTTCCGCGGGCTCATTCTTTCAGCCTTGAAGGGAAAAGCACCTAAGTGGGCAGGCATTGTTGCAGTTGCATTTGTTTTCGGCTTGATTCACTCGTTCCCAATAGGATTTATTTATGCGTTTTCACTCGGCATTTTACTCGGCTGGCTCTATTATTTTACAAATTCGCTTTTGCCGTGTATTATCGTTCACGCTTGCTTTAACGCAACAAACTATTTGTCGTTTATTCCAAAGGGAATCGGCATTTATATAGCTATGGCTATTAGTGTTCCACTTATAGCTTATTCAATTTTTGATATTGTAAAAACATCTCGGAGGCAGATATGAAAATATACAACACTTTAACGAAAAAGGTAGATGATTTTATCACAAATGAGGACGGAAAGGTTAAAATGTACACCTGTGGACCTACCGTTTATCATTTCGCGCATATAGGAAATTTACGCTCATACATTATGGAGGATGTTTTAGAAAAATTCCTTCGCTATGAGGGCTACGATGTAACAAGAGTTATGAATATTACCGACGTTGGACATCTTTCAAGCGATGGTGACACAGGTGAAGACAAAATGCTCAAGGGCGCAAAGAGAGAGCACAAAACAGTTCTTGAAATTGCGGATTTTTATAGAAAAGCATTTTTTAGCGATTGTGAAAAATTAAATATTAAATATCCTGATATCGTTGAGCCAGCAACAAACTGCATCTCTGAATTTATTCAAATGATAGAATCCCTTATCGAAAAGGGATATGCATATCTTTCCGAGGGCAACGTTTATTTTGACACCTCGAAGGTTCCAAACTATAACGAGTTAAGTGGACATTCAACCGATGAGCTTATGGTTGGCGTTCGTGATGACGTTACTGAGGATACTGCAAAGAAAAACAAGAGCGATTTTGTTCTTTGGTTTACAAAATCAAAGTTCGACGACCAAGAATTAAAGTGGGAAAGCCCTTGGGGCATTGGTTATCCAGGCTGGCATATTGAGTGCTCGGCTATTTGTATGAAGCACTTAGGTGCAAAGCTTGACATCCACTGTGGTGGCGTTGATAACATCTTCCCACACCATACAAACGAGATTGCACAAAGTGAAGCATATACAGGCGATAAATGGTGCAACTACTGGTTCCACGTTCATCACCTTAATGACGAAACAGGAAAAATGTCAAAGTCAAAGGGTGATTTCTTGACAGTTTCACTCCTTGAATCAAAGGGCTACGACCCACTCACATATAGATTCTTCTGCTTACAATCTCACTATCGTAAGCCACTTGTGTTCTCATATGAGGCACTTGACCAAGCAACTGCAACCTATAATAAGCTGATTAGAAGAATTGCAGCTCTTAAAAAGGACGGCGAGGTTGATGCTAATTTCGTCGAGGGCGCAAAGAAAACCTTTATTGAAAAGGTTGGCAACGATATGAACACAGCCCTCGGTATTACTTGTATCTACGATATACTAAAGGCGAACACAAACGATATATCAAAGCTTGAGGCATTAAAGAGCATTGACTATGTTCTTTCCGTTGGACTTATCGACAGAGCCGAGAAGCTAAACGCACAAGCTACAAGCCAAAAAGCAGAAGCAAGTGCAAACGATAACATTGACCCAGAGCTCAAAGCGAAAATAGAAGAATTAATTGCAAAAAGAGCAGAGGCTAAAAAAGCAAAGGACTTTGAAAAGGCTGATGCAATCCGTGGGGAGCTACTTGAAATGGGCGTTGTTATTAAAGACACTCGCGAGGGCACAACATACACTTTGAATTAAATAAGCTTCGTTATACTGCGTTGCTCCGCACCTCGCTTTTCGACTATGGAAAACATAGCCTTCAAAGCTCGCTTTGCGGTGCGCCTTGCCTAACTTGCTTCTTTAATCCAAAAGGGATAATAGATGCGCCTAGAGCAGTCTAAAAATTTAGTTAAAATTAAAAATGTAGGGGAGGGGCTTGCTCCTCCCATACTTATAATAAGAAGGGAGGCTCCTTTGTAAAGGGAGCTGTCGGCAAAGCCGACTGAGGGATTCCTATGCCAAAAACTGTGAAAGCTATGATTTGCCTCCCTTGTGCAAAGGGAGGTGTCAACTGTGTTGACGGAGGGATTGATAAATTATGCTAAAAAACTGTGAAAGCTGTGAATATTTTGACTACGACGAGGAAATAGACGACTACGTCTGCAAAATAGACCTCGACGAGGATGAATATCTTGATTATCTTGTAGCAAAGAATAGGGAATGTCCATACTACAAGTATTACGACGAGTATAAGTCTGTCCAAAAACAAAATTAGCCTCCTTTGTAAAGGTGCCCCTTGCGAGTATGCCTTGTGCGGAGGTGTCAACGTAGTTGACGGAGGGATTTTTGCCAAGGAGGTAAGATTATGGATTTCAAAAACAAAATAATTCTTGCCCCGATGGCGCCCAGCCTTCCCCAGTGGGGGAAGGGGGACCGCAAGGTAGAACGAAAAATATAAAATAAGCATTAGTAGCGGTGGATGAGGTGTAAACCCAAGCTGAAAGGAGCGAGAAATGATAGATTTCAAAAACAAAATAATTCTTGCCCCGATGGCGCCCAGCCTTCCCCGGTGGGGGAAGGGGGACCGCAAGGTAGAACGAAAAATATAAAATAAACATTAGTAGCGGTGGATGAGGTGTAAACTCAAGCTGAAAGGAGCGAGAAATGATAGATTTCAAAAACAAAATAATTCTTGCCCCGATGGCAGGAGTAACCGACTACGCATTCAGAAAAATAGCAAGAGAATACGGTGCTGATTTTTGTGTTTCTGAAATGATTAGCGCTAAGGCTATGGAATTCAAGGACAAAAAGACAGGTGCCCTTGCAGAAATAAACGAGGATGATGAGCCAATAGGCATCCAAATTTTTGGGCACGAGCCTGAGTGTATGGCAAATGCCGCATATCTTTTGTCACGAGGCTTATACGAGCACACAAAGAGCAAGCTGCTCCCTGCAACTATTGATATAAATATGGGTTGTCCTGTCAAAAAAATCGTAACAAGTGGTGACGGCTCAGCTCTTATGCAAAACATATCTTTAGCTGAAAAAATTATAAAGGCGTGTGTTGACGCATCTTCTGTGCCGGTTACAGTCAAATTTCGTGCTGGCTGGGACAAGGAAAGCATTAACTGTGTTGATTTTGCCAAAATGGCAGAGGGCGCAGGCGCAAGCGCCATTACAATTCACGCTCGCACTCGTTCGCAAATGTATGAACCAAGCGCAAATTGGGAATATATAAAGAATGTAAAGGAATCAGTTAAAATTCCCGTTGTTGGAAATGGTGATATCTATTCAGCCAATGACGCATTTAGAATGATAGAAGAAACAGGCGTTGATTCTGTTATGATAGGCAGAGGAGCGCTTGGCAATCCATTTATTTTCGAAGAAATTAAATCAAAAAAAGAGAGCAAGGAGTATACCGAGCCAACACCGAGGGAAAGGGTCGAAGCAGCACTTTATCACACACGCTTAATGATTTTTGATAAGGGCGAAAAAATTGCCATTCCTGAATCAAGAAAGCACGTGAGCTGGTATTTAAAGGGACTTCGTGGCAACGCACCAGTAAGGGTTGCAATCAATCACGCCACAACCTATGATGAGATTGAAAAAATACTAAAGGAATATATAAACACACTGTAATGAAAAAATTCAAATTATTAGGCCCGTTTATTTGCCTTTTAACCGCGATAATTTGGGGCTCAGGCTTTCCGTTTCAAGATAAGGTTGGCGCAAGTGCTGACTTAATTGATAGCTTTTCGTTTAACGGATTGCGTTTTTTCTTGGCAGGAATAGCGTTGATTCCTGTTTGCTTGATTTTTGAGCGCGAGGGCTATTTGCCAAAGGAAATTAGAAAGCCCAAAATCAAGCATACAGCTATTTTTGGTATAATTTCGGGTGCGATTTTGGCACTATCCTCAAGCCTTCAGCAGTTTGGCATACAGCTAACAGGCGAGAGTGGACGAGCAGGCTTTATAACAGGACTTTATCTGATTATCGTGCCAATAGCTACATTTATTATATTTAAGCAAAAGCCGTCAGCATTTGTTTGGGTGGCAATACCTATATCGCTTTTAGGACTTTATTTCTTGTCTGTAACAAACGATTTTTCAGTTGAGGTGGGCGATTTGCTTGTGCTTCTTTGCGCATTTGGCTTTGCCTCACAAATTATATTTGTGGATAGAGTCGGTGCAAGAGTTAGTATTCTTAAATTTTCGTGCATACAGTTTTTCTCGTGTGGTGTGATTTGCCTATTGCTCGGTGTTGCATTTGGCAATCTAACCTGGCAGGGAGTAACCGATAATATGGGCTCAATTTTATATTGCGGAGTTATGTCAGCAGGAGCAGCCTATACACTCCAAAATATCGGTCAAAGATTCACCCCACCAGCTATTGCAGCGCTCCTTTTCGCAACGGAAGGACTCTTTGCAACCATCTTTGAATGTATTTTCGAAACTAAGCTCCCAACCGGAAGGGCAGTAATCGGCTGCCTCTTGATGCTCATCGCCGTTGTGCTTTCCCAAATACCCAAAAAAGAAAAGACACCTAACTGATGGGTGTCTTTTTTATCTTTTAAAAGAAAAATGCCTCCTTTGTAAAGGTGCCCCTTGCGGGTATGCCTTGTGCGGAGGTGTCAACGCAGTTGACGGAGGGATTTTTCTTCTTGTGTAGGGGAGGGGCTTGCTCCTCACATAAAAAAGGCAGGATGCATTTTCTTGCGAAAATGTGCTACGGCACGGCTTATGCTTGCGAGCAGACAACGCCTTAGCCTTGCATCCGAACCCAATTCAAGGCAAAGCCTTGAAGACAGGTCGAATACGCCGAGCGAGCCAACGAACAAAAAAGACAGTACCGAAATGGTACTGTCTTTTTGTTGGCGCGCCCGGCAGGATTCGAACCTGCGACCTACCGGTTCGTAGCCGGGCACTCTATCCGCTGAGCTACGGGCGCGTCTATTTGCTTAATGCGAGTAATATATTAACACATAAATTCCTAATTGTCAATACATTTTTCAAAAAACTTGTTTTAAAAATTTCCTTTCTTCCCATTGATAAAAGCAAGCATCTATGCTACAATTTATATGTAACAAGTTACATATTTTGCGTGCCAAATACTTTTGGCATCAAGGAAACGAGGAAATTATGAGAATATCAACCGAAATTTGTTCAACCGCAAGACATGTGGGCGAGGAAAAAGCAATTGAGCTTTTAGCTAAAGCAGGATTTGACTGCTGGGACTTTTCAATGTTTGATATGGTTCGTCTAGACTGGAGCATAATGAAAATAATTGAGAACGACCATCCGCTCAACGGTAATGACTACGCAGCTTTTGCAAAGAAGCTTAAAAACGTGGCTGATAACTGCGGAATTGAGTGCAACCAATCCCATGCACCATTCCCATCAAAGATTGTAGGAATGGACTATCTTAAACGCGCGATAGAGTGTACAGCCATTGCAGGTGGAAAAATTTGCATCATTCACCCTGACAATAATGCCTCAGCCGAGCAAAATGCCGAAATGTATAACGCACTTTTGCCTTTTGCAAAGGAGCACGGCGTTAAAATTGCAACAGAAAATATGTGGAACTGGGAAAAGGATGCCCCAACAAGTTGCTTTGCCGCCTGCTCAACAAGTGAAAGCTTTTGTAAGCATATAGACGTTGTAAACGACCCATATTTAGTAGCTTGCCTTGACTTAGGACACGCCGAAATGCGTGGCTCAGGAGATGGCGCACCAAATATGATTCGTGCTCTTGGCAGTCGCTTGCAGGCTCTGCACATTCACGATAACGATTGCCTAGGTGATAGCCACCAAATTCCATTCTCAATGAATATAGATTTTGTAGCTATTGCAAAAGCTCTAAAGGATATAAACTATCAAGGTGAATTAACCCTCGAGGCAGACAGATATTTAAACGCTTATAATAAGGACAACGTTTACGAGGGCGTTTGCGACCTTGCAAAAAGTGCAAGAAAGCTTGAACAACTTATAAAGGAAGTATAATTATGATTATTACAACAACCAAGGAACAAAGATGGCAAAAGGGAAGCACAACCGAAAAGAAGGGAATTACGCTTACCTTTGGCGAGAAAAAGCAAAAAATCAGAGGCTTTGGCACTTGCTTTAGTGAGCTTGGCGCAAAGGCGCTGAATACACTAAAGCCCGAGGATAAAAAAGCATTTCTTGATGAGCTTTTTGATTCTGACAAATGCAACTTTAACTATTGCCGTACCCCAATAGGAGCGAGTGACTTTTCTCTTGATTTCTATTCATATAATGAAACAGAGGGCGACTATGAGATGGAAAATTTCTCAATAGAGCGAGATGAAAAGCTTCTTTTGCCACTTATAAAAGAGGGAGTTAAACGTCAACCTGATATGCAAATGTTTGCATCCCCTTGGTGTCCACCGCTTTGGTTTAAAACCAAGAAAACATACTCAAATGGAGTATTTAATCCAACCCAAGAAAACTATCGTGCATATGCGCTTTATTTTAAAAAATACGTTGAGGAGTATCGTAAAAATGGTGTACCCCTTGTTCATATTCACCCACAAAATGAGCCTTGCTCAAATCAAGTTTTCCCATCGTGCGTATGGACAGGCAAGAAGCTTGCCGACTTTATTGGTGGGTATTTAGGTCCAATACTTGAAGGAACAGGCGTTGATATTTTCTTTGGTACAATAAATGGTCCCGAGGGTGATTGGCGTTGGAATTGGACAAGATATAACGACTACCTCGGTCTTGCTATGAAGGATGAAAAGGCAAGAAAGTACATAAAGGGCGTGGGATATCAATGGGCAGGGAAATTCGCTCTTGACCAAACACGTGATGACTTTCCGGAGCTTGAAATTATCCAAACCGAAAGCGAATGTGGTGGCGGAGATAACTCATGGGAGCATATGATGTATATTTGTGAGCTTATGCGTCAGTATTTTAGACACGGTGCATCAGCTTATGTATATTGGAATATAGCACTTGAGGGAGATTCATCAAGCACATGGGGCTGGCAACAAAACTCACTTATGCACGTTGTGGATGGCGAGCCTAATTACACCCCTGAATTTTATATGATGAAGCACTTTTCACACTTTATTAAAAGAGGAGCGCACTATATTAAGCTAAAAGGAGAGTTTGCATCGGGATGCTCTGCATTTGAAAATCCCGACGGCACAAAGGTGGTTGTTGCATATAACCCATATAAGGATGAGCAAATAATTACACTTGAGGGCGAAAATTACGTTTTACCACCACTCTCGGTCAATACAATTACGCTATAAACCAAAAAGAACCGCTTCGGCGGTTCTTTTTCATTGGCTTCCCCTCAAGTGGAAGCTCCTATGGAGCAGGTGATGAGGTGTTGTGTTCAATTTCTACTCACTGTCATTACGATTAGCTTGCAAGAACCATAAAACAACACATACTTGTCATTCTGGAGCGTAGGGATAGAATCTCTTTATGTAAATTCACAAAAAATTAACATTTATAACCAAACTGTATAATTTAACCAAAAAAATACTATTTATCATCGAGCTTCAAAATAACGCATTTTGGAAAAGCCCTTTACAAGTGTATGATTTTGAGAAAATCGCTTGAAAATATAAGCAATATAAAAAATAAAAAACGCCAACCTTTTGTGCATAATTCACAAAAACAGTTCATTTTTTTTTTTTTTTTGTTCATCTTGACAGTTTTCCACATGTGTGTTAATATAAATTATCAATATTCGTTATAAACGTAAAAAGGAGAAAATTATGAAAAAGAAACTTTTTCTTGCACTTGTAGTAAGTATTCTGTTTGTGTGCTTGTTTGCAATCGGCGTTAGCGCTGCTGACTTTGCAAGCGACTACACAACCGACATTACAGAAATTGGCACAGGTCCTGGCTGGGCTGATTTAACAGATACTAACGCAACTGCAGTAATTAAGAAAGCAGACGGCACAGCTGTCCGTATCCCAGCCTACTATATTGTAAAGACTGGTACAACGTTCTACACAAACGGAACTAATATGGACTTTGGTTGGATTACCACCAAGCTCGGTGAGGAAATCACAACCGCTAATCTAGTTGCACTTGATATTCCTAGCGACTTTACAAGCATAAGTGGCGCATTTAATGGAACAAACCTTCCAGCCCTTGAGGAGCTTGTTATTCCTACAAGCATTACATCGTTAGGACAAAGCATGTTTAGAAACAACAACGTTTTAAGAAAGGTTTTTGTTAAGCAAACACGCGACGCTGAAGGCAATGTTCAAGGTGTTACAACTCTTCCAGGTTGGTTTGCTGATATAACAAACGGTTCAGTATCAGCTCTTGAGGAATTTAACTTCGAGCTTGATTATTTGACTTCTATCGGCGGCAATGCATTTATGAACTCGGCTATTAAATCATTTAGAATAGAAGCTCCTATTACAAGCATTGGTGGAACTGTGTTCTGTGGCTGTCAGTCACTTGAAACTGTTTACATCAACAATACAGGCGATATAATTACAATGGGTAGCAAGGTGTTTGCTGGATGCACCAACATAAAAAGTGTAACCTTGAATGGTCTTTCACTTTCAGACTATTTGTTCGAAAATGCAAATGGTGCAGCAGGTACATTAGAATTTGTTGCAACAAACGTTGCCACAACTGGAACTATGCCATTTAAAAATGCTACAAATTTAAAATCCGCTATCATTTCTGGTCCTATTGAATCAGTTGGTAATAGCCTATTTCTTGGTTGTTCATCTCTTGAAACTGTAAGCATAACTAACACCCTTGCTACTTCGGCAACAGGTGGCAAAAACATGTGCGATGGACTTAAAAATCTAAAATCAGTTTCTCTACATGGTATATCAATAGGCGACTATGCGTTTAGACAAATAGCTGGTACAGATATGGCTCTTAAATTCACTAACGTTGGTTTAATTGGAACACAAGCATTCTATAAAGCAGAAAATATCACAGAGCTTTATATTTCAGGTCCATTTACATCAGTAGGTAACTCCACATATCGTGAATGTCCAAAGCTTACAAAGCTTACAGTTATTAACACCGGTGACACATTGGTTTCAGCAGGTAATGGTGAAAGCAACCCAGTTCTTGAAGAATTACGCCTTGAGGGTAAATTTGAAATAGGCTCACCAACGTTCCAAAACAATACAGCTCTTAAGCATATTTATCTTGGAACTGGTGTACAATCAGTCGGTAGAATGGCATTCTTTAAATGCTACGCACTTGAAACTGCTTATCTTGCAGATACAATTCAAACAATTGCAGATAGCGCATTTGATATGGATGCCGCTGGCAAGCAAACAAGTGAAATCTTTATGCTTGTTGATGAAAATGGTAATATGGATAACACCTTGCCAACATCACTTACATCAACAGGTGGCCACTTCTTAAAGGGCTTCACCTTTGCAAACACACGTTTTGTTTATCCAAGTGGCTATACAAGTGCAGCAAACTCAGCTTATGACTTTGAAAATGCAGTATATCCAGAGGGCTTTAATATCGTATATCTTGGCAAGATGACAATTATCAACCATCATATACTATACAAGCATAATAATAGCAAAGATATAACTATTTATCTAACCCAAAACAAAGCAAGCGACCTTAAGGGTGAAAGAATCAATGTTAATATTGCAGAAGATGGCTCAATGTCACATGGTTCATATGCAGGCTCAACAACTGGTACACTTGAAATAGTAATTGATGACAATTTACAAAACAACATTAAACCAGCTGAGTATGTTAAGTTCTATTTCTGTGGCTCAGACGAGATTGTTTTTGTAACAAGAGTAAATATTCCACGTGAAGAGGGTGGTGCATCAAGCTGGGGTAACTTTGTTTCAATGCCTGTGACATATGCACAATTAACAGCAGCGGGTGTAACTATTGATAAGCACCCAATCATTATGGATCCTAAATATTATGCTCCAACATGTGAGGATATCGGTGGTGTTAAAACCTTCTGTGTATGTGGCACACTTGTTAAGCTTGAAAATGAAGAGCCAGCGCTTGGTCATATGTATGACGCTGAAAAGTTAATTGATAAATATTATCCATTAGTAAATGGTGTTGCAAACTACTTTGCAGATGCAATTCACATCTATCTCTGCCCACAATGTAACGAAAATGTTGAGGAAACATTCGAAAACACAAGCCTATTTACAAACTATGGCTACTCGGCAAATGAGGAAGATTATAAGCAAATATCATACACCGTATATGCAAACGAAAAGCTAATTACTGAATTTTCTTCATATAAGGATGTTACAATTAAGTATGGTTTGGTTATAAGCGCGCTTCCAGACGGAGCACCATTAGCATATGAAAATGGTACCATTGTGGCTGATGAAGCAACAGTTAAGGCAGAAATGCAAGGCACAAAATACAACAAATTATCAGTTATGGTATATAACTTGCCACAAAACCAAGAGCTTCACTGTAATGGATACGTGGTTGTAGATGGAACAATTTCATACCTCAACCATAATACAGTTGATGCAGAAGCTACTAATGTAACCCATACAAAAATAATAGATCTTATAGAAGCAAGCAAATAAAATAAAGTAAAAAGAAACCGCAATCGCGGTTCTTTTTATTTATCATTATTAAACCAGCTGTCAAGATCAATCTTGAAAAATGCAGGGCGCTCATTTGGTGTGTCGTTTGGCTGGTGGTAAATGAAATTGTCGTTTCCGTTTAAGTCGGTAAATACCATACCATGTCCACCGTCCTTTTCAAAAATCAACCTTTCGTCAATTGTCCAGTTGCCAAGAATTGAGCCATTATCGCTTCTTGCAATCGCCTCACAATATTCACCCTTATAAAAGCTTGACCAAATAGAAATCAGCCTTCCGTCTTTATTTATAAGAAACGGTCCGTCGGTAACATAGGCGCCGTATCCGCGTATATCATATTTCCAAGATGCATCACCTGCCGCCCACAACTCGATTGGCTCACCAACTGCGCGCTTTAAATCCTTTGATAATTCAACGGCACAGACAGTGCCATTTTTTATTTGAGTCCACTCGTGACAGAAAACCATATACGGGGTGCCGTTTTCAAGGTAAAACGTTCCGTCAAGGCAGGACCAATCGCTTGGGGTAATAAATCCGTCGGAATGAAGCTCAAATTTTCCGTCAGGCGTGCTTGAGACTAAAATAGCCGTACCGCGTGTCAAATCTTCTTGGTAGAAGCTTGCAAACATATAGAATTTGCCGTTATATTTATGTACCTCGGGCGCCCAAAAATCTCTTGTCCCAAAAAAACCGTCATAATATTCAAAAACGGAAATAGGGTCGCTCCAATTTTCTAAATCGTTGCTTATGTAAACGTCAAAGCCAAAGTCTTTTTTCTCACCGCTGCCCCATGTGTATTTTGCTCTTGTTCCATACATATAATACTTACCCTCGTGTGTCAAAACAAATGGGTCTCTAATATTTATATCATTCAGCTTCATTTTTTGTCCTTTTCTCAAAATTTTTATCAGCCAAGCGGCAGAATTTGGCAATCAACTCTGCTTCGTTCGGGTCATAGGGTCTATGGCTTGGTCTATATAAGTCGTGAAACCATTTTGTAAAATCAATTGGCGCGTTCGGGTCGTCTTTGTACCATTGCCAATGCGCCTCGTATGGCTCATATGTTTGATATTTACCCGCAACAAAGCCCCAGTTGTAGCATCCAATCTCTTCAAGATAGAAAAGAGGGAAGTTATCAAAAACAGTATTGCCGGTACATCTTGCAAGCCATTCTGTGTTTATAAGCGGACGGTCAAATCCCTTTAAATATTTGATGAGCTTGACGTGCTCAACGTATGTATTATAACAATGATAGGTTATAATGTCGGAGTTTTCAAGTGCGTATTGATTTAGTGCGCTTGTTTTGAAATCATTGTCTATATCAAACCACCAAGCACCAACAGTGAGTGGCTGGCTTGGATTAATTGCCCTTACAGTTTCAAACATGCGAACAAGATAGGGCATAGTTATCTCCTCACGATTGCTGTTTCCGGGCTCGTTAAACAAATCCCACATCAAAATGCGTGAATCATCCTTATACAACGTGACAATTTCTTTAACCATAGAGAAATAGTCATCTCTATATTTTTCGTCGTCAAAATAGTAGTGAGGCGCAGGGCAACTGTGTCCGCCATGCTGTGAGTGGCGACGACCACCGTGGTAGCCCCAATCGTAGTGCTGTTCTCCTATATCAGGCATTTTCCAAAGCTCAGTTTTTGGTGGCATACAGTCATTTGCCAAAACCACCATACAGCTGATTCCGTATTTTGCGCAAAGTGCAATATAGCGTTCAAATCGCGCAAGGAACGAGTCGTGCTCCTTCTCCCAAACAACATATTCAAGAATAAGTCTAACCGAGTTAAAGCCAAGCTCCTTCATCAATTCAAGCTCCTTTTCGGTTGTCTTGAAGCGCTCCTCAAAGCCGAGCTCCTGCCATTGGTCTATGCGATTGGCACAGTCTGCACTCATATAGTTACAGCCACGAATCCAAGGGCGTGAGCTATACCATTCCCACGCTCTTTCCTTACTCCATCTTTCCATAATAATATGCTCCTTTATTTACGTCTTTCAACAAAATCCTTTAAGATTTCAGGGATTTTTATATTTTGTGGGCAAACAGCTTGGCAAGAGCCACAGCTAATACAAGCACTTGGTCTTTTGTCCTCGGGCATGGAATTAAGATTCATTGAAACTATAAATCCGCCACCGGAGAAAACCTGCTCGTTATATAGAGAAATCAACTTTGGAATATCAAGCCCCTGTGGACAATATTCTGTGCAATATCTACAAGATGTACATGGAACACAGGCTGTCATTTTTCTGCCGAGGTCAAGAACCTTTTCAAATTCTTCCTTGGTAAACGGCTTTTCCTTGCTAAAGGTTTTTACATTTTCCTTCACCTGCTCAAGGCTTGACATACCGGAAAGGGTAACTATAACCTCGGGGATTGATTGGATAAATCTAAACGCAAGCTCGGGTGCTGTGCCTTTTCTTATGTTTTGTAGCTCAGCCATATATTCAGGGCTAAGACTTGCTAATTTTCCACCACGAACAGGCTCCATAACCCAAACAGGAATACTAAGCTTACTTAAATATTCAATCTTTGCCTTTGCATCTTGAAATTCGTAATCAAGATAATTTAATTGAATTTGGCAAAACTCCATATGCTCGCCATACATATCTAAAAATCTTTTGAAATTTTCAAAATTTGCGTGAGTAGAGAAGCCTAAATGCTTAATTCTGCCGTTTTTCTTTTGCTCGAGTAGATATTCAACCGTTTTGTATTTTGGGTCTAAATAATACTCTATGTTAGCCTCGCAAACATTATGTACAAGATAAAAGTCAAAATAGTCAACCTGGCACTTTTGAAGCTGCTTTTCAAAAATTTCCTCAACCTTGCCCATATTGTTAACATCATAGCCTGGGAATTTAGTTGCTAAATAAAAGCTCTCTCTTGGGTAACGCGATAGGTTTTTGCCAACAATAAGCTCACTTTGACCCATATGGTAGCCCCAAGCAGTATCAAAATAATTTATTCCGTTTGCAAAAGCATAATCAAAAATCTCGGCGGTTTTTTCTTCATCTATTTTGGATGCATCCCCGTCAATTGTTGGAAAACGCATAGTGCCAAGACCAAGGGCTGAAATTTTCAAGCCCTTAAATTCCTTGTAAATCATAAATTCACCTCAAAAACAGTCTAATTTGGCTTTGTAGCGTGAAATAAAGCCTTTAATCTATATCATAAACTGAAATTATCTTAATATCGTCTAAAATTTCCGATGGAGTCAAATCCGTGCTTGCAAAAACCTTATATGGCTTGTTACTTGATAAGTCAAAATAGTTGTCGCTTAAAATTATATCGTGGTGCTTAAATGATATTTCAAGATTCTTTATTATAACATCTGAAGACAGAGTCAAATAAACGCCACCATCCGTGTTAGTAGCCTCAATATTTATATTGGGCTTTTTGAATTCAAAATCCTTCGGCTCAGTGCCGAGCAGTGTGTTTTTAGCAATTAAGATATCGTTTTCATCGTATAGCTCGGCATAGAAGTAGCAATCTGCTTTGCCGTTGAAATCTTTGTTTGATAAGCATAAAGCGTCAAGTGAGGAAAGAGACTCTACTACAACCTCTGTTTTCTGCTCTGATATAGCTGTAAAATCATTCTTTGAAACGCCTGCCTTTAAATAACCCTTAAAGTCACTTAAGCTTTCGTTTGCCACGTTTACGGTCATGGTATCTCCATCGTTAAATAGTCCTATTGCAATCGGTGCATAGAACTTCTTTGCAAAGTAGTGTAGCGCCTTGTATCTACCGAAGTAGTCAACGCTGGACCAGGAAGCCACCGGCCAAGAATCGTTTAATTGCCAGTAAATAGAGCCCATTGTATAGCCTCGACAGCGTCTGAAATGCTCAACGCCATAAGCAATAGCGTTTGCTTGATTCAGTTGCGTTGCGTAAGTCGTCATTTCCATATTTTTCGGTTCAGGGTAGTGCTCACGCATAAAGCGGAGAAGCTTTTGGTTGCCGCCCAAGTTCTTTTGGTGGCTCAGCATTGTTTTGGAGAGCACGTCCATTTCACTTGGTGGGCAAAAATATTCAATAGTTTTTATATCGGGCAAGCTTTGGAAGCCATATTCTGAGCAGAAACGGAACTTATGATTTCTATATTCGTCAAAGCCACAGCCTCCGTTCCAAACGTGCCAAAAATGCACGTCGCCTCGTGTATAATCCTGTGGAGAATCAAATCCACCGCCCGAGGTTGGGCTTGATGGAGTATATGAAATTTCGGGTGCATATTCCTTGCAAATTTCAGGCAGAATTTCTTCATATAGCTTTAAATAATCCTGACGCACAAGTGGGTCGTTGCCGTTTGCACATTCCCAGCCGCAAATAGCTTCTTCCATCTCATTGTTGCCACAAAGAATGCCGAGGCACGCGTGGTGTCTTATCCTTTTTACGTTGTAAATAGCTTCAAGGCGAAATTCCTTCTCATTTTCGGGGGTCATCCATACGTTTGCACAGGCAATCATAAAGTCCTGCCAAACAATAAGTCCGTATTTATCGCAAAGCTCGTAAAAATAGTCGTCAGGATAAAAGCCACCACCCCAAACTCTAATCGAATTAAAGTTGGCGAAAATGCAGTCCTTTATGAGCTGTTCGGTGCGCTCTTTGCTTATTCTTGAAGGGAGAGAGTCAAGCGGCACGTAGTTTGCGCCCATGGAAAAAATCTTAATTCCGTTCACCTTAAAGCAGAACTCCTGCCCAAATTCGTCCTTTTCTTGACTTAAAGCAAGGGTGCGCAGTCCAATTGTTTTAGTAACAGTGTCGACAACCTCGTTATTAGAATAAAGAGAGAATGTAACGTCATACAAATTCTGCTCACCATATCCATTTGGCCACCAAAGGCGTGGATTTTTAATTGTTATTTCGCACTTTCCGTCAACCAAGTCAACAGTTTGTCCGTCAACGGTTGCGGTAATTTTACCGCCCAAGCCGTGCTTGGTGCTTGCGGAAATATTAAGAATAACCTCGCCGTTTTTATGTATCTGAGAAATATAAGTATCGGCTATTTTGTCGCCATCATAGGCGCTTATTTCAACCTTGCGGAAAATGCCCATATTAGGTAAGGTCGGCGCCCAGTCCCAACCCGACATATAAAGAGCCTTTCTTAAGTGCGCTGCCCCTTTTAATGAATCACAGTTGGTGTATAGGTGATGCGATTTTTCAATCGCCTCGTAATAATTTACGGGAGATTTAAATTCAAGTCGGATTTCGTTGTTTTCTCTTGCTAAAGCTTTAATATCATACTCATATAAGCGGTGGCAGTTTTTTACGCTGTCGAGCAATTTGTCGTTAAAATAAATATCACAAATTGTGTCAAGTCCGTAAAAAGAAAGCATAATTCTTTCGCGCAAGAGCTCATCATTTGTCAAGCTAAACTCACTATAAAAAGTGCAGTCTTTACGTGATAAATCTGTCAAATCAAGCTCGTTTAACCCATAGTACGGGTCGGGAATAATCCCATGTGCAAAAAGCACGCTGTACATATCTGCCGGCAGAGTACAGGTAAGCCCCTTATATTTTCCAAAATCCATTTTCCAATCGTTGATTATCATAAAATCACCACCATTTCCTTGCTATCATAAATTATATCATAAAATAATTAAAACCGCAATCCTTTTTAAGAATTGCGGTTCAAAATATATATTTATAACTATAAAATATTCACATTGTTTTTTTCAAGCCAAAAATCAAATTGTATAAGCCAAGCAAGGAGCTGTGGCGCACCCATAAGCTGACCAAACCACGTCTTGTTTGACATAATTATCTCGTTAAGCTTTTCAATGTCAAGGTTTTCCTTTAAATAATGGGATTTTTCATATCGCTCGTCAAATAGCCCCTTTACCAAACGCATATATTCCTTGTTGTGGGTTTTGGGATAAGGACTTTTCTTGCGCCACAGAATTTTATCTGGCAAATGCTTTTTCATCGCGTTTCTAAGAAGCGCCTTTTCGACCCCACCCTCAAACTTTATTTCCCACGGAACATTGTAAACAAATTCATAAATTCTATGGTCAGCAAAGGGAACACGAATTTCAAGACCTGAAGCCATGCTCATTCGGTCCTTTCTTTGTAGGAGCGAGGTCATAAAATAGTTAACTGATAGGTGGGAAGCAATTCGTGAATTTCTCATCTCATCGCTATCGGTGTCTAACGTCGAACATGACTTTAAGCTTTCCTTGTAAATTGAGCGCACGTATTCGTATCCGTCATCACTGTTTGATATTGAATCCTTAAAAAGAGAAGGACGCAAGCGAGGGGCGTGAATCCAAGGGAAAAAGTCTGAATAAAGCATTTCGGGACGATAAAACCAAGGGTAACCACCAAAAATCTCATCCGAGCACTCGCCACTTAAGGAAACTGTGTGATTTCTTTTAATCTCCTTACAAAACTGAAGAAGAGAAGAATCGATGTCTGCCTGCCCGGGTAAATCACGAAAATGTGTCGCGGGAATAAGGTTATCAACCAAATCGCGCGTTTTACAAGTCAAAATCGTGTGGTTTGTGCCTAAATAATCGGCTAAAAAGGTTGCAAAGTCATCGTCGGATTCTGGTTGAAACAGGCTACCCTGAAAGCTTTCCTTGTTTCCCTCGTATTCAAATGAGTAGGTTGATAAGGTTCTTCCATCCTTTTTGTATTCCTCGTTTGCTATGGCGGTTACGACACTTGAATCAAGCCCACCGGAAAGTAGTGTGGAAAGAGGCACATCACTCACCAGCTGCCTTTTTATTGCGTCGCTAACAAGATACTCGGTTTTTTCTATTGCAAAATCTCTATCTTTGAAAAATGGCTTTGCAGTTACCTGCCAATATTTCCATTTTTTGAGTCCGTTTTCGTCAAAAATCATACACTCGGCAGGGGATAATTCCAAAATATCCTTAAAAGGACTGCGCCCATTTACAAAATTCGGGCTTAAATACAAAATTTCCCAAAGCGCTTCTTTTGTAATGTTTTTTGTTATCTTGTCGCATTTTAAAAGCGCCTTTATCTCCGATGCAAAGTAAATAGAGTTGTCAATTTTCGAGTAATAAAACGGTTTTACACCAAAACGGTCACGTGCAAAAAACGCTTTTTCGCCATCATATACGCAAAAGGCGAAAATTCCGTTAAGCATCCTCGGTGCATCTACACCATATAAAATATATGCATAAAGAACAATTTCCGTGTCACAATTTGTCTTTAAGGAAATTCCTTGCTTTTTTATATCCTTGCGTATCTCGTCGCAGTTATAAATTTCACCATTATAAACGATTGTATATTTTTTATTCCCATAAATAACGCTCATTGGCTGAGCTCCGTTTTCAACATCAATAACGCAAAGACGATTGTGACCAAAGGAAACATTTTTATCAAAAAACAGGCCGTCGGCATCAGGACCACGATGCCTCATTGTTTCGTTCATTTTCTTGGCAAGTGATGCGTTTGGCTCGTTTGTAAAATTAATTTCTCCACAGATAGAGCACATAAAAACCTCCAAAATTCAATACTTTTAATAGTATATGCACAATTTTGGAAAATATGGATAAAACGAGAAAAAGCCCCGAAAAAGTGCTTTTTATTAGTTAATACAAGCCTCCCCTTGTCAGAGGAGGAATAAAAGGATAAAAGGAGGGGGAGTTTAGACACCTCATCCGTCAACTTCGTTGACACCTTCCCCCACTGGGGAAGGCGGAATTACGGTTTTTCGGGGCTTTTTTATTGAATAAATCCCTCCGACTTGCTAACGCAACCCACCTCCGCACAAGGCATACCCGCAAGGGGCACCTTTACAAAGGAGGCAAAAAGCAATAGAAAATAATTAATTGTAAGAATCATAATAAGCAGAGAGCTTGGCTAATAATTGATAAAGAAAAAGAAAACAAGCCACCTTCCCCGTCAGGAGAAGGTAAATTAACAAAATAAAAAATGTTGTGTCATTCCGAGCTT
>JAFQOG010000004.1 GCA_017420755.1 Clostridia bacterium | reverse complement strand
TTAAAATTACACTTGCGAGGTAATATATGCTACATAATTTAACAGTAAAAAAAGATAACATCCGTTCCTTTTCCTTGTCTGCCGAAAATCCCACAGGTGAAAAGGGTAAGGGCGGTATGGCAATTGAAGGCAGTGCGGCCTACAACGCACGAGAATTAGGACAGGGCTGGAAGGTCAATCCCTATGTAATAATCAAAGCCGGGGAAAAATATAACATAGCTGACATAAAAGGACAAGGGGCTATTAAGCATATTTGGATAGTGGATAGCTCGCCAGCCGGCAGACTTAGTATTCTCCGTATCTTTTTTGACGGACAAAGTAATCCGTGCGTAGAAGCTCCTCTTTATGATTTTTTCTGCAATGCCGATAATACTGAATATAGACAAATAAATAGCCTTCCGATTTGCTATAATCCAAGACGAGGAATGAATTGCTATTTTGAAATGCCTTATTTTAAATCATTTCGTATTGAAATTGAAAATCTCCATACCGAAGATATAATGGTGTATTATCAAATTGACTGCGAAGAAAAGGAAACCAACGAAAATAGCCTTTATTTTCACGCACAATATAGACGAGTAAATCCACTGCCTTATATGGAAAATTACACAATACTTGATAATATTAGAGGCAACGGTGTATATGTTGGAACATATATGCATTGGGGCGTAAAATCTAATGGCTGGTGGGGAGAGGGCGAAATCAAATTCTATATTGATGGTGATGATGCCTTCCCAACCATATGCGGTACAGGTACAGAAGACTATTTCGGCGGTGCATATAATTTTGATGTTGATGGAAAATATGTTGAATTTTCAACCCCGTATCAAGGCTTATCAAAGGTAAACAAAACGGATTCAACCTACCTAGCACAAAGATATTTTGATATGTATCGTTTCCATATAACAGACCCTGTCTATTTTAAAGAGGATTTAAGAGTAACGATTCAAGCTTTAGGCTGGAGAAGCGATTGCAGATATCTGCCACTTCAGGATGACATTTCTTCTGTGGCATATTGGTACTCTGATAATTTGAATGATACCTATCCAAAATTCCCAAGCAAAAATGACTTGGAAATAATATAACTAACACCTTACAACTATACGCATATGATAAAAAAGACTTACAAGATATTTAGTCAAGTAAGTCTTTTTTGTAGTTGCCTCTTGTTTTAGAATATCTTCAAAGCAAAAACTAAAGCCACTCTTTCAAGTGGCTTTGAAGTATTAGTTGTTAGTTAGAGCATCAAGCAAGATTTTTATTCCAAGACGCATTCCGTTGTCTGCTTGGCTGGGAAATGAGTTTGAAACGATTAAGTATCGTTTTAAACGAAATTTTCTCCACGAAGCAAGGAGAGTGACAAGCCTTTCGCTTAGAAAGGCGTCGCCAATCGACTATGCGCCTGTTAGGGGTTCCCCAAAACGAAGTATGAGTTTAGGGGGTCCTCGTGTAGCGGCTGCGAAGCAGGAACCAGCGACAACCTGATTAACAGTCAGGTGATAAATTCCTAAAACATGGTCGCCCTGTGTCCTTCGACTGGAGTGGCTCCGAATGCTGGGAAACGAGGATGAAAATAATTGATAATTGTTTTCACC
>JAFQOG010000037.1 GCA_017420755.1 Clostridia bacterium | reverse complement strand
TCGCTCGGATTTCTATCTCCAAGTGGTGTTTCATATTGTGTTTGAGCATAGGAATCAACGACATCGTATTTCTCAAGAATGGCAAGTTCGGCTTCATTCCAAGCTCTCACTTCATTATCATCTGAAACCTCAAGATGCGATACTTTGATTGTAATGGCGTCTTTCTTGTTAGAAATAATATCTCCGTAAACCACAACGCTGTCCGCAAGCTTGAGATTATTGTAATAGGCAGTATTTAAGCCTTTGATTTGATTTAACTCATATACATCATTTGCAGAGCTGATAAAACAAGCCCCGAGTCCTTTGATAAAGACCATTCTTCCCGAAAAGACCTCGTTACTAAGTACATTTATGCTTTCAATAGGAATTGCTTCTTCATCTTCATTTTTTGCCTCATATATGATTTCCACTACATTTGCAATAAGAGGTTCGTCGCCGGGCGCTACATAATCTTTGAACTGAAAACGAAATTCCTTTTTATCTGATAGAGAATATCCGTCAATATACAGAACACCGCTTTCAATGCCTCTCTCTATATCGGTTATAACAATTGAGATCGACAGTTCCTCGGGCGTACAAGCGGAAAAAGCAAAAGCACACAGTAATAAAACAATAACAAATAGGATAGACGTTATCAGTGTTCGTTTCATAAGGCGCTCTCCTTCCTTTGCTTTAGCTTGCGATACAGAACGGCAGCAAGCCATCCTATAAGCAAACCTACATACATAGCAATTAACGGGATTGCCAAAATCGTTGCCACAAGCAAGTGGGCATTAGCCAATCCATCTGATCTTGTTCCGAAAACGCCAAGTGCAAGTAGTAAATCAAGAACACTTAACAAAGCAATCGGAATAATGGGTAAAAACTTTACCACTATATTTTTCACTTTGATCGACAGTATATACTGTATTACTGCCAATAACGCAATGCAAATAAAACTCGCAGGGATAACCCGTATAGGATCATCACATAGCCATTGGATAATAAACATTCTGCAACCTCCTTAACTATTTATTCCACGAAATACCCGGATACAAACACCTTGCCCGTTTTCTCAGATTCTTCAAACCAAATCACAAGTATATCTCCATTTGCAAGTCTCCATTCATGTCTAACAAAACCATTTCCGGATGTGGAGTCGCATTCACCCAAAGCATCCTTCACTTCTTCAACCGACATTCCATAGGTGATTTTTTTGATTTGGCTCATGGCGACTACATTTAACACAGCAACAATCGTTGCAATAACGAGCAGTATGGCAAGGCAAATTGTTAAAATGTTTTTCTTGCTAAAATTCTTGACCTTATTTTTCATACGTTCTCCAATTCCATTCAATCGTTTTCTGAACAATCGCAAGAGACGCAGGTTCTATATCGGTAATTATGGTATCATGCGATTCTGTGACTAAGCTGTTATAAAGCACAAAGCCATCATTATCCCTATACAACGTAAGGAAATCTTTGTAGGAGATTTCAAATGAAGCGTCTTTTACTTCTACTCTCGCGTCAACCGTGTAGGAATATTGGATATTCAAAATGCTTTTTTCGTGTTCTTTGCTGTCTATCGTATCAACGGTAATTCTGATAAACTCGAAATTCTCCAACTCGCTCCATTGCTTAGAGATTGATTTTTCAAGATCGGTAATCTCCTGCGGCGCATTGATATCACCGTCAACATTATCAAATATTCCTTTGCTGTCCATAGAGCGACCAACGAAAAAGGAAACAGTAACTAAAAGGACAAAAGCAACCAAAACATATATCCAAAAATTCTTTTGCTTGAAAATATCAAGAATGGCAAACTTGCGCTTGAACACAATACCGCCAACACCCCAAAGTATAGCCAAGACAGCGGATAGAGCAAACGCAACATAAATCAGACTTGAAATTTTTATGGCTGTAAGTATGATACCAAGAGCAATAATAGCAGTGATAATATTTAATATCTTTTCGCCTTTCCGTTGATCTTTTTCATCTGCAAGACGACCAACAATAAAACATATCTCAATAAATGCGAGATAGAACGGAAAAGACATTAAGAAACAGACCAACAGATTCCACCAATACGGCGTTTGCCACCAAACAGATGTTTGATCTATGAATAACGGAAATAAGAACAAACTCGGAGTATATGCAACCGCAAAAGCGTGTAAAAGTATTTTAAGTGTTTTCATAGTTCCTCCTGTTTAGTCAATCTGGAATCACAGTAGTAATACAGCCGTCAGAATCCTTATATTCCATTTTCTGTATCTCGGCAAATTGGATAGGATAGGTTTCAAGAACGTGTCCGCTATGATAAATTGTAACTTTATCACCAACCTTTATGTCTGTTGAAGGATAGAACCAATTGGGAACGATACACTGATCCGTTTCTATTGCAACTCCACCTGCTCCAATTCTTGCAACAAGGATATTGCTTTCAGAAACCTCAAGCACAATAAATGTTTCATAATATATTTCGTCATTGAGCAGTCCTTGGGGCTTTTGATCGCACCCCGAAAACGCCGCAAGGCACAGAGTTATTGCAAGTATCGTCAATAATATTCGTTTCATATTTGTCTCCTTTTTTGTGGTAGTAGTCGAATGATCGCGGCATTATTTGTTGTCCTTATCTTTTTCAACAAGTCCCCATATTGATATTACTAATCCTATAAAGGGGAGTATCATATAAATAACACTTATCACGCTATTATGGAATAACGAGAAATGTGCTATTTCATCAAAAAGAAACAACACAATGCTAAATATAATCAACGTTAATCCCAAAAGCATCTTTTTCATTATTCTTTTCCCCCTCACTTTCCGTAAAGTTCATTATCAAGAACGAACGTTCCAAACCCAACAACATCAACAAAAGGCTCAAAGCGATCTAAAACATTTTCAAGCTCGCTATAATCAATGGTGATTTCATAAGTGCCGGGTGCAGTAGGAATATTGTCCATTTGCACTCCGTTCACCGTAACAATCAGCTTGTCATCCATGACAATATGATTGATTGCTGCTTCTTTGTAATTGTCATAAGGGGTGATAATGTGATAATTTTGTACTTCTTGCAATATTGCGCCGTTTTCATCAAGATACTCTCTTAAAACGGTATATCCTCTAAATGCAAAACAGATAGGTTTATCGTTTGTTTTTTCAAGAATGAACGTACATTTGTATTCTGTGAGGTTTTCTTCGGTAAGAGTGATCGTTCCGCACTCGCCTTTCACAGCCTCATCTGCGAAATGAATGAAATTGCTTTCACCTGTACCCGTAAATATATCGTCAATGATAGACGGTAAAACTACAATGCTTGCCGTAATAATAAGACACAAACAAGCCGCAAGCGACGCCCACTTCACCCAACCGTTCTTTTTCTTCTTTTGCACCTTCTCGACAGGTGCAGCCTTTGCGATGAGCTCGGGATCAAGACCGCCGAGGCTCCTATAAATATTCTTATTCGTCATACGTCAAAGCCCTCCTTATGTAAAAACTCTTTCAGCTTCTTTCTTGTGCGGAGCAAGAGGACGGTCACCTTGCTTTCTTTCATTCCATACTCCTCCGCGATCTCGGCTACGGAGCTTGAGTACCAATACCGGCGCACAAAAACATTCTGCGTTTTGTCGGGCAAATACCAAACGAACTTATTCAAAGCATCCCTCAGAGCAATGCTCTCGCCAATGTCCTCTCCGCTGTCGTTGTCGGGAATACACTCGGCAAGCTCGTCAAGAACAAGCGTCACTTGTCCTCCGCGCTTTTGCGTATGGTATTCCTCGTAGCGATCAAGCGAAAGCTGTCGGCTTATCATCCCAACGTATGGCTTTAGCGGGTCGGGACGATTGGGGGGGATCGTGTTCCACGTTTTGAGATAAGTATCGTTGACGATCTCTTTTGCATCTTCGTCATTTTCGAGAATGCGATATGCGATGTAATGGCAGTACCGTCCGTACTTC
>JAFQOG010000036.1 GCA_017420755.1 Clostridia bacterium | reverse complement strand
TTTAATCGGTTTTCATTTCAATTGAAGTGCCATCTGAAAACCTAATCTTTTGTTCGTATTCAATATTTAATACCAATAAGATTTTGGACAGTTCGTCATCAGATATCGTGTTGCGCAATATTTTCTTATTAAAATTCTGTGTTGTTTCTTCAAAGCCGTTCCATTTGTAATTGCCTCTTTCAACGAGCGATGTAGCACCTTGGGAGGTAGTATAGTTTCCGACCGTTGAGTCTATCGAATAGGATAAGCTCGGCGGCGTGTAATATTCGGGCGCAACACGAGTTACCACACCTTGACCGCAAATATCGAAAAATGCTTCGGCACATTTTGAAAAAACAGAGCTTGGCGAATTATTGGAGCCGCTTGACTCTTTGCTCGTTCCATCATTGTAATTGATTTTCAAACTCCAACCGCCACCGTCAACAATTCCGGGAGGAGATTTATACTCCTTATTTATCTCAAACAATCCGTAGGTATATAGTTTATTTATCAAAGTTTTCTCTTGTTCATCCGAAAACTCAGCCAAGGTTTCCATTCTGTCGTTTTCATCGTCCGTAGGCAAGTATGAATGTCTTGTGGCAATGTTTTTCTCAAAATCGAAAAGATATTCCGTTGTAAAGCCGCCATTATAGTCCACTTGCGTGTAAGTTAAGCTTGTAAGGGGTGTTTTGTCATACTCCTTGACTCCCTCGCTACATCCGACAAAGCAACACAAAAGTGCTACCACGGCTAATGCTAAAGCTAATATTTTTTTCATTGTGTTGTCCTCCTTTTTGTGTCCTCATATATAAAGACGATATTTATAGCAAAGGGGTTTCACTATATAAGACAATTTTTTTGACCGTAAAGGTTACAATATGTTTTGCTTTTCACTTAATATGTTGCTTTTTTTACGATTTGGTTACAACTGCTATTATTTTTGTGGTTTATTTGCTATCGTTATATTTTCAAGAATTTCATCAAGAGTGTTGCTGTTATCGCCAAAAAACTCAATACTGATTTTCGCAAAGCAAGGCTCTCCGTTTATCGCATTAAACGATGAAATAAGCACCAAATGCGAAGTGGCATTGTTACTGATAGGAGCAATATAAACCTCATAATTTATACCGTTTTTGCTAACCGCTTTTGAAAATTCCTTATCACCGACATTGTTTTTGAATTCGGCTTCAAAATCGAAATTCTCTTTGGAGTAAAAAGATTCAATGCTCACGCGCGATAAATCATCAAAACTATAAGTCGAGCGTAACGAGATATAATCGGGATTTTTGCCGAAATACAGTTCAGCTTCGCCATTGTGCATAGAATTATGATTTAACGCCTTTAATGCAGCAGGCATTTCTACAAATTCAAGAGCTTCATCTACAGAATCAAAATTCTTTTTGCTGACAATTTCAGCATACCAATTCAATAGCGACGGGGATTCAATTTCAAAAAGCTCACCCCAATAGATTTTACCATCCTCGGTAATGTAGAACGATGTGCCTGTATTGTCATTAAAGAATACCGTTACACACGGTTCGCTACGCCATATTTTAAGCAACTTTTCAATATCTTCAACACGCTCGTAGCTTTTAATTTTGAGATCATCGAACAGTTCAAAAGGAGCATCGTATATATAGCGATATTCGACGTTATCGTCAACCTCGATATATTTTATATCGTTATTCACCTTTTCTACCATCTGCTCAAAGCTCTTTCGGGCTTGCCTTTCGGTATACCAATCGGAGTTTACCACAGAACGATAAATTAGGATAGAAGCAATCGAAGCTACGATTGCAATAAATAAGCCGATTAAGATCCATTCGGCAATTCTTTTTGCTTTACTCATATTCCTCACCTTATTTTACAATGAAAACTACGATGGAACAGATAAAGATAAACGCTGCCGTTCCGATACTTAAATAAGCGACCTTACGGCTATTGTTCCATTGCATATAGCTTTGGCAAAGCATTGTTACACCCATCAAAGGCATAAAGACGTTGATTGCCTGATCCCAAATATCAAACATCTGCAATACTGCCAACACAACAACGGATAGGCTTGCAAGAACTGAAATTATGGTAACGACCTTATGTAATAGGGGCGTATCTTTCCACTTTGTTTTACTCATATCTATA
>JAFQOG010000035.1 GCA_017420755.1 Clostridia bacterium | reverse complement strand
TATGCTCACGATATTCGGAGCTATGGCAGAGCTTGAAAGAGGTTATATACTTGAACGACAGGCAGAGGGCATAGAGATTGCCAAGAGAGAGGGCAAATATAAAGGTCGTTCCGCTATTGCCGTTGATGATAGCGAATTTGTAAGGGTGTGCCGTAGGTGGAGAGCGGGCGAAATAACCGCTAAAAAGGCTATGGAAACGCTCAATTTAAAGCCTAATACTTTCTATCGCAGAGTAAAGGAAAAGGGGCTTTAATAGCCCCTAAACCGCTTATATTGCCCCTTAATCGTCAAGTAGGTTGATTATGTAGCATAACAGAGCTTCTTGCTCTTGCTTTTCAAGATCAATCATTATGTACGTTTCACAATCTCCGTATATCATTCCTGTAACGTTTAGGGTGTTCGATTTCGTTATACTTGCGATACAAAACGCAGAAAAACCTATAGCAGGTATCATTGTTTCGTCCGTGGCATATTCGAAAGCAAAGTCCATAGCTTTTTTATTGTCGGTATCCCTCTCCATAGCTTCAATTTTGGCGGTTTCAAATCTGCCTTTAGAGAGTGTTTGACCGTTTTCCATATTGACGAATTTCATAGTTTCCCCCTATTATAGGCGTTCTTTTTGCTTTTCCGCTACAATGCTTTGTGAAAGCACGTTGACAATGTAGCAGAGCAGATTTTCTTGCTCATTGTTGTTCAGTACAATTTTGATTTCGATGTCCTCATAGTCGTTTTGGTAGGCAATACCCTCTATAAAAAGTGTATTATCTTTTGTAATGGCACATACGCAACAATCGACCTTTACCGAGGGTATCATTTCGTCTGTTTCGTATTCAAAAACAAATACGTTTTCGTTGGTGTCGTTTTCGCCCTTAAAAGTAGTGATGTTTGATGTGGAAAATCTACCCTTAGATATGATTTCTCCGTCCTTTTTTCTGATAAATTTCATTGTTTTTCTCCTTTGTTTTTTGTGTTCGGTGATGTGTTCGAAAACTTCCCCTACTATAGGGTGAATTACAATAGCCTTTAATTCCATAATTGGCATTTATGTTCGAGTTGATTTTTTGAGTGTATCAAAGTATTTGGTGATTTCTTCCCCTAAGTTAGGGAGAAATTCAACATCTTTCGGTAAAGTAACGGGATTTACCCCGATTTCCTCAAAGTGTTTTAGAATGGTTTTAAAGGCTATTCCGTTCGGGTAAAGCTCATTGTATTTGAGTTCGGCTTTCCAAACGCTCCGTGTGCCTCTGTTGCCGTTTATCAAGGCTAATACATCGGTCATTATTGCCTGTGTGCGCCTGTTGATTGTCGATTGCTCAATGAGTTCTTTTGCCCTATTATAGGAGTAATAATTTGCGTGTCCGGCTATTTGCGTGTAGGCACGTAAGATAATATTTTCAATCTCCGCATATTGGCTCAAATAGTGCTTGATTTCCTTGCCCTCAAATCTCTTTTTTGCTTTTATATAATTCGTTTTTGATTTAAGGCATTGTACCTCTATGCGCAAAACATCTTGACTTTTTACAAGCTCCTCTATATCGGTGTATTGCCGTTCTCTCTGCTTGCATTCCCTCTCAAAATACTTGTCGTATATGTTGATTATAGTGCTTTTGTTGTGATAGCGCACAGAGCCTCTAAAATGCCTTCTGTTGCGTTCTTGCTTGTGTTGGTTATTATCGGCTATTTTCATTGTTGGTGGCTTTCTACCCCTCTGTAATGCCCTTATATGAGCCTCTACAAGGGGAGTTCTTATATCCACCGTGTAATCAATGCGCCGTGTGCGCCATTCGCTCAAATCGGAAGAATAGGGGAGATATACCCCAATATACTTTTTGAAATATTTATAGAGTTTTTCTGTGTCCGTAATATCTGTGAAAAGCCTGTATTCTTGCTTTCCGTCATTAGAGAGCCTTGCAAGGTTTATAATCGCTTTGCAGTAGTATGTAATTGTCGGTGAGTTTTGTGCTACATATCGGTTTATTTCTATGTCCGTAATTCCGTATTCTGCAAGTGCGTATATGTGCGCCTTGTTGTTTCTGTATTCGAATTTTTCAACGAGTGACAAAATATATTTGTATTCTTCTTCGCTTATTTCTTTTATCAATTCTGCCGTGTGTATCATTTTTTAGTCCTTTCTTAGGTTTTACCGCACATCTGTGACGGCTATTGTAGCCGATAATAGGGGATATTCCCGAAAACAAAAATCATATATTCTACGCATATTTATACCCGAAAATCTTTTATTGAAATTTTGAGTTCGCCTATAATAGGGCGTGTTTAGTTTTCGGCTCGTACATTCATAATTTCGGAGAGTGCGTTTTGCATTACCGCTCCCACTCTGTCAATGCTATCGTCCTTTAGGTGCGTGTATATCTGCTCTGTAATTCGTGAATTTGAATGCCCCAAGAATTTCGCCATATGCGCAAAGTCAAGTCCGCTATCAATGCCAAGTGTGCAAAACGTGTGCCGTAGATCGTGAATGCGAATGTGTTTCAAATCGTGCTTTTCAAGAAATCGGGTGAGCTTGTTGTTCATTTGGTTTGGTCGGAGAGGGAGTCCTTTTTCTCCGATTATGACATACTCTCCGAGTAGTCCGCTTTCTTCCTGTTGTTGCCTGTATTCAATCAAGCACGTTCTCACAATATCTGTCATAGCTATTGTTCTACGGCTCTTTTTGGTTTTCGGCTCTTTCGTTATGACTTGCCCCTTGATAGGTGTCCTCACTTCGATAATGTGTATGCGCCTGTTTTCAAAGTCGATATTTTCCCATTTCAACCCCGATATTTCGCCCCTGCGCATTCCCTCGCACATACCGAGGTATACAAAGGCTTTGAGCCTCAAATCACCGCTATTTTCTATCTCTGTGAGCAGTTCTTTTATTTGCCCCTCTGTGTATGCCGTTCCCTCAAATTCGTCAACAGGAAGCCTTTTTACACGCTCTACGACGTTGTCGGAAATGTACTCACAATCTTTCGCATAATTAAAGACAGAGCAGAGAAATGTGCGGTCGGAGTTTATGGTTTTTGCCTTTAGTTCTCCCTCTCGCAAAAGTCCGTCTATATACTCCTGTATATCAATCTTTTTTGTGCGGATTATCTTTTTTCTGCCAAGTCCTCTGCTGACAATGCGCCTTAATATATTGGCATAGTCCTCTTTAGTAGTAGGTGCGAGCGGTTTGTTTGCGATATAGGCTTTTGCGCATTCTTCAATGGTTATTTGCGTGTTTGTACTCCGTTTTCCTAAGTTCGCCCTTTCGTATTCGTGCTTTTTCAAAAGTGCCTCTGCCTCTTTGAGAGTGTCGCACGTTTGAAAGCTCCGTTTTGGTTTCCCTAATTCCGCTCCAAGATATAGGGTAACAATGTACTTGCCTGTTTTCTTGTTTCGGGAAATGTTTCGTTTGACAGTTTCCCTTGTGCCTGTGCCTTTCTTTCGCTCTTTGGTTTGAGCCTGTTTGAGTTGTTCCTTTACTTTTTCCTTGTTTTTCATTTTTTCCTTTCCGTGTTTTTAGTGTCTTTTGCTAATGGGATTTTTGGAGCGCATATATAGGGAAAATCAGTCAACCCCTTTTTGCAACTTTTTTTGCAACTCACGAAAAAGAAAACAAAAAAAGACAAGCCTATAGACATCAAAAAACACTAAATATAGTGCATTTCGACGGCTATAAGCTCGTCTTTCGGCATCGTTTTTGTGCATAACGATGAAAATGTTTGGTCTGAGTGACAAGACTTGAACTTGCGGCCTCTACCACCCCAATGTGAAAATACGTGCAAGCATTATTATAGGATACGAAGTGGTTGAAACTATACTAAATGTGTACTCGCATATAACAGATGAGGTAATGAAAAACGCAGTTAAGACAATAGACTGAACTACGGGAGCGATTACAGGCGATTATAAAGACGAAAGAAAAGAAAATGAGCAAATAACAAAACAAACTAAAAGAAGTAAATTTCAAGTCCCTAAAAGCGAGCATAGATCAATGGTACAAGTTCAATAACGAAACCACCTACCAAGGCACCTATAAGCCCTAAGAAAACGGTCAAATCTCAACCACAATAAACCGCATCAACATCCATAGTGCAATCGAAATCTGCTAATAAACTCATAGAATCGATTTTAATGTATAAAATCACGTAACAGTTGAAAAAAACTCTCATTATGTGTTGTTGCATTGCTGTAAAATCTCTGCTATAATCAAATTGTAAACAGATCTGAATACAATTTTTTCACAAGGAGAATTTTATGAGATTAAGTATTGGTGAAAATATAAAGAGATTACGCAGAGAAAGAGATATTACGCAAGAGCAGCTTGCAGAAATATTTAATGTTTCTTGTCAAACCATTTCTCGTTGGGAAACAGATTCAAGCTATCCCGATATTGAAATGCTTCCTGTTATTGCAAATTTTTTTAACATAACGGTAGATAAATTGATGGGGATGGATGAAAATCTTGAAGCCAAAAAAGTAGAAAAATATTTATCGGATTTCCAAATGGCAATAAGCAAAGGCTTAGTATACGAATGTGTACGTATTGCTCGTGATGGAGTAAAAGAATTTCCTAATAATTATGAGCTTTTAAACAAACTGATGTACGCATTATTTATTGCGTGCTCTGATGATGCAGATATACCAGAATGGAAGGAAAATTTAGAAAAATTCGATTCGGAAATAGTTTCACTTGGAGAACGCATTATAAAGTATTGTCCTGATCAAAACATAAGATTGGAAGCTACTAGCAGGCTTGCTTTCCAGCACTGTGAAATGGGAAGAAAGGATGTTGGCAGAAAACTGTATGAAACATTACCTTCTGAAGCATATGCAAGAGAAAATCAAATTTGGTGGGCATTGAGCGAAAACGAGAAACTTCCATTTATAAGGGAAAGCTTAAACAGAAATGCTAGATATTTATCATATGAAATTTGGCATTTGGCAAGTAGTAAATATCTCACTGACGAAGATTCTATCAAGGTGTTTGAAAAATTGATTGAATTAGATAAATTGATTTATGATGGGACGCATACAATTGAAAATTGGCTTGATGAGGGTGCTCTTATTGATATGGCTGAAATATATGCAAGGTTAGGAAACAAAGAAAAAGCCATTGAAACATTGAAAACAACGGTAAAATGGGCTATTGAATTTGATAATAGACCAGAAAAAGGATATAGCGACAGTTTGTTGTTAGGTCATAGAGAATGGCATAAAAAAGACTTTGAAACTGCTGATTCAAGACCAACAAGAATAAAAATGAGAGATAGTTGGCTTTCTGTTGAAGGCTTTGACAGTATAAGAGAAACTAAAGAATTCAAAGAAATTATAGAATCTTTGAGTTAATACCTCCTAAAAGCGAGTGCTTCGGCACTCGCTTCCTGTAACAGACTTGAATCCAATCACAATATGTAGTAAAATAAATTTAGAAAAATTTTCAAAAAAATTGAACCTTTTTTGAAAAAATGTGTTTATATAGGTGTGCAGACGAGAAGCTTGAAAGGAGGGGTAGGCTATCAAACGAGATTTTGAAGAGGTAATCAAGGAAAATGCACCTTGGCTACTTAGATATATAAAAAGTAAAATTTCAAACAAGAGCTTATGCGAGGACATGCTACAAGAAATCATGCTAAAGGCATATAAAGCATACGATGATTATATCGAAAATGGCACATTCAAATCTTGGCTTTTGCGTATTGCAAGCAATTACTTGAATAATTATTATTCAAGAAACTCGGTTGAATGTTTATCTCTTGACTATGAGGATGAGGAATTTGATTCGCTCTACGGTTATCTTTCAAGCGACGAATTAAGCCCGGAGGAAAAGCTTATACACGATGAACTTATTTCAAGTGTTATGCTACAAATATCAAAACTACCCGAAAAACAAAGGCAAATGATAACCTATCGATACTTTTATGATATGAGCATAGAGGAAATATCAACTAAAATGAATATTCCTAAAGGTACTGTGAAAAGCGCTACTCATTATGCAATAGAAACACTTAAAAAGCACTTTAATGTAGATACAAAAGGAGAGAAATTTATGGAATGTAAGGAAATTTATAAATACTTATTTATTTATGCGAACGGAACGATTCAGCCTGATCACAAAAAGCTCGTTGAAGAGCATATAAAAACCTGTCCAAAATGCAACGATATTGTAGTCGCTTTACAAAAGCTCATTCCTACTATGGTGTTCGCACAGGAGGACGAGATATCTTATTTTTGCATATCTATGCCTGAAATTGGTCTGGCATATACAGGTTTTAGAACGGAATTTCCAAATTACGAAGAGATTCAAAAAGCACTTGATAAGGTTAATGGAAACATTCCTGACTCTGATATGATTATGTCAAGTGGCTTTACTAAGGGTTGTGAAATGAGTGCAAGATTTGACAATGAAGGCAATGAAATTGTTATGAAGGTTTACGAGGAGTCAGAAACTCACCGCAGAGTAAAGGCTTCATATATGAAAAAGGTGTTCAAGTATTTTTGGTGCTATGATGTTTATGAAAACCATTCAATAATGGAGCATTTCATAAAACAATCTAAAGAAGCCCCAAATCTTTATTATGGCTCTTACAATAATCAATTGGGTAGTCAATCAAAGTCGGCACTTTATCAAGCAATACCAAAAGAAGCTGAAAATATTAGAATCAAACGAGGAAATGGCGTTATAGATTGCGACACATACAAATTTGCATATGTTGACCGATATGTAACAGAGGAAGAAACAATAAGACTTGAATATTCGTATTTGTTAAACAAATAAAAATCGCGAGTGCTGGTTTTCGGCACTCGCTTCCTGTAACAGGCTTGAATCCGATCACAATATGTAGTAAAATAAATTTGGAAAATTTTAAAAAACGCCAACCTTTTTAAAACTTTGTACACTATATAGTCAAATGGTACCGGAGAAAAATATGGAAAAACAAAAGGCTGATAAAGTAATCACACAGTATCTTAACAAAATTTATGGCTTTGCGGTGAAAAAATCCTTTTCATTTGATGAGGCTGAGGATTTATGCTCTGAAATAATCTTTGCTGTATATACATCGCTTTTAAAAGCGGAAGAAATATACAACTTAGATGGTTATATTTGGAGAATAAGTGAGCATACATACGCAAAATACGTTGCAACAAAGAAACGACACGAGGGAGTTTCTATTGATGGATTAGTTTTACCTTACTATGATGCCTATTCCTTTGAAAATGATGAGGAGGAAAAGAAGCGTCTTATAAGAGAGGTTGCATATCTATCCAAACAACGTAGGAAAATCGTTTACAAGTATTATTATGAAAATAAAACAGTAAACGAAATTGCTACCATAATGGATATTCCCATAGGTACTGTGAAATGGCACTTGAATCAAGCACGAAATGAATTGAAGAAAGGCATTACTATGGAAAGAAAAATTGGAAATTTAGGATTGAATCCCATTGAAGCAATGAGCTATGGGCATAGTGGAAATCCTGGAAGAGATAACGGTCCTGAGTCATATATTGGTGACAAATTAAATCTTAACATCGTTTACAGTGTTTATTTTGAACCGAAAACTCTTGAAGAAATCGCAGAGGAATTAGGTCTTACTCCTGTATTTATTGAGGATAAGGTTAAATTTTTAGAGGATAATGGTTTTCTTGTGAAAACAAAAGGCGACAGATACACAACCTACGTAAAATTTTCGCCTCAAAAATATTCTCTTGCTCTGAAAGAAGAAAAATATAAAACAATGATTGCGATATCAGATATTATTGCCAAAGAATATGTCCCACTTGTGAGAAAAGCAGTCGCAAACTTGGACAACATTTACATACCAAGTGGCAATTACGAGCTTTTAGAAGCGGCGGCTATATTTTACGCTATTACAAACAAATGCGTTATTCCAATGTCGAAGGATATGTCAAAATATGATATCAAGACAACCGCAGGTGGTGATTTTATTGCGTTTGTAGAGTTACGTGCAGAGCAAGAGGATAAAGACTACGTGCCAACTATTGAAATGAAAAATTATTGGGCTTGCGGAAGTATGCTAAGAGATTCGGGCAAATATCCCTCCGTTTTCTCTTGGTCTATCGACTCTTATTTATCCTCGCGCGAGGGCGCTTGGAGAAATAATGATTATAAGGATTACGAATACGTTTACGAGCTTATATCAGGAACTATCAGCGATAGTTGCGCTAACGCCGAAAAATTCAACCGTTTAAGAGAGAGGGATTTTATCACAGATGACGGAAAACCAAATATAATGATTGTTAAAGGTAATAGTGGAGAATTTTTTGACAAAATCCCCGAATTAAGTGACGATATTAAGGAAAAATTCAAGTCAAAAATCTTGGAATTTGCTATGATGGAAACAAAGTATTACCCACCACAAATGCATGATTTAATTGTTTGTTGGACAGTTTCCGGTTTTATTAGCAGTGATATTGCCATAATGGTTATGGAAAAACTATATGAAAACGGAACCTTCAAACCATTGACCGACCAAGAAAGAGTAACATCAAATCTCTTTATGTTCTGTGACAAATTACCTCGATAAATATAAAACTAAAAATTTGTTTGCAAAGAATTTCAAAGGAAATCTTTGATTTATAACCTCCTAAAAGCGAGTGCCAAATTCGGCACTCGTTTTTGCTTTATTATGTTGAAAGAATGCACATATTATGATAGAATAGATTTAGATTAATATACTTGCGATGTTATATTTTAAAAATTATTTAAAAAGGAGAGCCTATGAAGGTTGTAATTATTGGTGGAGTTGCTGGTGGAGCAACTGCTGCGGCAAGAATAAGAAGATTAGACGAGAATGCGGAGATTATTATTTTTGAGCGCTCGGGTTATATTTCATATGCAAACTGTGGCTTGCCATATTATATCGGTGGCGTTATTGAGGACAAAGAGGACTTAACACTGCAAACGCCCGAGGGTTTTTATAGGCGATTTAGAATCAAAGCCAAGGTAAACCACGAGGTAACCGATATCGACGCAAAAAACAAAACTGTTTCTGTGACCGACCTAAAAACAGGAGCAAGCTTCACGGAAAGCTATGACAAGCTTATTTTATCCCCCGGAGCAAAGCCTATTTTGCCCGATTTCTATACTGAAAATGAAAGAACCTTTACGCTTCGAACAGTAGAAGATACGCTAAAAATCCGCGCTTTTGTCGAGCAAAATCAGCCTAAGACGGCAGTTATTATCGGCGGTGGCTTTATCGGTCTTGAAATGGCGGAAAACCTTGCTGAGCTTGGAATAAAAACAACAATAGTTCAGCGTGGCAACCATCTTTTGCCACCCGTTGACTGCGATATGGCGTCGTTTATCCACGCAAGCTTCCGTTACCACGGAGTAGAGCTGATGATCAATAGTAGCGCAAGTAAAATGATCATTACAGATAACAAGTTCTTGCTTG
>JAFQOG010000034.1 GCA_017420755.1 Clostridia bacterium | reverse complement strand
GCTTGATTACCTCGGTTATTTAGAGGATAAATAAAATATCAATCCCTCCGTCTGCTTTGCAGACACCTCCCTTTGCACAAAGGAGGCTTGTTCGCCTCACACGTTTTAGTTTGGCTTGATTATTTAGGATACTTAGAGGATAAATAAAATAATTCTGAGTGAGCGAAGTGAGTCGAAGGATCCGCTTTCAAACATTAAATTAAAAGGACACCGATTGGGTGATGTCCTTAGCGGAGAATTTTCACTTTGATAAAAATGCAAGCATCGCATTTGACTGGTCAAACGCAAATGAGCTAAGCCCAAACCCCTATAACGACAGAAAGAGATAACGAATCGATTAGTACCGAAATGTTATCTCTTTTTCTGTTGGTATAAAGTGATATTCTTTGCTGACGCAAAGAGTGATATTGTCGCACAGCGACAGTGATATTTAAGCCTTGCGGCTTCAGTGATATTCTATTCGCCTCAAAACTTGCGAAGCAAATATCACTCGGCGTAAGCCGAATATCACTGCGTAGCAATAGAACTCGCCAAAGGCGAATAGAGTTAGCGTGATACTCCGTTAAGAGTATCACGCTATTGGTGTCCTTTTTTTATGCGATTATTTCGTTGATTGTATTTTGGTAATATGAGTCGGGTTGATTTTTAATAACGTAAGTGTGCATACCATTTGGGTCAAGCTCAAAGTGGTTTTTGCCTGTATCAACCTCAAGTGAAGCCTTGCCTGTTACTGTGTCGTACCCTGCCTTTTGTGGGTCGCCCACTATTGCAAGATAAACAAGCATTGGGTCCCAGGATGAGCGCCCCTCCTTGTATCCGTGGTCTGCCATTGCTTGCCATAGATAATCGTCGTGGCTGAGGTTTGCGCCGGTAATAACCGAATCACCAACCTCCCAGCCAAGAAGTGTGATTGGCACAGGACAGTTATCAAAAATGTAATTTGCAGCCTCGCGAGTGAGTGGCGTCCACGCGATATTAAACTCGCGCCCACCGTCAATGTCCCATCTACCTGCCATTGACCAAATTCTTTCTACCTTTTCTTTACATAATTCGTAGCCGGTTTTTGGGGAAATATCGTCGCCCTCGCTCCTTAAAAAGTCGCCAAGCACCTGTAAAAAGCCGATTTCCATAATTTCAACCTTGCCCTCTGCCTCGGCAATAGCACGACGATAAACTCTCACCGCGCTTTCAGCATCGTCATTTGATAATTCCGGCTCTAATTTTGCAAGGCGTGGTTGGTAATTCTCTGTCCATGTCCAGCCCTCGGTTTCGTGTGAGCGTGGGTCAATGCCAACAGGCACATCAATCCCCTCAAACTTTAAAAAGGCTTTCATTGAAGCATATGCGTGCTCCTTTACGCAATTAATTCCTATACCGAGAAGATTGATTTTGCCTGCCTTTACCATTCTTGCAAGCACTCTTATTGCAACGCAATCGTCACAGTCCGCGCCCCAGTCTGTTCCTAAAATAAAGCTTCTCATATTGCCTCCTACTTGGTGTTTTTAACTCTGTTTATCATATTTAAGACATCTTCGTTTGCGTTTAAAATGTTTAGTTGCTTTTCCGGATTTCTTGCTTGCCAAACTATAAAAAGCTCATGACAAAAGGCTTGACCAAGCTCCTCAACATTTGTAAAATCAAGATCGATTTCCTTGAATTTTAAAACAAGCTCCCCGAGTCGCCTTGCTTCTGAACGAGAAACAGGACTGCCATTCGGAAACAGGTGCGCTATCGGAATTTGCGTTTTTATAAAGCCCTCTTCAACACTTGAAAATCTATTAAAAACCTCTTTTGTTGTTTTTTTGCTGTGGTTATTCAATAGCATAAATACCCATGTTCCTTTAACACACCCATCAAGAGAAATCTGGAACTCATTAAATGGAGTACGTGAAAATGTTACTTTATCAGAGCAAATCAAAAATGAATCCATAAGGTGAGATGTAAAGAAAATGCCCTCGCCTGAGTGCATACTCTTTGCTGTCGTAAATTTGCCAGCAAATAAAAGCTGAGCAGCTTCCTCTAAAGTAATATCTTTATTCTCCTCTTTTTTTACAAACTCTTTAATGTTATTAAAGATTCCTATTCCATTATCAAATATTGAAATTAATGTACTCACAGCATCAACATGAACATTTACGATAATTCCCTTAGCATGCGAATGCTCAATTGCATTATTCATCATTTCAGTAAAAGCATAACGCCATATCGAAAAGACATTTTTTTCGTACATATTAACATGCTTAGCAATATCATTATCAAATATTTTATCTTCACTTAGCTCATTATTTAAATAAACATACTCATAATCCTTACTTACCGTTTGATATGTTCCTCTTTGATTTTTTTCAATTATGCCTTCATTAACTAGCTCATTTAAATAATTGTAAACTGAGGACTTTGAAATTTTAAAGGTGTCAACTGTTTTTGCAACAAGCTCATTGTCTTTTATATGAGTTAAAATGTATTGCTTAACCTTTTCTTTGTTAATATTTTTCATACAATACCCCCTCTTTTCAAATCAATTATAGCACATTTTCCAAAAAAGTCAATATTTTTTCCAAATAAATTCGATATGTGCGTAAATTGAACTTGTTTTATTTCAAAATAGTATATGTTTAGCATTACAAAATTATAATTGCAAATCCTTCAGCAATTTACTTTTTAGTATTGATTTACAAAAACATATGTGCTACAATGATGATAGTTAAATTTATTAATAAATTTAGGAGGCTTTTATGACCTTTTATGAAAGAGCTAAGGAATTAGTTTCGAAAATGACCATAGAAGAAAAGATGGGGCAAATGCGCTATGATGCACCTGCGATTGAACGCTTGGGTGTGCCAGCTTATAACTGGTGGAATGAGTGCTTACATGGTGTGGCTCGTCAGGGCTCAGCTACTGTTTTTCCACAAGCTATTGGTATGGCGGCGAGCTTTAATGAGGAGCTTATGTTTGATGTTGCAACTGCAATTTCAGACGAGGCGCGTGCAAAATACAATGAATTTAAAAAATTCGGCTCAACTGAGCAATATCAAGGTCTTACATATTGGTCTCCTAACATCAATATTTTCAGAGACCCACGTTGGGGGCGCGGACACGAAACATATGGCGAGGACCCACTTTTAACCGGTAAAATGGGCACAGCCTTTATTAAAGGACTTCAAGGCAAGGGCAAATACAGAAAGCTTGATGCAACAATTAAGCACTATTGCGTGCACAGTGGCCCAGAATATGAGCGCCACGGCTTTAATGCTGTTGTTTCCCAAAAGGACTTATATGAGACATATTTAAGCGCCTTTAAATATTGTATTGATAACGCTGACCCCTCTGCTGTTATGGGCGCTTACAACCGAGTTAACGGCGAGGTTTGCTGTGGCTCAAAGACCTTACTTGGTGATATTCTTTTTGGTGAATTTGGCTTTAAGGGATATGTAGTTTCCGACTGTGGCGCTATCCGTGATTTCCATACAGGTCACAAGGTAACCAACACCGAGCCAGAAAGCGTAGCTTTGGCGCTTAACAACGGTTGTCATTTAAACTGTGGCGATGCCTACCTCTCTCTTTATGAGGCATACGAAATGGATTTAATCACTGAAAAAACAATTACCGAGGCTGTAACTAAGCTGTTCGAGGCACGCTTCCGCCTTGGTATGTTCGATGACGATTGCGAATATAACAATATTTCATTTGATGTTGTAGAATGCGAAAAGCACAATAAATTGAACCTAAAAATGTCAGAGGAAAGCTTGGTTCTTTTGAAAAATAACGGTATTTTACCTCTTGACAAATCTAAATATAAGACAATTGCAGTAATTGGTCCAAACAGTGATAGATTTAGCACCTTGATTGGCAACTATAACGGTAACCCATCAAGATACTATACACCTCTCCGTGGTATTCAAGACGAGTTTGAGGGCAAGGTTATTTATGCTGGAGGATGTCATCCAACTGATGTTGGCTCTACTATGTGGAGTGGAAACCCATTCCGTGAGGGTGTAATTGCTGCCTCAAAGGCTGACCTTGTTATAATGTGTATGGGTCTTAACCCATCCATTGAGGGTGAGGAGGGCGATGCCTACAATGGCGATGTTGCCGGTGACAAAAAATCAATTGAGTTGCCTGAACCACAGAAGATGCTTTACCGCGAGGTTATGAAGCTTGGCAAGCCCACAATTTTTGTTAACATCAGTGGTAGCTGTGTTTCCCTCGTTGACCAAGATAAGGAATGCGATGCTGTTATTCAATGCTTCTATGGTGGTGCTGAATGCGGCCACGCACTTGCAAATGTGCTTTTTGGCAAAACCTCCCCAAGCGGCCGTTTGCCTGTTACATTCTATAAGAGTGATGATGACCTACCCGATTTCCGTGATTACAGCATGGAAAATCGTACATATAAATTCTTCAAGGGCGAGCCACTATATAAGTTTGGCTATGGTCTAACCTATGGAGACATTGAGGAAAAATGGGTAAATGAAAACGAGGTTGTCGTAACCAACCGAGGTGGAATGGATACTGACTACTCTGTTTTGAAGTTCAAATACGAGCCACATCCCGAATTGCTCAATTTTAAGAAGATTTTTATCAAGGTTGGAGAGAGCGTTACTGTTAGGTTTTAACAACGGACGAAAAATACTCGCCACTACAAGACGGGAGGAGCAAGCCCCTCCCCTACATAACCAATGATTATTATGAGGTACATTATGTTTAACGAACCAAAAATTGATGACAAGATTATAGATAGCCACCTTCACATTGAAGCGTGGAAGAACGACGAGGTTGGCTCATTTATTGATGCGTTTGAGCCATATCGCGAGGGTATGAACCTAAACGGACTTAACCTTTGCTCCCTCAACAATCACGCAAGTGGAGTGGCGAACAACATTATGATGGCGCTTTATAAATTAGCGCATAAGGAAACCTTTGCGCACGGTTGCTTGCACCACGTTGAGTACCCAATTACTGCTAATGTGCCAGCCGGCATGGAGCTTGTAACTCAGTACAAGGAAATGATGGAGATTGGCTTTGATGGAATTAAGCTAATTGAGGGCAAGCCTACCTGCTTAAAGCCTCTTGGTGGCACACTTTTGTTCCCAACGCTTGACGAATTCTTTTGCGAGGCAGAAAAGGACGGCACACATATTGTCTTTCACGTAAACGACCCAGACGAGTTTTGGGACTACGATTTAGCGCCTGATTGGGCAAAGGATACTGGTTGGTTCTATGGCAACGGAACATACCCACATTTTAAAACCGTTGTTAAGGAAGTTGAGACAATTCTTGACAAATACCCAAAATTAAATGTTACCTTTGCGCATTTCTTTTTCTATGCAAAGTACCCAGACAAATTAGAGGCTATGTTCAAAAAATACGAGAATATGGCAGTTGATATTACCCCAGGCACTGAGATGTATTTTGCATTTGAGGACAACCACGATTTCTATGTTGACTTCTTTAAAAAGTATTCAGATAGAATTTTGGTTGGAACTGATGCTACCTTCCCTTGGGAATCCTACACACACGCTTGGTGCATTGATAGACTTTACCACTTTATTGCAACCGACAAGGTGCAAAAGGCTTTTAATGACAGGAATTTAACTGGTCTTAACCTAAGTGGTAAGGACAAGGAAAATATTCTTTATGCTAACTTTGAGCGCCGTGTGGGAAGCGACAAGCCAAAAGAAATAAACAAAGAAAAATTGCTTGCTTACTTTGAAAAATACAAGTGTCTATTCAAAGAGGGCGAGCTTGAAGAATTAGAGCCTTTTATTGACAAATATTTGAGGTGAAAATGAAAATACCACTATAAAATCGCCGAGCTTGATTGGAAATAAAACAAAGCAGATAGCTTATTGCTATCTGCTTTTTTACTATATTTTTGCAACGCCAGTTTTACGTGCCACATCCATAACAGCCTCTGCCACGGCTTTGGAAACGCGTTGGTCAAGTGGAGACGGAATAACGTAATTTTCGTTTAACTCCTCGTCCTTTATAAGATTAGCAAGAGCATACGAGGTTGCAATTTTCATTTCCTCGTTTATGCATGTTGCACGACAGTCAAGAGCTCCTCGGAAAATGCCAGGGAACGCCAAAACATTGTTGATTTGGTTTGGAAAATCACTTCTGCCTGTTCCGACAACCTTAGCGCCTGCCTTCTTTGCAAGGTCTGGCATAATCTCAGGCGTTGGGTTTGCCATTGGAAAAACAACAGCATCCTTAGCCATTGATTTTATCATTTCCTCAGTTACGATATTTGGTGCGCTAACGCCAATAAAGACGTCTGCACCACACATAGCATCAGCTAATCCGCCCTTTCTCTGAGCCTTATTTGTGAGCTCTGCAACCTCAGCCTGTGCCTTGTTTAATTTAGGATCACCCTTGCAAACAATTCCACGAGAGTCAATCATTGTTATATTTTCAGCACCTAAATTAAATAGGTGCTTGCAAATTGCAATGCCAGCTGAGCCCGCGCCACAAATTACAATATTAACCTTATCTATACTCTTTTTAACAACCTTTAATGCATTTATAAGCGCAGCTCCTACAACAATTGCTGTGCCGTGCTGGTCGTCGTGAAAAACGGGAATGTCGCAAATTTCCTTAAGTCTTCTTTCGATTTCAAAGCAACGTGGGGCAGCAATATCCTCAAGATTTACGCCTCCAAAGGAGCCAGAAAGAAGGTAGATTGTGCGCACAATTTCATCCACGTCCTTGCTTTTTATGCATAGTGGGAAAGCATCAACATCAGCAAATCTTTTAAAAAGGGTGCATTTTCCCTCCATAACTGGCATACCTGCCTCGGGTCCAATATCGCCAAGACCAAGAACGGCTGTTCCGTCAGTAACTACTGCAACTAAGTTGGAGCGACGTGTTAATTCCCACGATTTATTTATGTCCTTGTTTATTTCAAGGCACGGCTCGGCAACGCCTGGGGTATAGGCTAAGGACAAATCCTCTTTTGTTTCTATTTTTGCGCGAGAAATTACCTCTATCTTGCCTTGCCATTCATAGTGCTTTTTTAGTGATTCTTCTCTTATATTCATATCATTTCTTCCGGTTTGAAATAGTTGTCAAATTGCTCACCTGTTAGATATCCAAGTGAAAGCGCTGCTTCCTTTAAGGTTAGTCCGTTTTCGTATGCCACATTAACAACCTTCGCTGCCTTTTCGTAGCCTATATAAGGAGTTAATGCTGTTACAAGCATAAGTGAATTATTTAAATTTTCCTTCATTTTTTCGGAATTCGGCTTAATTCCACGAACGCAATTATTAGTAAATGATGTGATTGCGTCAGAAAGAAGATTAACCGACTCTAAGAAGTTATAAATAATAACTGGCATATATACGTTTAATTCAAAGTTGCCTTGAGACGCAGCGATTCCGATGGTTGTGTCATTGCCCATAACCTGTACCGAAACCATAGTGAGCGCCTCACATTGAGTTGGGTTTACCTTACCTGGCATAATTGATGACCCTGGCTCATTTGCTGGTATCGTAATTTCGCCAAGGCCAAGACGTGGACCACTTGCGAGCCATCTGATATCATTTGCAATTTTAAGTAAATCAGAGGCAAGCGCCTTTAATGCACCATGGCAAAAGACTATTTCACCCTTTGAGGTAAGTGCGTGGAATTTATTATTCTCTGTTCTATAATCAACGCCGCTTATCTTTGAAATTTCTTCAGCGACTAACACATCATATCCCTTTGGGGCATTTAAGCCTGTGCCGACTGCTGTTGCGCCTAAAGCAAGATTCTTGAGTGGCTCAAGGGATTTTTCAATCATTTCATAATCGCGCTCGATTGATGCGCGCCAACCACTAATCTCTTGGCTAAACGAAATAGGGGTTGCGTCTTGAAGATGTGTCCTACCACTTTTGATTATACCCTCGTTTTCCTTTTCAAGCGCCTTCAGTGCGTAAGTTAGCTCACTTAACGCTGGAAAAAGCCTTGTCTTTATCGCAAGAACGGCTGAAATGTGCATTGCAGTTGGGAAGGTGTCGTTTGAGGACTGAGACATATTAACATCATCATTTGGGTGAAGAAGCTTTTTGCCAGCTATCTCATTTCCACGATTAGAAATAACCTCGTTCACATTCATATTTGATTGTGTGCCACTGCCAGTTTGATAAACAACAAGTGGAAAATGGTCATATAGCTTGCCGTCTAAAATTTCACTTACTACCTTCTCTATTATATTGAGCTTTTCTTTAGTCATTCTATCTGATAAAAGAGCAGAATTTGCTCTTGCAGCGCCAAGCTTTAAATAAGCAAAGGCATTTATAATTTCCTTTGGCATTTTATTGCCTATTTTAAAGTTTTCAAGGCTACGCTGGGTTTGTGCGCCCCAATACTTATCAGCCGGAACCTTAATTTCACCCATTGAGTCATGCTCTATACGATAATCCATAAATACCTCCTAATTGGTCTAAACAATCCTATTAAAATATTTTAGCACACATAATATATATTTTCAAGGGAAAAATTTTTATATAATATCTTCCAATTTTTGCGCAATAGTGTTATAATAAATAAAAAAGGGGGATAATATATGAAAATCACACTTAATCCCGACGCCGAGGTTGTCAAAACCATAAAAGAGGGTCTTAAAAAGAAAGACGGCTTTTGCCCCTGCAAGCTTGGCAAGCTCCCTGAGAACAAATGTATGTGTGAGGAATTCAAAAGCCAGATAAACGACCCTGACTTTGAGGGCTTTTGTCACTGTAGATTGTACTATAAATCCAAATGAGGTGATTTTATGATAGTTACTAAAAATAATTACGAAAACGAGGTTCTAAAATGCGAGGGCACTGTTATTGTTGATTTCTATGCTGATTGGTGTGGTCCTTGCAAGATGATTGCCCCTATTTTAGAGGAAATCGTACAAGAAAATAAGGAAATTAAGCTTTGCAAGGTTAATGTTGATAATGACGGTGAGCTTGCTATGGGCTTTGGCATTGCAAGCATTCCAACAATTTTCGTTTACAAAAATGGCGAAATCAAAAATAAAATTGTTGGTTATCGCACTAAGGATGAATTATTAAAACTAATTTAATAAATAAAAATTTAAGGAGAAAAAATGAAAAAGTACACATGTAAAATTTGCAAGGCGACATTTGAGGTTGAGGACGGAGTTATCGAGCCTGTTTGTCCTGTTTGCAAGGCGACGGGTGGTGCTTTGGAGGTAATTATGGAAGACAAGAAGACAAAGTACGCAGGCACACAAACTGAAAAGAACTTAGAGGCTGCTTTTGCAGGTGAGAGCCAAGCAAGAAACAAGTACACTTACTTTGCATCAGTTGCAAAGAAGGAAGGATATGAGCAAATCTCTGCTCTATTCTTAAAGACAGCTGACAACGAAAAGGAACACGCAAAATTGTGGTTCAAGGAGCTTAAGGGAATCGGCAACACAGCTGAAAACCTACTCTCCGCTGCTGAGGGCGAAAACTACGAGTGGACTGATATGTACGCTGAGTTCGCTAAGACCGCAGACGAGGAGGGCTTCCACGATTTAGCTGAGAAATTCCGTTTGGTTGCTGCTATTGAAAAGGAGCACGAGGAAAGATATCGCGCACTTCTTAATAACGTTGAAACAAAGAAGGTATTTGAAAAGAGCGAGGTTAAGGTTTGGGAATGCCGTAACTGTGGTCACATCGTTGTTGGCACAAAGGCACCAGAAATCTGCCCAACCTGTGCACACCCACAAGCCTACTTTGAGGTAAGAGAAATTAACTATTAATCATTAAAAGTAAAAGCCGAGGATTTTCCTCGGCTTCTTTATTTTGCTTTTTCTTTTTTAGGCCAATATCTTCCGCTCAAATAATAGATTAGAAAAACGGCAAATAGTGTTAGGTTGTGCAAAATCATACATGCCCAGGCTGAGACAAGACCATACTTAAACAGCTGTGTAAAAATGAATGTGCCTAAGATACGCACGCCCCACATACCTACTATATTTGTTATAAATGGCATTTTGGTTTTGCCCATTCCCTGCATCATTCCCTCAATCACTATGGAAATGCCATAAAACGGCTCGGATAATGCGACCATACGTAAAACTAATGTGCCAAGCTCAATAACCTCGTTATCGCGGGAGAAAAGACCGACAAGCTTCGGTGCGAAAATGAAAAGAAGTGTGCCGGAAACGAGCATCAACATAAGCTCAAGCAAAATTATCATTTTAGAAAGGCTTTTTAAGCCTTCTCTATCCTTTGCGCCAAGGGCGTTGCCTGACAGGGTTGCTGTGGCACTTTGCATACCATAGCCAGGCACATAAAAGGCAGATTCGACTGTGTTTGCAATTGTATGTGCAGCTGTTGCAATGCCACCGATTGAGTTTATCATAGAAGCAAATGCGACATAGCCAAAGGACGTGCCAAAGCGCTGTAAGGAGTTTGGAAAGGCAACTCTTATACAAGGCTTTAAAATCTCCTTGTTGGGCTTAAAGGACTGCCCACGTGGAGAAATTTCCTTGTGCCTAAACAGGGCTACAGTTATTAAAATCCCACCAACTAAAAATGAAATCGCACTGGCAATGCCTGCACCTATAACGCCAAGACCTGCACCAGGGATAAACAAGAAAAAGTCAAAAACATATACTACCCTTGTTTCGTATATGAAGAAAAAGTTTAAAACGACATTGATTATATTTACTAAAATTCCAACACGCATTGGGGTTTTGGTGTCCCCTGCCGCCCTTAAAACCGTGCCTAAAATTATACTTGCAGCACGCGCGAGCATAGGTGTATAAAGAATAAAGAAATATATTGATGATGTTTTTCTAAGTGACGGCTCCACCCTCATTAATGTTGGCACAATTGGGGAAAGAGCCAAGGTAACCACAGTAAAAAATATACCTAAAACCAAAACAGCTAAAACAGCTTGTGCGCTTGCTTTTCTTGCGTCATCATATCTCTTTGCGCCCCTTGATTGCGAGATGAATGCCAAAAAGCCTACGCCAACTGCCGATATTGTACTGCTAACAAGCCAGTTAACCGTGGTGGTTGAGCCAACAGCCGCAGTTGCCTCAGTACCAAGCGAGCCAACCATTGCGGTGTCTACATACTGAACGGCAGTATGCAAAAGCTGCTCAAGCATTGTTGGCCAAGCAAGTGTAAGTATTGTCGGCATTAAATACCACGGCAATTTTTTAATTCTTTTTATCATACAGTCGCCATCTCGCCTATTATAATTTCTGCCCTTGCCTCTTTATCGTCTTTAATAATAGTGTCAACGCTTGGCGCTGTAATTTTGCCCAATTTTGGGTTTTTAATGCTTATTATATGCGATGTAATTTGCGCCTCAACCTCGCTTTTTTCAAAGGAGAGATCAGCCTCGTGCATTTCGCAATTTATAAGCCTCAAGCCCTTTGCGTAGCAAAGTGGTTGTGTCCCTGTTATTACGCAGTTTTCAAATGTAATATCTTCTGAATACCAGCCTAAATATTCGCCCTTTACCTTGCAGTTTTTAACATACACATTCTTTGCGTGCCAAAATGCATCCTTAGTGTCAAAATTACAGTTTTCAAAGGTTGCATTTTCTATGTACTGAAATGAATATTTACCGCTAAAATCAATGTCGGATACACTAAGATTTTTTGACATCAGCATAAAATATTCACCACTAATTTTAGAGTGATTCATTTTCACGCCATCACAGCGCCAGCCGAACTCTACTGAATTTATAGTCGAATTTTCTATCTCAATATTTTGACATTCACGTAAAGCCTTGACGGAATTTATAGTACAAGCATTTATTTCGACATCAGAGGTATACCATAGGGGTGCGCGACAATTTATTGTCATTTCGCTATTTGATAGCTCCATTTTATTTACGTGCCAAAACGGGTAACGCAAATCAAAAAAGCAACTATTTATTATTAAATTTTTGCTTTCCTTAAACGCGCTTTCTCCATCTGCCTTACCTTCAAAGCGACATCTAATTGCCTCTACGTTTTCACTACCGTAGAGTGCGCGCTCATAATCAAAGCCTTTTCCCTCAATCCTTTTCATTTTGTCACCTCATAAATTTTCTTGTAAAATTATAGCATATATTAACTGCTTTTGCAATATAAAAAGAGATGCAAATGCATCTCTTTATTTATTATTTTTGTCATCTAAGCTTCGTTTTATCTCCTTTTTAGATGAAAAAAATTTGTTGTGCCTGCACAGCCATTCGTTACAGTTCTTGCACGAAAGACGGTCGTTTGTGTTTTCTGTAAATCTTTTTGGAAAAAGTCGGTAGCTCATTTCCCAAGCCACAAAAAGAATCAAGGCACAGCCAAGCATTACATAATGCAAAATCGGACCCGACCTAAAAACCATAAAAATAAATGGTGTAAACATCATAAGGTAATCCCAGTTATAAATTCTGCACGTATTACAGCACTTGTTTTTCATCATCCAAGCTTGAAACGGGCAGAAAAACATAATGCAAATAAGGTCACATACCGAGTAAAAAAGACATATCAAAACCATAACGTCATCGGATATTATTTTGCCGTTTCCAAACAGGTAAATAAATCCAATTACAAGATTTAAGGCTGACCACGAAGCAAAGACGAAAAAGGTCCTTGCCCAATGCTGCTTTTGTGGCTTGATTTCTTCCTTTAATCTTGGTATATAATTGACCTTGAACATTTTTTGGCTTCCCATTGCCTCGTGCCTTGTTGGAAAAAGCCGAAAAATCATCTCGCCAACAAAAACGAATGTCATTATTATAAGAATCACCGGTACGCCATCTGAAAAATCAACGAACAAAACATTGCTTTCACCATATTTTGTGCCAGTTGCAAGGCGCACAAGAAAATATATCAAGGCACCTAAAAATAAGGTGCTTCGATAAATCAGCTTGACCATATGCGACCTTGACATATGTGACCATTTTTTCATTCAATTCTCCATATTAGTTAAATCTAATATCCCTAATATCGATAATGCCATCTCCCTCGTAGATAAAGTATACAGGATATGTGCCGTTTTCAGCCGTAACAGGTGTGTCAGCCCACATAAAGGAGTCACAGCCGTTTATATCTATTTTGCCAATTGGTGCGCCGTTTAAATCGGTTTTTATATAAATCTTGCCATTTGGCTTTCTCTTTCCGCTTCTATAATTTATGCCAATTGATTTTAAGTTGTTAAAGCTAAAATACTTAAAGCCCATCATTGTACCATTATGTATCTCAGTAGCAAAGTAGTCTTTTCCTTGGCTTGTTAAGTGAGGACATTCGTATTCAAATTTACCGTGTGGTAAGTTTCCGTCTGTTAGGTTACAGGAAATAAATGCAGAATATTCGCCCTCTGCCAAAAGTGGTCCGCCATTAAGACCACAGGAGGTCATTTCCACCTGAGGAATCGAGCCGTCCTCTAAAATTTCAATTTTTTCAGCACACGCCTGACGTGAAAACTCATCACGTCTTGTTTGACGGTGATAGAAAACGTACCACTCGCCATTTATATTCTCTATGCTTCCGTGTGTGTTGCCTGTTCTTGCAAGTCTATCCTTTGGCAGTCTGCCCTTATAATAAATATCACCATTTGACACCAAAACTCCGCCATACTCAAAATCACGGTCTGGATAATCACTTACAGCATATGCAAGCTCTTGATTTGTAAAGGCGGAATAAATAAAGTAATATTTCTTTCCGATTTTACGTATTGAGCTTGCCTCAAAGAATTGGTGCTTACCGAATGGGGTATCTGTATAAACAGCCGGAAAAATACGTTTCGGCTTAGACTTTATCGTCATCATATCGTCTTCAAGCTCAACGCAAACAGGACCTTGAACACCACCTGGTGTGTTTTCAATTTCCTCTCTCGTCTTGCGGTACATTTCCATCTGCTTTTTCATGCTCTGCTCGCTTGTGTAGTCAGGGCGCTCGTCCCAGTCGTACCATACGCCATAGTAAAGATAAATTCGTCCGTCATCATTGATTAGGCCTGGGTCAAAAATGATATAGTCCTGAAGTGGGGTGCCGTCAGGATTTTTCACAACTCCAAGATATTCAAATGGGCCAACTGGAGAATCAGCCACTGCCACACTCATAATATCACTGCACGCATGGGTGTCAGCAAGTGAATAGTAAAGATAATATTTGCCGTCATTCCCTTTTACAACATCGGGCGCGTACATATAACGGAACTTTGGATATAGTGGGTCTTGGCTCGCCTTGTATATAACACCTTCATATCGCCAATCCTTTAGATTGTCAACAGGTGCTGAATATGTAACGTAGTCGAGCATACAGAAAAATTCGCCGCCCTCCTTGTCGTGTGAGCCATATATATAAACACGGTCGCCAAAAACGTGTGGCTCTGCGTCTGGGACATATTCATTTATAGGGGTATATGGGTTAAATACTTGTTTCATTTTATCCTCCAATTTAGACACGTGGTCAATTATTTTAAAATTTCACTAACGCAATATGATAAATATTTATCCTTTGCCTCTGGGGTCAAATCGCAATGCTCTCTGCCCTCTATTACATCAAACGTAATACTAAAGCCAAGCTCCTGCATTTTCAAAACAAGCTGGCGCGAGTGCCTGTCAATATTAACAGCCGTATCAGATGAGCAATGGAAAATATGATAGTTAATCTTAGGCATTTTCTCTGCCAAATGATAAGGGGATGCGCTCATTAAAGCTTCATTTAATGTTTTTTCCTCATTATAAAAGGCGCTATATAGGGTTCTTGGCAAATCAACCCTTTCAGTAAAGTGGTAAACAAGGTCACAAACGGGACAGTTTGCAACGCAAGCAACGGGCGTGCGCCTTGCGTATTTTGTGTAAACAAGCGCTGACATTCCACCCATACTGCCACCGGTTGAAACAATTGGGGAGCTTTCATCCAAGTCATATTTATCAAACAGAGCATCTAAAATTTCGTCGGTTATCGAAACAGCCTGTTTGTTCATCCAAGCCCATGGGTTATTATATGGAACAACATACAAAATCCCATTTTTTGCAAAATATTTTCCGTTTTCTGTGTCATCCCAGTACATCGCTTGGCCACCAAGACCAAAAAAGTCAAGCACAACGCCTTTTATTTTGCCTTCTACGATTTTATCATTTGAATAGGCAAAATTTCTCAAATTTTCGTAGGTTATAATCTTTTCCATAATCTCTCCAAAATTGTTATATGATAATTATATCATATGAAATCCTTTAAATCAATATTTTACACTGCTCTTTACATAAAAAAAGAACCGCGGTTGCGGTTCTTTTTTTGTTTTATTCATTTCCTAAGAAATCATTAAATGTGATTGCTTGTGCTGTTTTGCTTATTGCACCGTCAGTTAGGTATGAAACCTCACCATTTAAAATAACGTATGTTGCG
>JAFQOG010000033.1 GCA_017420755.1 Clostridia bacterium | reverse complement strand
TAAAAAGTGGATTGCGTCAATTGAAAATGATGGAACGGGTTTATTACAGCTTTCAGATAAAACTCTTGTGGGCAGAAAACTTTTCGTTTGGGGTAACACCGAGGGCGGAAAGCATTGGAATGATTGGTTAACGGACGGTGGCGAGTATGCGGAAATTCAGGCGGGGCTTGCCAAAACCCAATTTGAACATATTCCAATGGATGCACGACAAATTGTTTCCTGGAACGAATGCTATCGTTCCGTTACAGTGAAATGTAAAGACGATAATTATAATGACGTGTGCGAGGAAATTGATAGATTAGCACACGATTGCGAGTTTGGTGACTTTTTCGATATAAAAGAAAGCTATGAGCCGGTAATTTACGGTTCAGAGCGTGGCGCTTTGGCAAAAATGCTTGATCCAAGGGAAGCTCCAACAATATGTGAATTTCCGAAAATTAAGGACAAAAATAACAATTATTTGGCAACCTTGATAAATCAAGAGCCTACACCAAAGATACCAAATTTTGAATACGCCATTGATGAAAGGTATTTAAGCTTGATTGATAAGAAAGCTCAAAAAAACGATTACGACCGTTATATGAGTGGTATAATAGCTGTAAATAATAGGATGCTTGAACGCGCAGAGGCAGATTTTTGGGCAGTAAAGGGAAAATACGAGCATCTTGCACTTGCCTGTCTTGCGCAAATCGAAGTCAATTTGAAGGATAATGTTCAAAAAGGCTATGAATATATTTGTCAAGCAGTGAGCTTGGAAAAAAACGATATTTCATTACTTATTTTGTATGGTGAGATTTCTATAAAGGCTAAACGATATAAAGACTTTTTGACTTTGTCTGAGGGAATATCAAATGGTCGCATACAGATGTACCGTGCAAAATGCTTAGTAGAATTAGGGGAACTTGAAAAGGCAAAAGCAATTCTTTCTCCCAACCTTGTAATTCCTGATATTAGAGAGGGAGAATATTCCATATCTGCAATTTGGGTAGAGCTTTATCGTCGCATAATTGCAAAGGATGAAATGCGAAGCTATAAAGAAATTACCGAAAAAGAGATTTTAGATAAATACCCAATACCCTATACTCTTGATTTTAGAATGCATTAAAGGAGGGGAAAATGAAAATACCAAGTCCGTTTACTCCTGTAAGAGTAAGAACTGAAAATTTCACACATACGGTGGAAATTGTGGATAAAAGCTATTCCTTTGGGGCTGACGGAATGATTTGCTCTATGATGGTTGGCAAAAACGAGCTCTTATCTTCGCCTATGCGTCTCGTCGTGGAGGAGGATGCAGAAATAGCAGAGTTTGAAGATGACTATCAAAATAATGAAAGCGAAAGCTTTATTCAAAGCAGATCAGATGAAAAGGCTATCATTTGCGGATGCAAGCAATCCAAGCGCTTTATTGTGGATTTTTGCTCAACAGTTCACTTCGACGGCTCCTGTGATATTGATTTAAAGCTTATGCCAAAGGGACTAACAGTTGCACAGGCTTTAGGCGTTGGAGAGATAAAACCATTGAACTTCAAGTTAGATAAGCTTTGGCTTGAAATACCACTTAAAAAAGAGTTTTTTCAGCTTTATCATATGTACCCGGGTGGAGAAAAATATTGCTATGACGGAAGCGTTATAAAAAGCTCCTCAACCTCGGGTAGCGGAAAAATACTAAGGGACGGCTTTCACATACCCTTTAAACCGATTTTGTGGCTAGGAAATGATGAGCTTGGCCTTGGTTGGTTTGCGGAAAATTATCGTTCTTGGCAAAATGATGATTATAAAAAGTCAATAGAGATTATTTTAACAGAAAATGAAGCAATACTTCGTGTAAGATTGTTAGACAGCCACCCCAAAGTATGGGATGGCAATACAGAAAAAGGATACGAGCATTTTGTCCCGATTGATTTTCATTTTGGATTTCATTTGACACCTGTTAAGCCTTATCCTAAAAATCCATATATACATAATGCGCTTCATTTGGATTGTGGCATTAAGATTAAGGGCAATTATAGGGACTTTTTAAGCCAAGATAATCGATTTGACAAGCTGAAGGAAAAGGGCGTAAATACACTTATCTTGCACGAAAAATGGAATAAATCCCAAAACTTTTTTGAATTGTCAGAATATACAGAATCTCAATTGAAATACATTGTGGACGAGTGCCACAAAAGAGGAATTAAGGTTTACACGTATTTCGGTTATGAAATATCAACAATGTCAACCGTGTGGAGTCAGCTATCAAGCAAGGTTGTCAACAAAAACAAAGATGGCAAATATGGCGGTGGCTGGTGGCGTGTGCCTTATCAAAGGGCGCTTTCTATATGCTATAATAGCGACTATTCTGACTATTTTGTTGATGGCGTTGCAAAAATAATGGACGATTGCAATATTGATGGAGTTTATTTAGATAGCACCGCTAACCCAAGACTGTGCTATAACACCGACCATGGTTGTGGATGGTATGATAGTGATGGCACGCCTCACGGTACTTATCCTATTAATTCAATAAGAGAGCTTTTCAGAAAGCTATATAAGGAGGTTAAATCAAGAGGCGGACATATAAACGTTCATATGTATGGACTGTTGAACTTTACAGTGTTGCCTTATATTGACCAAATTTGGTGTGGTGAAACCTTGCAATCTGAGCTAATGCAGGGCAAGATGACTCATATCGACCTTGATTTCTTCCGTACGGAATACATCGGAAAAAATATGGGTGTGCCAACTGAATTTTTAGCATATGAAAGACGTCCGTATTGGAGCTTTGATGATGCACTGTCCTGTGCACTATTGCATGGAATATTACCACGGCCTAACGATATTGAGTATCCTTTAGAGCTTATGAGTAAGGTGTGGAAAATTTTTGATGCTTTTCCTATTGCAAACTCCGTGTGGG